>CAZDXB010000032.1:0-28994 GCA_964509335.1 uncultured Hyphomicrobiales bacterium | reverse complement strand
ACGCTTGGCAAGTCGGCGAAATTACGTCGTATAGCAATACGTTAGGACCGTTCGAAGATGACACTAATTATTACGGGGGCTTGGCGTTTGCTTGCTCGGGGGGACCGACAAGGTTGGAAGCGGAAGCCGGAGTAGTTGACGTAATGTATCTATACGACAAAAAAGTCGGCATATGGCAATCCGACCCGAAAGAGAAACTTCACGTCGGCGGCTGGATTCGGAGCGACAGCTTGGCGGGCGGCGATGGCTTGAAGCCGCTTTACGCGGACGTTGACGGAAATATAGTTTACGACGAAGGCGCTCAACAACCTTGCGACCATCCTTGGTGCGTTACCGGCAATTATCTAACAACCGACGACCGGTCCGAATTTCTCGGAACAATCAATAAGTTTCCGATAATTTTTAAAACGCAAGACCACGAACGAATGCGAATTGACACAGTAGGCGACGTCATAATCGGAAGGGAAAACTGGGCGGAGACTTATATACCGCCGCTAGGAAGGCTAGACGTTAACGTAGGATGTTGGAACCTTCAATCGTCGAAAATATCGTTCGACGTTAGAGGAACTTATACTATGGAAAAAAGAGACGGAGATTACTTTAACGTAGATTCTATGGCCCCTTCCATCAGGTTTTATAGACCTTATGCTTGCGGTGAAAGCGTAAGGAGAGCCGGAAACTATTGGATTGAACACGAATGGGTAGAAGAAGCCGACGAAACAGGAGTGGGATTTGCTTTAAGTTTTAAAACAGAACCGTATTCAGAACAAGAAAAAGACATCAAAGGCGACCCAATATGGCCCATAATGGGAACGGAAGAGCCGAGAACTACGGTCAGGTTTATGGAAAACGGAAATGTCGGAATTGGCGACGAGATTATTCCAATTGCAAAATTGCACGTTAAAAATGGAAATGTTATATTCAATGGCGATTATGACAGTAACAATAATATATTACCTGCCGGAGCTGGAACGCGTTTTATGTGGATACCGGAGAAAGCGGCTATAAGGTCTGGTTATGTTACAGGAAATGAGTGGGATGTAAGTAATATTGGAGAAGGCTCGTCCGCTTTCGGAGGGCAAAATACCGCTAGTGGGGAATTGTCGGCTGCTATTGGAGACGGCAATAACGCTATCGGCGATAATTCAGCCGCTTTTGGAACCGGGAATAGCGCTACTGGACTATATTCTTCCGCTATTGCTTTAGGTAATGCGTGTGAAGCTGACGGGGATTATTCTTGCGCTATTGGATATCAGGCATATACGCAGTCAGGGAAAGATTATTCTATATCTATTGGATATGAAACTGACGCTACTGCTGATTATTCCTTCGCTTTTGGTTACTGGGCAAATAGTTCAAGCGATAAATCTTACGCTATAGGCAATAAATTAGAAACCACGGGTGAAGAATCAACGGCAATGGGAAATTTAGTTTCAACAAATAACTATGGCGGTTCATTCATTATTGGCGATAATAATCGGGATCCAAATTATCCGGTCAGTAATTATACTTATACTGATAATATTGACGAATTAAAACTTAGGTTTTCGGGACCCGATACTAGTACAATAAGTTGTAAATTGGTAACTGGATTCGCGTCGGGAACAAATGCCGAAGTCGGTACTTTTATTAACCATATGGACACGCATTGGCAAGCTTTGTCGGACAGCAATATGAAGAAGAATATTCATTCCGTAAACGAATTTGACGTCTTATCGCGGCTTCGTAAGATACCCGTTAAATACTGGCAATGGAAAGACGGCTATATGTATGACGACACCGTAAAGGTTTGGCGCGAGCATCATAAAACCTATATGGGACCGATGGCTCAAGATTTTTACAAAGAATTTTCGATTGGCGCCTCGGATAATAAGCATTTACATACAGGAACGATAGACGCGGTTTTGATGGCTTCGGTTCAGGCATTGGCGAATAAAAACGATACCATATCCGATAAATTTGAATCGGTAGTTACAAAACAAGAATTTAAAAATTTTAAGGATACCTTGTATTGCTATAAAGACGCTTGTAAAAGGATATCGGAGCTTGAGAGAATTATAGAAAATCTGACAGGGAGGATAGAAGCTTTAGAATCGGACGGCGGCGGGATAATTAACAAAAAGAATAAAACTCAAAATTCGATGGGGGAAAACGGATTTAACAACATTATACTCGAACAGAATAATCCGAATCCATTCGCCGAGACAACAGAGATTAATTATTATATACCGTCAAGTATAAAAGGTAAAGCAAAAATAATAATAACAAATGAAAAAGGAGCGCAAATTATTAAACAATTCGAAGCCTGTATTGGCAAACCTTGCCAGATAAGCGTATCGTCGAAAAATCTTACTACCGGCGTCTATATTTATAGCATTACTCTTAACGGCAAGTTAATTATTTCAAAAAAGATGATGATTATTAAGTAATTGTTTTTAGCGGGGAACAAATATTTTGTTCCCCGTGATTATTATTTTTAAACAAAAGGATGTTTTCATGAAGACAAAAATTACAGTTCTTGTATTTATATTCATATTATCCGTTTTAAATCTATATCCAAAATGGGAGAAAATAAGCTTACCAAAAAATGGTTTTCCTGAATATATTTCCGCTATTGGCACGGTTGCTATTGATTCAAAGCAACCAAGCATTATTTATTGCGAAGTGTATTTCCACAGATTATTTATTTCCTTTGATAATGGAGATAACTGGTCGGAAATTAGGAACTTTCCTCATTTTTTTTCAGGTAATATAGGAAACATAGCCGGAAGATACCCTAATATTGCGGTAATAGGAGACTCCGGCAACGACCTGTTCGTTACTACAAACGGCGGCGAAACGTGGAAAAAAATAGATTCGCTATGTTATATCAATAATTACTATGAAGACACTGAACTTACTCCCTGCTTGACTGATTTTATAAGACTTAAATATTCCGACGACATTTTATATGTAGGCGGAGTCAACGGTTTTTTTAAATCGACAAATAACGGTATTGATTGGGAACCCTTATTAGGAAATAATAATCCTAAATATGAAACCGGACCGATGTCATGGTATGTTAAAGGAGATACAATAGTGCTTCGAGCTAACGGTATTTTATTTTCTTCTAATAAAGGGGAAACATGGGAATTGAGGTTAAACGATTTAAAAGAAGTTACAACTAAGTATAGGAGGTTTAAAAATTTATTTGCGGTTGACGATACTCTATTCGTATGTTTTGAAAGAATTGATGAAAATAATTTATTATATGAATCAACTGATTTTGGAGAGTCTTGGCATTTGGTTTTTGAATTTCCGCCGAAAATGAATATAATCGCTCATTCGCGCACGCCTATGCCGCCTTCCATATGTAATAATAATAATTTTATATTTGTTGCATGGGGCTTTCTTTATATGTCGAGTGATTTCGGTAAAACCTTTACCGATATAACATACACAGATGGATTACAATACAGAGGCCAAGCCGGATATATTTTTCGGTGCGTTTTTAATGATAAATATATGTTTACTACAAATGGGTATTGGCCAGAAGTGCCGGTTCATTTATACAGAACAAGGTTTGAAGATTGCGAGTTTGTAACAACAGATGTAGAGGAAAATAATATTATCGACTGCTACAAAGATATCAAGCTCGAACAAAATATACCGAATCCTTTCGACGGAATAACGGAAATAAAATGCGTCGTCCCCAAAAATTACGGAAAGAATATTAAATTAGTAATAACCAACGGAACGGGATTGAAGGAAATAAAAGAATACGACTTGAAGCCAGGAATTGAAAACACTATAAGCGTGTCGGCAAAGGATTTCGATACTGGAGCATATATTTACGGAATTCAAATTAAAGGAGAAGTAGTAAAGAGTAAAAAAATGATGATAATTAAGTAATACCTAAATTTCTAAAGAAGGTGGTTTTTTGTTTTGTGAATTTATTTTGTGTTTTATTGTAATTTAAAAAAAACACTTTTCCGATTTTTACTTTATAAATTTAGGTAATATATTTTTTTTATTGTAATAAATCAACACAAAATAATAAAAGGAGTTTAAAATGAAAAAACTAATATTACTTTTGATGGTTTCTTTATTGTTAGCTTGCAGCGAGGAATCTACGGACTCTACTCAATCGAACGACTTTGAATTGTTGGGACCGGTAAATCCCGACGGGGCTGCGGATATAACTAATGTCGCGTCTTCCTCCGAGAATATTATTTTCTATTTGAACAGAGAACCCGAATTATTCAAAAGCGACGACAACGGATTAAATTGGGCTGAAATTCAATTGCCAAACGGTTATTCAGAAGTTCTCGTTGGATATAATGGCAAAATATACTACGGAGCTAAAAACGGTTTTTATTATTCGGGTGAAAATCAAATTGACTGGAAATTCGAGGAAATTGAAGTAACCGATTTTCCGACGAGCGATATAGAATTTGGGATGAACGGCGAACAATTTGTTTTAATGAGTTACGGATTTAAGAGCTTGCTTTATTATAGAGAGGACCAGTCTAGCTCTTGGGCAAGAATAGCGACGCCTAACGACAGCGTTCTAATTAACGATATGGCTTTTGATAAAAGCAATGAGCTGTTAATAATAACTAAAGAAGGCAATTTATATATATCCAAGAATAATTATTCCGGCTGGGAGAGAATAAAATCGGAGATTGACCACGCGACGGGCGTCGGCGGCATAAAACTATGCGCTTCTGACAATTATATTTTTATCGCGACCGGACTTAATTTAGAAAGATACGACTATAACGGAAATCTTGTTACCGTTAACTACTTGCACGCCTCTACCGTTAAAGAGATAGTCTCGCTAGGCGACAAAATATTCGCGGCAACGGAGGAAGGATTGTATAATTCGAAGGACGAAGGAGATAATTGGACGTTCGTAAATGAACAAGACAGAATATACGAGCATATTATTTTAACCGAAGACAATTATCTTTTTATATCAAATCTTAGCAAATTATATCGTTCGGAGAATATTGTGGACTAATGTAGATTTAGATTATATCGCGCGCCGGCGGCGAAGTCCGAAGCGAGAAAGTAGTGGTGGCGCGATAGAAAAATTATTAGAAGATGCGCCACACATCCGAGGTGTGGCGCATCTGAAGGGAAAAAGCTCGTCGCAATTAACAATAGATTACTTAACCGAAATCGTTTTTATATTGACGAACTCTTTTATTCCGTAGCTGGAAAGCTCTCTGCCGTAGCCGGAGTGTTTTACGCCGCCGAAGGGCGCTCTGGGGTCTGAGCTAACGAAATCGTTCACGAATACGGCGCCGGAGTTTATCATTTTTCTCGCTATTGTTTCGCCTTTCTCCAAGTCCTCCGTGAATACGGCGCCGCCCAATCCGAACGGCGTGTCGTTCGCCAACTCAATCGCTTCCTCCTCGCTCTCGAATTCAATAATAGCGGCTAAAGGACCGAATACTTCCTCGTCGAAGGCGGGCGCTCCTTTTTTGACATTGTCGAGGGCGGAGACGGGATAGAAGTATCCTTTGCCGTCCGGCTTTTCGCATCCCAAAAGCGGCTTGGCGCCTTTATCGATGGATTCCTTTATTTGTCCGTCCAGTTTGTCTCTCAAGTCTTTTCTCGCGATGGGACCTATTGTAGTTTCTTCGTGGAGCGGATTGCCCGTCTTGTATTCTTTGATTTTTTCGAGCAGAGCTTCCGTGAATTGCGCTTTTATCGATTTGTGGACGAGCATCCTCTTGGCGGCGATGCAACTTTGCCCGGAATTAACGAGCCTTCCGACGGCGCAAGAAATCGCCGCTTTCTCTACGTTCGCGTTGGGCAGTATAATATACGGGTCGCTTCCGCCGAGTTCCAGCACGGTTTTCTTTATCTCTACGCCGGCGATGGAAGATACCGCCGCTCCGGCGCGGGAGCTTCCCGTCAGCGTAACCGCCTTTACGGAGGGGTGTTTTATTATTTCCGGCGTTAGCAGGGGAACTCTGCCCGGACCTAAAACTATGTTAGTCAATAAATTTTCGGGAACGTTTGCGTTTTTGAAAATTTTTTCTATCGCTTCGGCGCATCCCATAGTGTTGGGCGAGTGCTTAAGCAGAGCCGCGTTGCCCGCCATTAATGTGGGCGCGACGAATCGGAAAACTTGCCAGAAGGGAAAATTCCAAGGCATAATCGCCAAAATAACGCCCAGCGGTTGAAATGTAATGTAGCTTTTGGTTTTTCCTAAATCCAACTTTTCGTCTTTTAACTGTTCGGCGGCGTTTTTAGCGTAATACTCGCATACCCAAGCGCTTTTTTCGATTTCTGAGCGGGCTTGCGTAATAGGCTTGCCCATTTCCGTCGTCATAAGCTCGGCTAATTCGTTTTTTTTCGCGCGCAGCTCCTCCGCAATTTTAAGCAGAGGTTCGGCTCTATTATTAAAATCCGTCGCTTTCCACTCTAAAAAAGCTTTGTGAGTCTTCTCGATTTTTTCCTTTATCGTTTCAAACGTATCGTCTTGGTATTCCTTTATAGTCGATTCGTCCGTAGGGTTAATCGTTCTAAAAGACATAGTTTTCACCTTCGGAATTAATTCAACTTATGTTTTCAATTCCTATATTTTATATAATTTGCGTCAAACTTCCAACTTATTTTTTTCTAACGAAGATATCGACGGCGTCTTTTATAGCGCCGATGAATTTGTCGATTTCTTCGTTCTTCGTGAAATACGAGGGCGAGGCTCTGACAGTTCCCCACGGAGCGACGCCGAGCGAATCGAGCAGTAAAGGCGCGCAGTGCAAACCCGACCTTATTACTATATCGTATGAACTGTCGAGGAAGTAGTTTACTTCTTCGGGGACCATTTTTTCTATATTGAAGCAGAAATTTGAAAGCGAGTTGTTATCTTCGGAGAAATGAATATTTATTTCGGGAATGTCCTTTAGTTCGTTTGTGATTTTTTTAATCATTTCCGCTTTGTGTTTTCGGATATTGTCAACGCCGCGCTCGAGAACAAATCCGACGCCCGCGTTAAGGGAGACGATTCCGGGCATATTAGGCGTTCCCGCTTCGTAAAATATAGGGAATCCTTCCGGTTGAGTCAAGACTTCGCTTTGTATGCCGGTGCCGCCCACTTTTAGCGGTTTTAGTTCCACGCCTTCGTTTATATATAAGCCGCCTATGCCTTGAGCGGCGTAAAGCGATTTGTGTCCGGTGAAGGCGAATAAGTCTATTTCCCAGTTGTCTATGTCTATTGGAACGACTCCCGCGGATTGCGACGCGTCAACTATGATGGGAATATCGTTCTTATGAGCGATTTTCGAGATAGCTTCAATATCCAAAATCGCTCCCGTAACGTTAGAGCAATGGTTGACGACTACGGCTTTCGTTTCTTCGTCGATAGCTTCCTCAATTAGTTCTGGCGCGACGTAACCGAATTTGTCGCACTCGACGAATTTTGTCTCGATTTTTCCGTCCAGCTCCAAATGTTTTAACGGTCGAATAACGGAGTTATGCTCAATTTTCGTGGAAACGACGTTGCCGCCGTTCAAATCTAATCCGTTGATAGCTAAGTTTAGCGCTTCGGTGCTGCCGGAAGTGAAGATAAATCTGTCCGGACGCTTCGCGTTAAAGAGTTCGCAGAGCTTGTTTCTACAGCTACAAGCTATGTCTCCTTCTTCTTTGTCCAAGCCCGACCTCGCCGAGTGGAAAGGCGGGGCGTTCAAATAGTCGTTCACCGCTTTCGCCACCTCGGGCGGTTTGGGCCAGCTGGTCGCCGTATTATTGAAATAAATCATATAAGCAAATCCTTTTTGTTTTTTTATTCAAACAAGAAAAGCTAAATTAAAAAAATTATTTTTCATAGTTTTAGGTTTTGTTAATATTTGTCGATAGCGTGATTATAATGTATGATTTTATAAAGTTAGGTTAAACGAGAACTTGAATTATGGAAGCTAAACCTAATAAAGATTATTCGTATTTTGAGTTGACCGAACACAACGCTTCGCAGATTACGATATTTATTCTTCTCGTAATTATTTTTATAGGACTGCTATTTTGGATTGTTCTTCCCGTAATCAAAGCTTTTTTTGAAATATTTCTTCAAAGCGAAGTGTATCATTTAGACGGCGACTTGTTACCTTATTCGTTAGAAAATCAAAATCCGAAAAAAGAGACTTCTTATTTATTTTCTTGGGCGATAGATACCTATCAAGGCGCTTTAGATGAATCGAGATATTGGTTCAATCCTGTTCTTTCTTCCGGATTTCAAATAACCGTGTTGAGTTTAGCGCTATCGGCTTTAATCACCTCCGTTTTACCAAGGAAAGCCGGTTTATTAAGACAAAAAATCGATCGCGAAATAGCTCACGCTATCAGCAAAATCGCCTACGCCGTTTACGGAGCGCAAACCGACGCCGAGCAGAAAGAAATCGTTAATCAACTTCGTTACGCCGACGATAGACAACTGCTTCATCTAGTTGACGAATGGAATATCAAATACCAAGATTTAGCGGCTTTAAGAAGAGTCGTCAGATGGCGAGAAATGCCGTTTTTGCAACGCGCGATTAGATTTAACGACGGCTTGCAGTTCTATTTGAAGTTTTATTTCACTATAAAATATAGCAACACAGTTTTGGGATTTGTTTATATAGGAGCCGGAGTTTTGATTATAATAATCGGCCTTCGCGGTATAAAATTTATTCCGCCAAATCAACCCTCGCTCGTGCTTTTCGCCTTGGGATTGGAGTTTACCCTTTTAGTAATTTACGCCGTATCTGTAATGTATTCTAAGCAGGAAGGCGAAACGGAGATAGAAATTGAAAAATCTTCAGATAAAGAGAAAAGTCCTTATTTAGATTCCGAGTTTTCCAATTCCAGAGAAGTGGAGAGCTTGTTGCGTGTGTTCATCGCGTCAAAATCCGATAAAAAGAAATAATTTAAGTTCGAAATTATGGGATTAAAACTAATAGAAGAAAGACTTAACGGTTTAGCGTTGTTTGAGCCGATAGTTCATCAAGACGAACGCGGCTTTTTTATGGAAACTTTCAGAGCGGACGAATTTGATGAGCTAGGACTGCCGACTGATTTCGTTCAGGACAATCATTCTCGTTCGATTAAAAATACGCTGCGCGGAATGCACTTTCAATGGGACAAACCGCAAGGCAAGCTAATAAGAGTTACTGTCGGTAAAGCGCGGATTGTTGAAATAGATATTAGGAAGAACTCGCAGAGCTTGGGCGAGTATTATTCCGTTGAGCTATCGAGCGAAAACAAACGCGTCCTCTGGGTTCCGCCGGGGTTTGCCAACGGTTTTTTAGCCTTGTCCGATTGGTGCGAGATGCAATATAAATGCACCGCTTTTTGGAATCCCAACGGCGAATCGTCTATTAGATGGAACGACCCAGGAGTTGGGATAGACTGGAACACCGACGAGCCGATTTTATCAAAAAAGGACGCCGAAACGCAAACGCTCGAGGAGTGGCTTTCGAAACCGGAGGCGGAGAATTTTAGAGTCTAAGCGCGGAATTTTTCGCACTCTTTATTCGCCGCTTCTTAATGAAATCGGCGCTGAAATTTTACGAACTATAATTTTGAGGCTGTCTCAAAAGTCCCGCTGCATTTTGATTTTAAGACAGCCTCAAAGTTAACGTAAGTTTACGGGGCGACGATTATTTTTACGACTTTTTGCTCGCCTTTGCCAAACGCCTTGACAAAGTATATTCCCGCGGGAACTTTTTTGCCGGTAGCGTCGGTCAAATTCCAGACGAAATTCTTTTCGCCGGCTTCTAAGCGTTTAGAGCAAACGGAATAAATTTCGCGTCCGTTAACGTCGTAAACGCCGATATTTACGTTCGAATTCGCGTTTAGACTTAAATATATCTTAGCGTAGCGTCTAGCGGGATTTGGCGTCGCCGTTAAATCAAAGTCTAGTTCTGGAATGTAATCGACGCTGGTTATTGTGATTTTGTCGGTTATCGGCGGGCTTGGATTATAAAAAGAACCGCCGCCAATAGTTTCTTTCAATTTCCCCGCGACAACTTTATAGTTAACCTCGCCGTTAACAATTGTCGAATCGATATATGAAGTTTCAGTCAAAGGTGTTTTGTTTAGTAATTCATATTCCGGCGGAACCTGCTCCTGCGCCATAGAATTTTCCAAAGGCGATATTCCTCGATAGATATAATATTTAACGTCTTCGCTTTCCGGAGCCTCCCAACTTATCTCGGTTCGGTCGTCGTCGCTTTGGTTTATTGTTAAATCCGATATTGGCGGAACCGTTTCGAGATTCATTCTAAGAGTTGGGTCGCCCATTAGAGCGGAGTGTATTTGCTGCATACTCACGGCGTGAATATACCAGCCGCCGTATTGCTGGTTATAATATAAATTCGGCAAGTAGGTGTCTTTGTTTGTTTGACTAACGACGGCGGAGTATCCTATCGGTTCGCCTAAGTTCATATGATGAAGATACCAATGAGGTCTGCCCGACCAAGCGCAAGTCAAAGCAGTCGGACTGGAGGCTAGCGGGGCTCTCAGGAAAGAGTTTTTATGGTCCCAATCGCCGAAATAGGAACCGAAGAGCATAGTAAAAACTACGTTGACGTTGGCGCTCGCGAAGTCGTTAACGTTCGCTCCTCCGTAGCCTGTGTAACTGCCGCCGGCGCAACCGTAAGCCCAGAGATGAGTAGTTGAGTCTTCGGATTTTATCCAATTTTCCGACGTTATGCTGTCGCCGGTAAAAAACGAGGCGAAAGCGCGCCAGCCGCTGGATGAAAAAGCTTCTTGCATACTTTTGAAACCGTCGTATATTTTGCCTTTTTCTAAATATTCAACTTCGCCGGTTCTGTATGCGTGGTCTTTGTCGAGATAATTCTTAATTAATTCGGTTTCGCTCTCGTCAAAAGCGAGCATATTGTATAAATCCAATCTGCCTATCCTTAAATTAACTTCTTGTCCTCTGATGCTGCTTTGGTCGAATTTCCCGTCGTCGGGAACGTTATGGTTGGCTTCTCTACCTCCTTGCGTATTGTTGGCGGAAATGTCTGTAAAATACGAATCGTTCATAATTCCGTAGTAAACGTCGGAGGGCCAAGCGCCGTTGTGGTTCGGTCTGTGGGCGTCGGGCGGTATCGGCGAATTGTTGTTGAAATCGCCGGAATAAGGAACAGCGACTCTGCCAATAAGGAAAACGGTCGTCAAATTGTTCGGGTCGTTTTCGTATTCTTCCATAATGATATCCTTGACGTTTTTTACGGCTTCTCCGTCAAATTCTTCCGTTCTGGGAGCGTTACGCCATACTACCTCCCAGCCTTCCCGTTCCAAATCAGTGATTAATCTGTTCGTTCTATCGATAATTTCTTCGGAAAGTTCTTGCTCTATAATTAAAAGAACTTTTCCCAAATAGGGAGGAGGGACGTCTATTCCCGCGTAAAGGTAACTTGTAGCGTAATACGGCATCCAAGCGTTAGTGGAGTCGTTTACTTTTACGTAGATTTGAGAATTTGCCAAAATTTGATATTCGTAAGCTTCCCCGATTTCTACGTCGGTATCTGTGAAGGATGTCGTTCCGCTGTCTAGTTGCCTTAAAGACGTCCAATTATCTTCGTCTTTATTTTTGCGATATATTTCGTATTGTCTGGCGTGTTTGTCGTGTATCCAGTGTAGCGTAATGCTCGGAGCTTCTTTATCCACCGTTGCGTGAGCTAAAACCGCTAAATCTTTCGATACCAGTTTTTCCGTTTCAGGTTGCGCGAAAGCCCAGCTGAAGGCTATGCTTATTGCAAATATGAATGAAAAGAAAAATCTAAAAAAACGCGTATATAATTTCATAACGCTCTCCGATAAAATTTATAAAATTATTTTTTTTATTTTAATTAAGTTAACGTATAACGCTCAATTTTACAAGTAGGTTTTTATTTCTAGAGCGATAGCGCAAGTAATAAATGCCCGATGAAACCTTCTCTTTTCTATGGTCCAAAAGATTCCAGTCGAGTTCGTAAAGTCTCGGATGCAAATTTTCTCTTAATAAAGTTTTCACTTTTCCGCCTTTTACGTTCCAAACGGTTAATTCGCCGAACTCTTCGTTTTTTACAACCAATGATATTTTTACTTCATTCTCGGCGGGGTTCGGATATAGTTTCAATGAATATTCAAGCTCGGAGGCGTATTTCAACTCTGGTATATCGACTTCTGTGAACGCGCCTTGACTGTAATTCAAAATCGAACCGGCGAGAGTTTGTTTTCGCCTTTTTGACCTTATCATATATAAGTTTCGTCCCGGTTTAGGATTTTTATCGATAAATATAGGTTCTGCGAGAGGTTCATCGTTCAATTTTTCAAATTTTTCGAAATACGACGCGGCTCTGTAAACGTTAAAGCCTAAGGTTTCGTCGGAGCTATCCGACCAAAACAATCGGATTTCTTTAGAATTCAAACCGATTTCGGCGACGGCTTGTAAATTTTTAGGAGCGGGTTCGTGATACAAACGCAAAGTTGGGTCGCCTAAAAGCGAAGCGTGTACGTATCTATATCCGTATAAGCCGCTTGATTCGTATAAGTATTGATTGTTTTGCGACACTTTAGCGCAATATCCAATTGTTTTATCTAACGCGAGATGATGAAAATGCCAATAAGGGCGACCGAACCAAACGCAAGTCAAGGCAGGGGAATCGGAAGCCAAAGTCGCTCTGAGAATGTTGTTTTCAGAATCCCAGTCGCCGCTGTAAGAGCCGAACAAACCGGTAAAAACGCCAGCCGCTTTGCCGTCTTCAAAATCCGATAAGGAAATAACCGCGCCGACCTGTTGATACGAACCGGCGCCGCATCCGTAAGCAAAAATATTATCGGGTTCGTTCGTATCGATAACAAATTCGCCGCTTTCTACGTTTTCCCTGCCAAGCGCCGCGGTAAAACTCATCCAAGCGCCCGAGGCGAACGCTTCGGAAAAGGCGATTCCCATATTGTCGTCAATTACGCCTTTTAAAAGAGGTTTCCGTTCGTTCGTTTTATACTCTCTATTTTTGTTTAAATATCTTCGTAAAAGCTCTAATTCCGAAAGACCGAAATAATTGACTTCGTAAAAATCTATCCTCCCCAATTGTAATTCCAAATCCGAAGCAATTTGAATTTGGTCGAATTTTCCGTCTCCGGGTTCGTTGTGGTTCGCCTCTCTGGTCGCGTTCGTGTCTAAAACGTACGCGTCAGTCCACTCCCCGTTTATATCGGCGTAATAAGTATCAGCCGCCCAAGCCCCGCCATGGTCGATGTGCCCGTCCACGGCTATATCCCCGGAATAAGGAACGGCTATTCTCCCCAACAAAATTACGGTTTTTAATTCTCCTCCGCTTCGGTTATATACCTCGACTATTGTGTCTTTTACGTTTTTGACGGTTTTCGGGTCGAATTCCTCCGTTCTTGGAACTTTTCGCTTTGTTAGCGTCCAGCCGTCGCCAATTATATCTATACAAAAGAGCTTTATTTCGTTTTTCAGTTCGTCGGCAATTGTTTCGTCTATTAATAAAAGAGCTTCGCCTTTATAATCCGGAGTTTCCACTTCGTATCCTGCGTAAACGTAGCCGTATCCGTCGTATATATAATTGCTGGTGTCTGTCGGAACTACCGATTTTTTCTTAATGAAATATTCGTAGCCAATCCCTTTGATAACGGAGTAGTCGGTAAACTCGTTAATTTCGCCGCCAAGTTCGGCTATTGGTTCGCTCCAAGAGTCTTCCTTCGGCGTTTTTCTTTTAATAACGTATTCGACGGCGTTTGTATCGGGCGACCAAGTTATGGCAATAGCGGGATTTGCTCCCTCCAAAATTTCAATAGAAGCTTTTACGGCTCTGTCTTCCGGCGTTTCGGCGCATAAAGCGCTTAAGTAAAAAATCGTAGCTAAAATCGCAAAAGTCAACTTTTTTGTCATTGCTTCCCAAACGTTACGTTCTTATTTTAAAATAGTATTTTAACGCGGCTATTGTTTTCTTAATTTAGCAAAATATTTTAACACAATTAAGAGACGAATATGAAAAATTTGTTGGCTCGCTTAGGGCGCGCCGTCATATACTTTTTCAAAGAGTTCGGAGGCGTCGTCGTTCTTTTAATCGACGTAATAAAGTATTTTCCGAAAATTTCAAGAAATAGAAAAATCGTTTTCGAGCAAATGAGCGTAATCGGCGCCGATTCGCTGCCTCTCGTGATATTAATCGGCTCTTTTACGGGCGTAATAGCCGCTTTCGAAGCGACTTTGCTTTTTTCGAAGTTTAACTTATTACAAATAACGCGTCCGTATCTTGGAGCTTCGATAGCCACAGCGGTGTTTACCGAGCTTACGCCCGTTTTGACGGCTTTGGTTATAGCGGGAAGAGTCGGCGGTTCAATGGCGGCTCAAATAGGGACGATGAAGGTTTCCGAACAAATCGACGCCTTGGAGCTAATGGCTATCGACAAAAACCGTTTTCTAGCTATGCCGAGGGTGTTCGCCGCTTTGATTATGATGCCGATATTAGCTGTTTTTTCTAATATAGTGGCTATTTTGGGAGCCTTTGTTCTCACTCACGTAAAATTTGGTTTTTCGAGCGCGGAGTTCTTTTCTTCTATACAGAATTTCTTTTCAAACAAGGAAATAGCGATTAGTCTCGGCAAGTCGCTCGTTTTTGGAGGCGTTACAGCGCTGATTGGGTGCTATGTCGGCTTTGCCACGTCGGGCGGCGCCGAAGGCGTCGGCAACAGCACGGTTAGAGCTTTCACTTTGTCCGCGGCGGCTATCCTAATTATCGACGCGATTTTCGGTTATCTTATTTGACGGTTTTATGAAAATTGATTACGACAAATACCCGCTGCCCAAAAGATTGCGTCACCACGTTTCGCCTAATTTGTATATGTCCGCAAACGAACTAAAAAAGGTTCCGAGCAACTATCCGTCCGTTCCAAAAGAAATAAACTGGAGCGATGTTTTTCTTAACGGAAAAAAGCCCGACGTTTTGGATGTCGGCTGCGGTAAAGGGTCCTTTTTATTGAATTTGGCGGTAGAGAATCCCGATAAGAATTATCTCGGAATCGAGCTGCGAAAACCTTTAGTCGAATGGGTGAACGGCGTCGTAGCGGGCGAGGAGATTAAAAATTGCGCCGCGTTGCGGTATAGCGTAGCTAACGGGTTGCCGTTTATTCAAAGCGAATCTATAGAGCGCGTATTTTATTTGTTCCCCGACCCTTGGCTGAAAAAGAAGCACCAGAAAAGACGGGCTTTCAATTTAGACTTTCTAGCGGAGATAAATCGCGTTTTAAAGAAAGGCGGCGAATTTTATTTAGCGACGGATTCGCCAAAAATCGACGGATACCATTGGGAAACGCTCGAAGAATTTGGAGAACTCGACTGCCGATTGGTTGTATCGGACGAGTTGTGGGATTTGCCGACGACCGATAAAGAGCGTTTTTGTTTGGATAAAAACGTCCCGATTTTCAGGATAAAGTGCGGCAAACCTTTTTAAAACATAACAAGAAGCT
This sequence comes from uncultured Hyphomicrobiales bacterium, assembly GCA_964509335.1. Taxonomy (GTDB): domain Bacteria; phylum Bacteroidota; class Ignavibacteria; order Kapaibacteriales; family UBA2268; genus CAZDXB01. The sequence continues at coordinate 13,538 of CAZDXB010000032.1, read as the reverse complement.
GAATTCTAACCGAGCGAACTTTAGATATAATTTTTTATTTTTAAAAGTTTTACTACAATAAAACGTTATAAAAAAAGTGTAAGAATGGGGAATTTTTTCTTTTAAAACAATAAATTTTATACGAAATTCGTAATAGATAATTTTTCATTTTTGGGGTTTGTTGATGAAAGCGAAGATAATCGGTTCGAAATTCTGGAAGGCGTTCAAGGAATCGGTGGAATCAGGCGACGCTGAAAAAATAGCCGAGTTGAGCTATTTTGTATCAAAAGAGGATAAAGAGTCCTTTATAGATTCTTTTAGCGAGGATTTTGACGAAATAGCAGTTGAAACGATAGTCGAAACTAAGAATACGGATTTAACGAGGATATCCAAAATGGGTTCGCGCTCTGAAGGAGACGGACCTTTCGATTCGTTAATAATACCCTATACGGTCGAAGAAGTTTTCATTTTAAAAGTTCACTACAGCGTAGAACCGGACGAGTACTATTACGACGAGGAGAAAGAGATTTTCGACGACCCTTTCAACGACGAGCCCCAAGAGGAAAATAACGAGTTTGATTTTATCGGAGACGAAATAGTTCAATACACCAAAGTTTTTACTTTCGCTCAAGTTGAGGGTAAATTTAAATTTATCGGAGTTTACGTAAAAGGATAATTAATATTATGGACCCGTTCCAAAACATAAATCCCGACATTGTCAACTGGGTTATCGTTCCGCTGTTTATTTTCGTCGCTCGGATATTAGACGTAAGCGTCGGAACTGTTAGAATAATAACGGTAGGCAAAGGATTGAAAGGTATCTCGGCGCTTTTAGGATTCGTCGAGGTTATAATTTGGCTGCTCGCTTTGAGTCAAATAATGCAGAACTTAACCCACTTCGCTTATTATATAGCCTACGCGGGCGGTTTTGCAACGGGCAATTATATGGGAGTGTTTATCGAAGGCAAATTATCTATTGGAAAGGTGGTTCTTAGAATCGTAACTAAGCGAGACGCCACCGACTTGCTGGAATATCTTATCGCGAGAGACTACCATTTAACGACCGTGGACGCCGAGGGAAGAATAGGCAAAGTAACCATAGTTTATATGGTATTGGAAAGAAAGAAGTTGAAAGAATTGCTGTATATTATCAATAGATTCAACCCCAAAGCGTTCTATACTATAGAAGACGTAAGGTTTGCCAACGATATAAAATCAATCAAACGGATGGGACCGAGATTTAAGAAGCCGAGAGTTTTGAAAAAAGTATTCGCTCACAAAAAATAAGTCTTATCAATTTGGTTTTATGTCGAAAAAATCTTATAATTGTAACTCTAAAAACTCAGATTTAGAAAAATGCACTGGGATGTGGCCAAGCGGTAAGGCATCGCCCTTTGGAGGCGACATTCGCAGGTTCGAATCCTGCCATCCCAGCGATTTTATTTATACTTAACAGTAATGATGAAAATGCCGGATTTTAAAGTAACGTCGGGAAGAGCCAGCAAGGCTTTAGCGTCTAAAGTAGCGGAAAATTTGGGACTCCGCCTTTCGGAAGTGGCGATACATAATTTCAGCGACGGGGAAATTTGGGTGAAATACGAGGAGAACGTAAGAGGCGTTGACCTTTTTATCGTTCAATCGACGTATTCTCCAACCGACAATCTAATGGAATTGTTGATACTTCTCGACGCGGCGAAAAGAGCTTCCGCTAAAAGAGTAACGGCTGTTATTCCTTATTTTGGTTACGCCAGACAAGATAGGAAAGACCAGCCGAGAGTTTCGATCACGGCAAAGCTCATAGCGAATCTTTTATCCAGAGCGGGCGCCGACAGAATCATTACGATTGATTTGCATTCGGGACAGATACAAGGCTACTTCGACATTCCGCTCGACCACCTTTACGCTTCTCCCGCGCTGATAAAGGCGGTAAAGAGATTGGGAATCGAGGGACCCGCTTTTGCTTCTCCGGACGTCGGCGGCGTAAAGACCGCCAGAGCCTACGCTAAGCGAATGGGATACGGCGACTTGATTTTGGTCGATAAAAGACGCCCTTCGCATAACGAAGCTGAGGTAATGCATATAATCGGCGACCCGAAAGACAAGAACGTTATTATCGTGGATGATATGATTGACACCGCTTCGACTTTCGTAAATTGCGCAGAAGCGCTTAAAGACGCGGGAGCAAAACACATTATTGGCGTTTGCGTGCATCCGGTGCTTTCCGGCAAGGCATACGAAAAAATTGAAAATTCAAAAGCTATACATAAATTATACGTTACCGACTCTATTCCGTTAGAACGAAAATCCGATAAAATCGAAGTTGTAACTATATCGGAATTGTTAGCGGAAGCTATAGTTCGGACGCACGATAACAGGTCTATTAGTTCATTGTTTGAAATAGAAAGATAAATATTAAGAATTCTTTTAAGGAAAGGTATTATGAGCGAAGCGCAAGTAATATTAAAGGCAAAGAAAAGAGACTCGGGCAAAAGAGCGACTAAGGAGTCGAGACAAAAAGGTATGACGCCCGGGGTGTTTTATATTAAAAATGAAGAGCCAATAGCTATTGAAGCCGAACCTATAGATTTGAGGTCTATAGTTTATACGTCTCAGACCAAAATAGTCAATTTGCATATTGAAGGCGAAGACGAACCGAGGGAATGCGTGGTAAAAGAAGTGCAATTCGACCCGGTTAGCGACGAAATGACGCATATTGATTTTATGGGAATAACCAGAGGTCAAAAAATTACCGTCGAAGTTCCTGTTATTCTTAAAGGTACGCCTATTGGAACTAAAGAAGGAGGCATACTCCAGCACGCTTTGAGGGCGGCTAAAATCGAATGTTTGCCTAAGAATATGCCGGGAGCTATAGAAGTTGACGTAAGCGAATTGTCATTGGGAGATTCTGTTTATTTGAAAGACGTAGGGCTTCCCGACGTTGAGTTTATTACGTCAACCGAATCAACTGTGGCTTCAATAGTCCAACCAAGAGTTCTCGTAACGACCGAAGCCGAAGAAGCGGAGGCTGAAGAAGTAGAGCTCGAAGGCGAGGAAGCGGAAGAAAAAGAAGAGGGAGAAGAAGAAACCAAAGAAGCGGAAGAATAGATACGATAAATATATCAATTTTTGCGAGGGCGGCTCTTTAGGTCGCCCTTTTTTGTTGCTATTAAGAGTTTTGACGACATTCTTTATTATATTTGCGTTAACGTTCTGTTACATAAAAACAATCTAATTATGGAACTGGTTGGAGAGAGGTATCAAATTGACGGCGCGGACGTTCTCGGTTTATGCGAAAAATACGACACGCCGCTTTACGTTTACGACGCGGGTAAAATTATTTCTCAATACGAGAAAATGACAAACGCGTTCGATTATCCGAAAACGAAAATCTACTACGCTTGCAAGGCGTTGACTAATATAAACATAATAAAACTATTCAAGAGGCTCGGAGCAGGTTTGGACACCGTTTCGATTCAAGAAGTCTGGACTGCGCTGGACGTCGGATTCGAACCGCGGGATATTATATTCACCCCTAATTGCGTTTCCTTCGAGGAATATCAATTTGCCATCGAAAAAGGCGTTAAGTTGAATATTGACAATTTATCGATGTTAGAGCGTTTTGGCTATGAATACGGCGATTCCTACCCGATTTGCATTAGGATAAATCCGCATATAATGGCGGGCGGCAATAAAAACATTTCCGTCGGTCATATTGATTCGAAGTTTGGCATTTCTATCCATCAAACACCGCTGATGAAAAGGATAATCGACAACTACAATATTAATGTCGAAGGCGTTCATATGCACACCGGCTCGGAAATTTTGGACGCGCAAGTCTTTCTGCAGGGGGCGGAGATACTGCTCGACATAGCCAAAGATTTCGATTCGCTTGAATACATCGATTTCGGCAGCGGATTTAAGATACCTTACAAGCCAAACGATAACGAGACAAACATCGAGAGGGTTGGCAAAGAGATTTCCGAGAGATTTGCGCGATTTACCGAAGATTACGGTAAAGAATTGGATTTGATGTTCGAGCCCGGCAAATATTTGGTAAGCGAGGCGGGATACTTTTTCGTTAAAGCCAACGTAGTCAAACAGACGACCTCCACAATCTTTGCGGGCGTCGATTCGGGTTTCAATCATTTAATAAGACCGATGTTTTACGACGCTTATCATCAAATAACGAACGTTTCGAAGCCAAACGCTCAACCTAGAGTTTACACTGTTGTCGGGTATATTTGCGAGACGGATTCGTTCGGATATAACAGAAAAATCGCCGAAATAGCCGAAAACGATATTCTAGGCTTTTACAACGCGGGAGCGTATTGTTTTGAAATGTCCTCTAATTTCAATTCGCGTTTCAAGCCCGCGGAAGTAATTATATACAAAGGCGAAGATCGATTAATAAGAAAACGCGAGACCTTGGAGGATTTAACTAGAAATCAATTGGTAAATGATATATTCGACTAAGAAATGATTACTTCTCGTTCAAATATTAAATCTATATGCCGGCGAGTTCGCGAAGCGAAAAAGAAAATCGTTTTCACGAACGGTTGTTTCGACATTATTCACGTTGGGCACGCCAAGTATCTTTTCGAAGCGAAAAGCTTCGGCGATATTTTGATAGTCGGTTTGAACAGCGACGATTCGACAAGTCGTCTGAAAGGCGACAAGAGACCGATTAACAACGAAAGCGATAGGGCTTTTGTTCTGTCGGCGCTCGAGCCGGTCGATTACGTCGTAATATTCGACGAGGATACGCCGGCGGAATTGATTAAAATCGTTAAACCGGACGTTTTAGTCAAAGGCGGCGACTATACCAAAGAAAATATAGTCGGCGCCGAATTCGTTGAAAGCTTTGGCGGCGAAGTCAAGGTTATTCCATTTGTCGAAGGTAAATCGACGACTTCTTTAATTGAAAAAATTGTTAAACTAAACTCGTAAATCAAGTATGACTAGAATTATACTGCTTTTAGTCGGAATAGGATTCATAGTTTACGCTATAGCGCAACACCGACGCGGACGCAAACAGTTTTATTTCTTTTCTTATTGGAACAATCTTACGCCGAAAGGGACGGCGATATATACGGCGGGGCTTATACTTATCGTCATTTCGATTCTATTTATGTGATTTTTAAGCGACCTATTGAATATGCTAAGATTTTTTTCAGAGAAATGAGAGTTAGTTATGAGAGCTGAATTGCATTTTATCGGAGCGCTTTTAATAGCGGTTTTTTTGCTAGCGACTTTTTCCGATGCGCGCGCTCAGGAATCGAAACGAGCCGACGACGTTTTCTACGCGGAACTTGTGCCGATTATCATTTGGGGAAATATGTCGATAAATTACGAGAGAGTCGTCGCCGACCGTTTTTCTATAAGGGCGGGAATCGGTTCAGGCTACCATCTAATAGCTCCGATTTTTAGCGACACAAAGGGCGGCGGATGTTTTTCCGCTTTGTTTATGTTGAATTATATGACGCAAGGCGCTCATAAGATAGAGATTAGCGGCGGCGTTAGCTACACGCTCGAAAACAAGAAAGAAAAGAACGGCGGAACCGATAGTTATTTCCTTCCCGCAATTTCAATAGGATACAGATACCAACCGGTTTACGAAGGGTTTATGTTCAGGGTTGGCTTCGTTTTCGCCAATTTATATCAATTCGGACCTCAAGTTAGTTTGGGATACGCGTTTTAGGGTTGCGTTGATGAAATAGATTTACCGTCGCGTTATTTAAAGCGCTTCACTGCCTATTTATTTTACCCCTCTCTAAAAACTCTCCCCGAAATCGGGGAGAGGACTAAAAGGTAATCGCGAGCGCGCCATAAAGCAATATTGTAAATAATCCCTCTCTGCTTGCGGAGAGGGATTGGGTGAGGTAGATTTCTTGGTAGATATAAATAAAACGGAAAACTATCTCCGTTTCACCCGATTACCTCTTTGGATTCGTCCCAAATTTTGTCCATTTCTTTCAGCGTCATATCCGATAGGTTCTTGCCCTTTTCGGCGGCTTTCTTTTCGATGTATTGAAATCTGCGGATGAATTTGTCGTTGGTTTTTTGCAAAGCTTCTTCCGCCGTTGCGTCCTCGAATCTGGCGGCGTTTACGATAGAGAACATCAAATCGCCGAGTTCGTCGAACGCATTATCTTTATTGCCGGCGTCGATTTCCTTTTTTAGCTCTCGAAACTCTTCTTCGACTTTCTCCCAAGGACCGTTTCTGTCTTCCCAATCGAAGCCGACTTTCGCCGCTTTGAATTGCGCTCTTTGCGCTCTCATAAGCGCCGGAAGATGCTTCGGAACGCCCGATAGTATCGACTTGCTTCCTTCTTTCAATTTGAGATTTTCCCAATTTTTCATAACGTCCTTCTCGCCGTCAACTTCGATATCGCCGAATACGTGCGGGTGGCGATAAACTAATTTCTTTTGGATTTTTTTCAGGACGTCCGTTAAATTAAAAGATTCGCGCTCTTCGGCTATGACGCTGTGCATAACGACGTGCAGAAAGACGTCGCCCAACTCTTTGGCGAATTCCTCGTCGTCTTCGTTCTGAATGGCTTCCAAAACTTCGTATGTTTCTTCAATCAAAAGTTGAGAAATAGTCTCGTTCGTTTGCCTTCTGTCCCAAGGGCATTTCTTTCTGAGAATTTTCACTATTTCGACGAAATTTAAAAATTGGTCCGACAAGCTATCGGGATTGTCCGGTTTGGGCGTTTTTACTTTTCCTTCTTCCATTTTTTAAAGCCTTAGCGTTTATTCAAATAAATAGCGACGAAAATATAACTGAATATTGGAAATTTTCAAGGGATTTGTTTAAATCCTTTATATTTTTGTAAAATTTAATTAATAAATATTAATGAAGAAAAGTAAATAATACTATATAAAAATAGTATAATACACCTATTAAAAACAGTCATTATAACTATTGTTTTATTAACTAAATTATATTATTGTAAATATAATAATATTTTTATAAATTTACAAATAGAGGTAACAAATGAAAAAATATTTTTTTAAACAAATTTATCTAATCGTTTCTTTGTTTTTTGTATTCACAGTATATAAGCTATATTCTGTTGAACCGCCTGATTTGTCATTTTGTTATGGCCAAGAAGGATACGAATGTTTAAATTGGTCTGAATGGAAATACGAAAGAATCGAAGGATTGTACTTTGAAGAATATCCCTATTGCGAAATAGTAGGTGAGGCTTTTGAGAGATATTGTATTGAAGATCCTACAAAAAGACAATTTCATATTCACTGGTTTATGTTCTGGGGTGAGTATCCACACTGCGATGCTTGTGATGAGTTGATTGATTTAGTATTTAATAATGATGATGATTCTGAAATAAAAGAACATATTAAATGGGCAAACGGACAAATAACAAAAGCATTTGCAAAAAATGAATTGTTAAATATTGTTCATGATGATTACTATGTTGGCCAATTCAATTGTGGAATAGGTTCACTTACTTGGACATATTATTTTAAAGGGGATTGCACAATGGCCTGCTTGTATACCGACAATAAAAATTATTATGTTTATGAGAATGTATGTTCAGAACAATCTTGTTGTGGATACCGATATACAGTCTGCTGGGATGCAGAAAACGAAGAAGTAGAATGTAGAAGAAGAAAAGATAGGAGGATACCCAAGAGAATGCTATATTGCACCGGAACCACCCTGTGACATGTGCCAAGATGAGTTTCAAGGCACCCCACTTGATAAATGTACAAGATGTTATAATAATTGTTTCATTGAAGAGTAAAAGGATAATTATGAAACACTTAATTTTTATAGCGTTAGTCTTTTCAATTGCTAGTAGCTTCTTCGCGAATAGCGAAGAAAAATGGAGATTATATAACGAAGAAGTTTTAGAACTAGTTCCGAAAGTTACTGTATGGCGTTCTTACGTTGACGTTAATAATATAAAGTGGTTGGGAACAACAATATACGGTCTTTTAAAGTTCGACGATGAAAACTGGACTATTTTAGACACTTCCAATTCAGATTTGAAGTCTAATATAATAAAATTCGTAACGGGCGATAAGTATAACAGCTTATGGTTAGCGACAACCCACGACGGAGCTATTGAGATTAAAAATAACGTTTGGCGATTTTACAACAAAGAAAATTCGGGAATTGGCTCAAACCTTGTTAATTCAATAGAGTTTGATAGACAAAGCAATATATGGTTCGGAACAAATTTCGGGATGTACAAATTCGACGGCAATGAATGGATAGGTTATACGGATTTGAATTCGGGATTGCTTGATTATAGCATAAAGTCGATAGCTGTCGATAGCAATAACAATATTTGGTATGGGACTTCTAATTATGGTTTTGGCAAGTTTGACGGCGAAGAATTTACGAATTACACGCCCGACAATTCCGATATACCTTACGGCTGGGCGCACGATTTGAAGATAGACTCAAAAAATAGGATTTGGATGATTTCTCAAAAGTTCAGCCCAACGGGAGTCATAGCTTGCTACGACGGAGAAAACATTAATTCGTATTCTAACGAATATTTCGGAATAGAAAACGCCACCCCGCTTAGCATTGCATTGGACAGTTCCGATAACGTCTGGATAGGATACTATAACGGAGGATTAATAAAATTTGACGGAACCGATTTCAAGCGTTACGATTCATCTAACTCCGGATTGCCGGGAAATTCCGTTCGGGGATTATGTTTTGACAAACTTGGAAATCTTTGGATGTCAGTTAACGATATTGGTATTGTCGTATTTAACGAGACGGGAATAAAGACTTCGGTCGAAGATAATTTCTTTAACTATAAATTAGAAGTTGAAGTTTTTCCTAATCCCGCAATTGATAAGATAAATATTAAGACAAATACAAACTTATACGGATGCCAAATCCTAGCCTACAATGTTTTAGGTCAATTAGTCTTATCGGAGTTCTATCCGACGATTAGCCGAAATAATACTATTAGTCTTGATTTAAAGAACATATCCGCTCCGGGAACGTATTTATTGCGGCTTAAAACAGATAGGGAATCGACTTCTAAGCTTTTTCAGGTATTGAAATAAATTGGAGACGTAAGACAGTTAATACTTCACAAACTTAACGATTTTCGCTCCTTTTTTGACGAAATACATTCTCGGCTATTACGAGAGCCTCGAAGTCTTCGGTCGTTAGTTTGTCGTTTCTGGAGAACGCGCCCAATTTCGCGCCGAATATGTCGATTCTTGAGTATCCAAGGGTTTTCAGCAGCCAAGTTATTTCGCTCGGGACGTAATATCTCTCGTTGCTTTCGATTTTCTTTTTATTTCCGAAGTCGTCCTCTAATTCCGTTATATTGTAATCACGAAAAGTCATTAAGTCGAACGTGTTACTTTTATAAGTCGCGTTCCCTTCTTCTGAGTTTGCGTCCAAAAACTCTTCGACGGAATGATATAGCGGAAACAATCCGTTCAAAGTGGTGAAAATGAACTTGCGTTTCTCTTTTAGCGATTTCGTTACGCTTTTTAAAATTTCGTAATTCATTTCGTCGGTTTCCATCAGCGGGAATCCGCCCTCGCAAAGCATAATGGCGGCGTCGAATTCGCTGTCGAAAGGCAAATTGCGCGCGTCTTGGCGTTGAAAATCTATTTTTAGATTCGCGCTCTCGGCTTTTTGTTTGGCTCTCGCGAGTTGAGACGCCGACAGGTCGATTCCGGTAACGTTGTATCCGCGTTTCGTAAGTTCAATTGTGTGCCTGCCGGTTCCGCAACCTACGTCCAGTATTTTCAAACTCTTGTCCGATTGCAACTCCTTTTCTAAAAAGTCGCATTCTCCAATTGTCCCTTGCGTGAAGCTTTCCTTGTCGTATTTCTCGCCGTAGTTTTCAAACAGCTCCTCGTACCAAGCTTTTTTCTTCATTTATTTTCGTCCTTATTGGTTAATGGCTTATTTTCTATTTTTAACGCAAATAGTTTGAGCAAATATAAATATTTTTCGGGATAAGATAGAGAGCCGGGTAATTGATGAGCGTTTACCGTTTGATATTATCCAGCGGCTCTCTGCCGACTCTGTAAAAGTCGAGGACTTCGGCGAAACCGTAGGATTTGACGGCTTCCGAAACGGTCTTTTGCTTGCCGCCGTATTCTTTTAGATATTCTAGCATTCCCTGCTGCTGCCACAGGTATTTTTGGTCGATATTTTCGAAGCGACGCGAAAGCACGCCGTATCTGTTAACCGCCGGCGCCGACCAATACCACTGAAAAAGCTCTATTCTCGTTTTTTCGTAAGCGAGGCAGAGAGCCAGCGGCAGGACGCAGTTAAGCGCTATTTCGCCGCGCAAACTTTTTCCTTCGTCGGCGATTTTCGCCTCGTTTAATTTATTAAAATTCTGAACCGTCGATTTAATATCGCCGCTCTTTACTTCTTTGAGAAACGAGGAAGCTTGGGAATTCAAGATTTTTTCGGGGATTCGTCTTATTTGCGAGTCGCTGTAAACGGGACGTCTTTTGCGCTTGTAGTATCGGTCGAGAAAGCGGGAGACAATTAAACGCAAAGAATCCTCTAGGCTCGAATAATTCAGTATTTTCTTCGCGTCGGCTGTTTTCCTTAAAAGGCGCAGGAGGGCGAAGTCTTGTAGGTCTTCTATCGAAGCGATGTCCCGCTTTTCCTTCTGGCTTCTTTCGAGAGCATGGAGCGAATTTTCGAACACTTCGTTTTCGTTCATTACTAAAGTGTCGAATTTGTCCTCGGCGGTCCAATCGCAATTGAAAACTACATGCAAAGCTACGGAATCGTAATTCGGGTCTTCATTGTGTTTATGCTTAAGCCAATCGGAAGCGTTTCTATGAAATTCGCCGTCGCAAACGACGACCGAACCGCCGATAAACAAAGCCATTTCGAGAAAATCCGGTCCCTTTTCTTTGTTCAATCTTCCGGGCGAAAGTATTTGCATTCTTTTGCCGGAATTTGTGGCGAATATTTCCGACGGGTCTGAAAGAACCGCTCTGACAAGTTTCTGTATTTCCGTTTCTTTTAAGTCGCTAATCATTTTGAATATTTCCGAAAAGCGTTTCTGAATAAAATCGCTTGTTCCCTCGCCGCGTCTTGGTAGTCTTTTGCTTTAGAAGCAAAAATTACCGACCGCGATACGTTTACTATAGCCGGGCATCCGCCGTTGGCTTTTATGACGCTTTCGATGTCGCCGCCCTGCGAGCCTATGCCCGGAATTAGAAAGAAATTATCGCGTATATCCTGCCGCAACTTTCTGAGAACGTCGGGATGCGTCGCTCCAGTTACGAAACCGACGTTGCTATAATCGCCCCAATCTTTCGCCGTGGCGATAACTTTTTTGTAAAACGTTTTGCCTTCGCATCTGAGCCGCTGGAAATCTTTGGAACCTTTGTTGGACGTCATCGCTAAAATGAACGTCAGCTTGTCTTTATATTTTAGGAACGGCAGAACCGAGTCGATTCCCATATATGGATTAACCGTGGCGGCGTCCGCTCCGAATCGTTCGTATAGCGCTTTAGCGTATGCTTTGCTCGTGTTGCCGATGTCTCCTCTCTTAGCGTCGGCGATGACGGCGATTTCGTCGGGAATTGCGTCGATTGTTTTTTCCAAAACGGCGAACCCTTCCGAGCCGAAAACTTCGTAAAAAGCGAAATTTAATTTGTAGGCGCAAACCAAGTCGGAAGTCGCTTCTATCAATTTTCGGTTGAATTCCAAAATCGAGCGAGCCGACCTGCCGAGGAAATACGGGATTTTATCGACATCGGTGTCGAGTCCTACGCATAATATCGAATCGTTCTTCTCGCTTATGCTTTTTATTTTCTCGTAAGCCTTCATTTTACGGCAACGTTTGTAGAAATTCTTGATATCGTTGAGTGAATAAATTGTTTTCGCTCGGCTCGGGAATGTCCGAGTTCTCGATTAATTCTTCTACGGCGGCTACTCTATCGTCCGGCATCGGATGCGTCGAAAGCAGTTCCTCGAGGAAGCCGCCGCCGGAGTTCTCCTCGATTTTATCGAAGAAGAAAGTCATAGCGCCGGGATACCAGGTATTGATTGATTTCAAATATTTGAATGACTTTTCGTCCGCTTCGTATTCGTCGTCTCTGCTATTTTTCAGCAAAGCAAGATTCGTCAGTAAATTAGTCGCGATTTGTTCCAGAGCTTCGGGGTCGTTGCCCAAGATAACGTCCGCCAGCAAACTTATACCGTATTGTTTCGTCATTCTTTCGGTGGCGTGCCGGCTCTCGCAGTGGGCGATTTCGTGCGCTAAAACGGCGGCGAGAGTCGCTTCGTTGTCGAGAAATTTCATCAAGCCGGTGTAAACGTAGATAAAGCCGCCGGGAGCGGCGAACGCGTTGATAGTAGAATCGTCCCGAATTATCGTTACGTCGTATTCGAATACGTCGGAATACTCTACGTTGGGCGACTGTATTATTTCGTCCGCGATGTTTTGGACGTAGCCGGTCGCTTCCTCCGAATGAAGAATAGTATATTCGGCGGGCGAACTTCTTATTACTGAGTCTAATTGGCTTCCCAATCGAACGTCGTCCTCTAGGCTGAATATGTTCGGCGAGGTCGGGTCTTCGCATCCCGTCGTAAATATAAATACGAGCGAAATTAAAACAACCGTCCAGAAACCTTTTGTTTTTAATAGCAAGTTCGTTTTCATCTTTTTTTCTCTATTGTTTACTTAATCAATTTGCAAAAAACTAAATTTTGTTCAAATAATCAAAAGGCGGCGGATAAAAAACGTTGTCGAGAAACAAACCGCGCGGCTCGGCTAATGGCGAAATATATCGTCTGTCGCGTTTTTCAAGCGCTTCTTTTAATTCGTCGATAGTTCTTTTCCCTCTGGCGGCGTCTATACAAGCGCCTACAATAGCGCGAACCATAGCGTAAACGAATCTGTCCGCTTGTATAGTAAATCGCCATAAACCGTCGTCTATTGGTTCCCAGCTACATTCTTCGACTTTGCAAACGTAGGACTTAACGCTCGCGTTGTATTTTGAGAAAGTCGTGAAGTCGTGTTCTCCTTTAAATATCTCCGCCGATTTTTTGAGCGTATTGAAATCTATTTCTCCTTTGATATTAGCCGCGTATAATCTGTTGAAGACAGTCTGGCTGGTAGTAATATAATAAGAATACTTCCTCGCGACTGGGAAGAATCTGGCGTTAAAGCTTTTGGTCGTCAAAGAAGCGTTATAAATCCTAATATCGGCGGGCATAGCGGAGTTCATAATATCCGGAATTTTATCAACGGGAACTCGCATTTTCGTTTTCAGCCGCGTGTGCGTAACCATACCTTTGGCGTGAACGCCGGCGTCGGTTCTGCCGGCGCCAACCGCTTTAAGCTCGACGCCCGTCAGATGTTTCAGTCCCTTCTCGACTTGCTCTTGCACCGAGCGGGCGTTCTTTTGAACTTGCCAGCCCGAGTAGTTAGTTCCGTCGTACTCTAATTTTAGAATCAATACGAGCATAATTGCCGCTATTATTATACTTAATCAATTGCAAATATATAGAATAATAATCAAATAGACAGTTAAAGGAATGCGTTAAGGTAGTCGTGCAGAAGGAGGGA
>CAZDXB010000031.1:11746-30854 GCA_964509335.1 uncultured Hyphomicrobiales bacterium | reverse complement strand
ATTTCGAGAGCGAATGCTTCGCGCCGCTTGATTCATCCGATGACTTGGAGTCGTCGGATGAATATACTTATCGTAACAAGCGGAGCGATAGGAAATATGAGACTGAAAACCAAATAAATTTTGTTAATAATGGATTTTTTCGGAACTTAAGGAAAGGAAGTTTACGAATAGCGAAAAGGCGCGTATGACGCTGGAGAGTTCTTATAATAAGCCGCAGATTACCGGAATTGTTCTGGGGACGGCGCTATTTTTTTTCCTAATCATTTTTCCTTTAAGTCCCGATAACATAATAGCTTCTCGGATGGCGGCTGTCGCCGTTTTGATGTCGGCGCTGTGGATTACCGAAGCGATACCTTTAGGCGCTACGGCGCTTCTGCCGGTGTTTTTGTATCCGATACTCGGTATTCTCAGCGCCAAGCAAACCGCGCCGATTTATTTCAACAGCATCATATTGCTATTTCTCGGCGGCTTTTCGATAGCGGTGGCAATGGAAAAGTGGGATTTGCACAAGCGGATTTCGCTCATAATCATCAGAGCGATAGGTTCGAGTCCGAGGAAATTGATATTGGGCTTTATGCTCGCCTGCGCGGTTTTGTCTATGTTTATTTCCAACACGGCTACCGCTTTGATGATGCTTCCGATAGCTTTAGCCGTTATTTACAAACTTGAAGAGGACTACTCTCGCGATAAAGTGAAGAAGTTTTCAATCGCTTTATTATTGGGTATAGCCTACGCTTCGTCTATAGGCGGCGAAGCGACATTAGTCGGCACGCCCCCGAACTTGGCTTTCCTGCGGATATATCAAATATCTTTTCCCGAAGCGCCCGAAATTAGTTTCGGTCAATGGATGGCGGCGGTTCTGCCAATATCCATAGTGATGTTGGCGATTGCTTGGTTTATGCTTACGGCGGTGATTTTCAAAATAAAAAACGATATTAAAATCAATCGCTCGGTAGTTCATAAGGAATATAAACAAATGGGCGGAGCGAGCTTTGAAGAAAAGCTAGTGTTTGTCATATTTATACTAACCGCCTTGCTTTGGATATTCAGGAAAGACATAGACATAGGCGCGTTCCAAATACCCGGATGGGCGGATTGGTTCAGTTTCGGCGAATTAATCGACGACGGAACGGTGGCGATTTTCACGGCTTTTTTCTTATTTGTACTTCCTACGCGTTCGGGCAGGAGAGGGCGAATTTTGACGGCGAACGACATCAAAAAAATACCTTGGGAGATAATTCTGCTTTTTGGCGGCGGATTCGCTTTGGCGGCGGGGTTTCAAAGTTCGGGCTTGTCGGAAGTGGTCGGCAGGGAGTTCCAGTCTTTGGCGGGCGCGCCGACATTATTATTAGTCGGGGCGGCTTCCACAACGCTTACGTTTTTGACCGAGCTAACGTCGAACACCGCTACAACCCAAACGCTGCTGCCGATTTTCGCTTCAATCGCTACGGCTATAAAAGTCAATCCGCTGTATTTGATGATTCCCGCGACGATTTCGGCTTCGTTCGCGTTTATGCTTCCGGTCGCCACGCCGCCTAACGCGATTATCTTTGGCTCGGGACGGATTAAAGTTTCTGATATGGCGAGAGCCGGTATATTTATTAATATTATCGGGATAATCGTAAATTCTTTGATATTCTACTTTTGGGGCGGCGTCGTTTTTCAGTTAGACCCGTCGATTTTTCCTGGCTGGGCTAATTGATATGTTGAACCCTATTACTTCTGCAATTATTACGAGCGTTTTCCTTCTTTAATATGAGGATTTAGTTGATTTGTGAAAATGGCGAAAAGTACGGAAAATATAGCCGATACCGGAGACAAGCTCGAACTGAAGGAGAAATTGAATTCCCTGCCGAGCAAGCCCGGCGTGTATCTTCACAAGAATAAAAACGATAGTATAATATACGTTGGCAAAGCGAAAAATCTCAGGAGCAGGGTGCGCTCGTATTTCCAGAAGGGCGGACCGGCGGACGCCAAGACGATAGCGATGGTCAAGAAAATTGCCGATTTTGACTATATAATGGTCGATTCCGAAGCCGAGGCTCTGATTTTGGAAGATACTTTGGTAAAGAAGTATAAGCCCCGATATAACGTGCTTCTGCGGGACGACAAGTCCTATCCGTACGTTCGCGTAACTAGCGAGAAATATCCGCGAATTTTCGCCACTAGAACGGTTGTTCGGGACGGCTCGAAGTATTTCGGACCGTTTACGAACGTCGGCAGTCTGAAAAGGACGCTGCGGCTCGTTCGAAAGATATTTATGATAAGGACTTGCAAGTATAATTTAACCGACGAGGCGGTCAGAACCAAGAAATACAAACTTTGTCTCGATTATCACATCGAAAAGTGCGAAGGACCTTGCGAGGGCTTGATTAGCAAGGAAGAGTATAATCGCAAAGTCAAGCAGGCGGCGCAAATATTGAACGGCAAAACGAAAGAAGTAGAAAAGCAGTTGCGCGAGGAGATGGAGCGGCTTTCCGGCGAGATGAAGTTCGAAGAGGCGGCGAGATCGAGAGATAGATATTTGTTACTAAAGGAATATCAAGCTAAGCAGAAAATTGTAACGGCGGATTTGGTCGATAGGGACGTGTTCGGTTTCGGCAGGGAAGAATCTTCGGCTTGCGTTTTAATATTTAAAATCAGAGACGGAAAGATGGTCGGCAAAAGGCATTATATCGTTCCGAATGCCGAAAAGGACTCAGACGAAAGCATTTTGCAGACATCCGTGGAAAAATGGTTTTTGGAGTCTGATTTCGCGCCTAAAGAAATATTTTTGCCGAGCGAGCCGAGCGACAAGGAATTTATTGAAAAGTGGTTAAGAGAAAAGAGAGACGGCGCGGTAAAAATAACCGTTCCGCAACGAGGCGAGAAGCGGAAATTAGTAGAAATGGCGGCGAAAAACGCGGAGTATATATTAAAGGATTATCATCTCGCTTTGGCGAAGCGCGAGCAAGCGGTTCCGAGGTCTGTTCAAGCTCTGAAAAGGGATTTGAATTTGCAGAAATTGCCGCGAAGGATTGAATGCTTCGACAACTCGCATATGCAGGGTTCCGAGCTGGTAGCGTCATGCGTCGTGTTCGCCGACGGCAAGCCGAAGAAATCGGATTATCGCAAGTTTAAAATTAGAGACGTTCATAAAAACGACGATTTTGCCGCTATGAAAGAGGCGGTGGGGAGACGCTACAAACGAGTTATTGACGAAAGAGGCGAGTTCCCCGATTTAATCGTAATCGACGGCGGCAAAGGACAGCTTTCAGCCGCGGACGCCGCGCTTACCGAATTGGGCATTGAAAGCAAGATTTCAATTATTGGTCTGGCGAAGCGTTTGGACGAGGTGTTCATAAAGGGTAAAAAAGATTCGATTTTGCTACCGAAAACATCGAGCGCGTTAAAATTAATCCAAAGAATACGCGACGAGGCGCACAGATTCGCTATTACTTATCACAAAAAGTTGCGAGATAAGAGGACGTTTCAGACGGAGTTGACGAAAATTCCAGGAATCGGAGAAAAAAGGGCGCAAAAATTATTAGTGGAGTTAGGTTCGAGCGACAAGGTAAAAAACGCGGATTATGAGACTTTGAAAGCAATAGTGGGAGAGAAGGCGGCGAACTCTATAACGCAATATTTTGAAAACAAATAGAGGGACTATATGGGAAATAACTTAGACGAGCTGGAAAAATCGCTGCGAAAGGGTAAAAGCGGCGCGAATGATTGCGTTTATTACGTTCCTAGTTTGTGGACGCCAGAACCGAACGCCGCCGTTAAAAAAATCGAGGTAAATCCTTTCAACTATTATGTTGACAAAATCGAAGAAATCCGGAAATTATCTAAAAATCCCGTAATGTTGCCGGATAGGGACTGGACTAAGCATGCGACTATTTATAATATATTCGCTCGCTTTACTACATGCTTCGACCACAACGGCGACGGCAAAATAGAAACGGGACCCGACGAGAACGGTTTTCGGGAAACCGGCACTTTTCTGAAGTCGATAGCGATACTTCCTTATTTGAAAAGCATGGGCGTAAACGTAGTTTATTTATTGCCGATAACTGAAATCGGTCTTGACGGCAGGAAAGGCGATTTGGGTTCGCCTTACGCTATAAAGAATCCGTATAAAATCGACGAGAATCTAGGCGAACCGGTTTTAAACATGAACTTGGATTCGCAATTCGCCGCGTTCGTCGAAGCCGCTCATTCGCTTGGCATGAAGGTTGTTTTGGAATTCGTTTTGAGGACCGCGAGCATAGATAGCGACTTGGCTCTTGAGCGTCCCGAATGGTTTTATTGGATAAAGGAGAACGTAAAAGACAGAAAGCCGGGCGAAAGAGACGAATCTAAATACGGCGCGCCGGTATTTAAGCGAGAGGAATTGGAAAAGATAAAGCAAAAAGTCGAAAGCGGCGAATTTTTGGGGTTGCCGAAACCCAGCGAGAAATATAGAAACATGTTCGTCGAACCGCCAAGCAAGACCGCGAGAGTGGAGAACAGAATTTACGGCGTCTTGGGCGAGTTAAAAAAGACGTTCTGCAGAATACCGGGAGCTTTCGCCGATTGGCCCCCCGACGACGTTCAGCCGCCATGGAGCGACGTTACCTATTTGCGGCTCTACGCCCATCCCGATTTTAACTATATAGCGTATAACACGGTGAGGATGTACGACGAGAAGTTGGCACGCGAAGAAAACGCCGTTCGAACGCTTTGGGACGAATTATGCGGCGTAATTCCATATTACAAGCAGAAATTCGGGATAGACGGCGTATTGCTGGATATGGGGCATGCCTTGCCGTCTAAGTTGCGACAAATGATAGTGTCCGAAGCTCGAAAGGGAAATCCCGGTTTTGTCTTTTGGGAGGAGAATTTTGCTTTGACGGAAAAATCGGCTAAAGAGGGATACGACGCGTCCGTGGGGTATTTGCCGTTTGATTTGCACAGACCGAATAAAGCGAAAGAAATTATTGAAATGTTAGCGGAAAAAGGAAGCCCGATACCGTTTTTCGGAACGCCGGAAACGCACAATACGCCGAGAGCGGCGTCTCGATATAATGACGCAAAATTCTCGAAATTGGCTTGGGCGTTCGCTAATTTTCTGCCGACGATTCCTTTTATTTCTTCCGGTTTTGAGCTGGGCGAAGAAAAGCCGATTAACACGGGGCTGGATTTTACCGACGAAGAGATTAAAAAATATCCGCAAGATGTTCTGCCTTTGTTTTCAACAGCGAGTCTGAATTGGGTGAGCGATAGCGAGTTTAAGGATTTTATTTGGCGAATCGCGGAATTAAGGAACGAAATTATGGATTTTAGCAGAAATTACGATATTGATTCAGTCGAAGCGGCGGAGACGACGGTCGAGGAAGTCGTCGCTTACAAACGCGTATTTAACGGCAAAAAGTGTCTTTTCGTCGGCTCGATTAATCCGCGCAAGAAAATATATTTCGGCGTAAAAACCGACGAAACTAAAAGCAAATTCAATAATTATTTCGGCGATGATTATCGATTGGCGTTTGGGTGGATGATAGCCGAACTGTCGCCGTTCGAATTTATGTTCGGAGAGTTATTATGAGCGAAACTAAAAAACCGATTATATTATACGACGGCGCTTGCAATTTGTGCAATTCGACGGTGGATTTCGTTTTGCGGGAGGATAGCGAAGGAATATTCAAATTCGCGCCGCTTCAGTCCCAAGCGGCGTCTAATATGCTAACCGAAGCGGGGCATGCCGGAAGCGACTTATCTTCCGTAATCTTAATAGACGGCGACAGGGTTTACTTTGAATCCACCGCTATCCTAAAAATAATCAAGAAATTCGGCGGCTACTGGAAAGCGTTTTATTATTTCGCCGCGTTAGTCCCAAGGACTTTCAGAGACAACATTTACAGATTCGTAAAAAAGAAAAGATACAATTGGTTCGGCAAAAGCGACAAGCTATTCGAACCGCCCGAAGAATACGCCGATAGGTTTATTGGGGATGAACTTTAAGCTTCCCAACGAGCTAAAGCTCGTTGCAATTGAGAAGGAAAGACGAGTTTCATTTATGCGAAATGAGGTTTTTCAAAGTCATCGCTAAGAATTTTACGATGAAGTAAACGCCTAAGATTAGGATAATATAATTTATCGGGGGTAGCAGAAGCTCTTTGTCTCTGAAAACGAAGTAGGCGACGACGCCGTAGATGACGTAAGGGACGAGAAAGAAAGTGTTTGTCGCCATTTTAACGAAAAAGATTCTGCTGTGCAACTCGCTGTATTCCTTTTGTAGCTTTTCTCGCGTTTTCTCGTCTTTGTGTATGAAGGTCAGCCGGATTAGGTTTTTTAAGCCTTCCAGCTTCTCTTCGGTTTTCTTGATTTTACGAGTATATCCCGGAAATACTTTCTTGCCGAATTTCTTGTTGGCTTTCTCGCTCAAAAAAAGGACAAGAAGCGTTAGCGCTGTCAGTATCGCCGTGTTTACTATCATTTAGCCGCTATTTTTATATTCTTTCTCATAATTTCCTTCGACTTCATAGCTAAAATAGTTATTTTTATCGCAATTTAAAAAGCGAACTGATAATATATTTGTTTTTATAGCGATTATGGACGAACAAAGGAAAGCTTACGTTTTCGCGATGATTTCGGTTCTGCTCTGGTCAACGGTGGCGAGCGCTTTTAAGCTGTCGTTGCGGTATTTGGATTTCGTCAGCCTTCTTCTGTTTTCGTCGTTCGTCGCTTCGGCGATTTTGTTCGCTATTCTCGCCGTCAAAGGCAGGCTCGGCGAATTGAAGCGGCAGAGAACGAAGGATATACTCAATTCCGCTCTGCTCGGCTTTCTGAATCCCTTTCTTTACTACTTAGTCTTGTTCAAAGCTTACGATATTCTGCGCGCTCAAGAAGCTTTGGCGTTGAATTACACTTGGGCTGTTGTTATCGCCGTGTTGTCGATTCCGCTTCTGAAGCAGAAAATCAAGTTCGTTAATATAGCGGCATTGCTCGTCAGCTTTTTCGGCGCGATAATAATAGCTACCGGCGGCGAGCCTTTTTCGCTGCGCTTCAGCGACGAACTGGGCGTTTCGTTGGCGTTAGGCAGTTCGCTGATTTGGGCTTTGTTCTGGATATTCAACGTTAAAGACAAACGCAAAGAAACCCTCAAGCTGTTTTTGAACTTCTCGTTCGGTTTTGTCTTTACGCTTATCTTTTCCTTGTTTTTCATCCGCTTCGAAATGCCGCCTGTCCAGGGGATATTCGGCTCGCTCTACGTCGGCGCTTTCGAAATGGGCGTAACGTTCGTGTTCTGGCTGCTCGCTTTGAAATATTCCCGAACGACCGCTCAAGTCGGAAATCTAATCTATCTATCGCCGTTTTTATCTCTGCTGTTCATCAATTTGTTCGTCGGCGAGGAAATAGCGCTTTCAACTATCGGCGGTTTAGTATTTATAGTCGGCGGCATAGTCTTGCAGAAGATAGGGGGGTAAAGCAAATTAGTTTTGTGAATAAATTCCCGTTTAATTATATTATGTTTTGCGAATGTTTAAGTATAGCGAATGAGAAAAAAATGAGAGTATTATTGATATTGACGTTTTGTGTGTCGCTGCTGCTGTTTTCGTCGGATTCTTTTAAGAGGCAAAGGGATACGGAAGAGCTGAAGCCGTTTTTGTCGAAAGTTGAGTTGGCGATTCAGAGAGCGGATTTGGAATTTAAGAAAGCTCGCGATCCGAAAACCGACAGAATCCCGCGCGGAATAAGAAAGCAAGAATTGAATTTCGTTCGAAACATTCCCACAAGGGAGGACGTTAACGGATTTAACAAGAGCGGTTTGCCTTCGCTTCAAACTCAGACTTGGGAGAACGCGGGACCTTTTAATATAGCCGGCAGAATGAAATGCCTGGAATTCGACGTAGCGGACGAGGATGTTATATTAGCCGGAGCGGCTTCCGGCGGGGTTTGGAAATCGACTAACGGCGGCGATAATTGGGTTAAGAAGTTCCCGCCCCACGCCGAGCAGAGCGTTTATTGCATCGAGCAGGACAAGCGAGCGGGAAAATCGAATATATGGTATTGCGGCACTGGCGAACTGCTAAGCACGACAGACAGGAAATTTTCCACTATAAATAGAACCGTCGGAATCGGCAACGGAATATATAAATCCACAGACAACGGCGAAACTTGGGAGCATCTGGGTTCGACGCAGATTTACGACGAGTCGAACCTCTCCGAGATATTCCAAGGCGTATGGGAGATTGTCGTCGATACGACAGTTTACGACGAGGATGTCGTTTACGCGGCTTGCGCCGGAGCGATTATGAAATCGACCGACGGCGGCGGGAGCTGGACGAGCGTTTTAGGCGATTTAAACAACAAAAGCTTTTCCTCGGATATTGAAATGAGCGGGGACGGAAAGATTTTCGTAGCTCTTTCGGAATTGGCGGTAAACGGCGAGCGGTCTAATAAAGCGGGAGTGTGGGTTAGCGAGGACGGCGGCGAAAACTTCGTCGAAATAACGCCCGACGACTTCCCCGAAAACTCGAGAGTAGTGAAAATTCGCTTGGCGCCCAGCAATCAGAACGTTCTTTATTTGCTTACCGAGGAGCCTGGGATTGCGGACAATCAATTTTATAATTTCGCTTCGTCTTATCATAAATTCTGGAAATACGAGTATGAAGAAGACGCCGCGTTCGGCGAGTGGGAGAGCAGAACGGATAATTTGCCGTATCAGAACGCGAAAAATCCATCCAAATCGATGGGAAGAGGTTTGAACAGCTTGGGGGGGTATTGTCTGACGTTTAACGTTCATCCTGAAAACGAGGACGTAATATTTATCGGCGGGACTAATTTATTCAGGAATCCGGACGGTTTTTCAAGCGATTCGATAGTTAAGATAGGGGGATACGGAGCCGATTTGCATCCCGACCAACATTACCTAGCGTTTTTGCCGTCGAATCCGGACGTAATGTATAACTGCTCGGACGGCGGAGTAACCGTTACGAGCAATTGTTTCGCTAACGATATTAAATGGACGGAGAAAAATCATAATTTAGTCAGCGGGCAGTTTTATAGCGTAGATTTTGATAGAGCGTCCTCGGATAGAATGATGGTAGGCGGTATGCAAGACCAGGGGACAGCTTTTCGCGGCTTGATTGAAGAAGACGGTTGGGGACGAATTTTTGGCGGAGACGGTTTGGATTGTTATATAGCCGATAATAAAGAATTTATAATCGCGTCTATTTACTCGGGAAATATTTTCGGCGGAAGTTTCAACCAGCAAGGCTATCCGGTATTCCCTAATTATAATTTGCTTATTTCCGATAATATGGAGAATAACGAAAAGTTTAATTTTTATACGAATTTCGTCGTCGAACCAAACACCCAGGATATTCTATATTTAGCCGCTCAAAACGTTATTTGGAGGAAAAACAACCTGAAAAAAGCGACAAGTTCAAATGAATATAAGAATCAAGACTGGAGCAAAATATCAATTTGCGAGCGACCCGAAGCCGAGGAAATAACCGCTCTCGCTATATCCGAAAATCCCGTTAATTTAGTGTTTTTCGGAACGGACAAAGGCAAGGTGTACAAGATAGAAGACGCGCGCTCCGATTCGCCTTCGTTTAGCGAAATAACGGGCGAGGATTTCCCCGAAGGCGCTTTTGTTTCGAACGTTGACGTCGCTTCCGACGACGCCGATAAAATTATAGTCGCCTTTTCTAATTACAACGTTCAGAGCCTATTTTATTCCACCGACGGCGGCGCGTTGTGGGAACCCGTCGGAGGAAATTTGGAAGAGCATCCCGACGGAAGCGGAGCGGGTCCTTCTATTCGCTGGATTGAGTCTCTTAAAGTCGAAGGCGGCAAATTATATTTCGTCGGAACGACTGCGGGATTGTTTTCGACAGGCGAACTCGCCGGACAATATACTTATTGGGCGCGGGAAGGAAGCGACGTTATCGGCAATATTCGGATAGATATGGTAAAAGCGCGTGAGACGGACAATTTAGTCGCCGTAGCCACTCAAGGCAACGGTATTTACACGACAAACGCCGTTCCGCCGGGAGCCGAGGACGATAAAGAAAAATTTAACGGCGCAATAGAAATATATCCGAATCCTTGCGTTAATGAGGCGCTAATCCAATTTTATAATCCTAAACCGGAGAGAGTGTCTATTGATTTGTTCGATATGAACGGAAGGAAAATAAAGAGAATTTATTCGGGATTCAAAGCCGAAGGCGAAGTTAAAATTGACGCGAGCTTAAGGGACGTAGCGTCTGGAGCGTATATAATAAGAATAAAAGCGGGCGATTTCGTCCAAGACAAGAGATTGAACGTGGCTAAGTAGAATTTAAAAGTCCTGAAATTCGATTTTGTAAATTAATTGCAATCTTATAAATTTTTGAAGTTCTTTAGTCTATGCGCGGAAAACTAGAAATATTAAAACCCAAAATTTTTCCGAAAGGAATATTATCGGGCGTAACAAAGAAAAACAAACGGCTCTTTTCAAAAACGGGAATTGTTCTTTCGTTTACATACTATTATCCCGACGAAAAGACTTTGGAACATAGACGGGTTCTAGCTAATAATCTGAATCTTCCGTTCGATAAATTGAAATTTCAAAAACAAGTTCACGAATCGAATATTAGAATAGTTGACTCAAGCAGTCCTAACGACGAGGAAAGCGACGGAATGATTACTTCGGAGAAAGGATTAACGCTCAATATTTCTATAGCCGACTGTTGCGCTATCTTGATTTGCGACAAAGAAGCGCGAATAGTAGCGGCGCTGCATTCCGGTTGGAGAGGGACTCGCGAAAATATCGCCGCCAAAGGAATCGCTATCTTGAATGAGCAATTTGACTTGAAGCCGGAGAATCTGTTATTTTATCTTTCCCCTTGCGCGTCGAAGCGCTTTTACCAAGTAGGGGAAGAAGTTGCGAAGTATTTCCCCGATTTCTCTACCTATATTGGCGGCGGCAAATATTTATTCGACAACAAGGGAAAAATCCTAAGTCAGCTTTTGACCGCGGGCGCAGTGAAGGAAAACGTCGAGATTTCCAATATTTGCACAATAGAAAACACCGAATTCCACTCGCACAGGCGCGATGGTAAAAAATCCGGCAGAATGTCCGCTTTTATCGGAATTAGAAACGACCGCTAAAGTAGTCTTTCAAATATTTATTCTCGACGTCTTTTAACTTGAACAGAGATTTAACTACATCGCCAATCGAGATAATGCCGACTAAGACTTTGTCCTTGATGACCGGCAAGTGGCGAATTCTGTTGCTCGTCATAATCGACTCGACGTATTCGACGTCGTCTTGCGGCTCGACTACTATAATGTTTTTAGTCATTACGTTGCCGACTTTTTTTTCTAAACAGTTTTCGGCGTTTTTTCGCGCTTGTCTTATAATGTCTCGTTCGCTCAATACGCCTACTATTTTGGCGTCCTCGTTCAAAACGAGAACAGCGCCGATTTTATTATCGTCTAAAATTTCGAGAGCTTTCTCTATCGTTTTGTTCTCGCCGATTGTGAATACTTCTGGACCTTTCTTGTTTAAAATATCGTTTACAGTCATCGCAAAACCTCATTTTTGAAAACAAATTTATTGTTTCGACGAAGCTAAGGAGCGTTAAGTGTATAACAACAAAGCGAATACAGCCTCTCATTAAAGATTAGCAACGGCTTTTATATCTATAGGTTTTAGCAAAATCCAAATAGACGAAGCCGACTATTTTTAAACGAACGATTATCCGCTCTATTTAAGGACTTAATATTAAAAGCCTTAAATCGAAGCTACATTTTGGTTACAGATTGGCTTTTGTTTTGGAGCGCTTATTTTCTTTATTGTTAAACGTTTCGATTTGTTATATCTTGCTAGTAACGACTATGTTTAATTTTTAAAATCAGTTAAAAAATTAAAAATAATTAAATATAATAACAATATGCAAGGGGAAACGATATGAAACAAACGACAGCCGAAGATATAATGATACCGATAGACGATTATCCGCATATATCTAACAAAGTCAGCATAAAAGAGGCTCTATCGCTGTTTCACGACGCTAGAATAGTTAAAAACGGAAAAAAATCGCTAACTCGCGTTATTCTAGTATTCGACGAGGACGAACAACTGGTCGGAATGGTTCGCCGAAGGGATATACTTCGCGGATGCCATTTGGCTAGATTTTTTGGTCACGAAGCAAAGCATCAGAAAAAACTTTTCGAGCCAATAGACGACCCCGACCTTCTTGAATTATCCTTCGATAGGATGATAAACGTAATAAGGGAAACGTCTAATAACCCGATTAACGACGCGATGGTTCCCATTACGCACACAGTTAAACGCGACGACCATATGATAAAAATCATATACGAGATGTGCGACCAGAAATACAGCGTCCTCCCCGTCCTAAATAATGGCGAAGTAATAGGAGTGATAAGAACGGTAGAAGTTATGAACGAAGTTATTGAAATTTTGAATATTTAATAAGTCAAATAAAAATAAATAAAATAATATGAGCGAAGATAAAAATACCGATATGATTAATAAATCGTCTAAAGTGCATATAGCCGAAACAGAGAAAAGACCTTTAGACTGGAAAAGAATAATATTTATATGCTTAGGATTAACTCTTTTTCTCGTTGTGTATTTTTCGCCGGATTGGGGGCCGGCGGTTGACCCGAGCGGCAATGAATTTCCTTTAAGCTACGAAGCTAAAGCGGCATTGGGTTTGTTTTTGTTGGCGGCTGTTTGGTGGGTTTTCGAGGTTGTTCCCATAGGCGTTACCAGCATAGCTATCGGCGTCGTCCAAGCTCTGTTCTTGATACGCGACCCGAAAACCGTATTCAATGACTTTATGGACCCCAGCGTTATGTTTATTTTCGCCTCCATAGTCATTGGACTAGCGTTTTCGAGAACCGGACTAACGAAGCGCATGGCTTACAAAATGCTCGCTTTGGTAGGCGAAAACACGAGATTAATTTATCTCGGATGCTTCGTTATGACCGCCCTATTAACTTTAATAATGGCGCACACAGCCGTAGCCGCGGCTCTTTTTCCTTTGCTAATGACTATATACAGCCTTTACGACCCGGAAGGAACGGTTACTAAATTCGGTAAAGGTTTATTCATCGGCATGGCTTTTACCGCCGGCGCGGGTAGTATTATCACTTTACTAGGCGCCGCGAGGGGAGCTATAGCGATTGGTTTCTTCAAACAAATAGTAGGTTACGAAATCGGATTTTTTGAGTTGACCTATTATATGTTTCCCGTAGGCGTCTTGATGACTTTTATTATCTGGGCGTGCTTTATTTTTATATATAAACCCGAAAAACCGAGAATACCGGGGTTGAAAGAGAAAGTCAAAACGTTAAGCGACAAACTTGGCAGAATCACGAAAAACGAAATATTGACAATTGTAATCGTTTTCACGGCTATTTTCTTGTTGGGATTGCGTTCGTTTGTGCCAGAGTTAAAAGATTTGAATAAAAGCGCGGTGTTATTAATAACTACCGTATCGTTTTTCCTATTCAAAATTTTAAACGTGAAAGATTTAGAAGAAGTTCCTTGGAATATAATTTTGCTATTCGGCGGGGCTATGTGTATAGGCTATTGCTTGTGGCAGACCGGCGCCGCCGATTGGATGGCGGTTAAATGGCTAGTCATGTTTGAAATGGCGCCTTGGTTCGCTTTCGTTCTCGGCATAGCTTTTTTCGTTATGATAATGACGAATTTAATTATGAACGTGGCGGCGATTGCTATAACAATGCCCGTCGCACTCGCCACGGGACAATACCTTGGAGTCGCGCCGGAAATTATAATTTTCGCATGCCTCGTTACCGCCGGTATGCCTTTCTTATTCCTCATTGGAGCCGCGCCAAACGCTATCGCTTACGAAAGCAAGCAATTTACGTCTGGCGAATTTTTCCTTGTCGGCATACCTTTGAGTTTAATTTTAATGTTAGTCTTGTTTTTCTTCGTTATGTTTATTTGGCCTCTTATGGGAATGCCGACAGTTACGGGATGATTTATCATAAATAAAGGAGATAATTAATATGAAATTTTGCGCTGTTGTTAATTGTATGGACGGGAGAACGCAAATCCCCGCGAACGAATTTATGAAAAAGAAATTCGACGCCGAATATGTTGATACTATCACCGAACCAGGGCCCGACAAAATCATTGCCGAGGCTTCAGACGAAACGCTACTGCAGTCGATTTTCAATAGATTGGATATTTCCGTGAACAAACACGGCTCAAAAGGTATGGCGATAGTCGGGCATCACGACTGCGCCGGCAATCCCGTCTCGAAAGAAGAGCATTTGCGCCAAACGAAAAAATCCGTCAAAATCCTTAGCGAACGATATCCCGACGTCGAAGTAATCGGCATCTGGATAGGCGAAGACTGGAAAGCCGAAGAGATTTAAACAAAAAAAACCTTCCGAAGGATTCAAATTTTCGGAAGGTTATATACACAGTCGCAATAGCGTAATCTAGAAATCTACTTCGACGTTCCAGCCGTGCGTGTCCTCAATCTCTCCGTATTGAATGCCGGTAATAGTGTCGTAGAATTTCTGGGCAATAGGACCTATTTTCATATCGTTTACTACGTAAGAGTCGCCTTTGTAGCCTAACTCGCCGACGGGCGATATAACGGCCGCCGTTCCCGTGCCGAAGACTTCTTTTAGCTTGCCGTCTTTGTGGGCTTGAAGTATTTCGTCTAAGCCAATGTCTCTAACAGAAACATTCATACCCCATTCCTCGGCGAGGGTCAAAGCCGATTCTCTCGTAACTCCCGGCAATATTGTTCCTTCGTCCAAAGGCGGCGTGATTAATTCGTCGTCGATGACGAACATAATATTCATAGCGCCGACTTCGTTGACGAATTTTTTATTAACAGCGTCGAGCCATAGAACTTGGGCGTAACCTATCTCGCCGGCTTTCTTGCTCGCCTTCAAAGACGCCGCGTAATTTCCGCCAGTCTTTACCGCTCCGGTTCCGCCTCTCACTGCTCTAACGTATTTATCTTCTATCAAGATTTTCACGGGATTCAAGCCGGAAGCGTAATACGAAGTTACGGGCGAAGTCATTACGATTAATCTATATTCCTCCGCCGGTTTTACTTTTAACAAATTCGTCATTCCGAATACAACCGGACGGATATACAGCGACTCGCCTCTTTTCTTGGGCAACCAAGCGTTGTCGATTTCGACGAGCTTCTTAATCGCGTCGAGCAGTAGCTCTTCGTCGTATTTCGGGATTACCATTCTTTCAGCCGAGCGGTTTAATCTGGCTACGTTTTGGTCTGGTCTGAAAATGTTCGCTCCGCCTTTCGCGCTTCTAAACGCTTTCAAGCCTTCGAATATTGTTTGCGAATAATGGAAAGTGCAATTCGCCGGCTCGATTTCCATCGGACCGTAGGGGATAATCTTGCCTTCTTCCCATTCGCCGTTTTTGTAATCGGCTATATACATATGGTCGGAAAAATAATAACCAAACTGCAGATTATCCCAATCAATCTTGTCTATTCTCGATTCTCTTGCTTTTATTACGTCTATATCGGTCATTTTTGTTACTCCTAGTTTATTTATTAAAATTCGTAACTAGTGTCGATATCTCGCGGTATGTCGCTAAGATTTTCAATAGCTTGCTTAATTTCGTCGTTCACTTCGCCGTATTTCTTCAAGATTTCTCTTGCTTTTTCATAATTTCCTTCGGCTTCCGTTGTTAGAATTAAGTTAGCGAGTTCGCCTGCTTTTTCGAAAAATACTTCTTCGTTGATTATGAATTTGCCGTCTTCGTTTTTGTCGATAGCGCCGGCTTCTCTCAAGAAATTAAACTGGATTAAATTGGCTTTTCCGTGCGCTTCTTCCGTTCCGAATCTAATAGAGCGGAACAGTCCCGGTAAATAAGTGCAGAGCGCGCTTTTGAGTTCTTCGTCGCTTAAAACTTCTTTTTCATTCAATAACTTCTGATTGTAAATAGCTAAAATGTCGGCTTTGACTTCTTCTATCGGCGAATAAGCCTCTTGCAACGCTTTCCTAATAGTTATATCCTTGCCGTAAACGTTGCCTCTGCCGAGAGTATGTCCTAATTCGTGCAAGGTTACGAAATTAACGAAAGACGTTTTATCAGCCATTTTTGCTTGTTTTTCCGTCAACAGAACTCTGGCGATTGGAACGACTATTTTTTCGAATTTCGCTTCCATCATATTTTTATACATCGTGTTTTTGCCGCCGCCTTTTAGTTCTCTAACTTTCGGGTCGTTTGGCAGCGAGCAAGCGATTGTTTTGACTCCGGCTTGGCAGTCGCCGCCGAAATATACTACGTTCACAAAATTAATTTGCGTTCCTTCGCCGACTTCTTTTCTAATATATTTTTTGTCTTCGTAAGGCAGGTTGTTCTCAAAGTCTTTGATATACTTTTTGAACAAGGCGAAATTCTTGGTGGCTTCTAAATCTTTGACCATAACGACGGCTTCGAAAGCCGTTTTGTAATTAAACAAAGCGTCTTCGTAGCTTTCAATCGGTCCGATAATTACGTCGATGTCGTTGTCTTTTATTTCCATCCAAGCGACGTCGCTGTCAAAGTATTCGTCCGTTTTCAACGCTTCGGCTCTTTCAAGCAGATACTTTTTGAGCGATTCGTTTTCGGCGAATTTAGCCGCTTCTTTCAATTTATTCGCTAATTGTTCGATTTCAGGATAAGCTTGGCTGTAAGGAACCGCTTTCAATTTGTCGCCGTCTCTTACGACTATAGTATATAAGGATTCCAAATCCTCTTTTTGCTCGGGATGATTTTTCACGTATTCCTCGAATTCCTTTTTAGTCATATCGATAGGATAAAACGTTCCGCCGTCGGGTCTGTGTTCGGGACCTTCGCCGACGTATCTTTTCTCGTGGTCGATTCTATCGTAAGGTCCGTAGTTAATCATAACGAATTTAAGAGCTTGCTCAACTTCTGTCGCGTTCAGCTCCTTGAGCGAATCCCTGACGGAAACGGCGTCCGGCGATGTTTGTCTCCAAAATAGTTCGTCGGCTATATGTCCCGCTTCAGTCAATATCTTGATTAGTTTCTTTTGTTTTTTGGTAAGTCTCGTTAAGTCGGCTTTAATTTCAATTGGAGCGTATAAGTCAATTCTTTCTTGCAACTTAGGGGCTTTTTTCATCGATTCTTCCTCTTTCGGTTTTTCCTTTGTTTGACAAGATAATAAAGCTATAAATAGAATTGCAGTAAGCAAATAGAAGCTCGTTTTCATAGTTTTACCTTTTTATTATGTTAAACATTTTGAATTTAAAATTTAGTCTTAGCTTAATTTAAGCTATAAATTTTGCGATTGCAAGTTTTTTACGTAATTTGTTTTCCGTTTTTGAAGTTGAACTAATTTTATTTTGACGTATGAACGCGGCTGTAATAGTGATTTTCGGCATAGCTTGGTATATATTCGCCTATCAATGGTACGCTAGAATAATACAGAAAAAAGTCTTAAAAGTAAGAGACGAAAACATAACTCCCGCCAACAAAGTCAACGACGATCTGGACTACGTTCCCACTAAACCGTCAATTTTATTTGGACACCATTTTTCGTCGATAGCGGGAGCCGGACCTATCGTCGGTCCTATATTGGGCTTCGCTCTCTTCGGATGGCTGCCGGCTCTCATTTGGATACTTTTAGGCGCGGTTTTTTTAGGCGCCGTTCACGATTACGCCAGCCTCGTAGCATCGCTTAGAAACGACGGCGTTTCAATCGTTCAGTTTACAAAAACGGCGGTTTCGAACAAAGCCAGGTCGATATTTTCCGTTTTCGTGTGGCTGACTTTGACTTTGGTTCAAGCCGTATTCGCGGACTTAACCGCTAGAACCTTGCACGAAGACCCAACTATAGTCATTCCGACTTTAGGCGTGATAGCAGTGGCTATTATATTTGGCTACTTCGTTAATAGAAAAGGATTTAATACAATAATCGGCACAATATTAGGTCTCGGGCTTTTCTTTGTATTAATATTACTAGGCAGAGACTATCCTATCGTAGCGAGCTATGACTTTTGGCTCGTCTTTACTATTATTTATTCCTTTGTAGCCGCTATCATTCCCGTGTGGGTTGTTTTGCAACCGAGAGATTACTTGTCGATGTATTTGCTAATAATAGGGTTGGCTCTCGGAGTGATAGGCGTAATAGCTCTAAATCCAACTTTGGAAGCTCCCGCGTTCATCTCGTTCAACAGCAAAAACGGTCCGTTGTTCCCAATTTTGTTTATAACGATAGCTTGCGGCGCCGTTTCGGGTTTTCACTCATTAGTTTCCAGCGGCACATCCGCCAAGCAGTTACGAAAAGAATCCGACGCGAAGTTCGTTTCTTACGGCGCTATGTTGACCGAAGGGCTTTTAGCTCTGCTGGTAATCGTAATGATAGCCGGCGCGTTGCACTGGACGCCCGCCGGCGCGAACGACCCGTTGTATTTTGGCTCTCTTTTAGACCAAAGCGCCAATTTAGTATTCGGAACGGCTTTGGGAGCTACGATTGAAACTTTGGGGGTGCCTTTCAAAATCGGCGTCTCGTTCGGCGTTCTAATGATTAACGCTTTTCTGCTTACTTCATTGGACACGTCAACGAGATTAAACAGATATATCATTCAAGAGACTCTCGGCGCAAAGTACAAAGGAATATTTAACAATCGCTTTTTCGCCGCGGCGGCAAGTTTGGTTCTGGCGTATTTCCTTGCAAAAGGAGGCTACGAAGTTATTTGGCCCGTCTTCGGAGCGTCGAATCAATTGATTGCTACTCTTTCGCTATTCGTCGTTACGGCTTATTTTCTCGGCTTCAAAGCTCCGAAATGGTACACTTTACTGCCGGCGATTTTTATGTTGCTCGTTACCGAAACGGCTTTAGCGTACAACATATTGACCGATTATATGCCGAACTCTAAATGGCATCTGGCTGCTATTTCAATCGCGCTGTTCATTCTCGGCTTGATAGTGGCAATAGAAACAACCCAGAAGCTCAAGAAACTAAACAAGGAAAACAAATGATAATATTTTGCCTTTTACATTTACAAGTTTCAGTCTAGACGTCCTCATTCCCAAATTCCATATAGACGTCCTCATTCCCAAATTCCATATAGACGTCCTCATTCCCAAATTCCATAT
>CAZDXB010000031.1:0-11646 GCA_964509335.1 uncultured Hyphomicrobiales bacterium | reverse complement strand
TAGACGTCCTCATTCCCAAATTCCAATTTGGGAATGAGGCTATGGGGATAGGCTAGACCAAGGCTTAACTACCAATGTTTAATTTTGATTTTCTATTAAGCTCGTTATCATTAAATTTGCAAATGATAAATCTTAAAAACAGCGCCGAGAATTAATGTCAAAAGTAATAGTAAAGGAATACGAACCAAAATACGAACGCTTATGGGACGAATTCGTCGATTCTTCTAATAACGGCACGATGTTCCATAAACTTAGATTCTTAGATTACCACGAACTGGGGAAATTTAATTTTCATCATCTGACTTTCTGGAGCAGAGGAAAATTGGTTGGCGTTATGCCCGCCGGCTTCAAGGACGACGGTTCTTTTTGGTCTCCAGTCGGCGCGAGCTATGGCTCGGTCGTTACGAAGGACATACATTTCGCTCTCTCTTTGGAAATTATCGATTCGCTATTGGATTATTGCCGAGAGAAAGAGATTCCCGAGCTTTATATGATTCCGCCGCCGATTATATACAACAAAGTTTACAACCAGCACATAGAGTATTCGATGCTGTATCGAAAATTCGACTTTGAGAACAGCTACATTTCTCACGCGATTGATTTAAAAGTTGGCGACGACTTTTTGAAATACTTCGACAAAACCGCCAGAAAGTCTATAAGAAAAATCCTGAGGGAAGAGAAAATAACAATAGAGCCAAGCGAAGATTACGAAGCTTTTTACGAGATTCTTATTAAAAATAAAGCGAAACACGGCGTTAAGCCGACGCATTCGCTCGAAGATATGCTCAAGCTGAGGGAGCTATTGCCCGAAAATTTACGTTTAATGCTGGTTTATTATAAAGGGAAGCCAATCGCCGGGTCGCTTTTGTTTTTATGCAACGAAAAAGTAGTTTTGTGCTTCTATAATATGATGCTCTACGAATACGAAAAGCTGCGACCTATTTATTTAATAATGTACGAAACGACTCGCTGGGCGGTAGAAAACGGTTACGAGTGGGTGGATATAGGCGTTTCGCAAGACACTTCCGCCGAAGACCCAATGACGCCCGCCCTAAGCCTAATCGATTTCAAGGAGAGGTTCTTTTCGCGAGGAATACTAAGAAGCACTTTTCATTATAAATTCGACTAAATTCATCAAAAATGGGCGTAAGAGAAATCGAAAATACATTTGACGTTTGTTTGATAGGCTCTTCGGATATTCAAACCGACGCCCGTTTGCAGAATTTCGCTCAAACATACTCGGATTTTGGAAAGAAAGTTTGCGTAATCGCTCCTATTGACGAAGGAGACAAATTCGTTCCCCAAAATTACGTTTTTATAGCGATATATACGCCAAAATTTAATCGAGCGATGAAAAAATCCGCTTTTTTAAATCGCAAAATAATCGGCAATCTCAAAAACATTCAAAGCGAGTTCTACATTGCTTCAGACTTATTCGTTTTGCCGGCGGCTCGATATTTATCGAAAATCAACGGCGGCGAATTTATATACGATTCTCGCGAAGTTTACTCGGCGGCGGCTCCGCTTAGCGGAAAACGCTTCAAACAATGGATACAAACGAGACTGGAAAAACGCTACGTCAAATTCGTCGATAAATTCGTAGTTACGGGCGAGCGAGACAAAGTAATCCTTTCAAAGATATTCGGCGACGAGAAGCCTTTTTATGTAGTAAAAAACTATCCGAAATACAAGAAACCGATAGAATCAAATATCCTGCGAGAAAAGCTCTCGATTAATGAAAACGACAAGATACTTATCTACCAAGGAATGGTTATGAAAGGCAGGGGGCTGGATTTAGCGATAGAAGCTATCGCCAATCTTGAAAATTTTGCCTTGTGCGTCTTAGGCGAGGGCGATTATATAAAGACGCTCAGAGACAGAGCGAGAAAACTAGGTCTTGAGAATAAAACGTTTTTTTGGGGAACGGTTCCTTATAACGAACTTCACGCTTGGACTTGCTCCGCGGACATTGGCTTAGCTTTGATAGAGCCAATTTCCTTGAGCTATGAGCTGGCTCTTCCTAACAAACTTTTCGAATACTGCCAAGCCGGCTTGCCTTCGCTGGCTACCGACCTGCCGGCTATGAAAGAGGTAATTGACAATTACGGCGTCGGCGCTTACGTCGATAGAAACGCGACGTTCGGGCAAATCGCGGAAGCGATAAAATCAATCGCTCAAAAAGAAAACTATTCCAAAATCAAAGAAATTTGCCTAAAATCGGCGAAGGAATTCTCTTTTGAAGGGCAAAAGAAAGAGTTATTAAGATTACTCGGCAATTAATGAGAAATCCGAAGTTTTATAAGGTTTGAGAGCCTAAGATTTTTTGATTTTGTTTCATAAATCTCCCGAACTACATTAAAACTTGATTAATCTATATATCTTCTCGTCGATTTTCAGTAGTCTAGTTATGTCTTTTTGCGTTTTGTGGGACATTGAATAGCTCTTTATTGTGATTCTTTTCTTTAATCTATCTACGATACCGAGACCCGCGTTGCCCGAATAGAAGATAGTCAAATCGCCCTCTAAGTTTTCTAGTAGCTTCTCCATTCCAATATCGCGGGAAGGATATTGTTTTGGTTTTCTGTCGAAAAGGAACGCGAAATTCTTTTCGTCGTTAATCTTCACGATAGTAGCCACATAGCGCTCTCTCGGTATTATTTTGACAGGCTTTTCGGCGTCGGTTTGTAAGTTAAGAATCAAAGAGATAGCGATAGCGGAGGCGGTAACGCGAAAAGCAAATGTTTTGGCGTCTTTGGAAAGAAACGCGTATATTGCCGTTAACGAAAATAAAGCGGCGATAAGCGTCAAATCGCTCCCTTCCAGATAAGCGAAGGGCAAGTCGATAGCGATTTCGTTGACTTTGATTCCCCAAGAAAACATAGCGTCGGAGGCGGCTGAATAAAGCTCCGCTAAAGGGAGATAGGCGAAAGAAAGAATTAGCGAGACTAAAGTAAAAATCATTCCCAAAGTCATTAAGGGGATAACAAAGATATTCGCTAACGGAGAGACTATTGAAAACGTATGAAAATAGTAGGCTATGAGCGGCGAAATAATAATTGAAGCCGATAAAGTCAGCGAAACGGAAACGATTAAATACTTGACAATCGCGTTTTTGGATTTGACAATGGAATGAAAGAAGTCCGAAATTGGTTTTAGCATTAGAGCGATGCCCAGTATGGCGGCGAAGGACATTTGGAAACCGACCGAATATATCATATTCGGCGAAATCGCGAGAAAAGCGAGGACAGCCAAGGCGACGATGTTTATAAAATTCACGCGCCTCTCGAAAGTATAGGCGAACAGAATTAAGACAGCCATTATTCCCGCCCTCATAGCGGAAGCCTGAAATCCTGTAATAAATACGAAGCCGCCGACTAGAGCGGAAAATAAAACGAATTTAACGACGCGGTTTTTCAAAAAGCCGAGAGAGAGGAATATTATCGAGGCTATTATCCCCACGTGCAGCCCGCTTACCGCCAAGACGTGCGCCGTTCCCGATAGCGCGAATTTCCGCTTTGTTTCGTAAGATATTTCGGATTTGTTCCCCGTAAGCAAGGCGATAGCAATTCCGCGAGTTTCTTCGGGGAAAAGAGCTTTAGCTTTTTCTTGAATTTCGCTTGTGATTGAATGCCTAATATAATAGAATCCTGAAGGAGGCGATATTGCGGCTGATTTTTTCGCGCTCGCCCTCGCTATCCAAGCGGCGTCGAGGGAAGCCAAATATTGACGCTCGGGGAAATCCGAATTCAACTGAGCATTTTTGGGCGGCCTTACGTATGCTTCTGCGTAAATACCGGCGCCGGGGATTATATCGATTGGTCTGTCGTCGAGGCTCATGATTGTTAGTAATACGCCCTCGTTTTCAATTGGCGATAGAGATTTTGAATTTACGCGTCCTCTAATTAAACAGCGACAGTATCTATTCGTTTTCTTGAATATTTTCTCGACTTTTCCTTGAACTATCGCCGTTTCTTCGGGGATAAATTTGTTTATCGCCTGCGGTCGCGAATTCTCCGCGTTCAAACCGACGAGAAGACCGAACGCGACGGCTAAGATATAATACGCCGGTTCGCGTCGCTTGATTGAAAGCGATAGAACGGCTAGGATTAACGCGGCTGATATTATTATGTATTCGTTTAAGTTCAAGTCGAACGCGAATACGAAACCGCTCGCTAAAAGCGATACTATAAGCAATCTTAGCGCGGGGTATTTCCTTAAATCCGTCATAAGTCAATTAGCTTTTGTCCCAGCGCGCAAAATTAAGAATAAGTCGGAAAATATCTAAATGAATTTCGTAAAAAGGAATCTAATTGTTAAATTTGTAAATCGGCGCATTCGTCTAGCGGTGAGGACACGGCCCTCTCAAGGCCGAGACAGGGGTTCGATTCCCCTATGCGCTACGAAAAAGAAACCGAACTCGTTAATTCTCGGCGAGTTCGGTTTCTTCGCGTTTAAACGTTTTTTATTCGGGTAGAGAATATTCTTTTAATACGCCAACAATTCCGTTAAACGGCTGTTCGTGCGTATCGTTCCCTAAAGCGACTCTAATAGCGAAAGGCGTAAGCTTTGATTTAACTACTCCTATGCCGTCCGCGAACCACTTAATATGTTGAATATTCGCTGTGTCGATTGGTTGTTCTAAAAAAGTCCATTTTACCTTTCCTGTAAGTTGGTAGTTCAACGCGAATTTTCTAGCTTCTACAGACAATTCCTCGTTTTCGCCGTAATTTACAGTTTCTATTCCTTGATTTTTTCCTGTTATGGTTAACTTCCCGTTAAATGTCAAATCCAGTCCCATCATATTAAATTCTAAATCTTCCAACTGTTCCGTATGCACGCCCCATTCGTCTTGGTCCGGGTCCGCTATTTTATACCAATCTATCGGAATATCTAAAGGCAAAGATAAATCAACTTCAGGCAATAAATTGGCGTAAGTAAAAATTTTGCCTCCATCTTTGTAATAGTATTCGGGGGTTTCGAGAGAAACGTCTTGCGATATTCTTATATCAAATTCATAACAACTCTGTCCGTCTTTCTCAGTTTCTTCGGTTATTAAATAAATTCTTTCGTAATCGGAATCGCTAATCCTCTGTTCGGTAGAGTCAATTTCGAAATATTTATACGTCCAACTGCTTCCAATTTCCGTTGGAAAGTAGTTATAATTGTCTCCGTCGCCGTTAGACGGTCCAGACGAATCTTCCGAACACGAGATTAATATCATCGCTATGGCTATTGTCGCCGTTAAAAGCGCTTGAATTTTTTTCATAATGCCTCCTGATTAGTATTAAAAGTTGTGTTTTTCTTTTTCGATATTACAAAGTATATGTAAACGCTGATTATTATCGCTACAATCGCTTGAAAATAAAGCGGCGTGGAAATTAAGCCGCTTTCGATTAAAGCCGCCGAAATTAATAGATACTTAAAGAAGTAATAAACGACTTTGCTCGCTATTACGCTTAAGAAAGCCGCCAAGAAAGCTTTTTTAGTTTCCGATAAGATTAGTTGAAACAAAAGTAAATTGAACATTAGCTCGAAAGAAATCACTATAAATTTAGGAAAAACCGGATGCCCCGACACGAGGAACGAAAAGAGAGGCAGGACTATAGCCAAAGAATAAGCGTTTATCCTATGGGAATGAACGACCGCCGCCAAAACGATAATCCGCATCGGATCCAAATAGTATAGCGGGAATCCGAGTAGATGAGAAAAAGTCGGAACGAGAAAGACAACCGTTAAAGCTATTAAATCAAAAGCTATAGTTCCAATTCTGTTTCTGTTTTTCGCTTTTGCTATAGCGTAATTCATATATATTCCAATTTTAGTTTATGATATTTCATTAAAATTTGTATCTTTAGAAATTGATAATAAAAAAATAATTTTATTTTAACAAAAAGAATTTTGATATGAGCGAATTTGACAGAAGAGATTTTTTGAAGAAAAGCGCCGGTTTGGCGGCGGGAGCGCTTCTAGCGGCTAAATACGACAAAGTATTGGCAAAGAGCAAAAATCTGCCGTACGATTTAGTAGCTATTAGAGGCGGCGAACCGGAAGAGATGTACGATAAAGGCATTTCCGTTTTGGGCGGGATAAAAGAGTTCGTCAAAAAAGGACAATCGGTTGTGGTGAAGCCCAACATCGGCTGGGACGTTCCGCCCGAACGAGCCGGCAACACGAATCCTAAACTTGTAAAAAGGATAATCGATAGTTGTTTTGAGGCGGGAGCTTCGGAAGTTTACGTTTTCGACCACACTTGCGACGATTGGCGAAAGACATACGAAACGACCGAAATAAAGGGCGCCGCTCAAAACGCTGGGGCGAAAGTCGTCTCCGGCGGCTCGGAAAAGTATTATAAGAAAATCAAAGTAAGGCGAGGAAAAGTCTTAAAAGAAGATAAAATCCACGAGCTTATATTAGATACCGACGTTTTCATTAACGTTCCGATTTTGAAGCATCACGGCTCTGCGCGTTTGACAATTTGTATGAAAAACCTGATGGGAATCAATTGGAATAGGAAATATTGGCATAAGACCGACTTGCATCAATGCATAGCCGACTTAGCGACCGAGGTGAAACCGGATTTAAACATCGTTGACGCATACAGAGTTCTCAAGAGAAACGGACCGCGCGGCGTATCGACCGACGACGTTGTAAAGATGAAAGCGCAAGTCATTTCGACCGATATGGTCGCCGCGGACGCCGCCTCCGCTAAGTTCTTCGGTTCGGAGCCGGAAGATATCCCACATATTAAAATCGCCGGCGAGATGGGAGCGGGCGAAATTGATTTGACGAAATTGAGAATCAAGCGAATTAAAGTATAGCGCGGAATGGAATTAGCTCGACTAAAAACTATTCGCGTCGTAGCGTCTCTATGTTTTTTCGTCGCTACTTCGGCGATTTTTCTGGATATATATAATATACTGCCGCACAAAATCATCGACGCAATCGTATTCTTGCAGTTCCTGCCGTCGCTCTTGAGCATTATTACCGAACCGCTTAATTTGTCGATTGGATTTATTGTCGTTTTGATTTTGACGCTTCTGTTCGGCAGGATTTATTGTTCTTCGATTTGTCCGCTCGGAACGCTGATGGATTTTTTCTCGCGTATCCCTAAAAAAACGCGCAAGAAAAAGAAATACAAGTATCTGAAGCCGCTGAACTATTTGCGTTATCCAATTTTAGCCGCGGCGATAATAACGCTGATTTTCAACAATCTGATTCTTATAAACGTATTGGAGCCTTACGCGGCTTTTGGAAGAATTACCGTCGTTTTGGGCGAACCGGCGGCTTTGTTCTTGAATAACAATCTTGCGGCTTTGCTGGAATCCTTCGACTATTACGGTATGTATAACGTTTCCTACAATCCGATATCGTTCGCCTTGATTAGCGCGACCGCTTCGTTTTTAATTCTCATTTTGATTTTATCGCTCGCAAAAGGGCGTCTGTATTGCGACGCTCTCTGTCCGGTGGGCGCTTTTTTGAGTTTGTTCGCTCGCTTCAGCGTTATGAAAATCAAATTTTCCGAGAGCGACGATTGCACCGATTGCGGTTTGTGCGAAAAAGTATGCAAGGCGAACTGCATAGATTACGAGAAGCGGCGGCTCGACTTCGACCGCTGCGTCGTTTGTTTTAATTGCTTGACGGTTTGCCCTTCGCGCGGATTTACTTACGGAAAATTGCGAGAGACGAAAATTAGAAAGAAAAAAGTATCGAATGACCGGCGCCAATTCGTAGTAAAGTCGGTCGCAGTCGCTTCTTTCGTAGCGGCGCCAGTAGCGTTAAAAGCCCAGAGCGCGGCGTCCGATTCGAAAAACCAGCGCGCTTTTCCCGTTACGCCGCCGGGAGCCGGCAGTTTGGATAATTTCAGCTCTCGCTGCGTCGCTTGTTATTTATGCGTCAGCGCTTGTCCGACGGGAGTAATACAACCGACCTTTGCCGATTACGGCTTATCGGGCTTGTTTCAGCCGAAAATGGATTTTCGCGCCAACTTCTGCAACTACGAGTGCGTTCGCTGTACCGAAGTATGCCCGAGCGGCGCCTTGCTACCGCTGAGCAAAAAAGAGAAAAAGACTACGCAGTTGGGAACGGCGAAGTTCTTAATGGAGCTTTGCGTCGTGATAACGGAGGGAAACGACTGCGGCGCTTGCGCGGAGCATTGTCCGACGAAAGCGGTAAGTATGAAGCCCTATGGCGAGTTGTTGTTGCCGGAAGTAACGCCTGAAATATGCGTAGGATGCGGCGCTTGCGAATACGCCTGCCCCACCGAGCCTCTAAGAGCCATTTTCGTAAAACCGAACGAGGTCCATCAAAAATCCGAAAAGCCAAAAACCGAGAAAGTCAAAGACGATTTGGAAGAGGATTTTCCTTTTTGAGAGGAAAGGGGTTGTCTCAAAAGAAATACTAAGAGCTTTTTCTAATATTGTCGCGTCAAAAAATCTCCATTTCTGGATTCCCGCTTTCGCGGGAATGACGCCCTAGTAGTCATTCCCAGCTTGACTGGGAATCCAGAGAAAACGATTATTTTTGTAATTTCATTATTAGACATTTTAATATTGTCGATACAATTGAGTTTTGAGACAGTCCCATCATATACTAAAGACGCTCATATATCCAACACGACGCCGAAGCGCAGGCTCTGCTTGTATTGCAAGCGCGCAGCTTGC
Organism: uncultured Hyphomicrobiales bacterium; assembly: GCA_964509335.1. GTDB lineage: Bacteria > Bacteroidota > Ignavibacteria > Kapaibacteriales > UBA2268 > CAZDXB01. Next base: position 2,986 of record CAZDXB010000031.1, on the reverse strand, counting down.
GCTTGGTTGTGACTGAGATTCACTTAATTAAAAATATCTTTTTGGTTTTAATTATATCGTTATATTTCAAATTGCAGAAATATACGCCGGACGGCAAGTCGCTTCCGTCGAAACTTATATATGACTCTACGGATTCGGCGAATTGATTTTCTATTAAGCTTGCGACTTTTATACCCAAACTATTTGTTATATACAAGGAAATTCTTGATTTTTCAGGGGCTGAATATTTAATAGTAGTTGTTGTTTGGAATGGATTTGGAAATATTTTTATTTTAATTTCCGCTATGTCATTATTATCATTGACGTCGGTTTCTTTTTTTGTCCAAAACAAGTCGGCAATCCACGGCGAAGCCAATGAGTCGTTTACAGCCCTAATTCTACAACGATATTCATGGTCGTAAGAAGTACCCTTTAATTGATACGAGGTATCGGATATCATCGAATCGTTTACAAACAACGTAGTGTCGAACGGAGCCGGCTCTCTTCCGAGTGAATCCCAAGGATTACCTATTCGCTCTACTATTTGTAAATGATATCGATTCGCGCCTTGAATGCGCGTCCATCCTAATTCAAAATCTAAGGGTCTTAAGCTACCGCTATCAGGTTCCGTAAAATATGGCGGCATTAAGGTTTTTTCTCCGGTATATTTTACAATTCCGTAGCTCGTCCCGATTTTGTTGTTTTCGGAAAACTCTATTATATTCCCAATAAATCTCTCGTAGTTGTCAAAATAGAAATTATAAGATTTTATCCAATCTCGACCGCCGTTAGTAGTGTAATAGGGATTACTATGACTATGTAAATATACGGTAGAATCGTCCATTACGCTTAAGCTTAAGATTTTACTTTTATCGTAAAAAACGAACCAATCGTCTCCAGCGTTTTCGCTCTTATAAACAACGCCGCTTTCTCTTTCTACTAAGTAATATATCTCAGAATTAAAGAAAGTAAATTCCATATCCGCCGATTTTAAAGAATCCGGAATCTTTTTAATTTGCCAATTCTTACCTAGATCGTTAGTAATAAATATCTTATTATATCCTCCTGTTTTTGTTACAATCGTTTTTGGTTTTTCATAGATTATATTGCTACTAGCTTTCATTTCCGGCGGCGTATCGATTTTTTCCCAAGTTTCCCATCCGTCGTTTGTGTAATATATTTGGTCCGACGTTTCGGAAGATTCATATTCGGAAGGCAATTGAACGAAAACGCCGCGCAAAGAATCGCTCATATAAAAATCTCTCGACGGTCTCGATCGCCATTCGTCGTTTATTCCAATTCTTTGCCATTTTTTGCCGCCGTCGGTCGATTTATAAATATAAGATTTATAATCTTTAATTTCATTACCACGATTATCCCATCCACGAGTTACAATTGAATCAGCTAAGAAAAACAAGTTATTTTTTTTAATGTACACCCAATCAATTATAACAATTCTTGTAGAATCTGGGCTTGTAGAAACATAAGATTCAATCCATTTATTGCCTCCGTCATTAGTAATAACTATTCCTTCTTTAAGTAAGCCGCCAGAAATCGAAAAACCAAAATGCAGGCTATCCACGGCTCTAATCGGTTCTGCGCCTCCTTTATAAATCTGACGCCATTCTTCTATTAATTGCGCTTGTAACAAGTATGTTGGACTTAGTAAAAATAAAATAATAGTGAAATATTTTGCCATAACGACCTCAGTATTGAACGTGAAACAAAATTAAAATCGCCCTCGATTTAAAGTTAAATCGAGGGCGTTTTTAAGACTAAAAATTAATTACTTTTACAGTTGAAACCAACTCGCCGTCCTTATAAGCGTTTAGTAAATAACAACCTTTTGATATATTATTTATCCTTCTAACGCGTATCGAGTTGCCATCGACAAATTCATACTCCCAAGCTTCTATTACTTTTCCTTCCATATTAACTAAATTAAAAGCAATATTTTCAAATTGATTGTCGGCAAATTTCATTTTTAGCTCCTCGTTATTAAAAATTGCCCAGACAATCATATTATCTCCTAATTCTCTATCTTCGTCCCTATTAATTGAGATATTCTTAGAGTTTAATTCTTTCCAGTCCGTACCCATAATTAATGTCTGATATACTTTACCGTCGGAAGTTATAAGCTTACAAGCAAAATGTTTCATCTCGCTTTTTTCTTTCGCGTTAACAATAAAGCTTAAGCTTATTGTGAATAAAGCTAACAATGCCGTAAGAAACAATTTATTAAATTTCATTTTATTACCCTCCTTTAATCGCAAACTGGTTCACATTCGCCCGACGGGTCTAAAGGACAATCGTCGGTGGAATTACTTTCAACTTCAGTTACAACGAGTTGCATAAATTCGTCATAACATACTTTATAATAGGTTAAGCAACAAATATCATATTCGCAATACGATATTCCTCCCCAATAATTAATTTTTGACGGCGGCTCTTCGGGGTCGTATGACGAATTTTCAAACCATTTCCAGCAAGACGCTTTCGAAACTCGCCAATATGTTGTGCATGACCCCGGTTCTTCTGAAGGCGGCATACATTTGGTGCCCTCGCCAACAACGTCATTCCAAGTTTTAGTTTTTCCTGCAAATATTTTTTCATCGTTCATAATTGCCATAATTATTTGTGCTTGCGCAATATCTATAACCTGATTCATATCGTAATTGTCGCAAGGCGGCGGGTCTATGCATCTTACTCTCCAAAGCAATATATCGCACCAAGTGTCGCAGGCTTTTCTGACGTAGAAATCCGCTACAAAAGAGCAATTCCCAATTACAAATTCAACTTGACCGGGGTACTGAGTAATAAATTCATCATCATAACAATCAGGCACGCAAATAACAGTTTCGGCGGACGCACTCGCAGGAAAATGCATTAATCCGATTATTACTAACAACATACTAATAATATAGCTTTTACACTTCATATTAATTACCTTTAAATTAAATTAACAAATAATAAAATAAAACCCTTCCCCGCCGCGGCGTACCGCCTT
>CAZDXB010000030.1:0-30953 GCA_964509335.1 uncultured Hyphomicrobiales bacterium | reverse complement strand
TTTCTTTTGTTCCCGCTACCTAACTATAACCAACGGCTTAACGACGCTCGCGCCGCTTTGGGCTTGTTTTCTCTATGAACAATTGATAGTTCGAGAAAAATCTATTGCTCGTTTTGTTTTTTTAACTAAATTATTTTGTTAAATTAAGGGTTGATTAATGATAAAATTTTAATATTTATATAGCTATATATGGAAAGAGCGGTAAATAGCAAGTTTTCGAGTAAAAAAGGAACTACTTCCTTCACGCAATCTAATTTATTCTTAAAATTCAGACGCTTCTTTTTATTTGCTTTACTTTCAATCATTTGCGCTCAAGCCGCTTTCTCCGAAAAAATCTCTATATACTCGATAGATAAAAGTCAATTCCCGGAAATGTCCGCTGAAATCTACGTTTTCGACGACGACGGCAAACAAATGACCGATTTGGACACATCTGAATTCAGAATTTTCGAAGACGGTCTCGAACGCTGGAATAAAGATATAAGTTGTCCGAGCGGCGGCAAAACAAATCCAATATCCTCGGCGCTAACAATAGACGTGTCGCATTCAATGATGGACGGCGGACGAATGCAACTCGCCAAAGACGCGGCTTTGTCTTGGGTGAACGCGATAAGCCATCCGCAGAGCGAGTGCGCTATTACTAGTTTCGACGCTTTTTCATACATAAATCAATCATTTACGCGAGACAAAGATTCCTTAAGAGCCGCTATAAACGATTTACAACCTCGCTCCGGCACGAACTATCAAGCGGCTTTTCTATCAGATTCCGGAGCGATACCTTTAACCGCTAAAGGCGATTTCCAAAAAATTATAGTATTCTTAACCGACGGCGAACCGGACGAAAGTTATCCCCCGAATCCTAAAGAAATTATCGCCGAAGCGCGCGCTCGGAACATAACAATATTTTGCGTTGCCTTGGGGATGCCGGCGACGTCCATTTTAAATGAAATAGCCGACTCAACCGGCGGGGAATGCTACGGAAACGTGAAAACTCGGGACGAAGCTGAATTGATTTACCTGACGATATTGCAAAACATCGAAGGGATTCAACCCTGCACAATATCTTGGAACAGCGATTTGAACTGCGGGCAGCACAGAGACGTGATAATCGGTATGCCCGACTACTACATCGAAGCTCGGTCTTATTACTACGTTGAAAAAGACCAGTTGCCGCATCTGATAGTTACCGCCGAGAACAATTTTGATTTTGGAAGAGTGGATTCTGGTGAAACGGATAAAACTGAAATAAAGGTTTCGGCAAAGCTAAAAGACATCAAAATTCGAACTTTGACATACGACAATCCCGAATTTTCGATAATGAACAATATAAGCGGCTCATTCATATTGGCGAGAAACGAAACGATTGAATTTGAAGTTCAATTCTCTCCCGACGACACTTGCAGGCAAAGATGCAACTTTACGATTCCCGGGGAAGCTTGCAGCGGCAAATACTTTACAATGTTCGGCGGAGTAGAATGCCAAGAAGACCCAGACACTATGGAACCGAAACCAAGACCGCCCTTGCGTTTAGTAAAACCAAACGGAGGAGAAGAACTAACGGCTGGGGGTTTTTACGCAATTGAATGGAAAGACGTAAAAGCCGACGAGGAAATACAATTGGAATACAGTTCCGACGGCGGCAATAATTGGAATTTAATATCGGACAACGCGCAAAACTTACAATATAATTGGAAAGCCCCAAACGTTTCGAGCGACGAATGTTTAATGAAAATAAGAAATACGGGGAATAACGCCGGCGTAGTAGATTCTTCCGCGGTATTTGGAATGGGAAGCTTAGCCGCCGTCGATATTAGTCCCGACGGAGAATATTTAGCCACCGTATCGAATTTTGGAACCGTTTACATCTGGAACGCCCATACAGGTTCGATAATTAAAGAATTCAACGAAAGAAACAGCGTAGTCCCGGAAATAAGATGGAATAAAATCGGACAATTGGCGGCTGGTTACGACAATAATAACATAAAGATTTACGACATAAGAAACAACGAGGAATACGTTATAGCCACCGAGCTTGACGGCGCGCTTACCGCCTTATCTTGGAACGCGGATAATAAAAGATTAGCTTGCGCTGACAATAGAGGCAAAATAAACGTAATAGACGTTTATTATCAATTCGTTTCCAGAGAAATGAAGGAATACTCCAGCGGCATTAAATCGCTATCGTGGGATCCCACGGGCTTTAACATAGTAAGCGGACACAACGACGGAGCGGTATTGATATGGGATTTATCTATGGGAAATCCAATAATAAAACCTCTCGGATACCATAGCGGTTTGGCTTCCGCGGTCGCTTGGTCGCCCGCCGGAGACATAATAGCCAGCGGCGGCGTGGACCAAAGAATAGTATTGCATAAAATAAACGGCGATATAATTAAATCCGTTACGGCTCATAAGGGCAGAATAACGACTCTCTCATGGAGCGACGACGGTTCGCAAATAATCAGCGGAAGCGACGACGATATAGTAAAAAAATGGTCTAGCCAAGGTGTCGAGCTTGCCAAATATTCTTTTCACAACGGCGACATTTTGAGAGTTAGAAATTTAGCCAACGGTAGATTTTTATCGGGCGGCGGCGACAATAATATATTTATTTACGATAGCGTCCAAAATCAAATAACAAAACGCTTCGAAGGACATCAGAACGGAATAACCTCGGTAGTTTGGAATCCCAAAACGCCTTATTACGTTGCAACAGCGAGCGGCACGGGCAAATGTTACGTTTGGAACGTCGCAAAACGCAAAGTAGCTCAAACTCTTTCCGCGGGCGCTTTAAAGACGATTCGCTTAGCTTATAATTATCAAGCGTCAAGAATTGCGGGAGGCTGCGAGGACGGCTCTATTATTATATGGAATCCCATTTCTGAAACTATTACTAATATTATTAAACATCCTGCCGCTCATAAGAAAAAAATAATGGGGTTATCTTGGGGACCGAATGGCATAAAATTAGCAACAGTCGGCGCCGATAGCTCTCTAAAAGTATTCGACGGCGGTTCAGGTTCGTTGCTTCACTCCATTGAACTCAACCAAGGAACGGCTTTTTCAATAGATTGGAACAGAAATAACGATTATATTGCTTGCGCGATGGAAGACGGCGCCATAAACGTATATAACGGGAACAATTATCGCCTCGAAAGCTCCGTATATGAAACCGAAGACAGCGTAATAACTTTAAAATGGAGCAAAGACGGCGACAGCTTGGTAGCCGGCGCTTCGGGCGGAGAGATTTTGTTATTCGACGCCTCATTTCCGAGAAGTCCCTCGTTAATTAAAAAATTCTCCGAGGAATATTTACGGCGAGCTTTATCATGGAATAACTCAACGGGAACAATGGCCAGCGGCGGCTTGGCTCACGGAATTCGTTTTTGGGACGGCGAATACGGATTTGTTTCGCATAATTTGCAGTGCGAAGTCGAATCCCGAAACAGAAGCGTCGAAGAAGTAGCTTTCTCAAACGACGGCGACAGGATATTAGCGGGAACTACGGTCGGGTCGCTTCATATGTTTTACCTGAACGAGACGCCAAAATTAATACAAAGAGACACATCCGACGCTTATTGGGAAATAATAAAACCTCTAGTAATCAGCAAGGACGTGGAAATGGGCGATGCGGAAGTTAATTCTCAATTTACGAAAACCATTTACGGTTTTTTATCAAACTTATCCAAAGTTCCGGTCAACGTCGATTCAATATATTTTGAGGGAAACGGCTCGGGAGATTTCGAGCTTGATTTTCAAGAAGCGCCTTTTACAATGGAACCGTTTCAAGTAATGTCTTCAACATTTACTTTCAGCCCAAGTTCAGCCGGCGAAAAAACGGCGACGTTTACGATAATCACCCAGAGCGATACGTTAACGCATGTCGTTAGCGGCAGGGGATTGCAAGAAGGTATTGAGACCTATGAAATCGATTTCGGTTTCGTCGAAGTAGGAACCAGCAAAGACTCGACCGACATTCTTATTAAAAATATCGGACAAAAAGCAATAAGAGTTAACTCCTTTAGCGAAGCCGGACCCGACCCGGACCAATTCGACGTATCGAGAACCTTCAGTTCGTTCGATTTAGAACCGAACGAAGATTATCCGTACAAATTAACCTTTTCTCCTACAAAAATCGGACAAGCCAGATGCGAAGTTGAATTCTATTTAGGAAGCGAAAGCGAGCCAGCAGTCGCCATTTTGAAAGGGAACGGTTCGTATATAAAACCGAGAATATCAGTAACGCATAAGGACACCGTCAAATTGATTTGCGACGCAATCGGATACGACACGCTCTTTGTGCATAACCTCGGAAAGGAAACGTTAAATATTAATTCCGTCGCATTACTGGAAAATTCCGACGGCGCTTTTGAGATAGTCAAAAATCTACAATCAACTCAAATAAACGGCGGAAGCCAAAGCGAAATAATCATAAATTTCGAGCCGCCCGGCGAAAGCGTTTATCAATCGAGATTAAATATACAAAGTAATTCAACAAACGAATCGTCGTCGCTGGACATTGTCTTAACCGGAATATACGCTCCGTTTAATATTCAGCGCAACCCCGCAACGCTTCAGATTTCCAGAGTTTGTTCGGGCGACACGATTTTAAGCGAAATTGAAATCACAAACGACAACGAAGTCAATACAAACGTTTTTTGCTATTCGCATTCAGAACTGATTGAGGTAACGCCGGACTCGGCAGACATGCTTTCCGGAGAAAGCGAATATATCTACGCGGAGACTATAATTCCCAAATCTGTCAAAGACACAGTTTTAGAAATTTACATTCAGAACGATATATGCGGAACTATCGACACCGTAAAAGTTAATATCAGTTCATTCCAACCGGATTTAAAATTATCCGGAACGAGTATAAGCTCGTATTTAGGAGCGTCGGACGAAGGAAAAATACGATTATCTAACTTTTCCGAAGAATCTTTGCAAATCGACTCGATTAAAGTTTTGGACGACGCGCCTTTTGAAATAATAAACTTCTCCCCCGTTTTAACAATTAAAGGAAATAAGAGCGAACAAATCGACGTTAGATTTACCCCAAAAGACACTTTGCCTATAGAAGCTACTATAGCTGTTTTTGGCAGTCCTTGCGAATTCGTAAGATATATAGTTGTCAACGGCGACCCGATGAAATTCCCGTTAACAATATCAGCCGATACCGTAAAAGCCGAACCGGGAGAAATAGCGACTATACCAATCAGACTAATTAACGAAATGGACGTCGAAATTGAGCAAGACGCTTATATAGAAACAAATTTAACCTTCGATAAAAACCTGCTTTACCCCATCGAAGAATACGAAGAAAATTATATTGACGGCAATAAAAGAACGATAAAAATAAATAAGCCGATAAGCCTAAACGGCGGCGATATAATAGCTCGCGCGCGATTTAAAGCAATGCTAGGCGGCATAGAAAGCTCCTCCTTAGAACTTAGAAATTCAAAAATCACAAAGGGCTTTTTCGATATTAGCGAGTCGCCGGGATTTTTTATTTTAGACGGCCTCTGCAAAGAAGGCGGAATTCGGTTAATAGAGAAAAAAGGAGCGTCTTCAAATCTTCAAATTATTCCAAATCCTTCTAGCGAGAAAGCGGAAATAATTTTTGAACCTATACTACAAAAAGACGATTATATTCGTCTCGATATATACGACGTTTACGGAACAAGAACTAAGAGCGTAAAAGAAAAAGCACAGGACGAGAAGAGCTATAAGACTGAAATTGACTTGGAAGAGTTTAACAGCGGAACATATTTCATAATCCTACGTATAAATAATAAAACATTCACTAAATCATTTTCTGTAATAAAATAGTTTAAATATATGAAAAAAGAAATATCGTTAAAAAGCGGCTGGATTCGAATAGACAAGCCCGAATTGGATAAATTGCGAAGCAAGCTCCGCGAACGCTACGAATTCGAAGGAGGTCGCAAGAAATTCAACTCTCACCTCGACAACTACGAGGAATTGAGGGAAATGATAGACGCGAAAATCGACGATTTACAAAACAACCAAGGAGTCGAAATAAAAATAAACGATAGAACGCAATACGACATCCTTCCCGGAAACACTTTTTTCCGCAACTTGCTATATACAAATCGAAAATCGAAAAGCTTAAGATTTCAAGAGTATAATATTGAAATATGCTATCTCTACGCCTACAATATGAGGCGTTTTGATTATTTGAGAAAACTAAAAAAGAAAGAAATCCCCGAAAAACCATCGGCTCCTACAAAAGACGATTATAAATTTATTATTTCTTCTTCTATGAACAATATGTTAGAAGCTGATAAAATCGCCTCAAAACTAAAAGAAGATTTCGGTTTCCACGTAGAAAGCGACGTAAGGAACGCTCAAGCTTTTAGCAAAGGCTCGCTAAAAGACATATACGATAATCTCGACGAGAAAGAGATTGTTATATTTGTTATAGGAAAAGATTTCCTGCAAAACGAAACTTGCGTAAAAGAATTGATTGAAGTTACTAAAGCGAGTTTAGACAAATATTTAGAACACACTTTTCATGTGCTTCTGGAAGACATATACGAAGGCGACTTTAATATATTCGAAGCTCTCGGCAGGTCGGAAATACTTAAATATTGGAAATTGAGAAGCGAAAAGTTAGAAGAAAACCACAAACTAATTCTCGCCGACAAAAAAGACAAAAAAATCTACGCGCAATTAAGCGAAGAGCTTAACGAGATTAAGGAAATTATCGTCGAGCTAAACGGCGCGCTTGATTTGTTAAGAGCGAACAAATCAAAGATGTTGAACAAAATGTTCTTGGAAAAAGTAGAAAAGCCTGAAGACTTCTTGGATTTATTGCCGCGCCGTTCGGCTGTCAAACCGCTAAACGTAAAATTTGAGCATATATACAAAGAAATAAAAGTTCCCTCGTCGAATAATCCAAAGAAGCCTGAATTCCCGCCTCTACCCTTCTTCAAGCCGAAATTCCCTGCGTCGCAAACGTACGATATAAAAGTTCCCGGTTTTAATAGCGTTCGCTTAAAGGACGAAAGCTCTAATCCGACGGGAACGCACAAGGACAGATTCGCCTGGGAAGTCGTAATTAAATATAAATCGTTAATACAGGGACTTAAATACAAGGACTTTCTTCCGCAAATGTCTCTGATTTCTTCCGGCAGCGCGGCTATAGCTATCCAATACTTATTGAATCTATATGAGATACCGGCTAAATTAAAAGTATTAATCGACGAAAACGTTGACGAAAGAATCAAAAACAGCATAGAAACAATCGGCTGCGAATTATACGAAACGGATTTGTCGAAAAAATTGCTAAGCTCCGAAGAGATAAAAACGCTAACGGAAAACGAAAGCGGCATAGATATTACGTATAGAGAAACCTTAGACCCCAACCAAGACAACTATTACGACTGGATGAGTTATGAAATACTATCCAATAATTACGACTATTGTTTTATACCGTTTGGAACCGGCGATTTATTTATCAACGTTTTGAATATTGTAAAAGTAGAATACTTTAACTCATATATATCCAAGCAAGACCCGCGCTTTTTGGGCGATATTGACTCAATAAAAAAATGCAATTTTATGGGCGCTTCAACTAGGAATCCTGAAACCTTAATGGATAAACTTTATTCCAGCTTTTTACCGTCTATAGATTCTTTCAAAAAATATATTGGAACTTTAAGAGACGAATACGGATGCGTCGGTTCTAACACAGGTTTCTATTACGTTCAAGAAAAATACGTTCCCGAAGCTATGGATATTTGCGACAAACAAAAAATAAAACACGAACCTTCCGGCATCGCCGGACTCGCTTTGCTTTTACAAATGAAAGAGGAAATACCGAAGAATTCCAAAATACTTATAGTTAACACCGGAAAAACTAAAATACTTAGGGATTTAAATTATTTCGATAAATAATAATTATCTTATTATAATAAAATTAACTTTGCGAATCGCGTTTTCCCATTTAAGGACGGCAAAATATACTCCGCTAGGAACGCCCAAAGGCTCGTAAAACAAACTATGCGTTCCAGAATCCATAGTTTTATCTAATAGAACGTTTATTCTCTCGCCTAAAGAATTATATATTTCCAAACAGGTTCGACCGTCGCCGGGTATTTCAAATTCAATTTTTATCGGTTTCGCTTTAAAAGCGGAATTGAATAAATCTAATTCCATTCCGCCGTCCAATTTCAGCAAGCGTCTATCGATGGCGCAATTGCCCGTTAAGAGAAATTCGCCCGAAGATTTTTCCAAATCAATTTCAAGTTCGGAAGCGAATTCCACCGAATCAAACGCTATTTCCGTAACAAGAGTGTCTCCCAACAAAGCCAGGAAATCAATCTTGAATAGCTCCCCCCTTTTCACGCTGGACGTATCGTCTAATGTCGCTTCAAACTTTAAGACTCCGGGCGACATTTCGCCGAATTCGTCGTTTATGAATTCCGTCTGCTCGAATCCTTTTTCAAAACCCTTGGGATAAAGTAACGTTTGATTGTATTTTAATACTATTTTTACATGCGAAATAAGGGCTTCTTTCAATGGACGCTCCTCGAGGCTCTGAATATTTATTGGAACGTAAAAACGATTTCCCGGTTCAGCGGAAAGGTTCTTTGGAGCCGATATTTTTACTTTCATTTTGGGCGGTTTTACGCCCTCGCCGGTTATCTTAATCGCCGTGTCTATATCGCAAGGCTCGGAAACGTCAAAAGTCAGATAAGCCGTATTTTCACGAGCTACCAACGGCGAAAAATGGATTTCGACCATTAAGGAGGAGTCGGGATATAATGTTTTGGGAAAACTTTCGTCAGAATTCGCGCTAAACGGAGCTTGCAAATTGCCGATATTTTCTATTTTAATTGGAATGGAGCCGGAATTGAATAAGCGAACCGTATCGACGGCGTAAGCGTTAATAATAACCTCGCCAAAATTTAAAGCGGATTTATAAAATGTTAATTCGGGATTAGTTCTTCTACCGCGAATTGGGACTTTCTTTAATCTATTGCATGGCTTAAACAACAATCGCAAAGTGTCGCGATATTCTCCTAAAGGAGACTGTAAAAACTCAACGACAAATTCGTTAGTGTCTTTCAAAGTTTGGCCCGAATAAATATTATGGGAGAAATATGGAGAATTAAGCGCGGAAACGTCGGCGACGTAGCCATTTTGAACGCTGTCGCCGGAAAAGAATAAAATAACGGTGTCTTTTACCGCTCCCGGATTTTGACATTTTATTAAATTAAACTCTATCTTTTTCTTATTAAAAGCGTAAACGATCCCCCTCTTTTCCCCGAGAAATACCAAAGAATCTCTTAAATCGCAAGGACTCGAGATTAATTTGAGCGAGTAGTTATAATGTCCCTGTTTATCGGGAACGACGACGGTTTTTACTCGCTCGGAATCGCCGGCGCTTATATTAATAGGCAAATCGTCAATATATATGTTGTCGCTCAAATCGGTCCTATTGATTGTAATCGGCGCTTGTCCTGTATTTACTATATAAAAATCTGTTCTTGCCGAATCTTCGCAGCCTGTTAACGTCTCCAAATAAATAGAATCAATCTTCGAACCGTCCTTCCTTAAAGAATACGAAACGTCAAAAGCTTCAGCTTGAAGAGTAGCGGATAGTTCGTCGCCTATCCCTTCCATTTCGTATGGGAAAATTATCTCCTCGGTATATTGACCCGAAACGGAAGCGTAAAATTCTACTACAACCTCAAAGCTAGAATCGCTCGGCAATGTTTTGGGAAACGACGAATCGTCGAGGGAGAAAGGCTGGGATACAATAGGCTTGAACAATTCAACCGGAAAAGACTCCTCGTTAATTATTTCCAACTTAATTTCTTTGGGAGAGTTTTCGCAAGTTAAAAGCGAGTCAAATTTCGCGTAAAAAGGCTCGACGCGAACGTTGGCTTTCTCCTTTTCGGCGATAACGTAAACCTTCTTTAAAGCGTTCTTGCAAGGCAATTTGAAAATAATGCTATCGGAATATGAACCCGAACGATTCGGCTCAAATCTAATAGTATAAATTTTGCTTTCAATAGGAGGAACTACATTCGACGGTTGCGGCGCCGAAACGCTAAATATTCCGCCCGGAGGCAACGCTATATCGACAAATCTCAACGTATCCGTAGATAAATTATCTACCGTAATTTGTTTGTCCTGATACTTTTCAAATTTCCCAAGATAATAACGCAAAGTATCTTTGCTAAAAGAATACGATATATTTAATACGTCCAAGGCTAATCTTGGAGTCGTGTCCGAGCATTCCATCCCGTCGTTAATAACGGCGGCGTAATACAAAGCCGATTCGCTCGCTAAAAAAGTCGTAGAAGTTTTCGATTGATTAACGCCGTCTTTGAACCATTTGTATTTATCTCCGCCGCCGACTTCGAGTAAAAAGCTTTCCCCCTCGCATAAAACTAAAGTAGAATCAGTCGTTACTTTCTTACCGTCGGCGAAAATTTCGGCTTGAGGAGAGGGCAACTCGATAACTTCTACTGGATCGGACTCGTTAGCGCAATTCTTTTCGTTCCTAATGATAACTTTATAAGAACCCGGCTTTTTCGCCCAGAAGTATCTTCCCGACGAACCTTCAATTTCCTCGCCGTTTAAATACCAGTCGTAACCGTAAGGTCCGCCGTAAGCGAACGCCGTCAACTTGACGCTGTCGCCCGCGCAAAATCTGAAATCGTCGTTTTTCGCGCTAATTACCGGTTTAGCCGGCTTTTTCTTACTTACGGTCGCTTCGGCAAAATTTTTAACGTTATACGTTCTTCCCCTCCCGTAGGAAGCGGATATTCCGTTGCCGAAAATATCGTCCGCAGAATAACGATAAGCGTAAACTCTATAAACGTAACTTTCGCCGCATTCTAATTCTGTTTCGTCTTCGTAACTCGTAGTCAACGTATTGGCGTCGTTATCGACTACTACGGCTGACCCCAAAACGTCTCCTTTGTTATACGTAGAACCGTTAACTGGGTGTTCCGCCCCGTTTAATAGATATTCTTTTACTCTCGTAATAAGATATCCCTGCGTCTCGTCCTCCGGCTTGTAATCGTAACAAGAGTTCCAGAATAAATCAACGACGTCTTCCAAAGGGTTTATGCTCAAATCAGGATTATCCCATTTGGGAGTTCTTAATTTTTTCCAAAAGTCGAGATTAGACGCCAAAAAACCGAATTGCTTATTCGGTTCTCCTTTAGTTACGAAATCCCCGTTCCTGCTGACTACTACTTTATCTGAATTAGTTCCGCCGCCGAACTCGTCCAAATTTCGTCCGGGAGAAACGCTTACGCTCTCGCCTTCGGGACATATATCTTCTATACCAAGTTTGGGCTCGCTTATATTCGCGTAGTCCCCCATTATAGATTCAAAATGGCTTAAAGAATGCTCGTGCGAGCCGAATGGGTCTAAAATTTCCACAGTCTCGCATTGATAGTCGATAGATAAACTCGACGCCCCCCAACCATCGCCCATTCTATCAACTTTATGGAAATAATTGTTATTTTCCGCGCCCAATTCGATATATCCGTCGCCCTTTTCTATATCGACTTCTTCAGACCCTCTGCAACGAATAACAATAATAGTCCCCGCTCTCAAATTCCTCCAAAATTCTATCGGTCTAAACAGTATTCCGTCTTGCCATTCCCCGAGCGAATCGCCCACCGGTTTATTATCCCTTAAACTATAATTTACGACGGACGCGCCGTCCTCTACAACTATCAGCTCTATCCACTCGTTTTCGGGACTGGAAGCGTTATAATACTCGCTTACGACGATATCTTGCGCTTGACTAACGTATCCCGCTAGTATAAACGCCGTCGCCACAAGCGCCGCTTTCATAAGAAACTCTATTTTCAAATTTACTTTCAACTTATCTCGCACTTTAGTTTTGTTAAATAAAGACAAATTTATTTAAATTGCAAACCTTTTAAAAATAAATAAAAGCGAAATATGAGCGAAATTGAAAACAGTTTGGATAACGGCGGCTTATCATATCAAAGATACGCTTTTAAAGCTATGGCTTTGATTATTGGCGCTTACTTCGTTATGAGTCTCGGCTTTGGCTTGATTGAAAGTTCCGTTCCAGCGTATTGGAAGAAAGCCTACAATATAAGTATTCAAGCCTTCTTGGAGCTGTTCTGTATTCTTCTTCCAGCCGTCTTTTTCGCTCTTAAGTCGCCTATGCCAATTCGCGAGACTTTCCGAGTTGCAATCCCGAACTCGGCTCAAACTGTATTCGGAATTCTGGGCATTCTCGCTTTTCAGGCATTCGCTTCGTCTTATACCGCCCTTCAAGAGGCGTTAATTCCAAGCTCTCTTATGCCGTATTATAGAGAAATAGAAATCGCTTTAGAAAAATCCTACTCGCTAATACTATCCGGCGACGGCGCTATCGGCTACTTACGCGCTATGGCGATTGGAGCTTTAATACCGGCGTTCGCCGAAGAATCTCTATTCCGCGGTTTTTTCCAGCGCTCGCTCGAAGAAGAGATGTCGCCGCTATTCGCTATCGCTATTACAAGCGTTATATTCTCGATTCTGCACTTCAATCCGATTGGCTTTATACCGTTAATAGTTATCGGCTTGTATTTAGGCGCGGCGGCTTATTTCTCCCGCAGTATCGCCTTGCCGATACTATTGCACTTTATTAACAACGCCGTCGCCGTTTCGGCTATGTTCAATCCGCAAATAAACGAATTAGACGAAGGCGCGAGCGGCTTGCCGCTTGGAACGACGGCGATTATATTTATTTTATCTTCGCTGGCGGTCGCGGCGTGCGCGTATCAGATGTATCAAATTGGGAAGAGAGAACGGAAAACGATAATTTAACAAAAAAAAGTAGAGGCGCAAAATCTTGCGCCTCTAAAAGTTTATTAAAAAAGATTTTTAACGGCGTTTTATTTTTATTAATAAAAACCGATAATTTACATATCCTACTTTACAAATGCACTATCAACACTTTCTTCTCCCCTTCCCGCATTACGTCTATGGTGATTATCTGCCCGGGTTCCAGCTTGTTTAGCATATGCATATACTCGTAAATGTCTTTTATCTTTTTGCCGTCGATGGCGGTTATTCTGTCGCCTTTTTTCAATCCCGCTTCGTAACCGGGACCGTCCTTGTTTACGCCGCCGACGCCGACGCCGGGCTTGTCCGTTTGCGAAAAATCGGGCATAAAGCCCAAGCGTACTTTGAAGCGTCCCCTCATTACTCTATGCTTCGGTCCCGCTTCTTGATACGTCAATCGCTCGCTTCTGTTCGCTATCGTAAAAACCAACTCGTAGGATAGCTCCAACACTCTCTTTTCGCCGGCGTATTTTATTTTATCGACGTTATCCCTCGGCGTGTGATAATCCGCATGCACTCCGGTGGATATGAAAAACACGGGGATATTCTCCGCGTAAAAGCTGGCGTGGTCGGAGGGTCCGAAACCCTCTTGCGATTTGCTCAATTTCAAATCTTCGTCTTCCACAATCAAATCCAGCAAGGAATCCGTTTCGACGGAAGTCCCCGTCCCGCTTATCATTACCGTCTCGTTTTCTTTTAGCCTGCCAATCATATCGAAATTCACCATAGCGACGATTTTCTTCAAATCGACGGGCGAGTTTCTCACGAACGCCTTTGAGCCGAGCAGTCCCATCTCCTCCGCGCTGAAAGCCGCGAAAATTATACTTCTGCCGAGTTCCGCTCTGTTTTCGGCAAACTCCCGCGCCAACTCTACGACACCCGCCGCGCCCGAAGCGTTGTCGTCCGCGCCGTAGTGAACGGCTATTGTGTCCGGCGTTCGAGAGCCGGAGCCGGGACCGCCCATCCCGAGATGGTCGTAGTGCGCCCCGATTAATATATACTCGTCGGATAATTCAGCGTCGCTCGACTTCAGCAAGCCGACTACGTTTGCAGTCTCGCTCTTTTCCAATTCTACTTCCGTCGCGGCTTTGACTTCAATCGGTATTTCAAATCGAATCGGCTCCCGCGTTTTATTTATTTTCTTTTCCAGTTCGCCGACCGAACGCAAGTTCTTTTTCAATAGCTTGTTAGCGACTTCCCGCGTTACGTTCAAAAAGGGGATGTCGGCTCTGGACTGCGTTTTGTCGTAATACAAGGAAAGTAGCTCGTCGTCAGAATTTACCTTCGGTCCGGTAACGAAAATAACGCCCGCCGCGCCGTAATCTTCCGCAGTTACGACTTTGCTTCTCTCTTTCGAATACGGTATGAAAACGCTCTCGGCGTCGTCGATTTCAGGGTCGCCCCGCAAAACCATTACCCATTTGCCCTTAACGTCGATTCCATCGTAATCGTTCCACTTCAGCGTGTCCAAATCAATATCGAAGCCGTAACCGACAAAAACAACCGGCGCCGTCAGCTCGCAGTTCTTTGTGAAAGAAAGCGGCGTGAAATCCTTTTTCAGCCGCCCTTTGAAATCGTCGAACGCGAAGGAATTATTTAAGCCGGGATTAACTTCCTTTACCACGTCGAAATACTGGAAATAGTCGTCGCAAAGCGGCTCTAAGCCGTGATTTTCAAACTGTCGCTTAATATATTCCGCCGCTTTCATCGCGCTTTGCTCGCCGGCTTTCCTGCCTTTCAAAGAATCCGCCGCCAAATAATTTATATGACGCTTAAGATTTTCTAAATCAATATCCTGAGCGAAAAGTCCGCTAACAGCAAAAACCACAGCCAAAGCGATAATCTTTATATTTCTCATATTTTTTCCAGCTAATATTTCAAAAATATCAAGCAAAGTTAATAATAATTTTGGAACGGTCGAAACAGGGGAATATTATAAAACAGTTAGGTTTTACTCGTCCCAACGCTCAACGCCGCATTCACAAAGTCATCGGATGAATAAAGATAAACATTACGTAGAGACACGCCATGGCGCGCCTCTACAATTCGCTATACGATAACAACATAAATCCGTCGCGTTCGGCGAGAAATGTAAAATATTCGACGCGGAGCGTCTCGGTATGCGTTCCGACGCAGAGCTGTCGGAACGAGTAGCGCTTGGAAACAATCGACGCGATTCCCTTGAAAAAACGGCGAATAAATCGTATTTTGGAGAAGTTGTTAAATAAATCGTTCGGATAAGAATGAAAAGCGCGAGATTGAAAGACTATCAAATACTCGTAAAGAAGGACGAGGGCGAGGCTTCCGCTTACTGTCCCCAGCTGAACGTCCTTTTCAAAGGCGGGGACGTCGAGGAAGCGAAAGCGCGTCTGATAAATTACATCGAGCGGGAAATCGACGCCGTGATAGAATCGTCGAGCGCGGGCGACTTCGACTTCGAACGAGAAATCCAGCCGGACGCAAAAGAAAGCGAAGCGGAATACGAAGTCGTAAACGGAGCGGAAAAACCCGCCGAGGAAGAAATAGACTTCACAGGCAAAGACGGAGCGTTTATCGACGACCGAGTATTGATTTGATTACTCTACAAAGAAAAACGGCTAAGCCGCTCGCCTATCCTATCGTCAGGATTATTTCCTTTTTGACGCTATTCTACGCTCTGTTCAGTTTGTTCTTCAACGTTATCGACGACTTTTTCTTCGCTCTATTCGGCGAATCAGAGATATATAGCTCGACTGGCGTCCTTTTCTGGGCGTTTTTAGCGGCGGTTATTTCTTCGGCGATAATTGAGACGCTAAGAGCCGGCGGCGCTTGGTATAACTTCGGTTTGCGCTTCGATAGATTCGCCTCGCGAGACGTATTATTCGGCTTAGCGCTCGGCTTGGGAGCGGCGGTTGTAGTCGCTCTGTTTTATTTCGCTCTCGGCTTCGAAGCGGAAATAAACAATATCGACCTCGCCGCCGTCGCTTCGTTGTTCGCCTTTTATCTGTTCGTCGCGGCGTTCGAGGAGACGCTTTTCAGGGGAACGCTGTTCCAGTCGCTGATAGATTTACTCGGCGTCGGGGCGGCGGTTTTCTTATCTGCTTTGATTTTCGCTATTTCGCATTCGAGCAATCCCAACATAAGCGCGCTAGGCTTCGCCAATATATTCTTGGCGGGCGTCATATTCGCCGTTATGTATTTGAAAACGAAAGCCTTGTGGCTTCCGATTTCCTTTCACGCCTTTTGGAATTTCTTTTCAGCGTTAATCGGCTCGCCCGTCAGCGGTTACAGCGACAGAGTGGGCGTTCTTCAACTCAATTTCAATCGAGCGCCCGATATATTATTCGGCGGCGCTTTCGGAGTGGAAGGCGGCTTGCTAACTACGCTCGTAATGATATTAGCCGCAGTCGCCGCCGTCAAAAAAGCGCCCGCCTCGCCGTTCACGACCGCCGCGCTGTTCCGCAGGGAACTGGCGGAGTCGGAAGCGAAATATGATTAACGCCCGCTTAAACGCCGCATTCATCCGATGAATTGGAGTCGCCGGATAAACTCAAAAAGCGCTATTTTCTTGCATTAAAAGGGACTGTAGGGGCTGAAAATCTTCAGCCCCTACTTCTTCAGGCCCTACTCCTCTTCAGCCCCTACTTCTCCTCATCGCTAATTCATTTCATTAAAATAAAAAACGAATAATTTTAAAATTATAATAAAATTTGGCAATTTAGTCTTTACGATTATGAACGAAACTAAAAAATATAGACTATCGCTTGTCGCGATGATTTTAGCGGCGCTGCTTTCCGTAGAGGCAAACGCCCAATGGCCCCTTATGCACACCCGCGCCGACAGTTTAATCAAACAAGGCACGTATTATATATACAACGTCAAATTCGACAGCGCGCGTAAATGCTTCGACCAAGTTATAAGCGAATTCCCCGACCATCCGGCGGGTTACTTCCTGAACGCGATGATCGAATGGCAGAAAATCAGGCTCTTCAGGGAAACGACGAAATACGACAAGGCGTTTCTCAAGAAAATCAATAAAGTCGTCAAAATTTGCGATAAACGCTTGGAAGAAAATCCCAGCGACATAAAAGCGCTGTTCTTTCAAGGCGGGGCTTACGGTTACCGCGGCAGATACCACGCTAAAAGAAAAAATTACTTGGACGTGGTGAACGACGGCAAAAAAGGATACAAAATTCTCAAACAATGCTTGAGCTTAGCGCCCGGCAACCACGACATAATGCTCGGAACGGGATTATACAATTACTTCGCCGAAGCCTTCCCCGAAAAATACCCGCTGTTGAAAACGCTCGCCGTCTTCTTCCCGAAAGGCGACAAGCGTCTGGGAATATTGCAATTAAAATCAGCGGCGAAAAACGCTAAATACGCTTACACCGAAGCAAAAGACGTCCTGCTGCAGATTTACTATCAATTCGAGGAAGACTACGTAAAAGCTCTCGATATAGCGGAGGAACTGCACGGGCAATATCCCGATAATCCATACTATCATAGATACTTGGGGCGATGCTATATCGTCAGAGGTTTGCGATACCAAAGCCAAGCCGAGAGCGAGTGGCGATTAATCCTAAAGCGCTGCATCAAACACAAAACCGGCTACGACAGAATGACGGCGAGGGAAGCGCTGTTTTATATCGGCTTTTGCGAAATGAGAAACAGAAATCGCGAAAGCGCGATTAAATACTACGAACGGTGCGTCCGGCTCTCGGAAAGAATCGACAAAAAAGAGCCGTCCGGTTTCTTAATAAAAGCCAAATTATACGCCGGAAAAATGTACGACTTAATCGGCGAACGAGAAAAAGCTGTAGAAAAATATAAAAATCTTCTGGAAATGCGCGATTACAAAGGCTCGCGAGAAGACGCTCAAAGATATTTAAAAAACGCATACGGAAGTTGATATGAAAAGATTTTTACTATTAATATTGATAATAACGAGCGGCGTTCTGCATGCTCAATTGGAAAAGCCAAAAGTAAAGCTGGGCATAGACGTTCTATCGGACAGTTCATTTAAACAACTCGCCGGCGAGAAAATCGTATTATTTTCAAATAACGCTTCGAGAGCGTCCGACGGTAAATTAACCGCGGAAATATTAAAAGAAACGAAGCGATGCGAATTAATAGCGCTAATGACGCCCGAACATGGTTTTTTCGCTAACGTTCCAGCGGGAAAGCATGTGAAAAACAATACGCTATTTAATATCCCCGTCTATTCGCTTTACGGGGAAAGAAGGAAGCCGGCTATTAAATCGCTGAACAATTGCGACGCCGTCGTCGTAGATGTTCAAGACATTGGAATTAGAGCTTACACGTATATCAGTTCAGTTTATTACGTGATGGATGTATGCGCCGACTTAAACATCCCCGTTTACGTCCTCGACCGCCCGAATCCCTTAGGCGGTATGATTACCGACGGCGCCACGGTAGAACCGGGACTGGAATCGTTCGTCGGCATCGTCCCTGTCTCGTATCTCCACGGCTGCACAATCGGCGAATTAACTCAAATGATAAACGAAGAAGGCTGGCTGCCTAAAAACCAAGACGGCTCGCCCAAAAAATGCGATTTACGAGTAATCAAAATGCGCGGCTGGGAAAGATGGATGGCGTGGGAAGACACGGGACTCGAGTGGACGCCGACGTCGCCGCATATTCCGACTGTTGACGCCGCGAGAGGAGCGGCTGTTCTTGGAACTTGGGGCGAGTTGGGCGTTATTAGCGTCGGCATAGGAACGACTTCGCCATTCCAATACTTCGGCTCGCCGCGAATTTCGCCTAAAGCATTGGATGTCGCGCTCGGTTCGACTGATTTTCCCGGAATGAAACTAATCAAAACAAAATTCAGCCCGTTTTACGGAATGTACAACGGCAAAGAATGCGACGGCTTTTATCTGTCCTTCTCGCTCAATAATCTATTTACGCCTTATACTTACGGCGTTAGAATTATGAGCGTTCTGGCGAAAATATACCCCAACGTCTTCAACAAATCGAAAATATCCAAGCGCGGCAAGCAAATGTTCCGCAAGGTAACCGGGAGCGAAGAACTTTTCGACGCGTTTTTCGACGGCAAATCTTGGAGCGAGATTACCCAAATCATCCGCAAAGGACTCGACGATTACCTTAAAACAAGAGCGAAGTATTTGATGTATTGATTCAAGCTAAGCATTACTTTTTAATTCCCGCTCCTCTTCTTAAATACCCCCAAACCGACCGATATATTCCTCGAAGCGTTCGGATTCGCTCGCAACAGGTTTTTACCGTTAACAATCATAGTTGTAGAGCCGCCGCCGTCGAGATTCACGGCGTCGTAGCAGCCGATTTTTTTCATTATATTCGCCATTATCGTAAGCGACGCGCCTATCCTCATCTCCGACCAATTAGTCTTTTCAACCGCCGCGAAAAATATTTTATTCCCCGATTTGTTCGTTCCGAGAGCCGTTCTCGGCAGCTTGCGACTTATAAACCGCTTCGAGGTAGAGCCTTCCTCGCGCGCTTCGTGCTTGGCGCGGCCCTTGCGAACCAACCGCGGCGTGCCGCATACGGCGTTGTAAAACTCGATTGTGTCCAAAACGTTCGTCGAAAAGCGGACGTTTAGCGTATCGCCCGGTTTCGGCATACTATCGAGCGGAAAATCACAGGAAAACGACAATACGACTCCGCCTTTAGGAACAAGCGCGGAGCCTTCGTATTCCCCGCTAATAACCAAGCAGGGCAATTCCTTATTTATCGCCGGCTCGCTCAAATACATCGCCGTAATTTTCGGCTGTTCGTATTCGATTCTCGCTTTGCTCTCTTCGTTCAAAATCGTTTTTTTCATTTCCGTAGAGTCTAATTCTATTTCGGTTTCGTCGCTAAAAGCCGAATCTTCTATCGCCTTGGCGAACGCGTTTTCCAAAACCGCTTCAGGCACGTAGGGAACCAAATCGCCGACGTATTGATTATACAAAACCGTTTCCAGCGAATCCCCGCGCCGGTTTACCTTATCGACGTTTAGCGCTCTATCGCGAAACTCGACCTCGCATTCAATTGTAAAAGTGTCGATATACAATCTCGAATCCTTCCCAAAAAACCCGCTCGTCCACTTTTTATAGCGTTGCGTTTCGACCGGCTCGCCGTTAACGACCGTCGGACCAATAGCTCTGGCGCCGTAAGCCCTCCAGAAATTCGCGTTTACCGCCGCTATCGCTTCCTTGCCGACAGCGGTAGAATCGAACAATCGTATCATCTTGTGCAAATTCTCTAAGGAATTAGCCTGAGCGCCCGCTTTTATCGTTTGAATAGACAAATCCGGATTAGTCAAGTCAATCTCCACAATATAGGCTCTCGTCTTGTATTTGCCGCCGAACAGCGCTTTACGGAAGTAAACGCCCTCGGTTAAGGTAGAGTCGATTTCAATCTTATCGGCGCCGTAAATATTCTTCGCCGAAACTTCGCTTGAACTAAACGCTAACTCTACTATTAACGCCGTCGCTACAAAAAAAACGAGATATTTTGCTCTCATTTATATATTATCTCTCAAATTTTTCATATATTTATTATCAAGTTCTTTTAAAAGATAGTTTCAAAATTAAGGAGTCGAAATGGATTACAAAAACATTATTTTCGAGCGCAAGGAAAACTACGCTATCGTAACGTTGAACCGCCCCGACAAACTGAACGCCCTGAACAACGAAACTTTCTCCGAACTAGACGACGCTTTCAAAAAAATCGAGCTTGACGAATCTATTCAAGCGTTAATCCTCACCGGTTCGGGCGACAAAGCCTTCGCCGCCGGCGCGGACATAAAGCAACTGCACGAGAGCGACGAGCGTTCCGGCAAGCTATTCTCCGAATACGGCTCTTACGTAATGAGAAGGCTCTCTGAGCTTAGAATACCGACCGTCGCCGCCGTTAACGGCTTCGCTCTAGGCGGCGGATGCGAACTCGCTATGGCGTGCCACATTAGATTCGCCTCCGAGAACGCGAAAATGGGTCAACCGGAAGTAAACCTCGGCATAATACCCGGATACGGCGGGACGCAGCGAATGGCGCGACTAGTCGGCAAAGCCAAAGCGCTGGAGCTAATAATCACCGGCGATATGATTGACGCCGCCGAAGCCGAGAAACTCGGACTTGTCAACAAAACGTTCAAACACGACGAACTTATGGAAGAAACTGTGAAATTCATCAAAAAAGTACTCTCGAAGGGACAGATAGCCGTCGCCGCCGCTGTCGATTGCGTAGAAGCGTCCGACAGGCTCTCCCTCTCGGAAGGATTATTCTACGAAACGCGCACCTTCGGCGAAGTTTGCGGCTCAGAAGATTTCAAAGAAGGAACAAAAGCATTTTTAGAAAAACGCAAACCGGAATTTAAAGGAAAGTAAAGTATATTAGGTTAACGAGATGTGCCACACTTGCCAAGTGTGGCACATCTAAAAAAAAATAGATAAATAGCCCCGAACTTTAGTTCGGGGAGAAATGAATATTAAATAAACCATTCCCCGACCTAAAGGACGGGGCTAGTGAGTTTTCCCATGTCTAATTCCCAAATTCCAATTTGGGAATTAGAATACAATGATTTTGGATTAACCAATTAGTCCTCTCACCGCTTGCGGGGAGAGTTAGAGAGGGGTAAATATCAATAATTTCGCCGCGCGGAGCGCGGCTCTATCCATCCAGACGCCGGAACCTTGGGACGATTAAAGTATTATTTCATACTCTATAATTATCGTCGCTTTCCCAATTATATGGATTGTATATTATGTATTCCCGTATTAAATTCAATTCTCTATCGTTACGTATTACGCGCTCATAATAATTGCGTTGCCAATTGAAATCGTTAAAACCGTTGTTTCTTATTAATTTCGCGTATTTGCCTTTTAACGCCCGAACAATTTTTCCCAACGTTATTTTTTTATTTTTCATTAATATCCAATTTTTGTCGCGCGTAGGGATTTGATTTATCAAATCCCTGTTCTTGCCTTCCTGTTGACGTTCTTCTGGGATTTGATGAATTAAATCCCTACGTTCTTTCGATTTTTTTTCTTGGTTTTGCGGTATATGACTTTTCTTATCCCTGTTCTTGCCTTCCTGTTGACGTTCTTTGGGGATTTGATAAATTAAATCCCTACGTTCTGTTTTATCGTAATCGCGCCTTTTAATTATGATTATCATATGAACGTGATTCGGCATTATTATGAATTCTTCTAATATTATATTAGGAAATTTATCGGGTAATTCTTCAATACATTCTTTTACGATTCCGCACATTTCATTTCATCTCGTTCCGCCCGCTCTGGGGCGGAACGCATACAGAGACGCTCAGCGTTCCCAGATGTGCCACACCTCCGAGGTGTGGCACATCTTAAGAAGAATGGCAGGGGAGGGTTCGAGGACTTCGCCGCGCGGAGCGCGGCTGAATGCGTCCCGACACCGGAGCGTCGGGACGAGGAATAAAAATCAAAAACAATGAAAAGATAGATTAATTGAAAAATGAATATTAAAAAAAAAGCCACGCCCTAAAGGACGAGGCTAGTGAGTTTTCCCATGTCTAATTCCCAAATTCCAATTTGGGAATTAGAATACAATGATTTTGGATTAACCAATTAGTCCTCTCCCCGCTTGCGGGGAGAGTTAGAGAGGGGTAAACATCAATAATTTCGCCGCATAAAACGAGTAATATTTCATTCTTAACGCTTTCTAGCGTCTAAATAATAATAATAGGGCAACCCTCTGCTCATCTCAGCTTTCAAAATAATAATATCATTGCCTAAGCCATAGACTTTGTCGATTAAATCAAAATATAAATTAAAATAAATTTCATTCAAATTCATTCCGAATATTATTCCTTTTAATGAATCTTTTATGTCAATAAATATTTCCTCATCGCCTTCGCTGTATATTAATATCCTATATTCATTTTCGTCCCTATAATCAAAAGGCTTTATAAATAATTTCGATTCCAAAAATTTCTTCGCTTCTCTATCCGGCGGATTATTAAAATCATAACTTTCAATTTCGTTAAAATAGTCCTTACAATATTTAACAGAATATGATAAATATTTAAAACCTTTATTTTTGATTTCTTTATTGATATCTTCTTTAGAAAACACCAAACAAACGCCTTTCATATTTTCAGCATATGTCTCCCACATTCTGTCTTTATCATAGCCTTTATTCGGCATAAAAATATCATAATAGCGTGCAATCCATATTTTTTGATTTTTTAAAATCTCTACGATATCTTTGACATTGATTTTTCCAACACGTTGTTTATTACTACAAAAGCAACCAATATTTACTTTTTTCTTTAATTTATCAACTTCCCAATTGATACGGGCTCTTTTTTCTTCGATAGAAGAATCGTTTATTCTGTCTCTAAATCCAAATCCAGATGGTTGATGAAAAAAATACTCTTTAGTGCCGATAAAACTTTTTAATGGGCTTAATCGCAGTTTCATTTCTTTTAGAATGTGTTCTAAAGCTGTGCTTGATTTTGTATAATGAAATAAAGCGTCGTCGCTGTCGAGAAATTCACGCTGCTCGTCGTTGTTAACTACAATTAATAATCTAGAATCCTCGTTTTCCATATCACTCCTCCCCCAGCTCCCCAAGCGACTCCACGCTCATGGATTCGTAGTCGGCGGGGATTATGTCGAAGCGCTCCAATACTTTGTCGAAATCAGCGCCCACTACTTTGCATTCCTCGTAGGTTAAATCGTATAGTTTGTAAACCATTAAGTCTATGCGGTCTTCCCACTCCCTCGTGTCCGCTCCCGAGTCGGCTTTCTTGACGGATAGGATTTTATCGAGAAGCTTAATAAAAGGTTTTTGTTCATTCTCCGTAATCTTAGGGATAGGAAAATTTTGAACATACTGAGCAAGCATTCTAAATTGCCTCTTTTGCAATTGAGAAACATAATTTTTCACTAGTAATCTTCCAAAAGAAGAATTTAAAATTGCTAAAATATATTTAAAATATTTTCCAGTCAATATATATGCTGTATTTAAAACAAATGTACTTTTTTCCCCAAAAGTAAAACATGGAAATTCGTAACCAGCTTCTCTATGATCCGTTTGAATTTCAATATAGATAATCTTCTCCTTCTCAAATTCTTCCATATAAGCGCAAGCTCTTAATTCCCACCAATAATCGCCTTTATCTAATCTTTTTTCGGCTTTGTCTTTGTATTTTATTAAATGTTTGGCAATAGCTGGATAGTTGCTAATAATAAAATTCCAAGCGTCGTCGTATTCTTCCCAGCCGTATCTTGGCGGCGGTTCTTTTATAACGCCTTCTTCTCTTCTGATTTTTTGCATTGTTTTTATTGTAAATCCTTTGGGAAATAGTATAAGCCATAAATCAGCAAAATCCGCCTTATACCTTTTTATATCTCTTCCTCTAAGTATCGGCTTAAGAACTTCCGCGCTTCTTGGGTCTTCGGCGATTAATTCTTTTTTCTTTTTCCCGTCGATAATAAACGCTTTGTTGTATCCCGTAAGTATGCCTCGATAAATATTAACGTCCCATTCTCTAAGCGGCGTTCCTATAGCTTCTATTTTCTTTTTAATTCTTTCCTCTATAGGCGATTGAATTATCCAAGATTTTTCAGTATTAAACGCCGAGGTAAAGAAAGAGTTTTTAGAAACATATTTATCTAACGATTCTTTTAGACTAAAATCCGATTTTAAAGCGCATACTTTGGTTTCTCTTCCGTTTTCCCATTTTTTATAAATCAATACATTAGCGTCAACGGTAGCGGCGTCGAATACTTTCACCCCGCCGAAATCGATTAAAATTAAAGGATTAGTATTGTCAGCCAAAAACTTACGCGTTTTTTCGCCGTAACCCGCTCGCATCCATTTATTGGAAGTGATAAAAGCCAAATAGCCCTTTTCTTTTAATATATGCCATCCTCTTTCATAAAATAGAGAGTATATATCTCCCGTACTAATGAGCGTTTTATAATTTTTATCGGCGTAAAGTTTCGCTAATTTACCATGCTCTTTTTGCAATTGAATATACGGCGGATTCCCAATCACAATATCGAATCCCGTGAATCTGCCGTCCTCGTCCAAGACTTCCGGGAACTCGAAGCGCCACTCAAAAGCGCTGCGATAGATTTCTTCGTTGTTTTCGCTCGCGTTTTTCTCTCTCAATTCTTCTATCTTTTTCTCTAACTTTTCTTTCTTTTTTCGCGCTCGCTCCTTTTCCTTTTCGCTTTGGAACATATTGTTTTCCGAGTTCAGCATGTGCAACTCCTCGGCGAGCCTGCTTAATTCCTTGTTTTCCGGCGTCCAAAATCCCCTGAATTTTTTCTTTATTCTCTCGATTGCCGATTTCAGCTCCGCTTTTACTCCTCTGTCGGTAGCGTTCTTGTAAGTCTTTACGACGCGCTTGTATTCTTCAAGCGTCGGCTTGTCTTTCAGCGGCAAGGCGCCGTCGAAGCCGTATTTGCTAATAAGCGAGTTGCCGCTTTTTATATTTATATCTATATTGGGAAGAGTTTCCATATGTCTGAAGTCGCTTTCTTCCGTGTAATACGCGCTTTTCAATAGCTCAATCCAAAGCCTTAGCCTGCAGATGTGAACGGAATTCGGGTTAATATCGACTCCGAACAAACAATTTTCTATAATTTTCCGCTTTTCCTCGAAAATCGTTTCCTGAACTCTTTGCTTTTCGGAATTTATTTTGCGTCCCTTTTTCGAGTCGCCCCCAACCGCTTGGTATTCAAACAGTCTTAGTTTTTCGTCCTCTATGTGCAATTCGTCGTTTTCCACCGTTATTCTGTATCCAAAAAGCTTTCTGCCGTTTTTATCGAACAATAGCCCCAAATCGGATTTAAGCGCGATAATCTCGTTTAGCGCGGAAACGAGAAAATGCCCGGAGCCGGCGGCTGGGTCGCATATCTTCAAATCGTCGATTAACTCGTTCGCTTCTTCTTGGCTTACTTTATCCATTTTGTTGTATAAATCGACGTAATTCTCCAGTTGCCAACCGAATCTATCGTTGAACTTTTGGACGGCGGCGAGCTTTATCGACTCCTCCGCCATATACATAGTAACGGCGCCGGGCGTGAAATATGAGCCGTCCTTGTAGCCGTTAATTTTCTCGAAAACAAGCCCCAAAACCGACGCGCTGATTAATTCCTTATCCTCCTCGACGATTTTCTTGTCGCCGGTCGCGCCAAAATCGTAAGCGTCCAAAAATTTCAGCAGATAAGTTGGCGTGTATTCTTCTCCTTTTCGCCGCGAGCCATCCTCGTTCTTTAGAACTGTTCGGCGGTAAAGCGGCAGTTTTATTTTGTCTTCTAAGGCGGAAATCGTGAAAAATTTAGTTTCAAGCTCCGCCAAATCGAATAGCGCGCTGTTCAGATACGGAAGGAACTCAAATCGCTCTCTTAAATACTCGTAACGTTCTTCTTCTTTTGAGTTTAATACAGAAAAGAACATAGTATTCAATTCGTCAAATTGATTGATTTTATCGGGACTCAAAAACTTATACGCCTCGTCGCCGCCGTTGAAGCGCGTTAGTTGCGATTCGAGCAGTTTCATAAAAAGTATTCTGTTCAGCCAAATCAAGGCGAGTTCCAAAGCCAAGCCGAAGCGCTGTTCATCCTCGTCGGCGCCGTATTCTTTGGGATTTTCGACGCTGGACAATCTATGTTCGGTTTCTAATTTTCTGATTATATTTTCGATAATCGAGCCGTACTCTCTGTTTTTTTCCGACGCTCTGCCGATTAGCTTTTTGCCGCTTTTTTCGCTTTCCTCCAAACCCAAGATATACAGCAATTCGTAGTAAAAATCTTTGTTTAGCGAATTGCTGTCGTTGGCGAACGGCTCGTTTAGCAGATGTTGCGGCGAAAATAGTTTGTATAGCGGAATTAGCTCTTCGTCCTTCTCGCCGGTAAAATCATTGAAGACGCTCTCGTATTCCCTTAAATCCAGATGCGCGCACTCGACAGTTTCGTTCGACTCCTCGATTTTATGTTTGGCGAAATCGTAGAAAGTGGGGGTTTTCGAATCGACGAACTTCTCGCTCGCCCATTTATTGTAGTTTTCGCGAAAATCGGAATTATAGAATAGCCGCTCGAACTCCGACGCTTTAAAGAAAAACCAGTCGTAGCCGTCGGTAACGACAAGATTTTTTATTTCGTAGTTTTTCTCCTCGACCCGCTCCCTTAAATAATAAAGCGCCAGCTCCCAGAAAGCCTTTTTGTTGACGTCTTTTTCGCTTATCATCTCCGTTTTGTTATCGGGCTTTTTCGTTTCCAACATAACGACTACCGGGCTAGCGGGAGAGTTTTCGGCTTGAATCACTAAGTCCGTCCTGTCTTTAGTGTTAACGTAATTTCGCCCTTCGTAAAAAGCGTCGTTCAGGAACTTAGAGACGTTGTTCTTGTTATGCTCTTCGCTCTCCTCTGCGTTCAGCGAGCCGTAAAGCGTTCTAAGGCGGTCTTTGAAGCGATTCATCCGCTCTCGGCTTACGTTCGTTTTCAGATACCCTTTGTTAATCGACTTCTCTATCGGCGGCGCAATCAGTTTCATAAAGCCTTCTCGTTATTTGATTCAATAAAAACGCAATTTAAACAAAAGTAAAAAGTTAATCAAAAGAACAATCAGCCCGAAAATAGATTTTTTAGCGACAAAATGCGTCGTTCGGCTCATTATATTAGCGACGCAAACTAAAACAGTTTTTACGAACAAACAAAAGGGTAGAGATATGAAAAAGGCTTTGTTATTCATCAGTTCCATAGCGATTTTAGCTTCCTGCGCGAGCTACAAGCCGCCGAAGCAATACAAGTTCCCGAAAAAGCAAACTTTCAATCTGAACTACGACGTCGTTTGGTCGAGAGTAGTCGATTGGTTCGGCTCCAGAAACACGCCGATTAAAAACATCGACAAATCCTCCGGCATAATAACGACGGAATATAATTTAGGCGTTAACGAGTATTCAAATTACTGCGACTGCGGAAAACCAGGAGGATTACAGCATTTTGAAGAATTATTCGGTAATTTTAACGTTGTCGTTCGGAACAAATCGGAAAATCCCGTTTCGGATAATAAGACGGAAGTAACTGTCAACGCTTTCTTCAAAGGCGCTTTATACGGATACAACGTCGCAACGGAAAGATATGTTTTAATAGGCAAAAAAGATTGCAACTCCAAAGGCGTTTTAGAAAAAAAGTTGTTTAATTATATAAAGAACGGGCGGTGATTTCCTCCTCGTTCCGACGCTCTGCGTCGGAACGCATACAAAGACGCTCCGCGTCGATTCCCCTCCTCGCCAAACTCCGATTTGGCGAGGACAATTTTAGAAGAGCTTCGCTCTGATTCATTGAAAAAGTAAACCTTTTAAAAAGACCTTACAAAATCGGAGTTTTGTAAGGAGGGAGAAAGGACGAAAATAGTGAGTTTCTTTATATCTAATTCACAAATTCAAATTTGGGAATTAGAATAGTATAGTTTTCCTCGTTCCGACGCTCTGCGTCGGGACAAGTAGTAAAGAGGCATGAGCGAATTCTCACTCTCCCCCGTCCCCAATCTCCATCCATTCCAGCATCTTCTCGTCGATTATTTCTTCTAATTCGGCTAATTCGGCGCTTTTCTCGTTGAGTTCCTTGAAATCTTGTATTTCGCCGGAATTAATTAGCGATTGCAATTCGCTCTTTCGGCTCTCCAGTTCCTCTATTTCCTTTTCTAATCCCTCGTATCTTAATTTATCCTTGTAAGATAGCTTGTTCGATTTACGACGCTTTCGGCGTCCGTTCTTTTTGCTTTTTCCTTTCTTTTTAGCGGGGCGCTCGGCTTTGCGCTCCTCTAGTTTTTCCAGATAATACGAATAGTCGCCGGGATATTCTTTTATATTTCCCATGCTGTCGAACGCCCATATAAAATTAATCGTCCTGTCCAAAAACGCCCTGTCATGCGAAACGGTAATTAAAACGCCGTAAAAATCGTCCAAATAGCTCTCGAAAGCCTTTAACGTCGGTATGTCGAAATCGTTCGTCGGCTCGTCTAAAAGCAGCACGTTCGGATTGCGCATCAAAACGCGAAGAAGCGCCAAGCGCCTTTTCTCGCCGCCCGAAAGCGTCCCCACGAACGATTTCTGCCGCTGCGGCGTAAACAAGAACCTTTCCAACAACTCCCGAGCGGAAATATATCTGTCTCTGCCCTCGCCCACGTTAATATACTCGGCGACCTCTTTCAAAGCGCCGATAACCGTTTGACTATCCTTCAAATCCCTTACTTCCTGCTCAAAAAAACCGAACTTCACCGTCTTGCCAATTTTCACTTCGCCTTCGTCCGGCTTCATTCTGCCGCAAAGAACGTTCAGCAGAGTCGTTTTTCCCGAACCGTTCGGACCAATTACGCCGATTCTGTCGCCCGGCTTCGCGAAATAATTGAAATCCTTAAACAACGTCTTGCCGCCCAGCGCCTTATCTATATAATACGCCTCGACAATCCTTTTGCCCAAAAAAGTCGAGCCAAGCTCTATTTCGATTTTCTTCTCTTTAGGTCGGAACGACTTCTTTTTCAAATCCTCAATCCAATCGAGCTTGCTCTGTTGTTTCTTTCGCCTCGCTCTCGCGCCTTTTTGGAGCCATTGCAAATCATCCCGCAAGCGCGCTTGCGTTCTTCCCAATGTTGACTCCCGAACCTGCTCTCTAACGCTCTTCCCCCTCAAATACGTCTCGTAATCGCCGGGGAAAACGAACAATTTCTTCCTGTTCAGCTCTACGATTTTAGTAGAAACTGCGTCAAGGAAATATCTATCGTGCGTTACGAACAACAGGCTCTTGTTGGACGCAATTAGCTCGTCCTGCAACCATTGAATAGCGTCGGCGTCGAGATGGTTCGTCGGCTCGTCGAGTATTAACAAATCCGGCTTGGAAATCAACGCTCTGGCGAGAGCCGCCCGCTTCCTCTGCCCGCCCGATAGCGTATTCACCGGCGCGTGAAAATCCGTTACGCCGAGCCTCGACAAAAACGACTTCGCTTGATTTTCCAGCGTCCAGCCTTTCTCGTTCTCGATAAACTCGTTCAACTCTTGTATTCTTCTTTCCAAACGCTCGTCTTTGCTCTTCTGCATCTTATCGCATAAAGCCTTATGCTCGAGCAAGGCGTCGTAAACCTTGCCGCGCCCGCTCATCGCCGAATCGAGAACCAAATCGTAGGACGTGAATTTCGGATTTTGCTTAAGGTAATCTAGCGTAACCTTTTTATTAAAAATGATTTCGCCCGTGTCGGCTATTTCCTCGCCGGCGACGATGTCCAGCAAAGTCGTCTTGCCCGCTCCGTTCTTGCCGATTAAGCCCGCTTTCTCGCCGGCGGTCATCCCGAAAGACACATCCTCGAAGAGCAAGACGCCCGCGTAGGATTTCGATATATTATTGCAAGAAAATATTGTCATAAACCAATTTTCTCGTTATTTTCCTTTTGTTGAATAGCAAAATTAAGAACAATTTAGCGAAAACTATGAAATCGACAATAGCAATATTAACCGATTTCGGCTACTCGGACGCATACGTAGGCGCGATGAAAGGCGTTATAAGCTCAATCAATCCCGACGCGAACATAATCGACCTTACGCACGGAATCACAAGACACGGCGTTCGGGAAGCGGCTTTCGTTCTGAAAACCGCGTTCGAATACTTTCCGCCGGGGACTATATTTCTGGCGGTTATCGACCCGGGCGTCGGCGGCTCCAGAGAAGCGCTCGCCGCAAAAGCGGGAGAGTATTACTTCGTCGCGCCAAACAACGGATTAATAAGCTACGTACTCGCCGAACGGAAATTAGAGAAAGCGGTTGACGTTAGCGAGTCCGAATACGCTCTCCCAAACGCTAGCAGAACTTTCCACGGCAGGGATATTTTCTCGCCCGCGACGGCTCGTTTGTCCCTCGGCGCTGATATCGACGATTTGGGAAGCGAGATTAGCTCTGAAAAAATCGTCAGACTAACGCCGCCGAAGCTGGAAATAGAGCGCTCCCAAATAACCGGCGAAGCAATATATATAGATACCTTCGGCAATATAATCACGTCGATTCCCCAAACGACTATAAGCGAAAGCGAAAAAGTAGAAATCAACGTGAAAGACAGAATTATTAGCGGCGTTTCAAAGACTTTCTC
>CAZDXB010000029.1:0-32763 GCA_964509335.1 uncultured Hyphomicrobiales bacterium | reverse complement strand
AAGGTATTTTATCGCCCGTCCTACAATCATATACATCTTCGTCAGACTGGCATTCCGCGCCCTGATAGGGTCCAGACGTGACCGTGGTAACTTTCGGAACATCCTCGTCCAAACCTGAATCGTATTGACATTCAACGGTATAAATTTTCTCGCAACAATTATATCCGCAATGGAATCTCTTCCCGTAGATATAATATTTATTATTTTCATATTCATAATATTCCGGGTCAGGTCCGGGCCAACCTTCATCTACGCAATAAACTTCGCTGCCGTCTATAACGTCAAGCCAACATTTCTTAGTCAATTTACATTCGGTAACTTCATAGAATACTATCTCTTTTGTGCCTTCCCAAGGACATTCGCCCGCGAGATATTGAATTATCGCTTTTGTCAAGCATTCTTTCAATTCTTTCTCGTCTAGGTCGTAAACATTATTATACTCCGTAAGAGTTGACCAATCAGCTTTTACTTCTATTCTACCCGCGTTTTCGCGATAATCTATTTCCACCGAACCCCATACTTCATAAGGAAAAGGTTCAAAAGAAACAGTTGTGTGTTCTGGAGTAACAAAATCCCCGGGACAGTCAATATCTTGGCTAACGCAGTAGAAAGCATTAACAAAAAACACACCAATGATTACAGACAATAGTTTGGACAGTTTAAAGAGTTGCATAACCCCTCCTTTATTGTTAAACTTGTTTTTAAATTATTTAAGGTTTAAAGCTAAATAATAATGTATTGCCAAAGACCATATCGCGATTTTAAAAAATAATTATGAACAATCCAAATCTTTTTTATGCTTTTTTTAATAAAGAAAAGTATTTTGTTAAGAAGCGGTAGTTTTATAGACGAGTATATTCGATTTAAAACTAATTATATAAAGACAAAGCGATAAGCGGCGAGCACGTTTAAGCCAAACTCAATTTCTTATAAATTAGAGCTTTAGCGCAAAGATTCGATTAACTATCGGAATCGCTACAACAAAAAATCGCCACGGAAGCCAAATATTTCTTCAATTATTTCGTTAATTCAAAAAACTTATTTATATTTGTCTTAACTATGATGTATTGTATTATTTTTTGACTATGAAAAAGTCGATTATATCGTTAATAGCAGTTTTACTTTCGGCGGGGCTTCTGGTCGCCGGCGAAACGGTTTTGGACTTCCTTAAAGCCGAATCCGACGGCAACGTTATTACTATCGAGTGGAAATCTTCGGACGAAACGAACGTTGATTACTACTCAATCGAACGTTCGGGCAAAGATAGAATGTTCAGAGAAATAGCGACGGAAGACGCTAAAGGATATTCGACTACTTACAAATATATCGACGAGTCGGCGTTGAGAGACATCAACTCCGACGAAAAAACGCAATCCGTCAACGTTTATTACTATAGAATAGTCGTTCACACTAACGACAATAAAGAAATAGTCAGCGACGAGCAAAGAGTAACGCACAAAACCAGCGGCATTAGGAAAACGTGGGGTATGTTGAAAGAAATGTTCCGCTAAAGCGGACGCGCCCCGCGGCGATTAGTTATTCGAGACAAACCAAGCGTATAGATATGCGAACCTTCTTATTCCCGGCGATTATCATTGTTTTTCTTTTCGGCGGATTAATCGACGCCGCGTCTCAGGATTATTCCGAGAAATTGACCTCCGTTAAGTGCGGAACTTTTATAGATTCGGACAAAAAGAAAGAATTCATCAAAAAACGCTTCCCTAAAAGATTGACGCTCGAAGACCGCCCCGACCTTCATAAATTCTACGAAACAGAGAATTTCTCTATTCACTACGACACCGCCGGAAACGACGCTGTGGATTTAATCGACGACGACGGAAACGGAATACCGGATTACGTGGATTCGGCGGCTTATTACTTTGAATACGCTCTCGCTTTTTATATCGACTCGGTAGGTTACAAACCGCCTTACCCCGACGACGGCGCCGGCGGCTCCGATTTGCTCGACGTTTACTTAGTCAACATCGGCGACGGCGAGGACGCTTATTACGGAATGACGTATAAATCCGAAGAAATAACGCCCCGCGAGGGATTCCCGAAGTATTCCGCTTACATTGCCGTTGACAACGACTTTAGCCCTTACGATTCCACTTTAAGTATGGGCGGCGACACGATGCAGACGTATTACACGCACGGATACACCGCTCTGAAAATAACGGCGGCGCACGAGCTTCACCACGCGATTCAGTTCGCTTACGGACTGGAAGAAACAAAAACCACTTGCGCGATAAACGAGATGGTTTCCGTCGCTATGGAAATAAGATTGTTCCCGCAAGTAAACGACTATCGCCAATTCGTCAAGAGCCTTTATCGAGCGCCGCACAGATTCCCATTCGGCGAGGGGATAGCCGACAACGGCTACCGCTGGGGAATTTTCGGCGAGTATATTAATAATAAGTTCGGCGATTCGCTGCTGTTGCGAATGTGGGAAATCTTCGGCGATGGCGAGACGGCGTATTCGGCGCTGAACATGGCGTTCGAAGAAAAGGGGCTGGACTTACCCGGGGCTTGGCTCGATTTTACGCCGACTCTATATTATACCGGCGAGAAAGCCGATAAAAATCCATATTTGCACGACGCCGCAGAGTTTCCCGAAATAGCATGTTTTCGCGAGGAAAACTTTTCGCCGCCTGCTTATATCGCCGACGGAATCATGCAATCGTTCGAACTTCGGCTTTACAGATGCGTTCTGCCGACGCAAAAGGAGCGCTCGCTGGATACAATCGACATTATACTGACAAATATAGACTTAAACGCCGCTATTCGGCAGTTCGACAGCGAAAAGCCGTTCACGCTAACGTTAGCCGATAATCAAGGACCCGGCTTGGAGCGAGTGGCGGGCGTCGATTATTATTACGGTTTGCAAGCGCCTAAGGGAGCTATCAGGGACAAAACATTCTTCACTTTATCGCATGTTATCGATTTAGCGTTTCCAAATCCCTTCGATACCGAATTGTATCGAACGCTTTATTTTCCCGTGCCGGACGGAGCGAAGTTGGGCGAGAAAGTTCTGCTTACCGTTTACTCGGTCGATATGAACAAGCGCTTGGAAAAGCGACTAAAAGTATCGCTGAGAAAATCCGGCGTCGAGGGAGAGCGGAACTACAGAACGGTTCGTATGGACGCCGGCGAGCTGAAAGACCTGTCCAGCGGCGTTTATATTTATTCTGCGCGACTCGGCGATAATATCAGCTTTGGAAAATTCGTAATAAAAAATAAATGAGCGATTTGCAAATAGCCGCCGAAAATATTAGACATTCCTACGACGGAATCAATTACGTCTTGACGGGCGTCTCGCTGAAAGTCGGCTCGGGCGACATCTTGGCTATTACCGGTCCGAACGGTTCGGGCAAGTCAACCCTACTAAAAATCCTGTTCGGCGTATTGAAGCCGAGCGTCGGGAAAATAAGCTATTCGCTCGACGGGCAAGAAGCGAGGCGAAATTCCGTTTCGGAGAAATTCGGCTTCGTCGCGCCATACATGAATATATACGAGGAATTTTCCGCGCTGGAGCATATAAAGCTCGCCGCCAAGCTGAGCGGCAGAAAATACGACGAGGCGAAAGCGCTCGCTCTGCTGGGCGAGTTCAATCTAAAAAGGAGCAAGAGCAAAGCCGTATCGGAATTTTCGTCGGGAATGAAACAGCGCTTCAAATTCGTCTTGGCGGCGCTGAACGAGCCTGTCTGCTATTTTCTGGACGAGCCTTCGAGCAACTTAGACGACCAGGGCTTCGCGCTAATAGCGAACAAACTAAAACGCTTCGCCGGCTCCGGCGGCGCGGCGATTATAGCGGCGAACGACCCGCGAGAGAAGGAGCTGTGCGATGGGGTAGTGGAGATGTAGGGGGATATTATTGGCGCTAAATTTAGAACTACCGGACGCATCGGGGCTTGCCCCGATGACTTTCCTCGTTCCGCTCGCTCCCGCGGCAATGTCCACCTCACCCTATCCCTCTCCGCAAGCGGAGAGGGGATTAATTGGTTGTTATATCTACTTTTTTACTGATTCGGAAATTCCAATTTTGGAATTAGGACAAGAAAGAATTCTCTCCCCGATTTCGGGTAGAGCTAGAGTGAGGTAAATATAAACGTTGAAATGTAGCTTAGCCGCGCCGGCAGACAGCTGAAGCTGTCTGTTTCCTTCTTTTTCTAATCATAGAGACGCAAAATCTTGCGTTTCTACGCTCCTGTTCTTTGTTCGTTCCGTTCGCTCCCGCGGCGGAACGGATATTGAGACGTTCCGCGTCGATTGTTTTATTTCTCGCAGAGAGCGGCTGTATGAGCGCTAAAGTAGGAATGTTGGGACGAGTAAATATTGTTTCCCTAATAATTTTAAATGCTAAACACATCGAATCTTGCACTGATGTATTATTATTGAATCAGAGTATATACTATCAAAATATTTATATTTTATATATTTTAATATAATTCTTATTAACTTTTTACTATTTTATTTTTTTCATCAAATTAATTATTTTGTCAGATAATTTATTTTTATGGATTACATATTTACCCCAATTATTAGTTGTTTTTTTCTTTATTCCAGAAGAAAATCGATAATAGTTATTATTTCCGTGTTTAACTTCCCTTGCGTTTTTAATGTTTTCAATAAAATCTGGAGCTGGTATAAACCAAAGTTCATTATCTATATCACATATTTTATCATCTAATCGAAAAATACAAAAAATAAATGCCATAGAATATTTATTAGTTAATGATGTCTTTCTTACATCTGCCACAAAACGATCGGGATTAAATCTACTTTTTATTTGAATAAATATCGTATTGAGGCTTATCCTTTCTTTAACTATCAAATCAATACCTTCGTCGTCCGATACTGGCTTATAACAAGCAAGGTCTTTTTCGCCGTAAAGAGTAATTAGTTCGCTTATTCTCGA
This sequence comes from uncultured Hyphomicrobiales bacterium, assembly GCA_964509335.1. GTDB lineage: Bacteria > Bacteroidota > Ignavibacteria > Kapaibacteriales > UBA2268 > CAZDXB01. Next base: position 27,845 of record CAZDXB010000029.1, on the reverse strand, counting down.
TTCTGTAATATTTCCTTTTTGTTTTGGTGAAATTATTTTGGTTGACATTATTATTTCTCCTTAAATAATATAATAAAATATAATTATTTTTACATAATTACTAAACATCTCCCTTACTTCCAAATATTCCTAAACTTACGAAAGCGCGCCTCGAAATAATAAACGCCCTTACAGCCGCAATAAACCGACTAAAAAAGTTTTAATAGCGAATTAACAGTCGAATCCACGGTAAAGCGGTCTCTTTTTTCATAGCTCGCTAATCGCTCTGCCTAAAATTATTGAAAATATGTCCGTATTCTCTTCAAACGCTATAAAGGGACTTTTGCCGGTTTCCTTTTGAATATCGACGCCGTTTTGGTATGCCGTAAAATCTAGAATTTTATTAAGTCTTATCCTTTTATTTCCTTTAGCTCCCATAAAAATCAATCTCTTGTTGGTTAGGAAAAGGTCTCCCGCGTCTATTTTTTTCCAAACGTCTTCCGATATGCGTTGAACGCCTAAGTCCCCCGCGCGCCAGTATAAGCCTTTCGCAATTTTTAACCTCATTGTCGGTCCGCTGTATTTTAGGCGTTTGGTTACCCGCCTCTGTTCGAACCACTCGCATTGAGTATGGAAATAGCATCGTTCAGATTTTTGTATATTAATGGGAACGTCTATTATAGGGATGTCTCCGTTTTCAATTTGCCAGAATAGTTTATATTTATCGAGAACCGCTTGAGTTTTCTCGTCTAGTTGCAATTCAACGTTAAGGTTCTCGCATATCGTCGCGAGTTCCTTCTCTTCTTCCGGTGAAAGTTTTTCGTCGGACAGCGCGTCGGCAATAAATTTTTCCAATAACTTCTGCGAACTTTTTTTGTAGATGTCCGAAACTATTTCATCGGGAAGTTTGAGTTCGTTCTGAAGCTTTTTAAGAAATTTTACTTCCTCGTCGTCCAATTTTCTATCTTCAATCGCTTTATCGACTTCCGTTTTGTAAATTTTCCCGATTGTTCGCTTATGAATTTCTTCAATTTCTTTGTCGTTCAATCCAAGAAGTTCTTTCAATCGTTTTAATTCGTCTATTTCGCTGTCCGATAGAAGCTTGTCTTTCAGGCAATACGTCAGATACCGCTCGTATAGCTGGCATAATTGCGAGCGCAATTGTTCGTCGAGTTTCAATTTGTAGTCGGTTATAACAGCTTGAACCTCGTCAACGGTTATTGATTCAAGCTCTTTTTCGGCAAGAAGATTATTGATTTCAATTATTCCGTTTTCTTTTGGTTTAACTCCGAGTAACTTCCGAAAAAAAGACGGTTTCTTTAAGTCCTTGGTTTTGAAAGGATTCATATTTTGATTTTTTATTTTTTGAACAAAATAACTCTGACTTAATTTTAAAATACTTGAACTTATCAATTTAAAATCTACTAAATATCTCCCTTACTTCCAAATATTTCTGAACTTATCGAAGCGCGACAAAATCATAACCGCCCTTTCGCTCCCAATTCTCAATCAATTTTTCGATAGACTTTCTATAAAGCGTGTTTTGGGGCTGACCCTTCCTTGCTTTCAATTTACCGATTGTAAAGTTTTTTTGTTTGCTTTTTGTTCTTTTTTCCTTATCTTTCTAAAATAATTGATATTAACGAAAATATTCGGGAGAAATAAATATGGCTAATAAAATTTCCGTTCTATTGTTTGCCTTTTTCGTTTTCGCGTCGTGCGAAAACGCAACGCAAAAAACCTACCTGCCCGATTGGGAATCAGGCAAAAAAATGGCTGAAGCGGATAAATCTAAATGTCCGAGCGGCTTGCGAAATATATACAATGAAGACGCCGCGACATTGGCTCTGCGCGACGTTCACGAATATGATTCTCTTTACAAATATACGTTAGTAGAAATACCGAAGGGACTAATAAAATTATATTACAACGGATTGCTTCATATTTACAATTCAACGACAATTCCAGCTCGCGATTCCGTTGTATCTCTTTATAAAATTCATCCTAGCCGTAATCCGGAAACGCACCAATTATTAGCGGCAGTCGATGGAAACGCGGAATGGGTTGAAAACTGGGAGAACGGCGTTAGGCTAACGGGCAATCCCGAAATCGACCGCTTAATGAAAAAGTATAATTTACAACTCGAGTCATATTACACAAACGGAGCTTTAGTTTGTTTATCAAGTCCAAAAGCAATAAATATTAGGGCGTTTTGCTGTTTATTTGAAAAAATTAACGGAGTTTTTTATAGTCACCCAAATCATTTTTTTGGCGGAGGTAAAGAAATAACCGCTTCAATCAAAGAAGAATGTCTCGAATTAATTATTAGCATAGGGTACGGGGATTGTCCTTCAGGATGCGTTTACAGGCATTATTGGCTATTCGAGGTGGAATACGACGGAACGGTTCATTATATAAAAAGCTACGGAGACCCCGCCCCGCCGGTAGAATAGCGAACCTAATAAAAGTAGAATTTGTCGCTCATGATGATATGGCGGAGCGATAAGAATCGTCGGTAGAGTCAGTTAACCCTACGTCCCGATTTTCAATCGGGATGCATTCAGACGCGACTCTCAATCAATCTTTTGATATATTTACGGCTTTTCATTCGCGCTCAATTCACAGCGATTTTAAGCTTTCTTTACGGGATTTTTGGTTCTGGTAAGCCTTAAATTATTAGATTTAACAAAATGAAACTGCAAAGAATTATAGTATCCTCATTCGCTACAATATAAATTTTGTTTTTGCTATATAATTAGCTATCTTCGAATTAAATAAAGAAAAAAAATGATAAAATTAAAAGAAATATCTAAGATTCATTCCGGCTACCTTTTCCCGAAAAGAGCGGCAAACGACCCTAACGGAAATTGCCGATTTATTCAGCTTAAAGATATTGACAAGCGCGGAAAGCTGAACGTTGAAAATTTAGTTAAGATTAAAATTAAAAAACCGAAGGCGGAATCCTTCATTCGCAAAGACGATATTCTATTTAAGTCTAAAAGCAACAATAACACGGCTTGCGTTATTACAGAAAGTTTCGACAATATAATGGCGAGCGCTCATTTTTTTGTTCTGAGAATTACTAGCGAAGACATTTTGCCCGAATACTTGGCTTGGTATATTAATCAGAGCGTCGCCCGCCGTTACTTTAAGTATTTCTCTTCCGGTTCGACAATATCGGTAGTTACAAAAAAAGTTCTCGGCGAACTCGAAGTTAAAATTTTGCCGCCGGCAACGCAACAAAAAGTTGTCGAACTCTCTAAGCTAAAATCAAGGGAGCAAGATATTTTATCTAATATTTCCGCTCTCAAAAATAGGGTTTACGAACAAAAAACGTTATTTTTAATAAAATGACGGAGCAAATGATGTCCGATAAAAAAAAGATTCAAGAAGAAATCAACGCTATAGCTTGGCAGGCTTGCGACACTTTCAGGGGCGTCGTCGACCCTTCCGAATATAAAAACTATATCTTGGTTTTTCTTTTTCTCAAATACTTAAGCGACGTTTGGAAAGATAAGAAAGCGCAATACGAGAAAAAGTTCAAGGGAGACAAGGAGCGCGTAAAAAGAAGATTAGAAAGAGAAAGATTCGTTCTTCCGGAAAAAAGCTCTTTCTACTATGTTCAAAGTAAGAGGCAGGAGCCGAATATCGGGGAAATTATCAACAAAGCCTTAGAGTATCTTGAAGATAAAAACAAAGCAAAACTCGAAGGCGTTTTTCGTAATATTGATTTCAATTCCGAGTCGAATCTTGGCGAAACGAAAGACCGCAACCGCCGATTAAAAAGACTAATCGACGACTTTTCTAATCCCAAGCTGGATTTAAGACAATCGAAAATTGGGAACAACGACATAATCGGCAATACTTATCAATACTTGATTAAGAAATTCGCAAGCGACGCCGGTAAAAAAGGCGGCGATTTTTATACGCCGGAGCAAGTGTCTTTGCTTTTGGCTAAACTTTTAAAGCCGGAAATCGGCGATAGAATTTGCGACCCCGCTTGCGGCTCTGGTTCTTTGCTAATAACCGTCGCCGAAGAAGTTGCCGACAGAAACTACTCGCTTTTCGGGCAGGAGAGCAACGGAAGCACTTGGGCGCTTTGTAAAATGAATATGTTCCTTCACGATATTGATAACGCCCGTATCGAGTGGAGCGACACTATTAACAATCCCAAGTTAATAGAAAACGACAGATTGATGAAATTCAACGTCGTAACGGCTAATCCGCCGTTTTCGCTCGACAAATGGGGAGCTGAAACCGCTAAAGACGACCCGTTCGACAGATTCCATCGCGGCGTTCCCCCAAAAAGTCGCGGCGATTACGCTTTTATTACTCATATGATTGAAACGACCATTGAAACCGACGGGCGAGTCGGCGTAATAGTCCCTCACGGAGTTCTTTTCCGCGGAGCTTCGGAAGGAAAGATAAGGAAAAGCTTAATCGAGGAAAATTTGCTCGACGGCGTTGTCGGGCTTCCGCCGGCTTTGTTCTACGGAACTGGCATTCCGGCGGCTATACTTATTTTCAAGAAAAACAGGGATAGAAAAGAAGTATTGTTCGTAGACGCGAGTAGAGAGTTCTTAAAAGGCAAAAATCAAAACGCGCTTCGCTCTCAAGACATAGAGAAGATAACGGATGCGTACAAGAGATACAAAACAATAGACAAATACTCATACGTAGCGACGCTGGACGAGATTAAGGAAAACGATTTTAACTTGAATATACCGCGCTACGTGGATACTTTCGAAGAAGAAGAGCCGGTCGATATTAAAGCGGTTCAGAAAGAAATCGACAAGCTGGAAACCGAGCTAGTCGACGTCAGAATAAAAATGGACGAGCATTTAGAGGAGTTGGGGCTTAATAATTAAAAGATTAATAATGAATTAGGCTGAAATATGAGAAAAGAATATCTGGGATTTGATGGATTACAATGGACGAAACTCGACGCAACGAAAACTGCCGTTTATCGTTTCAATTATTCAAAGTCAAGTATTATTAATTCGATTTTTTTTCTAAATAATTTGGAAATATCAAAATTTATGTTATATTGTAATTAACATACTCGGCAAGCCTCTCTACGAAGCTCAAATCGCCGAGTTTTTTCATTTATAGCTTATGAGATACGAAAAGCCAACATTAACCGTCGAAGAACAAATCAATTTACTGAAAAGTAGAAATCTTGTAATTGAAGATACAGAAGAAACGCGTTTTATCCTATCAAATATTAGCTACTATCGTCTTAGTTCCTACCTTTATCCCTTCAGAATTCCCAGAGACGAAAATCAATCGTTTTATAAAGGAACGAACTTCAACGATGCAATGAAGGTATATTCTTTCGACAGGAAATTAAGAATAATGCTTTTTGGAGTTATAGAAAGATTTGAAATTGCTTTTAGAACTCAATTTATACATCAAATGGCGACTAAATACAATAAGTATTGGTATTTAAATCCTCGTTTGTTCGATGATTGTACAAAATTCGTAAATATTACCGATAGTTTCAAAAAAGAGTTCCGACAAAGCAAAGAAGTATTTGTAAAACATTATAAGAAGAAGTATTCCGAACCCGAATTTCCGCCGTCTTGGATGGGGTTGGAGATTTTTACTTTCGGGCAAATTTCTAATCATTTTAGAAATTTGAAGTCTTTTAAAGATAAAAAAGATATAGCTAAATACTTTAATATCAACAGCAAAGTGTTTGAATCGTGGCTTCATTCGATAGTTTATTTAAGAAATATATGCGCGCACCATTCGAGACTTTGGAATCGCACTTTAGGAATAAAGCCTAAACTGCCTAAGTCAAATAAGGGGATGCGGGATAGTTTCAGTTTTATTAGAAACGACAAAGTATTCGTTCTTATTTCAATTTTAAAATACTTTCTGGATATAATTCATCCCAAAAACTCTTTTAAAGAGAAATTGATTGAGCTTTTAGAAGAATATCCAAATATCAATATCGGAAAGATGGGATTCCCAAAAGGTTGGAGCAAAAACAGAATATGGGAGAATAAAACAAAATGATTAAAATAACAACAAACAACACCCAGAGAAAAATTATATAGTAAACAATCAATTAGGAGAGTAGAATATGAAAAACACAAAATTAATCCACAAGGAACTGCTTCCATTCTCTAGAAAGACTTTGGAAAAGTATTTTGTCGGCAATAAGAAACATCAAGCCGGATACTTTTTACACAGCATAGATAAATACAAAATATTTGAAAATGACAAATCTATGAAAAAATCCGATTATAAATTTCATAGGCAGGCGGAGAAAGACGAGAGATTTTATACCGCCAGAACTTTCATTAGTATATTCGAAAAATCCGACGCCGAGAAGAAAAAGGATTTGGAAAATATGCTCAGTAAGGCTTTCGGCGCCAAACCGGATTTCAGCGACAAATACGATAGCTGGAGCGACGCTCTCGGCAACGAGCCAAAACTGATACTCGAACATCAATTATCCGCCCCTAAGATTTTCAAGGAACATTTGTCTAAGAACCTTGACAAAACGCATTTCGTCGATTACGTTTTGGATATGGGTAAGGATAAAGACGGGAATTTCAGAAGAGGACTCGAAGGAGCGACGCACGTGGACGCCCATATTGAATGCAAAGACACAAATTTCAGCGTTCTGATTGAAGCGAAAGTTCTTTCTGATATTTCTTACCAAGTTAGCTACGATATGGCTCGCAACCAAATCGCTAGGAATTTAGACGTTATGCTAGATAAAGAAAAGGACAATACCCTCTTTATGCTTATTACGCCGAAGTATTTCAAAGAACGCCCCAAAACAAGGTTTTACGGTTATAAGATGAATGATTATATGAAAGACTTTAAAAATATAAAAGAAGATTTACCTCATAGAAAAAATAGTTTAACCGGCGACGAATGGAAAAATATGTCAAAAAGATTAGCTTGGATTACGTGGGATGATTTGGCTAACAACCGAAAACAATACAATAAACTATAACCAATAAACAAGAGAAACAACAATGACTCTAAAAGAAATTATCTCAAAAATCGATAGGCTGAATAAGGAACTCGATAAGTTTCGCCCCTTAAAGCCCGAACAAGAGAGGCGGCTTGTTCAAAAGTTGCGGCTGGACTGGAACTTCCATTCAAGCCACATCGAGGGCAACACTCTGACCTACGGCGAAACCAAAGCTTTACTGCTTTGGGGACTAACGGCGGGGGGCAAACCGCTTAGGGACGTCCTCGAAATGAAAGGACACGACGAAGTGGTTCAGTCTCTTTTCGATATTGTCCAAAATAAATCCGAACCAATAACAGAAGTTTTTATAAGAAATCTTCACAAAAAGATTCTCGGCGAACCTTTCGGGATTGACGCCGAAACGCCCGACGGCAAGCCAACAAAGAAACGCGTCGTTCCCGGCGAGTATAAGAAACAGCAAAATTACGTAAAAGCCGCGGACGGTAGCCTCGTAGAATTCGCTTCGCCGGAGGAGACGCCCGCGAAAATGAAAGATTTATTGGACTGGTATAGGAAAAACGAAGCGAAAGAGAATCCCTTAATTTTAGCGGCGACGTTTCATTATAAGTTTATCAAAATACATCCTTTCGACGACGGTAACGGAAGGATGGCGCGTATCCTTATGAACTTTATTTTAATGTCCCGCGACTTGCCGCCCGCTATTATCAGAACGGAAAAAAGACAGTCTTACCTTCAAGCGCTGGCTTACGCCGACGCCGGAGATTTAGAAAGATTTACCGGATACGTCGGCGAGCAAGTAATCGCTTCGCTGGAGCTAACGATAAAAGCCGCTAAAGGAGAGACAATCGAAGAGCCGGAAGATATCGACAAAAAGATTGCAATGCTGAAAAAGAAAATGGAAGGAATTAGCGACGATATAGTTGTTAAGGAATCCCTTGATTTTCCGGTATTTAAGCGAGTCTTTGAAAATTCAGTAAAACCTTTGTTAATAGAAGTCTTAAAGAGTTTTGCAAAATTCGATTCTATATTCCGTAAAATCGAATTTAAGTATTCTATCGTGATTCAGGGTAAAAATTACCAAGAAAGATATAGCTTAAAAAATTTTTATGAAGACCATATCGCTAGATTTCTCGAACAATGCGCCGATATTATTGATGAAGCGGTTATTATTAAACGAATTGTAATAAATACAAGGTTTGAAGAATTAACAAGAGCGACAATTAAGACTTTTGATACGACGGCAACGCTTGAAATCAAGTTTTTTAAGAATTTTTATCAAATAAAGACGACTACAACCATCGAAAGGAAGTTGCCTTATCATAAGTTTCTTACAAAAGAGGACATCTCGCAAATAGTAAATGAACTCGCTAATTATGTTATTCAAGAAGCGGATAGAGAAATAGCAAAGATGAACGAAAAAAAATAAAAGGATTTGAAAAAATATGGTTAATACTGCTATAACACAAAGGGAAATTGAAAGCCGGATATTTGAAATACGGTCCCGGCAGGTTATGGTGGACAGCGACTTAGCGGAATATTACGGCGTTGAGACTAAAGTATTAAATCAAGCTATGAAAAGAAATATTGAACGATTTCCAAAAGAATTTTGCTTTCAATTAACCAAAGAAGAATATGATTCTTTAAGGTCACAAAATGTGACCTTAGAAAAAAGTTCTTTAAGGTCACAAAATGCGACCTTAGAAAGCAAGAGGGGAAAACACAAGAAATATCTTCCTTATGTCTTTACCGAACAGGGCGTTGCAATGCTTTCTGCTGTTTTGAAAAGCGAAACTGCCGTAAAAATGAGCGTGCGGATTATGAACGCTTTCGTCGGTATGAGAAGATTTTTAGTCAAAAACGCCGATGTTTTCCGGCGGATTGAACATTTGGAAATCAATCAAAAAGAGCATAAACAAGAAAGCGATGAAAAATTTGATAAAATATTCAAAGCATTAGACAAAGGTTCTTTACCGCCAAAACAGGGCATTTTTTACGACGGGCAGATTTTTGACGCATATAAACTAATTTCCGATATAATTCGAAGCGCTAAATCATCCATAATTCTTATTGACAACTATACGGATGATTCAGTTCTTAAAATGTTGACAAAGAGAGCCAAAGGCGTAAATGCGACCATATATACAAAAAAGATAAGCAAAGCGTTAAAACAAGACGTAAAAAAGCACAATAGCCAGTATGCACCTATCGCTCATAAACGGTTAAACACTTCTCACGACCGATTTTTGATTATCGACAAAAAAGATATTTACCATTTTGGCGCGTCTCTCAAAGACGCCGGCAAGAAATGGTTCGCTTTTTCAAAATTGGAAATGGACGCATCAGAAATTTTAGGAAGATTATAAATGTCCTATAACAACAAAAACAGAAAAGCGGATAAGAAAACCCTAAGGTCGAAAATTGCGACCGCATAAATTGAAGGAAATGGGAATATGAGCGAAGAAATTAAAAAAGCGGAAATAATATTTTATTCTTCCCCAACGGGAAATAAGTATATTGAAGTTCAATATATTGATGAAACTTTCTGGTTGAGCCAAAAACTTATGGCTGAACTCTTTGGCGTTGAAACTAACACAATCAACTATCACTTGAAAGAGATTTTTAAATCAAACGAACTGGACGAAAAATCAACTATTCGAAAAATTCGAATAGTTCGAACTGAAGGAAACAGAAAGGTTTCCAGAGACGTTGAATATTATAATCTCGACGCTTTTCTTGAGTTCAACGGCTACGAAATACTCGATAACGCGGGCGAGATTTCCGCTAACGTCGCGCAAAAACTTGCGGATGAAAACTATGAAAAATTCAGATTAATTCAAGATAAGGATTTCACTTCCGACTTCGATAAAGAAGTAAAACTTCTCACGGGAGGTAAGAAGTAAATGACCTACAACAAAAAAAATAGAAAAGGTTACAAAAAAACTAAAATCGGATGGATTCCAGAACAATTGGAAGGATAAGTTATGAAAGAACAAATACATAATAAAAGAGAAATGCTCGAACGTAGAAAGAAGCTTCGTAATAATGCGACTCAAGAGGAAAAACTTCTTTGGAAATATCTTAGAAAATCATATGTTGCAGACGCTAAATTTAGAAGGCAGCATAGCGTCGGTTACTATGTTCTCGATTTTTACTGCCCAGAAGTAAGGCTCGCAGTTGAATTAGACGGCGGCGGACATTATACCGAAGAGGTGATGGAGTATGATAAAACCAGAGATGAGTATTTGAAGGCGTTAAACATAAAAACAATAAGATTTAATAATAGAGACGTTAAGAATAATATGACGGGTATTTTAGATTTGTTAGGGGATGAGATAGAGAATCGAAGGGGAGAGACCTCTACCCAGGCTACCACCTCCCAGCCCCTGACATCACCCTAGTATTTTGAAATCTAGTTATTCTTTGCGATATTTGTTTTATTTAATAACAACTCAATACAAAAAATGGATGATAAATTATACAAATTGACATTTAAAATTGTAAAAGGATGTTTTAGTCATCTAAGCTTGCCGCAGCAAAAGAACTTGGCTGATATTTTAATAGCATTTTTATATAACAGCTCTTTTGCTCTTTGGGATATAGCTTCAGGTTTATCCGGCGACACGTCGACAAAACATAAACATAAGCGATTAATTTATTTTTTTGACAATTTGACGATAAACACAAAATTCTGGAAGTCGTTTTTAATGGCGATTTTTAGTTTGCCGGGATTTAAGTTCAAGAAAAGAAAGGTAATAACATTAGCTCTTGACGCCACTACCCTAAAAGATGATTTCTGGCTTTTAGCGTTATCAATAAGCTTTAAGGGCAGAAGCATACCAATATTAATTAAGAGTTGGAAAGGCGTAGGCGTTCATTACGATTACTGGAAAAGAGTTAAAGAAATTTTACAAGAACTAAAACGGATACTTCCGGATAAATATAAATATGAGATAGTAGCCGACAGGGGCTTTCAAGGAGTAAAACTATTTGATATTTGCAAGAAATTAGGATTGGATTACATAGTACGGATAAACGATTGTTATATGGTTAAAGAACCGGGAGGCAAAGAATTTTTGCAGCTGAGTTTATTTCAAGATGGATTTTATAACTTAGATTTTCTTGGTAAGACGCATAGATCAGAAGGCGTAAATGTGTGCGTCAATAGTCAAAGGACTAAAGAAGGGGATATAGCAAAGTGGTATTTAGCGACGAATAAACAGATATCTAGAATCGAAGCTATAGAAAGTTACACGACGCGATTTTGGATTGAAGAAAGTTTTAAGGATTTGAAATCGAAATTACATTGGGAGAAATATACAGAGAAGATTCCTAAAAAGCACAGATTAGTTAAGTCGATAATAATAAGTTGTTTAAGCTACGCTATACAAACGTCAATAGGCAATCAATTAAAAATGAGCGGCAGCGAAAAAGAAAGAACCTCGCTCTTCAATAAATTTAGACAAGCAATAAAAAGAGGAACTCAAGAATTAGATAAGATTATTTTAAAGTTTGATAACATACTAAATGTTTATGTAGCAAGATACTTATTGTTGTTCGCTTAAATACTAGGGTGATGTCAGAGAGCTGGGGAGGGTCCTGTAGCTCCTGTTCCGACCCAAATCGGAGTTTGGGGATTAGTTAAGGTAAAGTTATGTCTCGACCCGTCCATACGGTTATTTAAGAAAATCCCTTTAACATACTCGAAGTTTATAAGCTATTTTGTATTTTTGAAGTTCTTTAATTATTGATTTTTTAATTTTATACGATTAGGCTGGGATATATTAGAAAATGGGAAAGAATATGTATAACTTTGAATTTAAGCCGTTTGAAGAGATGACGCCGGAAGATTACGCCAAGGTTGGATTTAAGTCCGGCTTGGAAATCCATCAGCAATTGCTAACCGACAAAAAGCTCTTTTGCAGATGTCCGGCGGGGATTTACAGCGACGAATATCACGCTGAACTGCTTCGCCATATGAGACCGACTCTATCGGAACTTGGCGAATACGACGGTACCGCTTTGATGGAATTCAAAACCAAAAAGAACATCGTTTATAGAATCAACCGCGAGACCGTTTGCACCTATGAAATGGACGACACGCCCCCCTTCGAGGTAAACGACCAAGCTCTCGATATTTCGATTGAAATGGGAATGCTTCTGAACGCAAACATAGCCGACGAACTGCACATTACGAGAAAGCAATATTTGGACGGCAGCATTCCAACGGGCTTCCAAAGGACGGGGATTGTATCGGTCGGAGGCGAAATCCCCTACAAGGACCGCAAAATCAGATTAATACAAATGACGCTGGAGGAAGATTCCTGCCGCGAATACAGCGATGTCGGACACGAAAGAATATATTTGACGGACAGACTGGGAATGCCGCTAATCGAAACAGTTACCTATCCCGATATGAAAACTCCACAAGAAGTTGCAGAGGTAAACGATTTGCTGCGACGACTCGCGAGAAATACCGGCAAAGTAAGAACGGGCATAGGAGCGGCGCGAGAGGACGTTAACGTTAGCGTTACCGGCGGAACGCGAATAGAAATAAAGGGCGTTCCGAAAATTAAGAAAATCCCGCTTCTAACCTACAACGAGGCGATGCGCCAGTGGAATTTGCTAAAAATCAAAGAAGAGCTTAACAGTCGCAAAATTAACGCCGAAACTTTTAAAGCGGACGTTTTCGACGTTTCCGACATCCTGCGCGGCGTTGATTTGCCCTCTCTCAAGAAAGCTTTGGACGAAGGCAAACAAGCGAAAGCGGTCGTATTAAAAGGCTACAAAGGCATTTTAAACAAACAAACGCAAACGAACACGTATTTCGACAAAGAGATTTCAGACAGAGTTCGCGTCATCGCTTGTTTAGACCAGCTTCCCAATATAATTCACTCAGAAGAACAGAACGGAATTTTTTCGACGCCCCTCGGCGATAAGATAAATGAATTTACAAAAGCCGAAGAAAACGACTCAATCGTAATAGTATGGGGAGACGAGCAAGACTCGGAAACGGCGGTTAAAGAAATAAAAATCAGAGCCAAAGAAGCCGCCGAGGTAGGGGTTCCCTCGGAAACGAGGCAAGCGCTAAGAGACGGAACGACCGGTTTCGAACGCATCTTGCCGGGTCCGGACAGAATGTATCCGGACACCGATTTGCCGCCAAAAGTAGTTCCCGACGATAGGAAGCAAAAAATCAGAAAAGATTTGCCCAAACCGTTTTGGGTATATGAAAGCAAATTCAAAGAGCTAGGAATTCCCGAAGACACCGTTTCGGATTTAGCGGATTCTAAATTTCCAGAACTGTTTATGGAAGCGGCGACTGAATGGAAGCTCGACCCGACGTTATGCTCGGTCGCCTTAATTCAATTTCGCAAGCGACTGAAAAAGAAAGGATACGACGTAAGCGCGCTCGGAAAAGACGAGACGCGAAAGATATTAGAAGCGTATAAGAACGGCGACATCGTTCGTGAAGGCGTTTTCGAGGCTATGAAAAGAACAGCCGACGCCGGCGAATTCGGCGAGAACGCTTTGCCGAAACCTTGCGACGAAGCGGAATTGAGGGACGCCGTTAAAAATTCGGTTGAAAAAGTTGACAGCAAGCAAATTCACAATAAAGATAAAAGACCGCTTTTAATTTTAGCCGAAACGATGAGAGAGTTAAGAGGTAGAGTCGCGTTCGAAAAAGCGAACGAAGCGGTCGAAAATTATCTAAAGGAGGAACAAAATGGCTAACAATAGCGATTACGAAGGATATAGAGGCGAGTCGCTCGAAACGTTAAAGAAATTCGAAGCGAAAGTATGGAGCGACGTGGAAATATTCGCCGAAGACGGAAATTACATTGGGATTATATTGCCTCGCGCCGAGCAGTGCAATCCTTACCACATAAATTTAAAATTGCGCACGGGCTACAACGTAGGCATAGCCGCGAGAAAAATCCAAGACGTAAAAATAAACGGGCGCAAAAAAGCGAACTATAAAATACCGGAGCAAGAATTCCCATACTCGCCCGAAAAACCGAACGTAAAACTTTTCGGAACGGGCGGCACTATAGCTTCAAGGCTCGACTACCGCACCGGCGCGGTAATACCCGCTTTCTCGCCGGGGGAATTATACGGCTCGGTGCCGGAGCTGGCGGATTACTGCAATCTAGAAACCGAGAAGCTATTCGGCGTGTTCAGCGAGAATATGGGCGCCGAACAATATAAAGAATTGGCGAAAGCAATTGGAAAAGAAATCGAAAACGGCGTTAAGGGCATAGTCATCGGACACGGCACCGACACTTTGCATCATACAGCTTCCATAATTTCCTTTATGGTGCAGGACTCGCCCGTGCCGATAGTGTTGGTCGGCTCTCAGCGTTCGAGCGACCGCCCCTCGTCCGACGCCGCCCTTAATTTAATCCACAGCGTTAAAACCGCCTCGGAATCGGATATAGCCGAAACGATGGTATGTATGTTCGGTCCAACTTCCGACCAATACGGGCTTTTGCACAGAGGCACGAGGGTAAGGAAAATGCACTCGAGCTACCGCTCGACTTTTAGAACATTAGGCGACACGCCCATAGCGATGGTCGATAAAGAGAAAATCACGCCGATAAAGAAAGATTACAAGCGCAGACGAGACGACAGAAACGTTAAGATTATCCCGACATACGAGGAAAAAGTCGCTATTTTATATTATTATCCGAATATGCTTCCCGATATGGTCGATTCGCTTATAGACAACGGCTACAGAGGCATCGTAATCGCCGGCACCGGACTCGGACACGTAAACAAACCGCTATATCCGGCATTGCAAAGAGCAAAGGAAGCGGGAGTGGCAGTTTATATGACCGTTCAGACGCTTTGGGGATACGTCCAGATGTACGTTTACGACACGGGCAGGGATATGCTCGAACTCGGCGTTATACCCGCCGCCAATATGTTGCCGGAGGCGGCGTTTATGAAGCTCTGCTGGGCGCTGGGGCAGACCGACGACTTGGATAAAGTCAAAGACATTATGCTGACGCCAATCGCCGGCGAATTGACCGAACGAGAGCCTTACAACGGCTATCTCGTCTTTCAAGG
Organism: uncultured Hyphomicrobiales bacterium; assembly: GCA_964509335.1. GTDB lineage: Bacteria > Bacteroidota > Ignavibacteria > Kapaibacteriales > UBA2268 > CAZDXB01. The sequence goes on along the minus strand of CAZDXB010000029.1, from coordinate 12,844 downwards.
AGGCATTCCGGCAGTCGAAGAATTTATTTCCAGCGTTAAAAGATAACGGAATATTCAAGAAAATACGCTATTGGAATTGTAATTATGCCAATCGACCAAATAATCGGATTTATAGCGGGCGTTTGCACGACTATCGCTTTTCTACCGCAAGCGCTAAAAGTGATAAAGACGCGTAAAACGCGCGACATTTCGCTCTGGATGTATATTATATTCATTACCGGCGTCGCTTGCTGGCTCGTTTACGGCGTTATGATAACGCAATATCCGGTTATTATAGCAAACGGAGCTACTCTGATTTTGGCTTTTATTGTTCTGATATACAAGATAATATATAAATAGATTTGTGTCTTTCCATTGGAAACAGATAGCTTTAAAGGTTGTTTCCAAACTCAATTATTACATCGGGGCAAGCCCCGATGCGTCCTTTCAATAGCAGACTGAAAAGTTTATACTTCATCCCTTTACGCTGATTTGCTTCGGAAGCACACGGGGCTTGCCCGTGTGAGATTATTTATTTTTGAGACAACCTCATTCCTTCAGCAAATTCCGCTGTTTTATTCAACCCACGGATAAAAATTCCGCTCAAGGCAAAACTCGCCCGTTCCTTCGGATATATCGATTTTGCATTCTAAGGACTTTTTCGACTCCCCGTCGGTTAGCGGTCCGACTATTATAAACTCATACTCGCCGGGCTCGACGTTTCTCAGTTCGTATTCGACGTCGTAAAGGCAATTGCATCGGCAGCCGGCTTGCGACTGCTTTTCAAAAAAAGATATTACGCCGTCTTCTATATTTATTTCGGCGGATATTACGCCCGGACAGCAATTGAATCCGGCGTTCACATGGATTAATTGCAATATTTCATCTTGACTCGAATAATTTACTTTAACGCATTCGTTAGTCTTCGGAATATTTCTCGTAGTATCGAAAAAACTTTTGCATCCTGAGGTGTCGGTAATAATTCCGTAAGGCACGCCGTTTGCGTCGTCGTCGTTCGCGGTAGTCTCGTTGTCTTTGCAGGAAAAAATAATAAACGCTATAAATAAAATAGCTATCGGAAAAAACTTCGTTGGGTTCATAATCGCTGTCCTTTAAATGTTCAATTTCATTAATTGCCGTTTTAACTATGGAGCGAAAAATAACGAGTATTATTTCCAAGGATAGCTATCTCGCTCGATACAGAATTTGCCGGAGCCTTCCGATATGTCAATCACGGCTTCCAAAGCCGGCATCGCCTCGTATCCAGTCAACGGTCCGGTTACGATAAATCGGTATTCTCCCTGTTCGATATTTCTTAGTTCGTATTCAATATCGAACAGACACTTGCAATCGCATATAGACTGCGACTGCTTTTCGCTGATTCTAATTATACCGCTTTCGAAGTCGAAATCCGCCGAAATTTTCCCCGGACAGCAGTTAAAACCGCCATTATAATGAGCGAGTCGCAAAATTTTGTGCTCTGAGAAATAGTTGATTTTTATACATTCCTCGTTTAGAGCGACTTCCGTTTCCGAATCCGAAGAAAAATCTTTACAACCCGACGTATTTAATACCGCGCCGTAGGGGTCGCTGCCAAAAGGGTCGTCGTTGCAATTGCCGTTATTCGTCAATGCCTCGTCTTTGTTGCAAGAGAATAACAGAATAGCTATCGCTATAGCGGGAAGGTAAAAGAACTTTTTCATAATCATAACATTCCTTTTTAATATAGTCCAGTTATATAATTAATAAACACATCAAAAGGCAAAATGTTTCACTTTTACCAAAGAAAAAACGAAGATTCTTCCCGAAAAACTTCCGAGACCGTTTCTCCGAGCTTGTTTACGTAAACCATTTTTTTATTAATCCAAGCTTCCGCCAAACCGTTTTTAAAAGATTTTGCCAAATCGAATTTCGGCTTGATAACCAATTCGCCTGTTTTGTCGGCGTATCCCCACTTATTTTCAATTCTAACCGGTATAAGTCCTTCGGAAAGGTCGCCGGCGGTTTCGAATTTTGGCTCTATTACATAATCGCCGTTTTTATCGACAAATCCGTATAAGCGGCTTTCGCGAACCTTAGCTAATCCTTCCGAAAAGCTATTCGCTTCCTTAAATTTTGGCTCTACGATATATCCGCCAATTTTATTTATGAATCCGTATTTCCCGTCTATCAATACCTTCGCCGCGCCGTCGTTAAAGCCCCAAGCTCTGATAAATCTTGGCTCAATCGCGAATTCGCCCTCTTTATCGACGTAGCCGAAAAAACCGCCTACTTTTACCGCCGCCAGTCCCTCGGAAAAACAATTGGCGTCGTCGAATTTCGGCTCAATAATAAAGTCGCCCTTCCGATTTATGTATCCGTATTTATCGTCCAAAAGAACGACCGCCGCACCCTCGTAAAAGTCGCCGGCGTATTGATATATAGGCTCGATTACGAATTCGCCTTTTGGGTTCATATAACCCCACAACTCGCCGTAAACGTATCTGAAATGCATTAGCGGTTTAACAGCTCTGGCTAAGCCTTCGTTAAAAGCTCCCGGTTGGTTGTCCATTTCCGGTATTACTATTTCGCCTTCTTTATTTATGCAAGCGTAAGACGTATAGAAATTAACAAACCAGAACCAATGCCCTATCCCGACGGTCGCAATCCCGTCCGAAAAATAAGCGTTATTGGGAAATCGAACGCCGTCTAGATTCTCGCCGTCGCTTACTATTTGATAATACTGTAATTCCGTGTCGAATTTCGGTTCTATTACGATATCCCCCTCCACATCTATATATCCAACTTTCTCGTCTCTCGATATGGGAAAAAGCGCCTCTTCCGATATCAAAAATAGCGGGAACAAAAGCGTCGCCGCGAGAAATATTATAATCGCTCTCATTTCATCGTTCCAATTTTGGTTTCCACAAATGCTTATCTAAATCGACCGCGTCGCCGACGAACCCTACGCCCTCAGCTTCCAAAAGCTCTCGCATCAGGCTCGGAGTGGCGAAGTGCATCCTGCCCGTCAGCTCGCCGTCCCGGTTCACTACTCTATGGCAGGGCAAATCCATCCTGCCCGCTACGGCGTTCAGCGCCCAACCGACCGTCCGAGCCGAGGACTTCATTCCAATCGCCTCGGCAATACTCCCATAAGTCGTTACTCTGCCCTTTGGAATCGTCGCCGTTATTTCGTAAACCTTGTCGAAAAAATCTTTCTTATTTTTCATCGTTTATATTTTTTTATCTATGACGCTAATAAAAACTAAAATTGCTAAATCATTATTAATTTGCAAATATGAATAAAACAAAACAACATAAATTTATCTCTTTTTTAAAAGAACGATTAACAAAAAAACTGCCCGGAATAGAGGCTCATAAAGCTATGTCGCCTAAGGTCGGCGAGGATTTCCACAGGACTTTCACCCCTTCGCCGGACGCCAAAGAGAGCGCTGTCTTGGCTCTTTTATTCGGAGAAGAGCCCGATTTTAAAGCGCTTTTTACCGTAAGAACGAATAACATTAGCCACAGCGGGCAGATAAGTTTCCCGGGCGGGAGTTTGGAAGAAGGCGAAACAGCCGAGGACGCCGCTTTGAGAGAAACTTGCGAAGAAGTAGGCATCCCGTCGGAAAACATAGAATTAATCGGCAGGCTCACAAAACTTTACGTTCCGCCTTCGAACTCGCTTATAACGCCCGTTTTAGGATACGCCGAAAAAATTCCCAAACTGAAAGTAAATCCCGCGGAAGTCGCCGAAGCGTTTTCTATCAAAATCGACGATTTTCATACGGACAGAAATATTGAATCCGAGATTTGGGACTTCGACGGCGTAAAAGTCGAAACGCCGTTTTGGAACGTCCACGAGGAAGTCCCTTTATGGGGCGCGACGGCTATGATGCTACGAGAAATAATGGATTTATACAAAGAATATTTGTCGAAAAACGAAAACAGGATTTTATGAGAAAAGAAAAACGGGATTTTAAAACGCCGCCGATAAAAGACGATTTTCCCAATTTCCGCTTTCCCGATTATTTCGAGGAAAAAATAACCGACGGCGTTACTTTGTATTTAATTGAAGACAAAACTCAACCGCTAGCCGGATTAGCGATTTTGACAAAACGCGGCTCGTCGGACGATTCAATTCCGGGCGTAAGCTCTTTCGCAGGCGGACTCTTGAAGCGCGGAACGGAAAAACGCGATTCAAAAACGATAGCGGAAGAAATCGAGAGCTTGGGAACTACCGTTACGGCTAGCTCCAAATGGGACGGATTCTCTCTCAGCTCGATTTGCCTCGGCGAAAACATCGAGGAAACAGCCGAAATTTTATCCGATTGCTACTTTAACTCAACATTCCCCGAAAAAGAAATCAAAAGCTACCGTAAAAAGTATTTGGCGGACTTGCGGCAGGAAGAAGCCGAACCCTCTTATTTAGCGCGCGTTCATTTCAACAAAACGCTCTTTCGCGGGCATCCGTATGGCAAAGAACTATTGGGCAACGACGAATCGATAAAAAACATAACAAAAAAAACTTGCCTCGATTGGAAAGACGAGCTTCATTCTCAAAAAGTCGCTATCTTAGGCTTTGGCGCGCTCGAAGCGGATAAACTTCGCGAAATCGCGGACAAGTATTTTATTAACGGAAAAATCAAACCGCGCGAAACCAAAAGCCGCGAAGAATTTAGATTAGCCGAGCCGCCGAAATTCGTCGTAGTCAAAAAAGACATTTCGCAAATCATATTAAGAATCGGCAAGCCGACCATTAGAAAAAACCATAAGGATTTTCCAGCTCTCTTGCTTGCCAATACTATCTTTGGCGGATATTTTATGTCGCGGCTCAACTCGCTGCTAAGAGAGGAGCTTGGTTATACTTACGGCATAAATTCTTCGCTTATTTCGAGAAAGCTGGGGGCTACTTTCGCCATAACGTCCAGCGTCAACAGAGACAAAGTCAAGGACGCTTTCGAAAAAATTATCGAGGAGATGGACAAAATAGCGAACGGAGAAATCGAGGACGACGAATTCCAAAGAGTGAAAAAATACGCCTTGGGCAGTTTCCTCAGTATGACAGAAACAGCGCGGGCGAAAGCTTCTTTACTGCAGTCGATAATTCTCGGCGATTTGAACAAAAGCTATTACAACGATTTCTACGAGAAAATTCTATCTTTAGAAAAAGAAGATATTTACCGAGCCCGAAATAAATATTTACAACCGGAAAACCTATTAACTTTGGCAGTCGGCGACGCCGATTATTTATTGAAAGAGCTATACGACCTCGGCGAACCGAAGATAATTGAACCGGCGCGTTAAAGCGTTTACATTCGCTCCCAAAAAATTGGATAGTGTGGGCGCGGAAAACCGCTCGCGCGCAACTTACGAATAGCCGTTCGCTTCCGGCGGGTAGCCGAACCAAAAAGGGCTTACAAATTACAACAATCATTAATCTATTGCTACTTTGAATAATTTTTCGGAACTTTCGTATTGATACATACAAGAATTTTTGACATAGTTTAAATAGAAATGATATCGGCAAATAATATATCGGTAAATATAGGCGGAGATTACCTTTTAAAAGACGTTTCTTTCGCCGTCGGTCCCGGCGATAAAATCGGGCTGATAGGAAGAAACGGCAGCGGCAAAACTACGCTTTTGAGACTAATAGCCGGCTTAAGCGAGCCGGACGAAGGCGCGATAACCGCCCCAAAGGATTTCTCAATCGGCTATTTGCCGCAAACGGCGTCGCTTAGCTTCGACAATTCCCTTTTCGAAGAAGTCGCCTCTTCGCTAACCAATATTCGCTCTATCGAAAAGAAGATTAGCGATATTACCGAGGAAATTTCTAATCGCGACGATTACGAGTCGAAAGAATATCGCGATTTAACGCAGAAGTTGAGCGAAGCGAACGAAAAACTCGACATCCTCGGCGGCGGTTCGATAGAAGCGGAAATTGAAAGAGTTCTGCTGGGGCTCGGATTCGACCGAGACGAATTCGGGAAGCCGCTAGCCGAGTTCAGCGGCGGCTGGCAGATGAGGGCGGAGTTAGCCAAAATACTGCTGAACTCTCCAGATTGCATTCTATTAGACGAACCTACCAACCATCTGGATATCGAATCGATTTTGTGGATTGAGGAGTATCTTAAAAATTATCGGGGAGCGACAATTTTGGTTTCACACGATAGAAAATTTTTGGATTCGGTAACTAATAGAACGATTGAAATACTCAAAGGCAAAATATTCGACTTCGACCTGCCTTATACGAAATTTGTCGAGCAAGTAAAAGAAATCAAGGAACAAAAACGCAAAGAATACGACAACAAGAAAAAGCAAATAGCGGAAACCGAACGATTTATCGAGCGTTTTAGAGCGAAGGCTAGATTGGCGTCGAGAGTTCAATCCAGAGTTAAAGCGCTGGAAAAAATTGAGATGCCCGATTTAGTCGAAGAAGATGCCTCGACAATAGATTTTGAATTTCCGGTAGCTCCGCGCTCCGGCAAAACTGTAGTCGAAACAAAAAACCTAAGGAAAAGTTACGGCGACAACTTAGTTCTGGACGGCGTAGATTTCCATTTGGGAAGAGGCGAGAAAGTAGCGTTCATAGGCAAAAACGGCGAAGGGAAATCGACTCTCTCGCGGATAATCGCGGGAATGGAAGATTGCGAAGGAGAACTTAAAATCGGCTCCAACGTCAAATTGGGCTTTTACGCGCAAAGAGAAGCCGAAGCTCTGGACGGCGAAGCTACGGTTTTCGATACAATTGATTCGGTAGCCGTCGGCGAGATGCGGAAAAGAATGAGAGATTTGCTCGGAGCTTTCCTTTTTTCCGGCGATTCGATTTACAAAAAAGTAAAAGTCCTGTCCGGCGGCGAGAAGTCGAGGCTTGTTCTCGCGAAACTGCTGTTAAACGAAGTGAATTTCCTGATTTTAGACGAGCCGACCAATCATCTGGATATGGTCTCGAAAGACATTTTAAAAAACGCCCTTAAATCATACGGCGGAGCTTTGGTAGTAGTTTCTCACGACAGGGAATTTCTTAAAGGCATTACGAAAACCACTTACAGATTTCGTGATAAAAACATAGAAGAATATCCCGGCGATATTGATTACTTCTTGGAAAAAAACGAAATGCGGCGTCTTCAGGATTTGGAAAAAATAGACGGAACGCTGAAAGCGACTAAGAGCAAATCCGGTAAAAAAGGCGACGCAAAAATAGAAAGAGAAAAGCGCAAAAAAGAGCAACGAGATAAAAATAAACTAAAAAATCAAATACAAAGACTGGAAGACGAGATAGAAAAGTTGGAAGAAAAATCAGAGAAATTAGAAAAACTATTCGCTAAACCGGATTTTTTCGAAAACAAAGAAAAATCTATCGCGAAACAAACGGAATTCGAGGAAATAAATAGCGCGCTCGAACAAAAAATAAACGACTGGACGGAGCTGCAGGCGAAATACGAAGAAATGTAAAACCGCTTATCTTTCGCAAGCCAACAAGTCCTTACCGCCGTTATATTCGACGCTATTTTCAGTCTTAGTTTCGCTTTGCAATTTGTCGATTTCCGATTGCAAATCAGTATTCGTTCCTTCGGACACCCAAAAGACTGCCGAAGCGCAAAGTCTGAAAGCTATAAAAGCAAGAGCCAGTTTATTCATTTTTAATCTCCCAAAGTTAAACTCCCTATTAAGAACGACAATAAATATGCCAGATTGAATACGGCGCTGAAAGGATGACTGGGAGGCGATTACTCAACTCCTTCCGCCGCTCGACAAGCTAAAGCTCGCTGTAATTTTGTAAGAATTTCACTAACAAGGAGCTTCAGTTCGTTACGAAGACGGGGGCGTCTTCGCTACTTTTTCTATCTGAAACCGACCGGCTTTAGCCGTCGGCGGAAGCCCGAACATTAGCTAGTTCCCGCAGATAGCCGAAGCTATCCGTCGCCGCGTAGAACATACCGAAGAAGCGGAACTTGCAATTTTGAGAGGACGTAGAGACGCAAAATCTTGCGTCTCAAAAACGACCGGTAGAGCGGACGCCCTCGTCTGCTCTAAACTTTACTAATCACTAAACTATTTTTTCTCCAGCGTATAGCCGTCTTTAGAGTCCATTATTTTATAGCCGGCGGCTTGGATTTTGTCTCTTAGCTCGTCGGCTTTGTCGAAGTCCTTCGCTTTTTTCGCTTCTAATCTCTCTTCCGCCATTTCTTTTATCTCGCTCGGAATCTCTACTTTTTCTTCCTCGCGCTCGGCGACTTCCCAAACGGCGAAAATCTCGTTCAAATCCTCGAACAAATCTATCAAACGCTTCTTTGTTTCGGCGTCGAGTTCTTCGGGCTTTTGCTCGTTTATAAAAGCGAACAACTTGCCGAGAGCTTTCGGCGTGTGCAAATCGTCGGCTAAGCTGGAAAATATCTCGTTTTTCAGCGCCTCTACGTCGATTGTCTTCTCACCGCCGCTCTCTTCAAACAGTTTATATATAAATTCCTGCGCCTTGAATCTCGCTTTTCTGCCGGCGTCTATGTCGTGGAAAGTGAAGTTATACAGCGAACGATAATGAGACGCCAGCATAGAATAACGTATATCGAGCGGGTCTATGCCCTTGTCGAGCAAATCGCGCAAGGTGAAAAAATTGCCCTTCGACTTGCTCATTTTCTCGCCTTCGACAATCAAAAAGTCATTGTGAACCCAATATTTTGTCGGGTCTATGCCGTAACCGGCGTGGCTTTGCGCTATTTCGTCTTCGTGATGCGGAAATTTCAAGTCAATGCCGCCGGAGTGTATATCGAAAGGCAATCCGAGCAGTTCCTTTTCCATACAAGAACATTCTATATGCCAGCCCGGACGTCCGGGATAGTTTTCGCCGTCTATTTCAAAATCCCAAGACGGCTCGCCTTCTTTCTTGGCTTTCCAGAGAACGAAATCGCTGACTTCCTCGCGTTCGTATTGGTCGGCGTCGATTCTCGCGCCCGCCCTGAAGTTGTCGAAGTCGATTTTGAACAGCCTGCCGTAAGTATGTTCCTTGCGCCATTCCGACACGTTGAAGTAAACCGAACCTTCGGCGATATAAGCGTAGCCGTTCTCCAGTATTTTCCTCACCAAATCCTGCATCGATTCGATATATTCGGTAGCTTTCGGCAGCGCGTAATAATCCTCGGCGTTTACGCCCAGCTTCGTTATATCGTTCAGAAAAGCTTTTTCGTAGTATTTTGTCAGCTTCTCGAGATTCTCTTTCGGGTCGTCGCTTTGCTCGCCCATCTCTTTCTTCCAAGCCGGGCTTCCCTTAGCGCTGTCGCGAATCGTCTTGTCGTCGATGTTCGTCAGATTCATAGCCCAGCGCACCTTGTAGCCGCCGACTATTCGCAATACCCTCTGAAGCAAATCGGCGAACAAAAACGAGCGCATATTGCCGATGTGAGCGAAATTGTAAACCGTAGGTCCGCAAGTGTAGTATCTCGCCAAATTATCGTCTATCGGCTCGAAGTCCTCTACTTTATTCGTAAGCGAATTAAAAAGTCTCATCCGCATAGCTAATTCCTTTTTTATTTCACGCAATTTTCGTAAAATTAAATTTGACAAATATTTCTTTAATAGCAAAGCGAAAGTATTAACTAACGCGTCAAATAGTAACAAATGAAACGAATTTTGGGATATATATTGTTTACGATAGCGACATTTGCCGTTGCGGCGGCGAAGCCGGCGGATTCTATCACGGAAGGACTTAAGCGCGTTTACGCTGCTTATAGTAATCAAATAGACTCAATAGACGGCGATTATCTCTATTGGAAAGACGGAACAAAGATGAAATACGACGACGGCGAGAATAAATCCTTTTCCGGAAAGCTGAAAGACGCCAGCCTGAAAGACCAAATGTCGCAAGAATACCCACAGGGCGATGATTACGAAACTCCGATAGAAATAAATAACGACCCGGGCAGAATCAGAAACACAGAATTCTTCAAAAAAATATACGGCGAAACAGAAGAAGAAGTAAGGGAAAATTTAAACACTATCGAATGGTTCGGCGAAAAATTGCGCGTAAATACGATAAACGGAATAGACGAGAAGCTAAAGAAAATAAGAGCGGAACTCTCCGAACTGCCCGATAGATATCGTAAATATTATATAAATACGGGCAAGGCGTTCAATTGGCGGAAAATTGCAGGAACCGACCGTCTCAGCGCGCACAGCTTCGGAATAGCCATCGACCTGAACGTTAAACACGGCGATTACTGGCGTTGGAACCAACCGAACGAAAACGGCGTTTACGAATACAAAAACCGAATGCCTTATGAAATAGTTGAGATATTCGAGAAACACGGCTTCATTTGGGGCGGCAAATGGTATCATTTCGACACGATGCACTTCGAATACAGACCGGAGTTGCTTATTGATTTGAGCGATTAAGATGGTTTCATTCAATCGCGTTTTGAAACAGCCTATCAAATTTTTTACAAAACGCTCTCTTTAATACACTATCACTTTTCGAGACCTACTGTAATCGCCGATTTTCAATTGCATAATATACAATCCTTCGCCCATGCCGGCTGTGTTCCATTTAAAGACGGCTTCGTTTACCGATTCCCTTTCGCGGCTCAAATCTGGATTCTTTATCTCTCTGCCAAATATATCGTATATTTTTATACTTAGCTCGTCTATGTCGTATTTCTTATCCCAGACTATTCTGAAGTTAACGAAGTTTTTAGCCGGATTAGGATACGGCTCGAAAATGTAAGCCCGCGGCGCCCTTAAACCGTCCGTTTTCTCGCTTTCTTCTACCGAAGTTCCTTCTTTTAGCTTTAATCTTACAATAGCCGGATAAGATTCGCCGAGTCTGCCGGATAAATAAGTATATTCGCTGGTTTGTGAAATGTCGGCTACGCCGAAATTCTCAATAAAATCAATTGCTTCCCAAGTATAACCGCTGTCCTGAGAAAACAAGGCTTTTATTCCCTCGGCAAAAGCAAGAACTCGTTTTTGGTCGAATGAAATAATACCTCCTAAGCCCTTAGCGATAGCTGAATCAGTAAGTGTCCAACTCTTTCCTCCATCGCTCGTTCTATATATGGAAGCCATTTTTGGCTTTTTTGATCCGTAGTCTGTATTTGCAAAAATAATACCGTCGGTTTCGTTAAAGAAATGAATTTCATTGATTGTGTCGTAATCTTTGAAATACTTTCGCGACCAACTTTTCCCTTGATTTGTTGAAAGCAATAATAATCCTTTATAATATATATCTGGTTTATCGGGCAATAATGAAGAATCCTGGTATGCGGCGGTAATAAAAATGTTATTTTTATTTTTAAAATAAACCCTTAATAATCTAATGCTATCTAGTGCGCCGAAATTCCATATATCGCCGTCGAATGTTCTAAAAACGTAATAGCCGTGCCAATTATTATTAAACCTTCTCGTACCTTTAAAAAATAAAGTGTCGCCGCTTACTATGTTTAGCGAAGGCGTTGCGCCGTTTAAGTCGATTTCTTCTCTCTCTACAGTTTCCCCGCCATCCAAAGTTTTTAACAAAGGCTTCGAATAGTCTGCCGAAATCATAACTCCTTTCTTTTCATTCCAAAAGTAAAGTTGTTTTAAACTGGCGTTAATTAATTCATTTCTTTCTCTTTTTATAATACTCCAAGTAGCGCCATAATCGGTTGTTTTATACAGACATTCGTAATACCCCCCAACGTATGCTACCGAATCATTTATGAAATGTATCGCGGAAAAAAAATTTCTTCCGTAACCGTTTAGGTAAGATACAATGTCCCAAGTTCCTCCCGCATCGCTCGTTTTTAAAATTAAATTATTCAAGCCCACAGCGAAACCGCAACTATCGTTAAAAAATTTAACGTTTTTTATAACTGTTCCGGTGGGGCGCTCTATTTCTTTTCTTATGTCGAAAGTATCGACTACAGACGTGTCTTGGACTACTTTTTTTATTGCCGACGTATCCATCTCGTTATATATATAGTAACCGTCGCCGCCGCTCGTATAAACGCAATACTCGCTCTCATCTGCTGGGTTGTTAAAAACGCTCCAAGTCTCTCCTTCGTTCGTTGATTTTAATAAATATTTCTGCGTTAATAAATACAGATTCTCGTCGAATGAATATGAAAAATTCATAGGAACAAAAGAACTAACGGGAACGGTTAGCTTTTCCCAACTTTCGCAATAGTCGCTCGATTTGTATATTTCTCCCGCCGCCGTCGCAATTAATATCGCTCCCGATTCGGTCGCTACCGAACTCGTAATATCGTCATTTATTTCGGTTGATACATAATCCCAATTGTTACCGCCGTCGGTAGTTTTCATTATCAAACCGGAGCGGCAAAAAACCGCCCCGGTATTTGAGTTCGCTAAAACGACGCATTCGATATATGCATTCGAGAGTGAATCGGCTCTATTCCAAGTCTTTCCGCCGTCCGCAGAATAAAATATCTCGTTAATTGATATTGCTATAGCGGTTTCGTCTTTAACTTTAATATCTCTTAAAAACGTTCTATAATCAAAATCGCTTTTTTGCCAAGTTTTTCCTTTGTCGTTAGTTCTCACAACGGCGCCTATTATCCCGCACAAAACCGCTTGGTTACTGTCGCTTACGCTCAAACTTATATAATCGGCGTTTATAAAGTCGATTTCAAAATACTTGTCGAGATTTGCTAACGCGGCGGTCGAGCATATTATCCAAATCGTTAAAAGTAAAAACGTCGTTTTCATAATATTCTCCATTTATTTAAAAATTATTCTCCGCACCAAGAAAAACAGCCATGAATTATGACATATTCATTAGGACCCGCTTTTTCTAACCAATCTGGTAATGAACAGGAATAATACGACCCAATGGTAAGTTTAACAGTAACGCTGGGATTATATGTAAAACCTAAGGTCCCAAATCTTAGGT
>CAZDXB010000028.1:0-34953 GCA_964509335.1 uncultured Hyphomicrobiales bacterium | reverse complement strand
TGCCACACCTTCGAGGTGTGGCACATCTTAAGACATATATCCGCTCCCTCCCTTTAGCAAAGTAAAGGCGCTAAGATAGTGTCGTTATCTATGCTTCCTGTATCTTCCCGACTTACATGCGCGAGGATATGAACGCCCCTCTCTTATCGGTATCTTATGTTTTAGTATTTTCATTCTGATAACCGCCGCGACCTGGCGACCATCTATTATACCTTCGCCCAAGCTTGTCAAGTAAAATAGGCTTATTAGTCTTATAGTATTCTTCGATGATATCCGTTTCGGGGGGAAAAGCGTAGGAATCTACGCTTTCGGCTATTGTTTTTCTTATATAATTATAAGCTATTAAACCTGATATTAACTCCTTATTCATCATCTCCTCTTTTTTGCTTCGAAGAACGTTTAAGTCCATAAGCATCTTTATTTCTTTTATACTTACTTCTATATCCCACCTTGATCGATATTTTAATATTATATCGCTCTTGCTTAATCGTTTGTCTATTAAAGAGGTATGAATTATTTCTTTTTTACCGCTTTGTGGGTTTGCGTATTCTATTCTTCTAAGCAACAACTTTGTATGCTCGGTCTTCTTGCCTCGCATCCACTTTGAATTTATCTTCTTTTTTATCTCTATAAGTTGGTCGCATTCCGCATATCCTTTTATGACTCGGTGTTTCCTGTTTTTCTTGCCAGATACTATTATATCGATATTCAAGCTTTTCAATAATGAGAATATAGCAAAACAATCGTAAAGAGCGTCGGCTATAAGAAGAGAACCGGCGGGTAAGTTCTTTAGCATAGAAGCTAATAATTCTAATTCGCTTTTACTGTCGGGACTGAACTGGAAATCATATACGCAGCCGCTGCCTTGTTCTATGATTACCTCCAACAATGCGCGTGGATAGCCGTTTCGTTCAGGCTTTTTAAACTTCTTTTTGATCTCAGCGGTGTCTTGAACTTGAAGATAAGTGCCGTCCGCTATAAATACGCGCATACCTTTCCATTTCCCAGGATATTTTACTTTTGAAAAATCCTTTGATTCTTCAAATACCGTCCGCGCTATTTCTTGCGGCAATCTATTGCGCGCTTGAGTATAAGCCGAAGTATTGCGGGATATATCTTTCTGTTTGCTCTTGGCTATTCTGCCCAGCGACTTTCTCGGACGTCCGACTTTTTTTTTCTTTGATTTCTTCTGTTGTTCTTCGAATTTCTTAGTTATTTCTTCTATCCTTTTTTGGTTCTTCGTATGAATAATTGAATAAATATTCACCGAATTTTGCAAACTTTTATCTTCTTGCAACATAGTTATAATCATTGTCAAAAGAGTGTTCTCGGGGGTAAATACGCGATCGCGACTATTTGCCGGTCTTAAAGATTTTACTTTTTCAAAAGGGAAAAAATCGTAGAATATTCCGAATAAGTCCTTTTGAAGCGTCTTATTAATAGCTGTTGTTAACTGCAGAGAACGATTTTCTTTCATAATTTACCATATTTGTTATTAACCTAACAATTAATATACAAATATAACGAATTATTTTAATATATCTATTATCTTAGCGCCATTATTTAGCAAAGGGAGGAAGTAAGATTCGGACTTTTTCCTACTTACAAAACTCCGATTTGGGAATTTAGCCGTAGGGACAGCTCGAAAGCCGTCCCTTTGATATTTAAATTAATTTTTCTATGTTTACGAAAAAGCTGGAAATATAAATGAAAAAGAACGACGAAACAAGCGAGCGCGTAATTAACCGAGCTAACCGCTGGATAGAGCAAATCGCCGCGTTAATTAGTAATTCAAGTATAAATACACATCTTAATTCGTTTTTTTTACTAATCTTCGGAGGTTTTTATGTTTAAGAAAATCATTTTTTTAGTAATCGCTTTACTGACGCCTGTTGTGGCGGGCGCGCAAACGGCGGAGCTGGACACTATTTGGTCGGTTGAAGGCGGCGCTGCCGACGCAGAATTTTCGCCGGATGGTTCTATTATAGCGACTGTCGGAGGCGAAAGGCTAATATTAAGGGACGCCGAAACGGGCGCAATTATCGGTCGGGTGGACGTCGGTTTTGAAGCTTCTCACCTTGAATACGACCCTAACGGCGCTTTCGTAGCGGTCGCCGGTCCCGAAAGTAAATTAGTGAAAATTTGGGATATTAACGAACAAAGTTTCGTTAAGGAGTTAACGGAAGGCTTGCCTTCTCATGACAGACCGTATTACGTTGTTGATATGGACATATATCCCGACGGAAAACATTTAGCGGTAAACTACGTAGATATGACGGGAGCGGTGTCGCCGCCATTTACTCCTGTGGTTATATGGGATTTAGAGACCGAGAGACCGATAAAAATAATTACTAGTCATATGTCGGATTATAAAGAGTACCATTACCCAAGCAAAGAAATAGCCGTATGGAGCGACGGCTCTGAGTCGTATTTAGCGATAGGCGGCTACAAAGGCGACATAACCGTTTACGACGGCGATTGGAATAAAGTATGGAGGGTAACTGAAGAAGCGCATAATTCAGAGATGCAGGACATGGAATTTTCGTCCGACGGAACAACTCTTGCTTCCTGCAGCCAAGGAAGTTATATAAAAATATGGAATGTAGAATATGGAAGTTTAATTAAATTAATTCATTCTCACAATTCAAGACAAATATTTTTTTATCGGGATTATTTAGTTATAACAAGTATATATGGGGAAGGAACAAGGAGTCCATCGTTAATGTTTTGGGATGTAGTCGATTACGATTTTATAATTGAAATTCCCTATACTGAAATTGGATTTACACATTGTATAAAAAACAATAAAGTTTTCACTGCTAACCGTAACCCCTACAAAGTTAACTTAATCGACTTAAACGGCTTATTAGGCGTCGGAGACAGAGGAGAAACTCAATCCGAGACATTATATCCTAATCCTACGAACGGACTGGTGAATATAAAATTTTGGACGAGCAAAAGAAGTTTAATAAACGTAAGAGTAGTAAACAGTAGAGGGGAAATAATAGAGAAGATAAAAGAAGGCTATTTAGAGCCGGGAGAGCATTCCTTCCAATGGAACAGCTCTAAATATCCGTCGGGAACTTACTTCTGTCGGATTGAATCGCGAGATTATAACAAGACTTTAAAAATAATCGTTAGCAAATAAAGGAGGGAAAAGCTATCTATCTCCTTCCCAAATTGGAATTTGGGAAGGAGGAAGGCTAAGCGAAGAGACGCAAGATTTTGCGTTTCTGCAGTCGTAGGGCAATAATGTTAAATCCCACTTCGCGTCGTTCTTGTTTTTTAGCGCGGAACGCGTTCGCGCCCTTATAGACGTTTAAGGCGGGGGAGAGTTAAGTCTATAATTAGTAATTGTTTCCAATTAGCGGATTAGCGTCCGCTTGCAATATTTCGTATGTTTCGCCTAAATCGTGAATGAAAGCTACAATGTTTAGCTTTCGCGGACGCCAGTCGGAATCTTCGGGTATAGTATATTTGTAGGTTTTTATTCCGATTTGCGTATTGATTTTGTCTCCCCAAGCGCCGTTTAGGCTTTTTCTTAGAACGAATTTGTGAACGTAATTGTCTATATGGGGCGGGTCTAATCTGTAATCGCTTTGATATTGAACTACGCTGTCTTCGGTTATTACCACCGATAAATTGTGATATTCAGCCAAACGCTCGAAATAATTATAATTAATAAAAACCAGAATCTCTCTGGATTGGTTTAGATAAATTGGCTCAACTTCGAGCGAAACTATCGGCGTTTCGTTTATCGAAGCTTCAATTTGTTGCTCCCAAGAATCCGGTTGCAAAATATGTTCCCCTTCTGTATAGCCGACTCGATTTACCATACCGTTCGGATTGCCGGCGGCGCTTATTCCGAAGTAGTCGTCCCAGACGTTCCCCGTTTCGGTTCTGAAATCGTAAGTATGTTCTCCCGAAGGCTTGGCGAACCAGCCGGCGTGAACGACTATGGGTATTAAATTTTCTCCGTATTTTTCCTTCAATCGATGCATTTCTTCGTGAGCCGCCGGGCAGTTGCCGCATTTAAAGCCGGTATAGTCTTCAATTACGACTTTTTTTGCCAAGCCGGTATCTGCCGCCTGTCCGTCGTCGTTTTCCTCTTGCAAATACGGCTTTTCAACTTGGTCGCAGGAAGCGAGCAAAAGAACGACAAATACGGCTAAAACCGAGATTGTATAATATTTTTTCGACATTGCTATCTCCTAATTTGATAATCGTTTAAAAAGAAGTTGAAATGTTGGCGAAGAAACCGTTAGCCGCCGGAACTTGTCTGCACACTCCTCCGACGCAGGTTATTCCGCTATTGTTTCTTCTCCATCCCAAAGAAACTCGGGTCGCTTTGTGTATGTAAGTCGCTGAAGCGGTTATATAGTGCAATCTTCTTTCCTCGAATTTATTATTGTAATTATATTCGTCGCCAACGGAAAAGTACCAATGCGGCGAAATCGTTAGTTCGCCTAATACGCCGAACCAGTCGTTGTTGTCGTTGTCGGGTTCGCGTTGAACCGAGTCCTGCTCGGTCGCCATATGTTGAAGTTCAAGTCTTAAAGCGACTTTGGGCGAAAATTCATAAGTCAAATCGGCGGCGAAAACGTCCGCTCTGATTTTTCCGTATTTGCCGGCGCCTCCAATTTCAAGCTGGTCTTTATCGTAAGTAAAATTTTGATATAATAAAGTAGATTTTAACTTGTCGCTCAATTTTCTGGTAATTTCAAGGATTACGTCTCTGTAATATAATCTATCGCCGAACTCGAACATTGGGGAATCGTATTTGAAAACGCGCCCGCTCGCCGAGTCAATTTCCGTTACGTTCTTAGCAATAGAATTTACTTGGGAAAAATTCGCGGAAAGGTTCGTTCCGTATTTGCCGCCCAAAAGCGTTTTTTCGGGGATAGTATATGTTATCTCGGCTTGAACGCCGATTTCTCCGTTAAGTTGGGTGGCGTAAGGATAGATATTCGGCAGAGAAAATGTTTGCTGTTTAGTTAAGGGCGGCAGATAATTTAACTGGGCTACGTTGCCCAATTCGTTTCTGTCGCTTCTGAAGTCCATATTGTCGTTTTTGTGGAAATTCGCAGTTATCCCTATGCCCGAAGCGTAATACGATGCGGAAAGCAATAAAGCCTCGCCGGGATTGAAGTTAAAATCGTTCGACGCGCTGGGGTCGGGGTTTTTATATCCGTACTCGGCGTCTATAGAAAAACTCGAGCCGGCGAACGACAGCCGCGAAGCCCAAGCCAGCGCGTTCGGCGGCAAATTATATTTCGAGCTTTCGTCGGCTTGGTATCGGCTTACGACCGAAGCGCCTAAGGATATATAATATTCGTACGGGAGCAAATTCTCGAAAATAGTAGTTAAATCGAACTGCGCGTCGCCGCCGCGAACAATCCCGTCGCTTTTCGACCAAAACTTTCTCTGGTTGCCTATTAATCCAGTCAATTCAATTCCGTCGGTCGGTCTGAATTTGACTCGCATGCCGTCTATTGAGTTATCCAAACCGAGAGCTCGCTCTTCGTAAGTTCGAAAAATCATTCCCGAACCGAATTGTTCGTAGAAATTGCCGGCGGTTACGTCTATTAAGTCGGAATAATATTCGGCGAATCTATGCGCTATTCCGTTTCCTTTGTATCTTTTATCTATCCCCAACATAGGATTCAAGTAACTTTCGTAACGTAAACCGGCTCTGAAGTTCGAACTAGAATAAGTCAGCCAAAGATAACCGTTAGATAAGACTTTTTCGTCAACGTTCGGCGCTTCGATTAAAGAATCTTTTTGATAAGAATGAGCGTCAAACTGCAAAGAGCCCGATATTCTAGAGTTTGAAAACGCGCCCTCGCCGTGGGATATATAAATTAGACCGACCAGAGCCGTAAGGAATGCTATTTTTCTTTTATTCATATTTCTTTCCGATTGTTATTAGAACAAAATTTGCAATATATAAAAACGAGACGTTATTCGGAAAGTTAATCTAAGCTCTCAATTGAATTCGTAAAAAAATTAAGCTAATACTCAAATTTTTATTATCTTAAACTCTTTAATGTTGATTTTTTCGATAATAATTATACGCGATGTATTCACAAATTTTGTCTGCTTCGACTATAGGCATAAACGCTTTTATTGTAGAGATAGAGACCCATTTAGAAAACGGGTTGCCAAATTTTTCTACTGTGGGACTGCCCGATTCCGCCGTTAGGGAGTCGCGCGAAAGAGTATCGGCGGCGATAAAAAATTCCGATTATGTATTCCCAATGAAACGCATTACGGTAAACTTAGCGCCGGCTGACGTTCGCAAAGAAGGCAGCGCTTTCGATTTGCCAATAGCTTTAGGAATCTTGACGGCTCAAGAGATAATTTCGCCGGAAGCGCTTGACTCGACTTTGGCTTTGGGCGAGCTATCCTTAGACGGCGGCTTAAGAAAAATCCACGGCGCTTTGTCGATGGCGATGGAAGCCCAAAAAGAAGGCGTCAAAAGGATGATATTGCCTAAAATCAACGCCGAAGAAGCGGCTTTGGTGGAAGGATTGGACGCTATACCGGTAGAAAATCTCAAGGAGGCGGTGGATTATTTAACGGGAGAAAAAGAAATTGAAGCCGAGAAGGTTGATATAGAAGCGCTATTCAGCGAAAATCAAAGAAATTACGGATTGGATATATCCGACGTTAAAGGACAGGAGAACGTTAAGCGAGCTTTGGAAGTAGCCTCCGCCGGCGGTCATAATATGTTAATGATTGGACCGCCGGGTTCGGGCAAAACTATGCTCGCCAAAAGAATACCGTCGATTTTACCGCCTCTCGACCTTGACGAATCTCTTGAGACAACTAAAATACATTCCGTATCGGGGACTCTCACAGACGACGAGGCTCTCGTTACCATAAGACCTTTTAGGGCGCCGCACCATACGATATCGGACGCCGCTTTAGTGGGGGGCGGAATGCACAAAATCCGCCCCGGCGAAATTTCCTTGGCTCATCACGGAGTTTTATTTCTCGACGAGCTTCCCGAGTTCGCGCGCAACGTTTTGGAGGTAATGCGTCAACCGATAGAAGAAAAATTCATTACAATTTCGAGAACGCGCGCTACCGTCGAATACCCCGCAAACTTTATATTAGTATGCTCTATGAATCCTTGTCCTTGCGGCAACTTCGGCAATCCGCGCAAGGAATGCGTCTGCTCGCCGGCGCAAATCCAAAGATATTTATCGAAAATCTCAGGTCCTTTGCTCGATAGAATCGATATCCACGTGGAAGTCCCCGCCGTCGATTATCGGGAGCTTTCGTCGAAAAGGGCGGGAGAGCCGTCTTCGGTAGTCAGAGAAAGAGCGCTGAAAGCCCGCGCGATACAAGCCGATAGATTCGCCGACAGGAAAGACGTTTACAAAAACGCCGATATGGGTTCTAAGGACATCCGAAAATTCTGCCAACTCGACGCCGCGTCGAATCAATTGCTCGAGATGGCGGTCGAGAAGCTCGGTTTTTCTGCGAGAGCATACGATAGAATACTTAAAACATCGAGAACAATAGCCGATTTAGACGGCAAAGACGAAATCAAATCCGAGCACGTAAGCGAGGCTATTCAATATAGGAGCTTAGACAGACAATATTGGAAATAAAATATAGTTAAAATGAAAACGACTTTATATTTTTGTTATAACGAAAAATTAATTTTTATAAATTTTATTTAAAAGGAGTTTTTATGGCTCAACCGATTCATATAACAGACGGAAGCTTTCAAGAGGAAGTAATGAAATCCGACGTTCCGGTAGTTATTGATTTTTGGGCTACTTGGTGCGGACCTTGCAAACTTATAGCGCCAATAATGGAAGAAATGGCTGAAGAATACGACGGCAAGGCAAAAATCGGCAAGGTGGACGTGGACAACAATCAACAAATAGCAGTGCAATACGGCATCCGCTCGATACCGACAGTTCTGATTTTCAAAGACGGCGAACTCAAGGAAAATATAGTCGGGGCGGTTCCCAAAAAGCAAATTGTCGAAAAGCTAGAGCAATATCTTTAAATTAATGAAAATTGATGTTTTTTTTAAATTTCATTTTGATTGTTTGTTTCTTTTTATTAAATAAGAAAGACCAATTATGAAACGACCAACTAAATTAATGGACAAAGAAGTCGCTGACAATATGAAGGAAGTCCCTTTATGGGATAATCCCGGCAATACCGGTTTCCTTTTAAGAGAGATAGTCGCCGACGATTTTATGGGAGCTATCGGAGCTGTGAATTCAATAGCGAAATTAGCCGAAGAAGCCGACCATCATCCGGATATTTTAATCTACGGTTGGAATAAAGTAAGAATAAAGTTGAGGACTCACGACGTCGGCGGGTTAAGCTCGCGCGACTTTGAGTTGGCAAAAAAAATCGACGAATTGAAATTATAACATTTGTATAATTATAAAAGCGAGGAAGTTATGGGTTTCGCGATAAACGACGTTTACGCCAGAGAGATACTAGATTCCCGGGGGAATCCCACGGTTGAAGTAGAGGTATTGCTAGAAGACGGCTCAATCGGGCTCGCCGCGGTTCCGTCGGGAGCCAGCACCGGCGAAAACGAAGCTTGGGAATTGCGCGACGAGGACGATTCAAAATATATGGGCAAAGGCGTAACGAAAGCGGTAGATAACGTCAACAACGAAATATGCGACGCTTTAGCGGGCTTGGACGCCGCGGAGCAAGCGCAAATAGACAATTTAATGATTGAGTTGGACGGAACGCCCAATAAAGCGAAACTCGGCGCCAACGCTATTTTGGGAACTTCTCTCGCTTGCGCGAAAGCGGCGGCAGAATCTTACTTTATGCCGCTTTATCGATATATCGGCGGCGTAAGTTCGAGAGTTCTACCCGTTCCTATGATGAATATTCTTAACGGCGGCAAGCACGCCGACAACAACGTCGATATTCAGGAGTTTATGATTGTGCCTCACGGAGCGAACAGCTTCAAGGACGCTCTAAGAATGGGCGCCGAAATATTCCACAATCTTAAAAAAGTCTTGAAAGAAAAAGGATACGCTACGTCGGTGGGCGACGAAGGCGGTTTCGCTCCGTCTTTAAAATCGAACGAAGAGGCGTTCGAGGTAATTGTCGAAGCAATTGAAAAAGCCGGCTACAAGCCGAAAGAAGATATTTTATTAGCGATTGACACAGCGGCTAGCGAAATGTGTGAGGACGGCAAATACAAAATGTTCAAATCCTCCGGCGAATTCAAAAGTTCCGAAGATATGGTAAACTGGTACGTAAAACTTTGCGAGGTCTATCCTATCGCGTCAATCGAAGACGGATTAGGCGAGAACGATTGGGAAGGATGGGCGAAGATGACCGACGCTCTCGGAGATAAAATTCAGATTGTAGGAGACGACTTATTCGTAACTAATCCGGATTTTTTAGAGCGCGGAATAAAAGAAAACACGGCAAATTCGATTTTAATCAAATTAAACCAGATAGGAACTTTGACGGAGACTTTGGAAACGATTAAGCTAGCTCACAGAAACGGTTATAGCTGCGTAATATCTCATAGGTCGGGCGAGACGGAAGATACTACAATCGCCGATTTAGCGGTGGCGACCAACGCCGGACAAATCAAAACGGGTTCGCTTTGCAGAACCGATAGGGTAGCGAAATACAACCAGCTGTTGAGAATCGAAGAAGCTCTCGGAACCGACGCTATTTACGCCGGTAAAGAGGCTTTTGAATTTTATAAATAAAGTTGTTTAACAAAAAAATAGAACTTTTATGATTAAGTTTGGCACCGACGGATGGCGTGGAGTCATCGCCCGCGATTTTACGTTTGAAAACCTGCATTTAGTAGCTTACGCTACCGCTAGATATTTATTAAAATACGGCTCCGAGAATCCTTCCGTAGTAATCGGTTACGATACGCGATTTCTTTCGAAGGAATTCGCCGAAGAGACCGCTCAAATTTTAGCTTGGAAGGGCGTAACTGTTAACTTAACCAACTCTTTCGTATCAACTCCGCAAGTTTCCTTTCATTCGAAACATAAAAGAGTAGATTTGGGAATTGTTATCACGGCAAGTCATAATCCCGCCGTTTACAACGGATTTAAGCTAAAAGCTAATTTTGGCGGTCCGGCTACGCCCGAACAGATAAAGAAATTGGAGTCGGAACTGAAGAAGATTATCAGGAGACCTCCGCAATTTAAATTCAAAGAGTTGGAAGATTACGTAAAAATCGACAAAATCAGATATTTCAACGGGGTGGATTCTTATATTCGCGCGATAAAAAGGAAATTAGACATCGAGGCGATTAAAAAATCCGGCTTTAAAGTAATTTACGACCCAATGTACGGAGCGGGAATCGGTATGTTTAAAAGGCTGTTGCCCGAATCCGAAGAGTTGCACGGCGAATACAATCCATCGTTCGGCGATTTGGACCATCCGGAGCCGATAGCCGATTACTTGCCGGATTTAATATATACGATTAAATCGGGCGATTACGACATTGGTCTCGCGGCAGACGGCGACGCCGACCGTTTGGGCGTCGTTGACGAAGAAGGCAAGTTCGTCGACGCGCATAAGGTATTTATGATTTTGCTAAAATACTTATACGAAGAAAGAAAAAAGCGCGGGTCGGTTGTTAAGACCGTATCTTTGACTTCGATGGTCGATAAATTCTGCGAGAAGAACGGCTTGGAACTTCACGAAACGCCGGTAGGATTTAAACATTCGGCTAAAATTATGAGCGAAGAGCAAGTTTTAATCGGCGGAGAGGAATCCGGCGGTTTAGCCACGGCTTTGCACATACCCGAAAGAGACGGCATATTCAACGGTATGCTGTTGCTGGAAGTAATGGCAAAAAGAGGCAAGACAATTCGCGAGTTGTGCGTAGAACTTGAGGAAGAGTTCGGAAATCACCGTTTTATGCGCAGGGACGTAAAGGTTACTCCGAAATACAAACAAGCGGTAATGGACGCTTGCAAGAAATCGCCTAAAAAGCTCGGCAAGCACGAAGTAGAAAGAATAGACGACACCGACGGATACAAATTCTTCGTAAAAGACGGTTGGTTGCTAATTCGTCCGTCCGGCACCGAGCCGCTATTGCGGTTTTACGCCGAAGCGCGCTCGTTGCGAATGGTAAACAATTTGCTCGAGCAAGGCTTGAAATTGAAATAAAGCTTCTCGAAAAAAATAAATTCGGGGCTGTTTCATAACGCAATATTACGTCGGGGAAAAATCGTCTCATTACAACGTGGCTGTCTCAAAAACTCGATTGCATTGATAATATTGCAATATCTAAATGATAAGAATCCAAGATAATCGTCTTCTCTGGATTCCCAATCAAGTTGGGAATGACGCATAAAGGTCATCCCAGCACAAGCTGGAATCCAGAGATGAAGATTTTTGACGCTCTAATTATAAGAAAAGCGATATTAATATAATCTTCTTAGACAGTCCCAAGCCCGTGTGCCTCCAAGGTAAATCAGCGTAACGCGATGGAATATTTGAGTTTTTAGGCAGTCTTCTTTCCTATAGTGGAATTCATTGATTTTTGAGACGCCGCCGCATTTTTATTTTTTTCAAGTTATTATTTGGCTTTTAATCTAAAACTACCATTTTCTTTGCTTCGGGGAATAAATCGAGCGCAGTAGTCGCTTGTTCGTTTATGGGCAGAATGGCTTGCTTCGATTCGTTATTGCCCCAAACCGAGCGAGCTATGCTTGACTTTAGAATCGTTTTTAGATACTCCGCGTCGGTTTCATATTGTTCTTCGTTCCACTCGATTTCTTTTGATTCGGCTAATACTTTTAGCCCTTCCATATTTTCCACGTCGAATTCAAAGTCGGTTAAGAATTCCTTGAAGTTGTTTTTATATTTCTCTTCGAATTCCAATTTATGCGCGTCAAGGTAATTTTGGGTGAATATGAAGATTAAATTCTTCGCTCTAATATTTCTGCTTAGTTTTGTCAAGGTGTCGTATTTAACGATATAGTCCGGCGTAATTCCGCCTCCGCCGATGACTTTTCTACCGGTTCGGGTTTTATATATCGGCGGCAAAGAATCTGAATTTTCTTCTATTTCCATTTCTTCGAGTTGATGGTTGATGTTTTTGCCTTCCTCCAGATTCAATCTGCCGGACAACGCTCTATATTTTTCTTCGTCTTCGTAAGGTCTTTGGATGCACCTGCCCGAAGGAGTGTAATATTTAGCTATTGTGATTCTGAAGCCGGATTTATCGCGCAAGCGGTATTGTCTTTGCACCAAACCTTTTCCGTAAGAAGTAACGCCGACAATTAACCCTCTGTCTAAATCTTGAATAGCGCCGGAAACAATTTCGCTGGCGGAAGCTGAGCCGGCGTCTATTAATACGACAATCGGTATATCTTCGTATTTGCCGTTTGGTCTGGAGTAATAGTTCTCGTTAAAATCTTCTTTTCTTCCTTTTGTATAAACTATTTTGTGTCCGGGCGGGATAAATTCGTCGGCTACCAGAAACGCTTGTTTTAAATAGCCGCCCGGATTGCCTCTTAAATCGAGGATTAATTTTTCCATTCCTTTCTTGTCGAGCTTTTTGAGCGAATCGAGCAACTCTCTGTGAGTCGTTCGCATAAATCTATTTATCGATACGTATCCGACATCCGAGCCGTTAATAATGAAGGAGGCGTCCACGCTATACAAGGGGATTTTATCGCGTATGATTTCAAAATGCAATAGTTCGTCTTCGAAAGCTCTTTTAATGTCAACGTCCACTTCCGTTCCTTTAGGTCCGCGCAAGCGGCTTTGAATGCTGTCGTTGCTTAATCCTACGGCGTCGTCGCCTTCGATTTTTACGATTTTATCGCCGGCTTGTATGCCCAAACGTTCGCTAGGACCGCCCGCTATCGGCGAAACCACAGTTATTGTGTCTTCTATTACCGAAAACCTGATGCCTATTCCGTCGAAGTTGCCGCGAAATTTCTCGTCTTCTGATTTTAACTTCTTTGGCGGCAGATAAACCGAATGCGGGTCTAATTCTTTTAAAGTCGCTTTGACCGCCTCGGTTACTAATTTGTCGGCTTCGATTTCTTCTACGTAGTTTTCCTTCGCCGTTTTTAATACCGTGTAGTATTTTTCCATTAGGGCGTTTAAGTCTTGCTCGGATTTAGACTGCCCCTTTGAAGCCGTAAAAAACAGCGGAATCAGTAAAGCGAATAAGACTATAAGCGTTGTTTTTTTATGCATAATACTCTCTTGTTTTTCTTATTAATCCTTAATTGTTATTACTTGTTTTTAACATATAAGTTTCGATTTTATTGCATTTTATTCGCCTTTATCGAAAATTATTTCATACAGTTGGATTCCACCCCCTAAATAAGAAACGTCCTTAAAGCCGCGCTTTTTTAAAAATCTTGTCGCTTCGTAAGCTCTTACGCCTTTTTGACAAACAACTAAAACGGGCTTGTTTTTGTCGAGCTTCTCAACGTAATCCCTGAATTTATCGAGCGTTACCGAGTGATTTTCTTTTTTCAAAGGCAGTTGTTCTTTTTCGACATTCTCTCTGATATCGAGAATTTGCCCTTCAAAATCGTCTAAGAATTTTGGATTTTGGGGCTTTGTATTATCGTTTTTTTGAGCGATAGCCATAGAACCCAAAAAGTTTAAGGGGTTCATAGGCGAGGAGTGCGGAGGACAGTATGCGTGTTCGAAATTTAAGAGGTCCGTCGCGGTTTTGCGGTCGGACGCGTAAACGGAAAACGCGTCGATATATCTTGTGGCTTCGCCTTCGCCGAATAGTTGAAAACCGAGCAAACGCAAATCCTTTTTATCGTAAATCATTTTGCCGAATAAAGTTTTGCTCCCCGGCATATAGTGAGGCCTATCATACCAAGTTCCCCAAACGCAGTCATAATCTATATTTTCTCTTTTTATCGACGATTCGTTTAATCCGACAACCGAACAATTTAATCCAAAAATTTTCAAGGAGACGGCGCCGAGCGCCCCGCTGAATTTATTGTTTATACCGGCGATTGAATCGGCGGCGACTTTCCCTTGTCGATTGGCTAAAGACCCTAGAGGGAAGTATCCTTGTCTTTCGGTTATTAAATCGCGGGTTTCTACGCAATCGCCCGCCGCCCAAACGTTAGGAATTGACGTTCTCATATTTTCATCTACTATTATGCCGCATAAATCGCCTATTTCGCAACCTATTGATTCAGCCAACTCGACGTTCGGCTTAATTCCGGCGCAAACAAAAACGTAATCGACTTCAATTTCCTCTTTGCCTTCGATAATTACAGTCGGATTATTCTCTTTGTTAGCGGATACTTTTTTTACTTTGGCGTTTAAGTGAATTTTAACGTCGTTTTTTTGCAGCCTTCTAACTAATATCTCAGACATTTCTTTGTCGAAATTAGTCGGCAGAAGCCTATCGGTTAGCTCTATCAAATGAGTTTCTATGCCCCATAAAGCCGTCATAGATTCGGCGAGTTCGCAACCTATAGAACCGCCGCCAATTATCGCTACTTTCCCAATACGACCGGTTTGCGCTTTTTCCCTAAAATTTTTCGCGTCGTAAGGATTTTTAAAACTAGAGATTTTTTCTCGCGGTTCGGCGGGGAAGGGCGGCTTTAAAGCTTCCGAACCGGAGGCTATGATTAAATAGTCGTAATCAATCGAAAATTCCTTACCGGAATTCAAACTTTTACAGTAAACTTTCTTGCTATCGTGATTTATTTTTTTCGCCTCGGTTTCGGTAAATACTTTTATTCCTTTTGTTTTTTCGAAAAAATCGGCGTCTCTGAGCGTTCCCCACGGCGCGCTCGCCAGTTCTTTAAAATCGTCTATATCGCCGGAAGCGTAAAACGGCATACCGCAAGCTCCGAAAGAAAGAATCGGTAGTTTTTCTATTATGACTACTTTATAATTGGGTTCGAGTCTCTTTAATCTTGCCGCGGCTTTGCAGCCCGCCGCCATTCCGCCGATTATTACTACTTTTTCGCTCATACTTCTTCTTTGGTTTATTTAACAAAAAAATCAAGTTATAATAAAAGTTTATAAAGTCCAAAAACGAACCAACAATTAGAAATTTTTTTAAAAATTAAAAACGATAGAATTCGTTATATTAGTATTGTTTTTACAAAGTCTTGGTCGTATTATTGATGTATCAAAACAATTAACGGAGCGGTAAATGACCGATATAAAGGAACTTAACGAACGAGTGCAGAAAGAAAGCGCGTTTGCCGACACGGTGTTGACGGAAGTCGGCAAGGTGATAGTGGGTCAGAAAGAAATGGTCGAGAGAATGCTAATAGCGGTACTTTCCAACGGACATCTTTTGTTGGAAGGAGTTCCGGGACTCGCGAAAACTCTCGCTATCAGCACTCTTTCTTCGGCAATTAACGCGAAATACAACAGAATCCAGTTCACCCCCGATTTATTGCCAGCCGACGTTACCGGCACGTTGGTTTATAATCAAAAGAACGAGGAGTTCACGGTAAGGAAAGGACCGATATTCGCTAATTTTATATTAGCCGACGAGATAAACAGAGCGCCGGCGAAAGTTCAGAGCGCTTTGCTCGAGGCGATGCAGGAGCGGCAGGTAACTATAGGCGACAGACCCTATCCTCTAGAGGAGCCGTTCTTGGTAATGGCGACTCAAAACCCGATAGAGCAGGAAGGCACATATCCCTTGCCTGAAGCGCAAGTTGATAGGTTTATGCTGAAAGTCGTGATAACGTATCCCGATAGAGAAGAAGAACGCAAAATTATGCGCGAGAATTTGGCTCGGGAATTCCCGAAAGCAGACAAAGTTATCCAGCCCGACGCGATTTTGAACGCGAGGAAGCTGGTCAAGGAAGTATATATGGACGAGAAAATCGAGCGATACATTCTCGATATTATTTTCGCTACGAGATTCCCTAAAGAATATAAGCTCGACAAATTAGAGCAGATGATTTCCTACGGCGCGTCGCCTCGCGGTTCTATTAATATAGCTATGGCTTCCAAGGCATACGCTTTTATCAAACGCCGGGGCTACGTGATTCCCGAAGACGTGAGAGCCATAACCAAAGACGTGTTGAGGCATAGATTGGGCTTAACTTACGAAGCCGAAGCGGAGAATCTTTCCTCCGACGATATAATCAACGAAGTTTTAAATGTCGTAGAAGTTCCGTAAAATAATCGAGATATTATGGACGCCGCAGAATTAATTAAAAAGGTCAGGAAGATAGAAATAACGACGCGCGGTCTATCGAAACAGCTCTTTTCCGGGCAGTATCACAGCGCGTTTAAAGGGCGCGGCATAGCCTTTAGCGAAGTTCGCGAATACCAATACGGCGACGAAATCAGAACGATAGACTGGAACGTAACGGCGAGGCTCAATCATCCTTACGTGAAAGTATTCGAAGAGGAGAGAGAGCTTACAGTAATGCTTTTAGTGGATATGAGCGGCTCGGAGAGCTTCGGCACGAGAGATAAATTCAAGAGCGAGTTAATAACGGAATTAAGCGCCGTTTTGGCGTTTTCCGCTATACAAAATAACGATAAAATCGGCGTCGTTTTTTTCGCCGATAAAGTGGAAAAATATATCCCCCCGCAAAAAGGCAAGAAGCACATATTAAGAATTATCAGAGAGTTAATCGATTTCGAGCCTTCAACGAAAGGCACAAATATCGGCGAAGCCGTTAGATTTTTCAGCAACGTAGTCAAAAAGCGCAGCATCGCTTTTATTATATCCGATTTTCTGAGCGAGAATTACGAGGAATCGCTTAAAGTCGCTAGCTCTCGGCACGACGTAGTAGCCGCGCAGATATACGACCCGAGAGAGTTCGATTTGCCGAACGTCGGTTTAATTAAAGCCGTAGATTCGGAGACGGGCGAGGTTTTCTGGGCGGACACATCGAGCAAGAAAGTCAGGAGCGAATATTCCGAATGGCGAGCGAAAAAACAAAAAGCTTTGGAAGAGAGCTTAGCCCGCAACAGCATAGATTTAATAAGCTTACGAGCCGACGAATCCTATGTTAAGCCCTTAATGAACTTCTTCAAGAGACGCGGTAGTAGGCGGTAACAATTTTATGGTATGTCTCGTCCTCCCCGCCCAAATCCGATTTGGCGAGGATATAGAGCAAATCACACTCCTCGCTTCCCAAATTCTAATTTGAGAAGGAGATAGAACGTTTCTCGCGCGTGTTATTCCGCCCGAAATCGGAGTTTCGGTCGGAGGGGAGGTAATCACTATCTCCGTCCTTTAGGGCGGAGAATTGTATTTTTTAGGTTTATACGTAGCTCAAATAAAATTTCTTCCTAATCGCCTATTTATTTGACGCGAAAGTTTTTTTAACGAATACGAGAATGACAGTTTGAAATAGAGATGAAAGACAACCTGAAACATTGGTACGACGGTTGGTTTTACGATAAAGTCATAGCGCCGAACCAAAGCGAGCTATACGAGATAATGGCGAAGTTTATTCCGTCGGATTCTTCCGTTATCGACCTCGCCTGCGCGACGGGCAGGTTCGCGTTTTTTATGTCTACGCGCTGCAAGAAGACAACGGGCGTCGATTTATCGAAAAAGAATATCGAGACGGCTCTTAAGTTAAAAGGCAAATTCAAAGCCGAAAACGTGGAATTCCTGCACGGCGACGGAGGCGCTCTTTCCGATATAGCGGGCGAGAAATACGACGTCGCCGCCATTAGCTATGCGTTACACGAAATGCCGAGGGGCTTCCGTTTAAACATTATAGAGCAAATGAAAATCGTCGCCGATAGAATAATTATTGCCGATTACGCCGCTCCCCAAACTAAGAATTTTATGGGAATGTTTAACTACGCCGTTGAATATATCGCCGGCGCGGAACACTACAAAAACTTCCGGACGTTCGTTGCCGACGGCGGAATAGACTTTTATTTAAACAAGCTGAAAATAAAGCCGGAGCAAAATCTTACTTTAAATAAAGGCAATACGAAATTGGTAATTGTATAAAGGCGTAAAGTTATCCCGGGTTTACGACATAATAAACAAGCGACAGCGCGAATAAGACCCACATACCCGAACGCACTTCTTTGGCTCTGCCTGAAACGAGCTTGAGCAAAGGATACAGCACAAAACCGGCGGTTATTCCTATGCCGATGTCGTATGTATAGCTCATCAAAACGATAGTAACCGCCGCGGGGATGAATTCGGTGTAGTCTTTAAAATCTATTTTCTTTATAGGTTCAATCATAAATATTCCGACAATCAAGAGAGCGGGCGTTAACGCAAAGGCTGGGATAGCGGTGACGAGCGGCGAGAAAAACAGGGACAAGAGAAATAGGGCGGCGATAACTATAGCCGTAAATCCGGTTCTGCCGCCCGCTTCCATTCCAGCCGCCGATTCTATATAAGCCCCCGCCGTCGTGGTTCCCAGCAAGGAAGCAACTACGGTTGTCAAAGCGTCGGCGAGCATAGGTTTTTCTATTTCCGGCATATTGCCTTTTTCGTCGAGCAAGTCGGCTTTGATTCCCAAACCGATAAGAGTTCCCATTGTATCGACGAAGTCTATTATGAACACGGCGAGAATAACGGAGACGAACCCCCATTGGAAAGTTCTCGCGAAATCTATTTGCATAAAGGTCGAGGACAGGCTGGGCGGAGCGCCGACGATAGCTTCTGGATAATCGGCGTAGCCCAAAACCATAGCCAAAGCGGAAATAAATAATACGCTGATTAATATCGCTCCGGGGACTCTTTTTATAATCAAAATTGTAACGATAAAGAAACCTAAAAACGCCAACAAAGCGTCCGGCGAGCTAATTTCGCCGAGGCGAATTGGCGCTTCCGGCGAGCCCATAACGACTATGTTGGCGTCAACCAAGCCGACTAATAGTATAAACAGCCCGATGCCGACGGCGAAGCTCGCTTTTAAAGATTGCGGCAGAGCCTTCGAGAGCCATGCCCTTACTTTGAGCAGGGTCAGAATAGTAAATAAAACGCCGCCGATAAATATCGCTCCTAAAGCCGTTTGCCAAGAGTAGCCCAATATCTCTACGACGGTGTAAGCCACAAACGCGTTTTGCCCCATATAAGGAGCGATTGCGAAGGGTTTTTTAGCGTAAACGCCCATCAGCAAAGTTCCGAACGCCGCGGATATAATAGTGGCGACCATTGAAGCGTCCTTAGGAATGCCAGCCGCCGCTAATATCGCCGGATTCACTACTATTATATACGACATCGTAGCGAACGTCGTAAGACCGGCTATTATCTCTTTTGAGTAGCTCGCCCCGTATTTTTCAAATTCGAAGTATCTTTTCAGCATAAGCAATTTTAATAAAATCAACAACCGTTCAATGATGCTCTTTGTATTATATTTGCCAAATTTCTCACAATAAATTAGTTAAAAATTATTTTATAAGCAACAGGAAATAAAAAGAGAGGTGTGTTGTAATTACAGCCGTATTAAATTCGCTTTGGAAAATTAACGTATTTTAGTTATAATAAGTTTTTGTTTAACGGTCAATAATGAGAAGTTGATAATGAACGGCAATAAGATATTAAGGAAATCTTTAAACGAAGCTTTTTTAAAGTTACAGCCGCTTAGAAAAGAAATAGATAATTTTAAAAAGAGCTTGGCTCATTTTTTAAAAGAAATAAAAATCAGCAATGAATCAAGGGAACAAGAAAGGCATTTCAACGTTCCTATAATAAAATTTCTGAACAGTATTCATTACGAGTCTGATTATTGCATTAATACCCATTATAATAAAGACCTTGTCATACATAACGGCGGCAATTCAAATTATTCAATCGGCGTTATCATTGAGGCGAAAAGACCGTCTAACAAAGCGGAGATGGTAAAAAAGGACAATATTAATACGACCGCTCTGCAGGAATTGCTCCTTTATTACCTTAGAGAGAGAATTTCAAACAAAAATTTAGAGTTGAAAAACCTAATAATTACAAACTTTTATGAATGGTATGTGTTCGACGCTCAAACTTTCGAAAAGGTCTTTGCGAGCGATAAACGATTAACAGAGAATTACGAAGATTTTGAGTCAAAACGCTTAACGGGGACAAAAACGAAGTTTTTCTACGACAATATTGCAAAACCCGCGATAGAAGAGGTAAAGGACGAAATTGAATTTGTTTATTTCGATATTCGCGAATATGAGGAGTTAATCGGAAGTAAAGACAGAGAAAAGGAAAAAGAACTGATACCGCTTTTTAAAATACTGTCGCCGGAGTATTTACTAAAGCTTCCTTTTTCTAACGACAGCAATACGCTCGACGAGCAGTTTTATTCCGAGCTTCTATATATTATTGGATTAGTGGAAACAAAGAAAGGGAGCAAAAAATTAATCCAGCGCGAGAATAAAGACAAGCGCAAACGCGGTTCTTTGATTGAGAATACTATTTACCATTTGGAAATTATGAGAAAAATAAGAAGGTTGAAGAATCCAAATAGATACGGGGAAAATCATAGCGAACGCGTTTTCAACGTAGCTCTCGAGTTAACAATTACTTGGATTAACCGCGTGTTGTTTTTAAAGCTACTGGAAGCGCAATTAATAGCCTATCATAAAAACGACGAAACATACTCTTTTTTAAAGCCCGAGAAAATTTTAAATTACGACGACCTTAACGATTTATTTTTTGGCGTTTTAGCTAGAAAATCTGAAGAAAGAGATTCCGAAATCGAGCGGCAATTTTCGTCTATTCCATTTTTAAATAGCTCTCTATTTGAACCGACGGAGCTGGAACAGGAAACAATATTTATAAGCAATCTGAATAGCAATAAGACATTGCCGATATCGAAGAATACGGTATTAAAAAATCCCGACGGCAAAAAAAGAAAAGGCAGTATAAACGCCTTGAAATATCTCTTTAATTTTCTTAATTCATACGATTTTACAAGCGAAAACGCGGAAGATATTCAGGAGGAAAACAAATCTCTAATCAAAGCTTCTGTGCTCGGCTTAATATTTGAAAAAATAAACGGTTACAAAGACGGCTCTTATTTCACGCCCGGCTTTATAACGATGTATATGTGTCGCGAGGCGATACGAAAAGTAGTAGTCCAAAAATTTAACGATTTCGCCCCCCAAAAACTGAAAACCGAACTAAATACGCTGAGCGATATTTATAATCACATTGGGGATAATCGCTTATTTACAACAGAGCAAGCCGACGATATAATAAATAGTCTAAAAGTGTGCGACCCGGCTGTCGGTTCGGGGCACTTCCTTGTGTCCGCCCTTAATGAAATTATCGCTATTAAAGCCGAGCTTGGCTTGTTGAGAGATGAAAAAGGGAAATCGCTAAAAGATTATAAAGTAGAAGTCGTTAACGACGAACTAATCATAACGGACGAAGACGGAAGGCTATTCGAATACAATCCTTCCCCTCTTTTAAAAAGAGATATTACTGATTTTGAGAGCCAACGCGTTCAAAAAACGGTTTTTTCAGAAAAAAGAAAAATAATCGAAAATTGTTTGTTCGGCGTTGATATCAATCCAAATTCGGTAAAGATATGCAGGCTGCGACTGTGGATAGAGCTTTTAAAGCATACTTACTATAAAAGCGATAAAAAATTGGAAACGATGCCGAATATCGACATTAATATTAAATGCGGCGACTCCTTAGTAAGCAAATACGGATTCACCGACGCTATACCGCGAAAGGACAAGCCTACGCTCGAACGATATAAACTCGCCGTCAAAGCTTATAAGAGCGTTACCGATAGAAACGACAAATTTGAATTGAAAGAAACTATCGAGAACATAAGGAAAAAATTCCAAGGTTTCTGGACGCCTGAAAATAAAGAAGCGAACAGATTAGCCGAAGAGTTACATAAGTTAAATACAGAAAACAATATGTTTGTCGGCTATAAGGAAAAATTAAGGTTAGAAAAGAGGAAGAAAGATTTAGAGAGAAAAATTGAAGAAATACAAAATAAATTTGAAAAAAACATTGAGAGCAAGATAAATAATAATGCTTTTGAATGGAGATTCGAGTTCCCCGAAATTTTAGGCGAAGACGGCAACTTTTTGGGATTTGACGTCGTTATTGGAAATCCGCCGTATGGCGTGAAATATAAAGAGAAATTTAAAAATCATTTTAAAAAGTATTATGAATCGGTAGTAACCAAAGAAACAAATGAAAATGGGGAAGAGATAAATTCAAAAGGCTCGCTTGACACTTTTTCGCTATTCATTGATAGAAGTTTACAATTGGTAAATAATAATTCGTTTTTATCCCTTATTGTTCCAATGGCTTTCACTTCAAGCGATTCTATGTATCCTTTGCATAAAATAATTTTCAAGAAATGTGAGAGTATTTGGGTTTCAACTTACTTTGAAAGACCGAAAAAAATATTTGATAATTCTGAAATTAGCGTAACAATATTAAACGCTTTGTTTAATAAAAAAGAGAATAAAAGAATATATACGACAAAAATTATTAAAAGGTATAAAAACTCGCCTATTAGCGATATTATTAATTCTCTAGAATTTGTCAATTCAAAAAATTTCTATAAAAAAGGAAGAATACCAAAAGTTGGAAAAAGCATAGAATTAGGAATATTAGAAAAAATTGAAAGCTCTAAACATCATTTGTCGGATTTTATTCTTAAGGATGAAAGCCGACAAAATGAATCAAACTCCATTTATTATAGGTTTGCCGGCGGTAGATATTACAAAATTATAACAAATTATTCAACCAATTCATCGGCGGAAAGATGTTTTCACGTTGATAAAATCGACAGGGACGCGCTATGCGGTTTGTTAAGCAGCAATCTTATTTATTGGTATTATCATATTCATTGCAATTATCCAAATTGGAAAAATTCAGAAATAGAAATGATACCGATTCCCGAATTAACAGACTCAGTAAAGAATGAGCTTAAGGCTTTGTATCAGGACTATATTAAAGATTTGAATAATAATTCTAAAATAATTGAGGCAAATTATAGCAATATTAATAGTTATAAACAATATTATGCCCGGAAGTCTAAGCATATAATCGACAAAATCGACTTAGCGATACAAGACGCTTACGGATTGTCAGACGAAGAGATTGATTTTATTATAAATTACGATTTGAAGTTCAGAACCGACCAAGAATAAGTGCATAACGAAGTTTTATTAGGGATTCAAGACGAATGCTCTAGGCGCCGAAAAAAAATACCCGGCGCCTCGGAAGACGTCGGGCATTCTTTGTTTCATCATTCCGCTAAATTTTATCCAATCCGACATCCAATCCTTTGATTAACTCGTCTGCGTCTTCGATTCCCACCGAAAGTCTCGTCAATCCGTCGGTTATTTGCGCTTTTTCGCGTTCTTCTTTTGGCATAATGGCGTGAGTCATCGACGCGGGATGCTGAATTAGCGATTCCACCCCGCCCAAGCTGACGGCGAGTTGCCAAACTTCAACGTTGTCCATTAGAATCTTGCCGGCTTCGACCCCGCCTTTTAGCTCAAAGGAAATCATTCCGCCGGGACCTTTCATTTGCTTCTGGGCTAAATCATATTCCGGATGGCTTTTTAGTCCGGGGAATTTTAGCCATTCTATTTTTGGGTGTTTCTCGAGATATTCGGCGACTTTCATTGCGTTTTCGCAGTGTCTCTGCATTCTAATGCCCAACGTTTTAATACCTCTATGAACTAAAAACGAGTTGAACGGGTCGATAACGCCGCCTATGAAATTGGAAGTCTTGCGGAAGAGCGGGTATTCCTCTTCGTTCTTAATTACAAGCATTCCAGCCACTACGTCGGCGTGTCCGTTTAAGAATTTCGTCATACTATGGACGAGGTAGTCCGCTCCGAATTCGAACGGTCTCTGCAGAACCGGACTCATAAAAGTATTGTCCACAGCCAACTTAGCGCCGTTGTTATGAGCGATTTCAGCGGCGGCTTGCAAATCGGCTATCACTAGAGTCGGATTTCCGGGCGTTTCAATGAATATTAATTTAGTGTTTTCTTTAACGGCGTTTTTAATCGCCTCTTTATTTGAGCTATCGACGAAAGTCGTCTCGATTCCGAGTTTCGAGAATATTTGGGATAGAAGCGATGTCGTCGGTCCGTAAACGGATTCGCTGCAAACGACGTGGTCTCCGGCTTCCAGAACCGCTTCAAAGAGCAAATGAATCGCCGCCATTCCGCTCCCGCATCCGATAGCGTTAGCTCCGCCTTCAAGTTCGGCTACGGCGTTTTCGCAGCCTTGAACGGTTGGGTTTGCCATTCGCGTATATATATAGCCTTCCTCTTCTCCTTTGAAAAGTCTTGCTCCGTGGTCAACATTTTGAAACTTGAAAGTCGAAGTTTGATATATAGGCGTAACGACCGCTCCTTTAGGGTCTTCTTTTATTCCCGCGTGCACGCATTTTGTGTCGATTGAAAAATCTTCCGCTCCTTTCATTTCTCCTCCGTAAATAAATATAAACAAAATTTAATTTTAACTTAACCTAAAAATACAATTTAACTTAAATTATTGAATATTCAAACTCTCGCGCGCGAACAACGGTTTCGCAACTTTTTTGTCGATTACTCGAAATATTGTTAAATTTGTTAATTTTAAATTCAATAGCTGGAAGGCGAAAAAATGAAAGATATAAGCCGCAGAGATTTTTTGATAAAAGCCGGCGCCGCGGCGGTTACTTATCCGTTGTGGTCGAACGCGCTTTTTACCGCTTGCAACAAAGAAGGGACTGACGTTATGGAAGAAGGAATTTTTGGTTTTGAGAAAGAGAAATTGCGCAAAATACTCGATAAAGCGCTGTCAAAAGGCGGAGAGTTCGCCGATTTGTATTTCGAGCGAGAGATTTCCAATTCCGTGAATATGGAGGAGGAGATAATAAAAAGCTCTTCGCAAAGCGTTTCTTTGGGCGTAGGCGTTCGAGTAATTAAAGGCAAACAAACCGGATACGCTTACACCAACGAATTAACGGAAGAAAAGCTAATGGAAGCCGCCTTAACCGCGGCGGCAATAGCGAAAAGCGGCGGGAAATTTCAAATAGCTAATTTGAAAGTAATCAAGCCGAAAGCGCAGGTTTACGATATGAAAAACGTTTATTCGGACGCCGCTTTGGAAGAGAAAATCAAAATCATAAAGAGAACTTACAATTCGGCGAAAAAACACGACGAAAAAATCAAAAAAGTGTCGGTCGGGCTTGCCGATAGCCTTCAAACGGTGTCGATTGTCAATTCGGACGGATTAATAGTAACCGACCGCCGCCCGCAGTTCAGATTGATGGCGAGAGCAACCGCCGTAAGCGACGGCAAACGCGGAACGGGCGTATATAACGACGGCGGCAGAGCGGGAATGACGAATAAGCAATTCAAGTCGCCGGAAGAAATAGGCGAGAGAGCCGCTAAGGAATCTATTATATTATTGGACGCCGTGAATCCGCCTACGGGCGAACAACCGGTCGTCTTGAGCAAAGAACAGTCCGGCGTTATGATTCACGAGGCGGTGGGGCATCCGCTCGAAGCCGACGCTAATTGGAAGAAGCAGTCGATAATGCACGATAGAATGGGCGAAACGGTCGCCAATCCAATCGTTACGATTTACGACGACGCGACTATTCCTTATTTGCGCGGCAGTTTGAACGTGGACGACGAAGGAACGCCGACCGAGAAAGTTTCGTTAATCGAGAACGGCAAGTTGGTCGGTTTCTTGCAAGACAACTTGAGCGGAAAAATAATGAATAAGAAATTGAACGGACACGGCAGGAGGCAATCTTACGAATATCCCGCGATACCGAGAATGAACAACACCGTTTTAGGGCGCGGCGAAACTAATCCCGAGGAGATATTGGAATCGGTTAAAAAAGGCTTTTACGCCGTATCGTATCAAGGCGGGCAGGTCTTCAACACCGGCAAGTTCACTTTCTCGATAAATTTGGGATATATGATAGAAAACGGCAAACTTACGCGCCCGGTGAAGAACGCCACTTTAATTGGAACGAACGTGCAAATATTGAACAATATTAGCATGATAGGAAACGATATGGGCTTTTTCTTGGGAACTTGCGGCAAGGCGGGACAAGCCGTTCCGGTAACTTGCGGCACCCCGACAATGAAAATTGATAAAATGACCGTTGGAGGAATGTCATGAAAAACAAAGAATATATAAATTTAGCGGAAAAAACCGTCGATTACGCAGTTAAAAAAGGCGCCGACGAGGTTCAGGTAAAAATCGATTCTCGCGAAGAATTTGAAGCGGGAGTTTTGAATCAAGAGATAGAAAATTTACACCAAGCGGGCGATAGAGAATTGTCGCTGAAAGTTATAATCGACAAGAAAGTCGCGACGGCTTCCTCGAACGATTTTTCCGACGAAACATTGCGCGGATTAATCGACAACGCGGTCAAAAGAGCGGAACTTTCCGGTTCGGATCCGTTCTCCGGCTTGCCGAAAAAAGAGGATATAAAAGTCGAGCCGGAAACGCTTAAACTTTTCGACCCGAAAATTACCGAGCTTTCGCCGGAAGAGAAAATCAAATTCGCCAAAAAATTAGAGAAAATCGGTTTGGCGATCGATAAAATAAAAGTATCGTCAGGCTCGAGCTACGCTACTATTATCGGCAATCGCATTTTGGCAAATTCCAAAGGATTTTCCGGCTCTTACGATTATACGATGTGTTACGCCGGCGTCGGTTTCCAGGCGGGCGAAGGCGATAATTTAGTGGAAGAACATTGGAGCGATTTTTCGCGTCATTTAGACGACTTCGACACAGCCGAAAATATCGCCGATACGGCGGTTCATCGCGTAACGCGACTGATTGGCTCCAGAAAAATAAAAACTCAGCAAGCTCCCATTATTTTCGAGCCGAAAATGACGGCTTCTATTTTGGGATTTTTGAGCGGTTGTTTATCGGGCAAATCTATTTATATGAACCGCTCATTCCTGACCGACGAGTTAGGCGAGAAAATCGGGAACGACAAATTAACCGTTATCGACGACGGAACTATGCCTAAAAAGCTCGGCTCAAAGCCGTTTGATTCCGAAGGCGTTCCGACAAGGCGAAACGTCATAATTGAAAACGGCGTTTTGAAAAATTACTTGCTCGACGTTTACAGCGCGAGAAAGCTGGATATGAAACCGACCGGCAACGCTTCGGGACCGAACAATTTCTATTTGAAAGCGGGCGAACATTCGCCGGAAGATATTATAAAGTCGGTCGATAGAGGCTTGTTGCTGACGGGAACTATTGGGCAGGGAACGATGCCCACGACCGGCGGCATCTCGAAAGGCGCGTTCGGATTGTGGATAGAAAACGGCGAAATCGCGTTCCCCGTTTCAGAAATCACTTTCTCCGCGAACCTTGGCGATATGCTGAAAAATATCTCGATGATTGGAAACGACTTAGAATTTAGAAGAGCGATAGCCGGACCGACGGTAAGAATAGACGATATAACTTTGTCCGGCAAGTAGCGTTAAAGGGAAAGTATAGTAGCGAAGACGCCCCCGTCTTCGTAACGGGCTTTGCGTTGAGTTATTGATATTCACCCCTCTCTGACTCTCCCCGAAATCGGGGAGAGAACTAAAAGGTTAATGCAACCCTTTAAATAATAGCTGTTTAGTCCCCTCTCCGTTTACGGAGAGGGATAGGGTGAGGTGGACGCCGCCGCGGGAGCGGTCGGAACGAGTATTAAAAGATTTTTAATCTGATAGCAGACGAGGGCGTCCGCTCTACCTGCCGTTTAAGAGACGCAAGATTTTGCGTCTCTACGTCCTTCCAAAACGTCAAGTTGCGCTTTCTCGCCGACGGCTAAAGCCGGTCGGTTTCAGATAGAATCGGTAGCGAAGACGCCCCCCCGTCTTCGTAACTGGCGCGAGCAGAGGGCGTGAGCAGACGAGGGCGTCTGCTCTACTGTTTTAAATTGGCTCTTCTCGGCGCTTTGCGTTGAGTTATTGATATTCACCCCTCTCTGACTCTCCCCGAAATCGGGGAGAGAACTAAAAGGTTAACGTAAACATAGATAAAACAACCAAATAGTCCCCTCTCCGTTTAAGTAGAGGGATAGGGCGAGGTGGACGCCGCCGCGGGAGCTGTCGGAACGAGTATTCAGAAAGAGAACTTCTTGAGATATAATCCGACCAAAATCAGAGTTAATAAGGAGGGGAGCGCCGATGCAATCGAGCTTGCCTTTAACTCATCCGACGACTTGGAGTCATCGCGTGAGTTAATTAACAATTTACTTCAAAACTTGCACAGCTGTCGACTTTACTACCGTAGGCGTTCTTAATATGATATAATGCATACCTTGCGGCAAGTCGCTTGTTTCGAATACGGCTTCGCCTATTCCGCTCTTGGGATTGGCGATTGTTTTCGTCTTTACCGTTTCGCCTAAGACGTTCACAAGTCTAATTTCCGTCTTTCCTTTTTCAATCAAATTGAATTTAACTCTTATCGCTTCGTCGCTTGGATTAGGCGATATGTTGAACAGCTCTACTTTGCCGCTGGGGTAAAAGAGTCGCTTCCCGCCTTCTCGACAGACGCCGAGCAATTTGAAATGTCCGTTGATAGTCGTGATATTGGCTATTCCTCCGACTGTTTCGGGGTTTGATAGTATTAATTCGCATTTTTCGGTATTGCCGAGTCCAACGTCAAACTCAACGGTTGCAAGCGCGTCGCCTTCGCTTACCTGTGCCGGCAAGTCGTCAAGTGTTATCTTAGCGGAACTCTCGTCTATTACTCGCGCTGAGTATTTCGTCGGAGCTAATAATGTTCGGTTAAATCTTAAGTCGATTTTTATGTTCTGAATGCCGGCGATTTGCAGATTTTCCTTATTATTTAAAATTATCGGGACATTGATTTTATCGCCCGGGTAAGCTTCGCAATCCGACGCTTGAACGGTCGCTTCCGAAGCGTAAGGGGCGCCGACAACCTCGACGGAATCTGCCGTTCCGCAAGGTTCGGCGTTAAAAATCAAAGTCAACGCGTCGTTGTTCTCGTCGACAGGAGTATATCTTATCGTTAATTTCGCTTCGCCGCCGACTGGAACGGGAATGGGAAACGGATTGCCGATTATTTCGAAAGGCTGAGATACGGCGGGCTCGCTTATTATAGTGAAATCTCTTTTAGAATTATTTTCGATTATTAGCTTGCCGTCGGCGAACGATCCAATTAAAGCGGAAATCTTAATATTTTCGGCGCTTATTTGCGGCGAAGCGACTTCGCCGACGATTCTAACTTCTCGCGAAAAGCCGCAAATAGAATCGTAAACGGTAACTTTTTCGTCGAAAGCGCCTTCGTCTCTAATTCCGGCAAAAGTTATCGGCAAAGCGTAATTATCGCCAACGTCCAGAGCGAACTCCGCTTTGGACGTCCTCAAATTCGCCGCTAAAATAGCGAAACCGCCGCTAAATATTGTTCCAACATTCGTTATATTTACTGCCGTATCCTTAGTTTCGTTTGGACATAAAAATCCTAGGTCGATAGTTTCGACTCCGGGCGCGAGCGCTACGCTGTCTTTTCTTGCTGACAGAGGAATAATTAAGATAGAATCGGGGACGGCGTTTGATATTATTTCGATTTCCGCGCTTTTTTGCCCGGGAAAACTCGGGAAGAAATGAGCCGTTTTCCCTTCGCCGCCGCCCGGCTTTATGGTTATGGGAGTAGATTTGTCTATGGAAAAATCGCTTACGTTATGACCGAGCAGATTAATTTCTTCGATAATCAAATCGTCATAGCCCGTATTGCTTAAGCTTATCGTTTTGGACGCGTTCGAAAGACATACTAAATCGGGAAAAGCTTCAGTTTCGGCGGAAATTATCGGATTGTCTCGAACATCGCCGATTATCCTAACTTCGCGCGAAAAATGGCAAATTGAGTCGTAAACGGTAAGGGTTTCGGAAAAAGCTCCCTGAACGTCGAGTCCCGTAAACGTCATTGAGACGTTAAGGTTTCCGTTTACGCCCAAGCGAAATCCCGATTCGGATAATTGTAAATTCGGCGAAGTCGTCGCGTAACCGCCACAGGCTATAGTTCCGGCGTTTGATATACTGATTGCCGTATCTTTCGTTTCGTTAGAATGAAGGACGCCCAAGTTAATTGTCTTTACTTCGGGGATGAGCGCAACGCTATCCTTTCTCGCGTTCATTTGAATAAACAAAACGGAATCGCGATTGGCGTTTGAGATTATTTCTATTTTCGCGCGCTTTTCGCCCGTGGAAGCCGGAGAGAACGCTACTGTTATTTCTTTGGCGCTGTCCGGCTCGATGTTTATCGGCGTCGTATCGTTAATAGAAAATTCGTCTAAATCCGCTCCCGTCAAGTTAATCTGGTCAATCATTAAATCTTTTTCGCCAGTATTGTTTAATTTAATAGCTTTTGCGACGCTCAAACGGCATATCAAATCTGGGAAAGCCTCCGTTTCGGCT
Organism: uncultured Hyphomicrobiales bacterium; assembly: GCA_964509335.1. Taxonomy (GTDB): domain Bacteria; phylum Bacteroidota; class Ignavibacteria; order Kapaibacteriales; family UBA2268; genus CAZDXB01. The sequence goes on along the minus strand of CAZDXB010000028.1, from coordinate 4,644 downwards.
AATATTTCCGGCGGCGACAAATACCCTTCGCCGAAAAGCTGAACGACGGCTGGGCTGCCGGCGCCGTTATAGTTAAACTCGAGCGTTCCGCTCGTCCTGCCTTCGTCGCTCGGGGCGAAGCGCAAACTCATTTCCGCCGTTTTGCCCGGGTAAAGATAAAAGGGAGCGGAACCGCTTAACGTAGAAAAATCCTCGTCGTTTGGTTTACCGTAGTTAGTCGAAGTTACGAATATAGTTGAATCGCCGACGTTTTTTATAGTTTTCACGAACAAAGTGTCTTTTTTCTCGCCTACATGAACGCGTCCGAAATCGATTATATTCGATTGAACTTCCATTAGTAAATCGACGCCCTCGCCAACTATTGTTTGTTTTAGCGTGTCGTATTGAGCGTAAATAATAATGTCGGCGGTATGTTCTCCAACTGAGTCGGGTATGAAGCGGAATTCAACAGCCTCGCTTCCGCCGTTCGGAATTACGAAAGACGGTAATCCCGAGATAATATCGAAGCTTTCGGCGTCCTTCCCTTCAAATTTAATAGAATCAATTCTGCAAGGATGAGAGCCAGTATTTGTTAAAAACGCCCGAACGATTGAATCTTTAATTCTTCCGACGGGGACTTTGCCCATATCGACGTCGATAGCGCTCGCTCTGGGCGCTACAATCGACCAAAGCGAGTCGGAGACGTCTTCGTGTAATATTAACGCCTCGAGATTCCAGATTTTCACGTAGCTATCCCAAGAGCCGGAGACGACGCTTACGCCGCTAGGGCTCCAATCGACGCTATTAACAATATTAGTATGTCCGCGGAGGGTTCGAATTTCGTCGCCGGATACGGCGTCCCATATTTTAATAATTTCGTCTTCAAAGCCGGCGGCGATTTTATAACCGTCCGGGCTCCAATCGACGCCGCAAACGTTTCCATTTTGTAGTTTTTTTATCTGCCCGCCGAGTTCGGCGTTCCATATTCTAATTCCAGCGCCTTTAGAACCGGATACGATTTTTGAGCCGTCGGAACTCCAGTCAACGCTATATACTTTTTTGCCGTCGGAAAATGATAATATTTCGTCGCCCGTGTAAGCTCGCCATATTTTAATCGTTTTGTCGCTCGAAGCGGAAGCGATTTTTGAGCCGTTGGGACTCCAAGCGACGCAATTGACGACGCCTTTATGACCGGTTAACGTTTTTATAGTTTCGCCCGTAGAAATGTTCCAAATCTTAATTGTATTATCAGCGGACCCGGAAGCTATTCTATCGCCGTTTGGATGCCACGCTACGCTAGTAACGTCGCCGCCGTGACCGGAAAGCGTTCTGATTTCGTCGCCCATAAAGACGCCCCAAATTTTGATTTTTTTCGAAGCGGAAGCTATCTTTTTGCCGTTGGGGCTCCAAGCGACGGATGAAACCATATCGCTATGTCCCTCCAAGGTTTTTATTTCCTTACCCGAAATAGCGTCCCATATTATAATTGAATTGTCGAAAGAGCCGGAAGCGATTTTCGAGACGTCGGGGCTCCAAGCGACGCTAAGCGCTCCGCTTTTGTGTCCCCGAAGAGTCAATATTGAGTCGGGCTGACCTTTGCGCTTTACTTTCATCAAGCATTTGTCGCTAGTCGGCGGCGGTATGTTTTCCCATTTATACTTTAAGCCATATGCCGAATCGGTTATCGGCTTCCAAGATGCGCCGGCGTCCGCGCTGTATTTTAATTTAACGGTATCTTCCGGCAATACGCCCTCCCAAGTAATAATTGTGTCGGCGCCGATAAGGAATTCCTCGCCGCCGTTCGGATGCGTGAGCTTCAGCGAAGATTGACCGGGCATAATGCCCGGGGTTCCGCTAGCCGCGTAAAAGAAGTTCCCGCAGGGAGTAGCTTCAATGGAAACGCGCGAAACGATTCTTTTATTGGGAGCGTCGCCGTCGTCTTTTCTGGTGAAAGTCGCGGAAACGACGCGGCTATCTCCGGCGGCAAGCTCGAAGCTTCGCGGCTCGAATTTTAAATCGGTTTTGTCGTTATATATATCGATTATTGAGAAATCGGAAAGGAAGGCTGTTATTTTTACCGTCGCGATATCCGATTCTCCCGGTTCAATTTCGCCGAATCTAACTCTTTTCGGCTCTATTTTCAGTCTCGCTATTTTATCATCGTTTAAAGTATAATTGAATTCGGCGCCAAGCGTCAATGGCAAACAAGTAACATTGCCGCTTCTAAAATCTTCGCAATCGATTTCGCTTTTCCACTCAATCACGCATGGTTCGCCTCCTTGCTCGGTTTGCAAAATCATTTGATAAACTCTAACGGCTTGTTCTTTAGTCGTAATGTTTCCGAAACATTGACCGCCGGTTGCTTCCGCAACGTTTTTTAGAATATTTGGGCAAGGAAAGCCGAGAGTAACGCAGTAAACTGTAACATTTGTTTCTTTCGCTTTGCTTATTATCGCTTGTTCACTTCCTTTTGCAACGCCGTCGGTAAGGAAAACGACAATTCTTTCGTTTTTGCCGTTTTCAGCGGCTAATAAAGCGCAGGCGGGCGGATTTATAAACCCCGCGTCGAAATCGGTATCCCCTTCGGCGCTTAAGCTTTCGATAGCGTCCAGTAATTTCTGTTTGTCCGTCGTAAAATCTTGATTGAAGAAATTTAGCGTATTAAAAGTAGTAATGGCGCATTCGGACTTACCTAACGGCAAGCTCTTAATCCATATTCGCGCGGCCGCCTTAGCGTTTTCTAAATTTTTGCCTTTCATCGAACCGGAAATGTCCATAGTTAATACGGCAGATAAAGCTTTTGGCGGCTGCGGCGGCGGACAGGATACGCTCAGTATTTTTCTTTCGACGTCGCCTTCCCTTATTTCAAAATCGGACGTGTCAATATCGATTATCTGATTCCCCTCCGCGTCGAACGCCCAGAACTTCGCTTTGACGGTTGGAAAGTTCGAAGCGTCGATGTCGAAGACCGAGAAGCTCTGCCCAAAAGCCGCTTGGCAAAGTATCGCGGACAATATGATAATCAGCTTTTTCATTATGTCCCCGCTTTTACTCCTCCGAATTTCAAATACTTTCGGAAGACTTATAATATACTTTCATAATTATAACAAAAAAATCTGAAAATGTTGCATTATTTTTTAAATTTTTCCTCAATTATTTTTATGTTTTTAGGGCGATATTATAAAAAGCGGTCATTGGAAACGCCTTAGAAAGTTGCGATCGATTAAATGGGTTAGAGCTTTTTCTTTGAATCGAGTAGAATATTTAGCTATTTTTTTTTATTCGTTTGCCGTTTTTCAAATTGATTAAAGTATTAAAACTTATCCGCCGAATAATTAAAGCGACTTTAAAGTAAAATATTTTGAAAAGAGTTTTTAGCGTTCTAGTTTGTTCTAAATATTATTTATGAATAAATATTAATCAAGTTGCTCAAAAAAAGACTTGACAAAAAGCTAATAATTAAGTAACTTTGCTACTTGAAATATGATTTAGAGAGAATGAAATGTTAGATTCATTAATAACATCGAAAACGCGGCTAAAGTTGTTGCTGAAGTTCTTTTTGAACCCAGGAACGGCTGGTTATTTGAACGAGCTGGCGAACGAGTTCAACGAGTCGAGCAACGCGGTTCGAATTGAACTGAACAGACTAGCGGGCGCTAGTTTGTTGGAATCCAACAACGACGGCAGAACGAAAGTCTATCAGGCAAATAAGAAGCATCCTTTGTTCAAAGAGATACATAATCTGATAAAGAAGAATATAGGAATCGACCAGATAGAGATGGTCATAAATCAGCTGGGCGACGTGAAAGCGGCATTTATAGCGGGCGATTACGCGAAAGGAATAGACGCCGGCATAATTGATTTGGTGATAGTCGGAGCGATTAACAAAAATTATTTGAACGAGTTGGTGAACGTTACGGAGAAAGCCATAAAGCGGAAGATTCGTTTATTGACGTTGACGGACGAGGAATACGATAAGTTCAAGGAAAATTTGGATTTAGACAAAGCTTTGGTCTTGTGGAAAGAAAAAAACGCAGAGAGGCAAAAAATAGGCTGATGGAAACAAAAAATACGATATGGCATCCAAGAAAGGTTACGCTCGAGGATATAGAAGAGCGCAACGGTCATAAAGGTTGCGTAGTTTGGTTAACCGGGCTAAGCGCGTCTGGGAAATCTACTATAGGCGTGGAAGTGGAGAAGATGTTGTTTGAAAAGGGTTCTCAAGTAGTTTTGTTGGACGGCGATAACGTTAGAAAAGGATTGAACGGCGATTTAGGATTTGCGCCCGAAGACAGAGAAGAAAATATTAGGCGAATTAGCGAACTGGCTAAGATATTTAGAAACGAAGGGTTTATAGCTCTCACGGCTTTTATATCGCCTTATAGGAAGGACAGGGATTTTGCTCGCGGCTTGTTGAAAAAGGGCGACTTTATTGAGGTTTTCGTGAGAGCTAGCGTCGAAGAATGCAAGAGAAGAGACCCAAAAGGATTTTACAAGAAGGCGATAGCGGGAATAATACCCCAGTTTACCGGCGTGACGGCGCCTTACGAGGAGCCGGAGAATCCCGAATTGGTAGTCGATACCGAGACGATGACGATAGAAGACTCGGCGGCGGAAGTTGTGAATAAAATAATCGAATACGTTTATTAGTATGAGACTTAGATT
>CAZDXB010000027.1:0-35281 GCA_964509335.1 uncultured Hyphomicrobiales bacterium | reverse complement strand
TAACTTGACTGCCGTAAGCGTCTTCCTTGCCCGGTCCGTATATTCTGTATAGTATTTTTACCGAAGGTTGTCCGCCTTGTCTTAAGACAAATACAGCTGGATGATTTTCTTCGTCGTCGGTTCCGCCGTAAACTTGTCCTTTGCGAAGGATTTGACCGGCAGTTGGAATTGTATTTATTATCTCGGGGTTAGAAGAGCCAAAAATAAATCTTAAATCCTTCATATCGTCTCTATTATCAACGTAGAAGGACTGTTTCGTCCAAGCCGAATAACCGTTCCTTGGACTTGGGTTTATAGATGAATAATGCGCTTCCCATTCGCTGGCTCCGTGCGCGCCGGGAGGATAGATGTTTATATAATCTGTTCCGGGAGAACTCGTGCTTCCGTCGCTTCCTGCAATCCCAGTAATCGGACGATAATAAAGCCAACCGTATGTATCCGGATAATACTCCCAATAATAATAATATCCTGAGCCTCTCATCTCGCCGTAGTGAATTACCACCTGATTATTTCCTTCGTGCAATTGAATTTGGAACGTTACACGAGAACCGGTTCTATAATGGAAAACATTTCTGTACCATTCAAAAACCATAACTCGGTTCGGAGAAGAACCTCTGACAGCCCAGCCGTTTCTAGCGCCCACTTGATTTCCGTAATAGGAACCGGCGCCGTACATCTGAGCGCCCCATGCCGAAATCAAGTTCTTATATCTTCCTAGCCATCTGTGGTAATAATAATAAATCCTACCGCCGCTGGGCCAAGGATAGAACTGAACCTGTCCGTTGCCGGTTACATATACTCTGTTGAAAGTTCTACCGTCGAAACAGAAAGAAAAAGGCAAATTATAACTTCTGTAACGGTAGTAATATACGTACCCCGTCCAGTTATAATCATAGCTCGGATATAGTTGTTGATACGCCGAATGATCATATTCAAAATCCATTTCTTGAACCTGATCACAATCTTGCGCTTTTAAATTAAGAACTGAAAGCGCGAAGAAAGCTATCAACAAAAAACCGAAACGCGTAAGCAATTTACTTAACATAATAAAATCTCCAAAAAGTTAATAAAACTATTTAAATTATAACAAGTACATCTATTTAATTGAATCAATCATCTAAGTTCTTTTTATTCATCCCTACATTTTCACATAACCTCTACCACTGCAAATTAGTAAATTTTACTGATATAATATAATGAATTTTGTATTCAATCTTACCTAGAAAGACACAATAGGAACTCAAAAGTCTCAAACTTTTTTAATTAATTATTTTTAATAATTGGGTTCAATCAGGACTAGTCAAGTTTATCTCGTTTTTCTAAAATATATCGTACGTTAAGTTTCGCGTCTCTGTAATCGCTCCAAACTTCGAGCGCTTTGTAAAAACAGTCTATAGCTTCGTCGAAACGCCCCGTCCTCGCCAAACAGAACCCGACTTTATTGTAGTTAACGGCAAGCCCCTTATCTTGCTTAACGGTTTTGATAAACGCTGAACTGTCAAAACGATGCAACCTTTTGTTTATTCGTTTTTCGCTCTCGGTTAACAAACTTTTTATTGATTTAAGCTCTTTAGGCTCTCTTACATAATCAACCCTAGCTTTTTTTAACGTGGAAATATAGTGATTTTTCATATCGAAACGTTTATTTAAGCAACGTTCGTAAAACTTAAGAGCTTTCCCCCAATTCTTTTTTCGAAAATAGAAGTTTCCCTCTTTCATTAAACGGGAAATAATCGATATTTCACTTTCCATTGCTTTCTGGAAATACTTTCTGGCTTTCACGGTGTCGCCCAAAGCCGAGTAAACGTCGCCTAGATTAGAATAGATATTCGACGAATCAGGCGGGGACATAGCCAAAGCTTCGCGAAATAGTTCTATTGCTTTATCGTATTTATGTAGCCTTTTATAAGACACTCCCATATTTACTTTAGCCTCGGCGAAACTCGGCATTATCTCCAACGCTTCTTTATACGTTTGAATAGCTTTTTGTTCTTCTCCTTTTCGCGATAACGCGACGCCGTTTTTTATCATCGTCCCGACTTCCTCTCTTTTGTTCTTCTTCGAAACCATTGTCAGCCAATCGGGTTCGCTCAAAGAAACAATCGCGAAGATTACAATAAAAGCCCAAACGCCCCCTATCATTATCGATAGGATTCTTTCGGGTTTTACGTCGTTATTTGTCTTTGGTTTTTCGGTCATATCAGTAATTGTGAACTATAAACAGAACTTTTTTGCCTTCGGACTTCAAACGATTATATACCTTACACGCCTCGGGAGTTTCAAAAATCAATACCTGCATCCCGGCGTTAGCTATAGGATTGTAAAGAAAATATTTATTCTCAACAAACTGCGTTCCTTCGAATCCTTGTCCGCCTTCGCCGTTTGGTCCGCTTCCTATCAAAAGTATATCCGCTTTGCGCCTGTATAGAACGTAACGGTCGCCTTTATAAAAGAACTCCTTTTTATCGACTATTCTAAAACCGCCGCTTGGGAATATTATGAAATCAAAATACAATATCGGAACTCCTTTGTAAGACGTAACTCCGGGCGATTCATATTTAACTTGTTTTTCATAACTCGAGACTCGCCAGATAAATAAGATTATCAAAACGATAGCTAAACCCGTAAAAAAGTATTGAAAAACCTTGAATTGGCTTAAATGTAAAATGAAAAAAACCAATATAAATACGATAACGGTCAGCGCTACCGCTTCAACTATATATTCAGTTTCAGTTAAAGAAGAAGCGATTAACAGCCAAATATAAGAAAAGACAACTCCCAAAACTAAAACCGAGGACGGAAAGCGCAAGTAATCCTTTAGCTTACGACGACGAAATTTTCTACTCTTAAAATCTTTGCCTTCGCGAACGATTAGGAAAACGATTATTATCCCCATTAAAGCGCCCCACATATCCTTGGCTATGTCGCAGATATCGAATATTCTATCCGACAAAAACACCTGAGCGCCTTCGTCGAAAGTAGATAACGCCGCCGCTTTCAGAAAAATAATTAGAATCGTCTTTTGAAGTGGCAAATTATGGGAATTCACGTATCGATACATAACGAAAGAGAAAAGTCCGTAAGCGAAATAATGCCAATTGTTTTGCAAATCATAGAAAGAATGCGCCATATAGAAATCAGCCGTCCACTGACCAATCGCTATCATAACTAAAACAACGCCCGAAAATAATAACCTCGTTAAAGTAATCCTCCTAAATAAATATATAATTAAGGCAATAAGCGCTACCGCCGCGGTAAAAACCAGAACGGGAATTTCGACGCCGAACAATTCCAAGCTCACTTCGGACAAATCCCTAATGGATTTTTGTAGATAATTTTGAAGCATCAGGAAAGGAGCGGCAATCAGTAGCAAATCATACAAAATGAGATTTACTAAGGGCGAGAATATATATTTTTTGTTCGATTTTCCCATAAATCAATAATATCGTTATCCAAATCCTAAGCAATTTAAAAACGACCGAGATAATAACCAATCTCTATTTTGGATTTTGGTATATTTGAGCAAATCCGTATTTTGAATAATCTTTTGAATTAGTTAATCGAAATTATGGAAGACAAAAAGCGAAAATCAGACATAACCTCGCCAGCAACGGTAAACGACGACGAATTTGAAGTCGCGTTGCGCCCTAAGATATTCGACGAATTTGTCGGGCAAACTAAAATTGTCGATAATCTGAAGATATTCATCGAAGCGGCGAAACAAAGAGGCGAAGCGCTCGACCACGTTCTACTGACGGGACCTCCCGGCCTCGGCAAAACGACCTTGAGCTATATAACCGCCAGAGAACTGGGCGTCGATATTAAAATAAGCTCCGGACCGGTTCTGGAAAAGCCCGGCGACTTAGCCGGCTTGCTGACTAATTTGGAAGCGAACGAAGTATTGTTTATAGACGAAATACACCGCCTAACGCCGATAGTAGAAGAATATCTGTATTCGGCAATGGAAGAATACCGGCTGGATATTATGATAGACTCCGGACCCTCGGCTCGGACAATCCAAATCAATTTGCCGAACTTTACTTTAGTCGGCGCCACAACGAGAGCGGGACTGCTGACGGCTCCCTTGCGCTCGCGGTTCGGAATAATGAACCGGCTGGACTACTATCCCGCCCAGAGCATTCTGCAAATCGTGAAGCGCTCCTCCAGCATTCTCGGCGCGGAAATAAACGAAGAAGGCGCCGTCGAAATAGCGAAACGCTCCAGAGGCACGCCGCGAATAGCCAACAGACTTTTAAGACGAGCCAGAGACTTCGCGCAAGTAAAAGGCGACGGAAAAATAACTAAGGAAATATCGAAAATGACGCTCGAAGCCTTAGAAGTTGACGAATACGGATTGGACGATATGGACAAACGGATAATACTGACAATACTGGAAAAATTCGGCGGCGGACCGGTCGGCATCAACACAATATCGGCGGCTATCGGCGAAGAAGCCGGCACGATAGAAGAAGTTTACGAGCCGTTTTTAATCCAGCAAGGCTTCATACAAAGAACGCCCCGCGGCAGAAAAGCGACCGAGCTGGCGTATAAACACTTCAAAGTCGAAAAGAACGATGATGATAGTTTGTTTTAAAAAAAGAGTAGGGGTTGAAAATCTTCAACCCCTACAACATATATATTTCGACAAAATAGGATACTGTTATGAATTGCTCTCGACTGTCGCTCTCCTTTCCTCTTGCGACAACGCCGAATTAAATTTCGGGCGTCTGCCAATCGCTTTAAATCTTCTTCCTTAAACTCTCGATTTCTTCATAAGAAACGTTGCCGTCTTTTGCCAATCTCCCCGCTACAATGCCCTTATCGACTTGAATGTCTTTAGCGAGCTTTGAAATAGCGGATTTCGAAAAATTTCCGTAAGCGACAAAATTCTTATAAGGAATCGGTTTAATCAATATTTCTTGAGCGAATTTGTCGGCTTCTTTTTCTTTGCCAGTTTCGCTCTTCGAGTTCTCGTATTCCAAAAAAGCTTCTTTCTTGCCGTGTTTTAATATATGACAAAGTTCGTGAAAAAAAGTGAACCAGAAAATATCTTGGTATTTGTTTTTATCGCTTAATTGTATTAACGGATTACCGCCAATCCATCTCGTCGCTCCGTTCAAATATGTTTTGGCAAAATAAGGTAGAAAAACAAAAGCGGCGCCGGCGTAGAAACATATCTCTTCAATTTGTTTTAAAAATTTAGCTTTAGTCTCGACTGTTAGACTTCTCAACTTAGGAATCGAAGCGCTTAGCTTTTTTGCGTCGAAATTAGGCGGGTCAATCTCTCTTGCCTTAATTTCACCATAACAAAGCCAAGCCGCGACTGAATATTCGTCCGGTTTGGCGTTTGATTTCCTATAATAAATAAAATCGTAAGTTGGCTCCACATTTCTCAGAGAATCGACGGCGAAATATTTCTGCAACTCCTCAACTCTCTTTTGCTTTTTCTGTGTTTTATCTACTAGACCAATCTCGTATAAGGATTTATAAGCCGACCGAAATTTAGGTAAAATCTCGATATCCTTTTTAATTTTTTCGCTATTTTCTATTCTCGCGACCGTTTCTTCGTAATTTTTTTGCAAATTATTCCAAGAAGTCGCGCTAACGCCGAAGACCTTTTCGAGCTTTAAAGCCGTCCTCGGAGTTATATTATTCGCGCCTCTAATTATCTCCGTTAAATGCTTCTCGGAAATCCCCGTTCTTTTTGAAAGCTCTCGTTGGCTCATATCATAAGCGTCAAGAGTATCCCTAAGCGTTTCGCCGGGGTGAATAGCGTAATCCGGTTTATATTTTACTTCGCTCATAATCAATGATAATCTATTATTTCAACGATAATTATTTTTTCAATGTCTCTGAAGTCCCTTGATTCCGTTCCAACCGGCTCGATTATTAATCTTCTCGGATTTTCTAGTTTTACCGCCGCTTGTCCTTTGCGTTTTCCCTTCAGCCAATGCAATCCGGGAAACTTTAATCTTTCAATATCTCTCAGATTTTCCGCCGCTTGCAATTCGTTTAACCTTGCTATTATCTTTTTTGCGCAAACTTCGCCGTATTCTTTCTTTGCCTTATTAAATTCGCCGCTAACTTTTCTCAATTTTTTAGTTTTAAAACTAATTTCCATTGCAATCTAATATATTAAGGCGATAATAACAAGAATATATTTTACCTAATAGGTAAATTAAAAACTAATAATTTGCGTCGTCTATTGCTTTATATTATTTTATACCAAACATTCATACTCTCTATTTCGCCGGAAATGTTCGTGTTGTTAACGAGCGTTCCAGTAAACTTGTAGCCCATCTTGGCGAACGTTATATTCATACCGGGAGAGAAGGAACGCGCGATTGTATAGGCGAGCTGGTAGTTTTGCTTTTTGATTTCTTTTTCCATAAGCTCCAAAAGATTAACGGCGAATCCGTTGCCGAGGTAATCGGGGTGGGTGGCGAAATCCGTCATCTCCGAATTGAGAGCCTTTTGGTCGCATTCGGCGGAAGAAGCGGATACAATTCTGCCGTCCTTAAAAACGCCGAAGTATATAATATGTTCCGCCATTGTTTTCTTTATATAATCGGGGTCGTGAATTGGAAACGGGTAAGTCTCGAATACTACTTTATACAACTCGGAAAGATTCTCTGCGTCCTCCGGCTCCAACACTTTTAACGAATAGCCTTCCTTTAACTCTAAGTTTTTCAAATTGTCGCTTTTCAATTTAGCGAGTTTGACTATGTCTTCAATTTTAGTTCTTTCTTCTTCGGAAAGTTCGGCTCTTTCCTTTTTCAAAAATTTGGAAAAGAAGAGCGCGTCGGTTTCCCCGTCGTAAAATTTCGGTATGTAAGCTTCCTTTTCGTAGCCCGCTTTTTCGAATTCTTCCGCCGACCATTCGGGGACTTTTGCAAAAATCTTCTCGTAATCGCGCTCCTCGGCGAACTCTTTCAGTTCCAGGATTATATCGGGATAATCGGATTTATCCAATTTCATTAAATACAATCGCTTATTGTTTTCTCCGTGGTGAATCGTCGAATTCTTATACTTTTCGATTTTATCGAACATAAAAACTGCCCCGTTATTCAGATTCTAATATATACAAATTGCCGTCGTCGCATCCCTGATAAACGGCGTCGCCGTATATTACCGGGCTGGCGGTCAAAGGATTCCCAAGCTCAATTTTATTTAATTGTTCGCCGCTTCGAGTATCTAAAGAATAAAAGCTACCGCCCAAATCTCCGAAATAGACGACCGAATCGGCTAAAGCGGGCGAAGCGAAAATCTTCTCGTCGGCTGTAAAAGACCAAATCTTCTCGCCGCTAAATCTATTCAAAGCGTAAAAGACGTTCGAAAAATCGCCGAAATATAAAACGCTATCGCCCATAGCCGCCGAACAAAACACCGAACCGTCAGTTTTGAACTCCCACATCTTCTCGCCGGTATTGGCGCGCAATCCATAGAAATTTTTGCCCCAGGCTCCCACGTAAACAATAGTATCCCCTGCAGTCGGGGCGCCGAACACGCCCTCGTTTACTTTAAACTTCCAAATTTCTTCGCCGCTTTCAACGTCGAGCGCGTGAAGAAAGCCGCTCTCGAAACTAATCGAGCCGACGTAAACGACGGTATCTTTAATAGCCGGACTGGAACGGACTTCCTCGCCAAGTTTCTTCCTCCATTTCAAATCGCCCGTTTCAATATCGATAGCGTTGAAATAGCCGTCATTGCCGCCAAAAAATACTAAGCCCTCTCTAACCAATGGGCTCGACCATATATAGTTCTTCGTGATATATTTCCATCGAACTTCGCCGCTAAATCTATCCAAGCAATAGAAACGAAAGTCGTCGGAGCCGAAAAGTATTAAGCTGTCGCTAATCGCCGGATTAGAAGATAAATCGGACGCCGCCTTGTGTTTCCATAAAACGCTGTCGCCTTTCAAATCGTAAGCGTAAAAATAATTGTTGTTAGCGCCGACATATAAAACAGAATCGACGACAGCCGGCGTCGATTTGATTGGCTCGTTCGTTTTGACGAGCGGAAACACGGTGTCCAATTTCCCGGGTTGAGAATAAAACGCCCCCGACCGAGCGAAGTCGTTCCTAAACATTAATATAGGGTCGGGAACTTCAGGCTTCTTCGGTTCCTTTTCTTTTTCCCCGCAGGAAAACGACAGAATAAGCAGTAACGCGAAAACTAAAGCGAACCTATTTAATCTCATAGCTTTTATGAATTAATATAACAAAACACAATTATCAATTAAATAATAATTGATAAATATACAAATATTCTACGTGAATATAAGGTATAGGGGAAAAATTATGGAAAATAAGAATCGACTATTCGGGTTCTTCTTGAGTCTCTATTAATCCAGCTCTCAACAAACCGATATAGTCATCGTATCTCGCGTTTGCCTGGGACTGCGTCGCTTCTTCGTTATTTTCGAGAATCAACTCGGCTACGTTAACGGTTTCTTCTCTGGCGTTTTCGGCATTCATTATTCTGTCTCTATCGAGATTCGCGTTATTCTGAACTTCGGCGGCAATATTATTAATATTCCCGCGTACGTTCTCCAAATCGCCTCTACGCCTCTCGACAGTATCGATAGCGTTATTGGCGGCTCTTTCCACATTATCCGCGTTCTCTCTCGTCTCAAAATTTGCGTTGGCGACGCCCAAACCTTCGGCGTTCGCCTCTTGAGTTTCTTCGGCGTTCGCCCTTTCAAAAGCCGCCGTTATATTAGTATTCTCGCCCACTCTGAAATTTAAGCCGCCTTGCTCCATTCGTCTCAACAACGGCTCTTCTTCGTAGGTTTCGTTTTCGTATATTCTATTTATATTCTCTGCGTTGTTTCTCGCCTCTCGTTGAAGTTCTTCTCTTTCCCGCGCAGTTGAATCTTCTTCTCGCGCTCTTCGGGCGTTATTTCTAATCTCAACAAGATTATTTTCGATTTCATTGAGCGCGGCGTCGGCTTGCTCGACTACTCCGGTAGCCCTCGCTAAACCTCTTTCGGGTCTCGCGGCGTTGGAATTTAACGCGGCGGCGTCCCGATTATTTGGCGCGTTGTTTTCTTCGGCGTTGTTATTCTCGGCGTTTTCACGCGTTCTTCGCGCTTGAACGTTACGGTTCGCTTCGGCGGCTTGACCGCCTTCGAGCGTTAATCTAGATCTATAAGCGGGCTCGGCGTTTGTTACGTCCACGACCATAACGTTCTCCTAAATAATTAAACAACTTGTATAAATATATTAAATTAATTTAATATTTGCAAGTTTATTTCTTAATTATTAGAAGATTTTTCAGGAATATTACCGTATTTTTTCCCGTTCCTTTCAATGAAAGAACCGCCGTAATATACGATAGCCGCCGTTAATATTCCGTAGAAGCTCGGATGAAGCCCAATAGGCGTCTCAAAGGCTGAAAATATCAAAAATAAATCCACCGCTCCGCCTGCTATCATAGAAACGATTGCCGAACTAGGATAAACTCTTTTCGCGAAATACGCCGCCAGCGTTATTATAGTTAAGCCCGCGACCATAAACGAATAGGCGTGCAAAATAACATCCAAAACCATTGTGAACATACTCGCTATTATAAAAGTTATAACGCCTATTATCAAAGTAGCTAATTGAGATATTCTTATTAATTTCTTGTGGGAATCGGTTTTTAAGAAATAACGTTCGATAACGTCGTTAACGAAATTGCCGGAAGAAGCAATCAAACAGCTATCCGCCGTGGACATAATAGCCGAAAAGTACGCCGCTATAACAATTCCTTTGATACCAATTGGCAGAACGTCCTTAATCACCATTGGAAGCCCCATCTCCGGGTCAACTTCGGGAAAGTAAATCCTGCCCAGCATACCTAGGAAAACGCCGGTGAAAGCCATTATCGGATATTCGAAAATTCCCGCTACGAACCAAGCTCTTTTAGCTTCTTTTACGTTCTTGCAAGCGAACATCCTTTGATATAGCGTCATAGCGATAAGCCAGATAGGCGCTATCGTAACCACCCAATTTATCACTTGCACCAGCGACACGTTAGTTAAACTAAAGTATTCCGGCTCCAATTTAGATTGAAACGCCTCCCAACCGCCTATACCGCTAATTCCAAAAGGAATGGCGAAAAAGATAAGCCCGCTGAGCAAAATAGTCCATTGAATTGAATCGGTAAATATTACGGCGTTTAAACCGCCTAGCACGGTATATATTAGAATAACGCCCGCTATAATAAGCAGAGCAAACGTGATAGGGTCCATATCTAACGGGATATCGGCGAAAATCGTCCCAGCCGCCAGCTTAGCTCCCGCCAATATCTGACCGCCGGTAAAGCCCAGATAACCCAATCCGGAAATAATAGCGGCGATTAAAGCTACTTTATTGCCGAAACGATGCCGCAGGAAATCCGGATACGTTATCATTCCGTGTTTTAAGTCGATTCGCTTAATTTTCGGAATAATTAATACGGCGGATATCCAAGCGCCAAGCAAACCGGTAAACAAAAGCCAACTGCCGGAGAGCCCCATCAAAAAGCCCAAACCGCCTAAGCCAATCGAAAAACCGCCGCCGACGTCGGTGGCGACTATAGACAATCCGATATGGAAATGTCCAATTTTCCTACCGCCTACGTAGTAATCTTCCCTGTCAACGTTCTTCCTAAAAAAATACACTCCGATACCGAATACCGCGAGCATATAAGCCGTAAAAATTCCGAAATCAATCCAATGCATAAATCCCTTTTTATTTTATTCTTCTCTCCTCGATAACCTTTCAGTGTTTTCCGGCACTAAAGCCACGCCGTTATCTTGAGACTCGAGCAACTCGGCAATGCCCGTCGCTTTGTATTCGACGGCGCCTTCCAATTTCAAATCCAAATGACAATTCTCGCAATTTCTATCGCAGAAAAATTGCTTATATGAATCCGGCTCTTTATAAGTCGTAATAACGCCCTCGTAATTCCTGAGGACTACTTTGTTTGTGGACCAAGAAATTAAATAATTAGGCATTACGGGAATCTTCCCGCCGCCGCCGGGAGCGTCTATTACGTATGTCGGAACCGCCAAACCGGACGTATGCCCTATTAAACTTTCGATTATTTCGATACCTTTCGCTACGGGCGTTCTAAAATGCGACAGTCCCTCCGATAAATCGCATTGATATAAATAATAAGGTCTAACTCTATTTTCAACCAAGCGATGAACGAGGCTTTTCATAATTCTCGGGCAATCGTTGATTCCCGCTAAAAGAACCGTTTGGTTGCCGAGCGGAAAGCCGGCATCCGCTAATTTCTTCAAAGATTCCCTTGCCGAATTGGTAATTTCCCTCGGATGATTAAAATGAGTGTTAATCCATAAAGGCTGATGTTTTTTTAACATTTCGACCAGCTCGCTCGTTATCCTATAAGGCAAGACTACCGGCATTCTCGTGCCTATCCTTATAATCTCGACGTGTGGAATAGACTGAATCTCGGATAAAAGCCAATCTAAATAATCGTCGTTCATCATAAACGGGTCGCCGCCGGAAAGCAAGACGTCGCGGATTTGCGGAGTGTTAGCTATATATTTTATACCTTTTTGTAAAACTTCTTTGCTCGGAATAAAATCCGTGTCGCCTACTTTTCGCTTTCTCGTGCAATGCCTGCAATACATCGAACATACGTTGCTAACGTGAAAAAGCGCCCGGTCTGGATAGCGATGCGTTATATAGGGAGCGGGACTGTCCTCGTCCTCCGCCAAAGGATCCTTCATATCGAAATCCTGTATTAGTAATTCCGAAGGGGAGGGAAACGCTTGTAAATAAACAGGGTCGTTCCTGTAATCCTTTTCGTCGATTATAGATAAATAATAGGGCGTTATCGACAAAGGGAATTTTTCGAGCGTCTCTTCCAACTCTTTGCGTTCATCAGCTTCGAATTGTATTCCCAATAACTTCTCAAATGTATTCAAATCCTTAATCGAATGCTTTAACTGCCACTTCCAATCCTTCCATCTTTCAAGCGCAATCTCTTTAGATGAAATCTTTCCGGCTATCCGCCTCTGCTTTTTATTATAAATCGCGTCTCCCGTTTTATCAATCATCTCTTTAATCCTTTATTAAAAAAGAACGGACGTCTTAAGAAGGTTCACAAAAGAAAAAAACTTCTAAACATCCATTCGAAAGTTTAACAATAAAATAACTCAAAAAATTAATAATTCTTAAAATTTAATCAAAAAAAAAGAGAATAACAAATAAGTTCAATATATCGTAGAAAACATTCACGCCATAAGATTCTATTTTTCATTAAATTAGAACGGAACAACTACCCAAGTTCTAAATCTCAAAGTTAATTCCCAAATCGTAAAGTTGAATGAGATTGTCTCGAGGTCTATCGCTCCGGCAACAAACAGCTTTAGCTGTTTGCAAGAGTGAAAGCGTCGTTCGGGCGCGACAGCTGACCTCTAAAAAGGACTGTTAACGAGAGCCGTCAAGGGGCTGTCTCAAAACTCGATTGTATTAACAATATTGCAAAGTCTAATAGTATGGTTCCAAAAATTATCGTCTTCTCTGGATTCCCAGTCAAGTTGGGAATGACCTCTAGACGTCATTCTTGCGAAAGCGGGAATCCAGAAATGGAGATTTTTTGACGCGAATATATTAGAAAACGCTCTATTAATATACATCTGAGACAGCCCCATCTATCGCGAAGGACGCATCGGGGCTTGCCTCGATGTAATATTTGAGTTTTGAGACAACCTCTCTTCGATTTTAAAACAGCTATAATTCTAACCCGGCAAATCGCCGCTCGTTGTAAATTTCATCCCTTCGGCGCTTAGCTCTTCTTTCATTTTGGCGAACTTGTCGCCGTCCAACGCCCTTATCGCGTCTGATATTAAAGTCGAAGAAAATCCTTCCTTAAGCGAATCCTTAGCCGTGAAATATACGCATACGTCGGCGGCTAAGCCGCAAAAATAAATCTCGTCGCAATCTTTTTCTCTCAAATAACCGGCAAGCCCGGTATTTTTCAAATGCCCGTTATCGTAAAAACCGCTGTAGCTGTCTATCTCGGGATTCATTCCTTTCCTGATAAACGCTTCGATTTTATGAGTTTCCAAATCGGAATGGAATTCCGCTCCTTTCGAGCCTTGAACGCAATGTTGGGGCCAAAGAATTTGCTCTATTTCTTTGTATTCTATAGTTTCAAACGGCTCTTTACCTTCGTGATTCGAAGCGAAGCTGATATGATTTTTGGGATGCCAATCCTGAGTGGCTACTATTAAATCGAACTTATCCTGCAGCTTATTTACAATCGGAACAATTTCGTCGCCTTTGGGAACTTCCAAAGAACCTCCGGGCATAAAGTCGTTTTGCGAATCTACAATTACTAATGCTTTCATATTAAGCCTCTTCTTTAATCTTGGAAATTAATTTATCGCGTTCTTCTTTTAAACTGTCGCTTATACCGATTTTATAAATATGAGGATTTTCAAACCTTTTAAATTCGCTCGGCAATTCTTCAAAGCGTCTCAAGCTATAATCTTTTATTTCGCGAATCGATTTTGAGGATTCTGTCCTTTTGCCGTTATCCATAACTTTACTAAGCAAAGGCTCTTTTTGACTGTCTTTGAACTGAAGCGATTTCCCCGACTTAAATATATAACTCATTCTGTTAACGTCTCTCTCTTCTCTCAAAGCGATAGCGTCCGCTCCTATCAATTCGCCGTTTCTATCTCTTATTCTATAAACTTGTTTACTATGCGGCAAAGTAATTTTAACAACGTTTTCGGAAAGCTTGATTCGCGGTTTGCCGTTAGCGTAAGCCAGCTTATAAACTCCGTCCAAAGCCGCGTCGGGCTGTCCGGTTATTAATTTCGTACCGACGCCGAATAAATCAATCGGGGCGCTCTGTTCGATAAGACTCTTGATTACATACTCGTCGAGCTGATTAGACGCCGCTATTTTAACGTAATCCAAGCCGGCTTCGTCCAGCGCCTTGCGACTTTCTTTCGCAAAATAAGCTAAGTCGCCGCTATCCAAGCGTATGCCTTTTAGTTTCTCGCCGCGCTCTTTCATCTCCTTGCCGACTGTTATCGCGTTCGGAACCCCGCTTTTCAAAGTATCGTAAGTATCGACTAACAAGACGCAATTATCCGGATGAATATCCGCGAAATCGCGAAAAGATTCCAACTCTTCGTCGTAGCTCTGAACAAAAGAGTGCGCCATCGTGCCGGAAATCGGAATGTCAAAATCTCGCCCAGCGCGGACGTTGCTTGTCGCTTCAAAACCGCCGATAGCCGCTGCGCGCGCGGCGTCGTAGCCGCCCAAAGCGTGCGCTCTCCTCAAGCCGAAATCAACTAACTTCTTGCCTTTGGCGACGCTGAACATTCTTCTTGCCTTGGTGGCTACTAAAGTCTGAAAATTCAATATATTTAAAAGCATAGTCTCAATTATCTGCGCTTCTATTATATCCGCTTCAACTTGCAAAATCGGACGCGTCGGGAAAACGACATCGCCTTCCGTGGAACTGTAAACGTTCCCCTTAAACTCAAAATCACGCAGATAATTTATGAATTCGGGATGGAAGTCTTGCTTTTTAAAAAACTCAATATCTTTCTCGTCGAATCGCAAATTCTCCAATATATCCAATACATTTTCCAATCCGGCGAAAACGGCGTAACCGCAATTGAAAGGAAGTTTTCTAAAAAAATAATCGAAAATCGCCTTGTTATCCTTCTGCCCCTCCAAATAATAAACCTGAGCCATAGCCAGTTCGTATTGGTCAGTGTAAGTTCCCGTTATATCAACCATAAATCCGCCTAAATTTTTCTTCGTGAATTCTTAAATCCTTCTGGCTAAACAGTACCATTCTAATCAGTTTAATGATTGCCAAATTTGGGATTTCCTCTTTGATTGTCGATAGAGCTACCTCCGCCGCTTCTTCGAGGGGATAACCGAATGCTCCCGTAGAAATCGCCGGAAAGGCTATAGATTCTATTCTATATTCCTCGGCGAGTTTAAGAGCGTTGCGATAACAATTCGCCAAAAACTTATCTTCAGGCTTATCGATTCTATAGATTGGTCCTAAGCAATGAATAACGTATTTATTTGGCAAGTTATAAGCTTTTGTAATTACGGCTTCTCCGGGTTTAATCGGGGCGAGCGATAGGCATTCCTTTTCCAACTCCGGTCCGGCGGCTCTATGAATAGCTCCAGCCACTCCTCCGCCTATTCGCAATTCCGCGTTCGCCGCGTTAACTACCGCGTCGATTCCTTCTTGAAAGACAATATCTCCTTTAACGCACTCAATATTAACTTCGGATACCTTTCGGCGCATATTTTTATGCCTCCTCCGCTTTAAATATTATTTAAATTAAAATTATTTTTCGATAAGTTAACATTTTTAAAACGCAAACAAAATAATAGGAAAATAATAGAAAAGAAACGCGAATTTTTCGAATAAACGACGATTGAAAGATAGGCTACTCTTCGCCTATTTCAATCACTCCTTCGTTAGTAAGATTAGCGCTGTTTATTACGTTATTTAATACTTTAAGAGCGTCTATGTTCTGAATTCTTAGGGTGGCGTCGTTTGAAATTGTCAAATCGCCGTTTATTGTAATTGGAGTAGTAACAAGTTTAGTCCCAGACAAATTAATCAATACGTTTTCGTAAGCGGAAAGACCGAATGGATTAGCCGGCAGCGTCTGCGTTCCGTAAAACTCTATAGTCGAACCTGAGCTCATAACGTAATCGGCAAAATTAGCCATTGTAGAAGTAGCGCTTGGAACGCTCGTTGCGCCGAAACTTATCATACCGTTGTCGGCAAGCTCAAACAAACCGGAACTAGAGCAAATATCGCAATCAACTACGTTTGTCTGCATATCCAAATTGGAATTATTGATAATCCTTAATGTATCGACGTTAGATTCGGTCAAATTTAAAGTTACAATATGGTCCAATCCAATTTCTACGTTATCCTCCAGCTCGCTAGCGTCGGTGTTAGGATAAACTCCAGTCGGCACGGGAGCGCCTGAATGAGAACTATTGAACGTCCAAGTCGTATTCTCATCCCAGTTGCCTGTTTGCAAGCTATAAAAAGTTCTGGGCGCTTTCTCGCCAATATAGAATTCGCCTAATCCAGCCCAAGGGGTAGCCGCGGCGTCTAACTCAACAGAAGCTACGGCGGGGCTCCAACTTAATTCGCTGAAAATCCTTTGCGACCATACCGGAGTTTCGGCGGGAATGCTTTTACGTCTGACAACAACGTCCTCAAGAGTTAATCCACCAAGCTCCGAAGCGGGAAACTCTAAATTAAGGTTTAAATCTCTAGTCCCTAAATCGAAACCGCCCGCGACGTCTGGAATAATCGACCAATATCGAGGAACTCTAGCTCCCGGGTCTAAACGGTTTCCGATGTTAGGCTCGTCGGGGACGGGAGTTACGTTTTGCGCAGCTATGTCGCCGTCAGAGCCGCCCGCTCCGCTAAAATCGACCGTGGCGGGAGTGTAATCGCTCCCGTTGCCAATTTCAAATAAATACGAACCCGCGCCCGCGTATGTCCGCTTTTGAAGTATGCCGTCAACATAGCCGGTACTTTGCGTTCTCGTTACCGAGCCTCCGTCCTCGATTACAACTTTTCTATCGTCCGTTCTAACGTTCAAAACCACATCCGAAGCGTTGTCGAATTCAAGCAAATTCTCGACGAAAATATGCGCGTTGTCCAAATCGGTAGCGGAAGTAGCGTAAACGTAAACGTCCCCGCCGGTTAATTTCAGATTATAAAGATTTGCGCCGACTTGATTTCCCAAAGTTATCGTATGAGACGGCGGCGAAAAAGTAGCGCTGGCAAAAGTTAAATCGGACGTTAGCGGATTTATCGACGAATTGTTTTCCATCGCAAGCTGTCCGTATAAAAATATATCCCTGCCGCCGAGATTAAAAACGCCGTTTTCAGTATAAATCGAATCGTTCACGTATATATCGGGCGCGCCTGAATAAGTCGAAATAAACACTATGTTATTCGGGGCGGACGACTGATTATCGACAATTATATCTTTGACGGTTTCAGGCAGAGCTTTTCCCGTATTTTGCTTGCCGTAAGTACTATTGAATATATATCTTCCAATGTTCAAATTAGGCGCGGCGTCTGTTCTGACCGCTCCTACGCTCGTGGAATTCTCCAAACCGCTCATATTTTGCACGGCAATAGTGCAATCGTCGTTCAAAGTAAAATTATCGCTTTTGACGTACCCCAGCTCGCCATATATATATAAAGCTCCCGGGTCGTCGTTATACTTTTCGACAACTACCGCTTTCACCTCCGGATAAGGACCGCCCGCGGGAACGGTTACAGTTTTGCCGTTGCCTATCATCACAAAATGATTTCTAGATTCTCCCGGCAAATCGACAATTGGCGTCGTCTTCGTTTCGTAGCCGTCGAGCGACCAAGTATCCGCGTCGTGCCATCCGCCGCTCTGATAGCTGTAATAATAAATAGCGTTCGGTTCGCCTATCACAATATCTCCAAACTCCGTCAGTCCAATCGAAGTAACGGTCGTATCCGTTCTGCTTTGCGTTTGAGGAACAGTCCAAGATGAAGACGGTGGAGTAGAAGGCAGCGCCGGCGAATATAAATTATGCTCAAAGATTGTTAAATCGGGAGAATTTCTTAAATCCCCGGGATTCATATATTGCGTCTTGATTGAATAAGTCCTATTCCCTATATCAAAAGCGGCGTTTTCCGACACTTCCCAGTATCGCTGAACATTTGTCGAAACGTCCACCTCAGAAGACGCTATATAAGTATGGTCAACGTTGTGTAAATTAACGCCTATCAACCCGGCGGAACCGCCCGAACCTGATATCGATATTGTCGCAGGTCTGAAACTCTCTAACGTATCGGAACCTACGTAAAATTTCTTGGACGAACCGCCGCCCGTAGCAAAATATCTATACATCGTTCCGTCGATGTGCCCCAATCCATTCCTGAAAACTCGCGGATTAGAACCGCCGACGGGGCTCATTTCAACCGATTGACTATTTGTTCTGGCATCTATAACAACTTGATTTTCAGTCGAAAACTCTAAGTTGTTTCTAACGATTATATTAGAATTATCTCCGCCCAATAAAACCAAGCCGTCGCTTTTGTCAATTCTTAAATTGTAAAGTTCCAAACCGCCTGGGTCTTCGTTGTAAATTGTCTGCGTACCGCTGGAAGCCGTCAAAGTTAACTGCCTTAAATCAGTCGAAACGTCGGACGCGTTTGGGTCGAAAGCTCCGTAATTCATCAAATCGCCGCTTAACTTGACGTTGTTATCGCGCAACTCGGCGGAATGGTCGTCGTCGATAGTCCAGTCGGCGCTAATAGTTAGTATTTGACTAGAAATCACGGTGTTGGCTCCTACTCCTACTGAATGCAAATTATAAATTGGAGTCGAGCCTGCTACTTTAATAGTGTTTCCGGGGGGCGTTAAAACTGAATCTCCCGCTTGAACCGTCGCTCCGTTTATCATACCCAATCCTTCGGCGGCGCCGGCTAAATAATCGGGATTCGCCGTTCCCGCGCCTTTAGCTATTATTATCCTGCCGCCGTCAACCGAGTATGTGGAAGAAGAGTTTGCCAAATTAAACCCTTTTTTAGCGATTTCGGTGGTTCCTTCTTTCAAAACTCGAATTTCGCCGGAAGACTCAACGGACAAATCAATCAAAGAGCCGCTGGAATGTCTTTCAAAACATCCGGCAACGTCCACCCTGCCGTCGATTACGTCGAAATCGGTTCCGTTTCTATATATAAAATGCTCGTCAACATCGTCGCCGACGTATAAATCGCCGCCTTCCAAATTAATAGTCGTATTTGAATTGGAATAAAGCGAGCTTCTAGAAATCATCGCTACGTCTAAAATATTCAAACCGGAATTCAACCCCATATGAACGTCGTTCGGTCCGCTCGAAAGGTAAAATGTAGCCGACGGCAAAGACAAAGAAGAAGACGACTCAGTCAAAGTAGTTACGCCCGATTCCGGATAATAATGATAGGGAACCGCTCCGGTCGCTTCGCCGAATGAATTAGACATAATAGTCAAAGTGTCCGACAAGCCGTCGGTTTTATCCAATCTAGTATCGGCTAGAATCCCGAATTCCCCCTCGCCGGAAACAGTAGCGCTTTCGTCTCCGGTAAAACTCAAAACGACAAAATCGTCGCCGCCTTGGAATAAGTGCATACCTCCGTCCACGCCCGCCGTTCCGTCGGAATTATTAATAATATCGCCTTGAACTATCAAAGTATCTCTTCTTCCGCCGGCGGCTACGGTCGAGCTTTCTATTCTACCGTCAGTATCTAAAAACAAATTTCTTGAAATTGTCAAAGAATATTTATTTAGCGGAGTTCCCAAAAATTCCAAAATACCTCTACCAGCGGTAGATATTCCATTGTTCGGTCCGCCCATTCTTAAAGTATCGATAATTCCGGATTCTACCCCGTATTCTATCCCGTGTCCGTCAATAATAACGGTGTCCTTTTCAAACAACTGGGAAGGATAATACGAAGCCGCCGGTCCGCTGTGTTTATTAATCGGGTCGTTCGACCAATTGCTCGGAACCGACCAACTGCCGCTGTTTCGACTCCAAAAAATTCTGCCTTCGAAGAAAACGTCTGCTTGACCCGCCGTCCAATCGCCTTCGACAACGGGAGAGTTCGTAATCTCGATAGGACTCGGCTTGGCTCTGGGCGAATCGCCGAGATTAATTTCCCAATCTCCGCTAGTTTTATATAAAGACGGTATATAAAGCGCCGTATCTCCCGAAACGTCTGAATCGAGATAAGTAAACGATAAAGAATTCGCTGAAACGGAGCCGATTCCGTCCAAATCAACATTCCAATACTTCTCCAACATCTCCTCTTTTAGCCTTTCCGGATGTTTGCCGGAATATAACTGTAAAGAAATAGCGGGCGTGCCGGCGTAAGAACCCGTAACGCTTATATCCGCCGGATTGTAATCGTCGGAAACGCCGATTGGGAAAAAGTAGTTCTTCGCGCCCGCCGCCGTTGTGTATTCTTTCTTAATTGTTCCGACTGTGCCCGAGGTCGAGGAAAGAATCATTCTCGACGACGAAAAACTGCTCGAAAACGAAGTAATATCCCCCGCTCCGCTACCTAAAGTCAAAGTTTTTTGATTTAACTCGAGAAAATTATCTTGAACGAATGACAATCTATTGTTGATTCGAGTGTCGTTGATTAGCTTAATCTTTTCGCCGGAATTGTCTAAATAAACGTTATAAAAATCGGTTTCCGAAGAACCTTCTATCTTTTGG
Organism: uncultured Hyphomicrobiales bacterium; assembly: GCA_964509335.1. GTDB lineage: Bacteria > Bacteroidota > Ignavibacteria > Kapaibacteriales > UBA2268 > CAZDXB01. Next base: position 15,020 of record CAZDXB010000027.1, on the reverse strand, counting down.
TCGTTCGAACCGTCGAATATCAAAGTCCCCGCGCTTCCTTCGCCAAAAGACGTATTCGTATTATTATTAACAAAATCGCCCTGAAGTCTTAATCGCGCGGAAGCTGGAGTAAACGAATAGATTTGCCCCTCCGCCGGCTTAGAGCTAAGATTATTAGTAGAACTAATATAACTTTCGTTCGGCGCCGGACTAAAATCCGATAAACTGATAAAATTGCCCGCTCCAGTCGCCGAGGCGGTAATTCCCGCCGAAGCCGAGCCGCTATTAACGGCGCCCGATTCGCGAGAATATATAAATTCTATCTCGCCGTCGGCTTCATATAATTTAACTTGAAACGATATTACCGGCGAACCGGCGCCGGAGTTCCAGAGAACGTTTTCCCACTGAGCCGTAAATACTTTATTAGGACTGTCGCCTTCGATTTTATAAGAAAAATTGCCCGAGGATAAATCCAAATCGTCCCATAAAGGAGCCAGAATAGGTCTCGCCGCGCCCCCGTTGGACGCTAAATCATTGCCCGGAACGGCGGCGGCTGAGCCAAAGCATAAAAATCCGTTTGTGCTCGCGGAAACCGTCGAATAATTCGCGTTCAAATAAGTAAAGTCAAATCCGAGAGAAATATTTGAATAATAACCGTCGTCGGCGTCCCCGCCCGACAAAGAAGGGCTTACCGCGTCTGTAAGCGATTCGTAGTCGCCGGAAGCGGCTGAAAAACTATAGTCGGGAATATCGCTCGAGTTCATTGGATTTGTCGTCGGCATAAACGTTCCATTTTCAATCAATATCTCGTCGGCAACGGAAATGCCCGTAGTTTGCGTTACGGTCGCGCTTGAATTTGAAGGTTCGACCGTTAAACTAGATATTTGATTCGGAACGTCGCCGCCGGTTTCCTGCTCGTAATCAAGATTATTATTTGTTACAAACACGGTGTAGTCTTCAACTTCGCCGTACCACCAAGACAATATGGGATATTCGCAAGGTCCTCTGTTTGAACCGTATCTCAATTGAACTCTTAGCCTCGTAGTTCCCATCGGCGCGTCGGCGGGAATAGAAAACGTGATGTCGGCGTATCCTCCCGAAACCAACTCTCCGCCCGCGCTTGGGAATCTTTCTCCCGGGTCGTCGTATTCGCCGTCGAAATCAGTGTCAACCCACATCCTACAATAAAAGCTATATCCTCCGGTATTGTCAACGTAAATTCTTGCGGTGTAAGTATTGCCAGCTGTAACCCTTACAGTCGTATCGCACCAATACATAAAACCGGCGTCGCTATTGGAACTGGTCCAACTTCGCTGCATTCCGTTATCGTTGAACTCAAATACGTTAGGCGCGCTGAAAGAGCTTCCGTTATCCACATGAAAATCGTCGATATAAGCGTAAGCCGCCCTCCAATACCAACTTCTAACATTACAATAGTTTTCATCCGTAGCGTTATCCCAAGTGTCCGAGTGTTTCCCAATTGCCGTATAGACATAATTGCCGTTGTCGTGCTCCTCGTAATTAAAGTCTCGAGCTATCGTAACGCTCGGCTTCTGGCGTATTATATTGCCTCTATTTAAATCTTCGTGAATTCCTTCTTCTATTCCCGTTGAAACTATTCCTCCGTCGTGCATTTCAAAAACGCTAGCTCTTATTTGGTAAGTCTGCAAATTCAATCGCCCCGCCCCGTCGTCGTTCGATTCGATTATACATGAGCCAAGCCTTTGTTCGTAATATGTATCCGAACCGTAATACCCAGCGTAACCGGAACCAATATTACAATTCAAAGTTACCGTATGCCCGTCCCCGATTTTCGCCACGTCCAGTCTTCTTTTGGGCCAAGAACCGGTGGAATTAACAGAGCTTTCGTAGCCTTCGGTTGACCAAGTATCAGGGTCGTTCCAAGCGCCGTCTGCGATACTGTAATAATATTGGACGGCGGGTCCTTGCTGGCCAACCAATACGTCGGCAAGCAAATATCTATTATTCTCCGTTTCGCCCAAATCGTAATTGCCGAGCGATATCGAACCGTCTATATCGTAAGCCGTAGTAGAAGTATCGGTTCCCAAAGGCTCGTAGGTCGCTTCGTCGTTCATAATATCTCTATCGCCGCACCAGCCCGTGCCTTGATTATTTTCCGCGAAGCCCGCGCCGCTATTTGGCGGACTAAGCCGCTGCCAATTGCTTGTCGCTCCGCCCATCCAATAAATTAAATCAAAACAAAGCTGAAGAGCTCCGCCGGGGATATCTTGAGGGTCTCGATACCTACACCTCATAACCGTCGTTCTACCTCCTTTATCAAAACTTCCGCCGTCGGGCTTAGAGACGCGCCAATACTTTTGAATTATTCTTTCCGGCTGATAATTAAAATTAATGTCGTCTAAATAAGTTCCTTCAGGGTGAAACTGAGGAACGACTTGAACGCCTATATATCCAGCGGTTCCGCCGGCTACGTCTAAATCATAAGCAAAAGGCGAATAGATTGTGTCATGGCCTACTTCGAACATAATCTCGCTGAAATCGTCGGCGGGAATCCATTTGCGTAGCTCGCCGTTGACGTAACCGTTTCCTAATCTAGCCACGCCCGTAGCGGACTGGTCGATTGTTATAAACCATTCGCCTTCGTTGTAATCGGGAGCTTGCGTAAACGTGCTGACTGTCGGACTTAAATTTAAATACGCTTCGTTAGTAGAAGTAAAAATCAAGGTGTTGTCTATTGTAATATTTTGCGAGCCGCCGCTTGCAGGTTTAAACTTTATCTGAGATTTCTCAGTTTCGTTGTTCACTTTTAAATCGTAGAAAGACATATCGTTGATAGCGGTTACCGTTTGAGAGGTATTACCGCTAAACCAAAATTCGCCTTGATAAGGACTAAAAGTTCCAGAACTTGTCAAAAACATATTGCCAAAGAGAGTAACGTCTGTTGCAGAAGCTCCCCCCGGCTCTCTCGCCAACAGTTCCCCGTCAACAATCGATAAGCTATCGTAAACGTTTATGTCGTTAGTCAATCTTAAAGTAGAACCGCCGCTTTTATCGACGGTTAAAGTAGCCATTCTCGACGGCAAGCCGTCGCCGGTAGCTTGATTATTAACCGAACCGGTATAAATAAAATACCCTCTATCATGACTGTCGTAATTATATTCCCGCGTCGAGGTTTGAACCGCTCCCGTAGCTCCGGAACTCGCAATGCCGTCCGCGTCGCCAATCCCTAAGGCTCCGTGAACATACAAATAAAAGTCGCCCGTCCCCGATAAAGAATAATCCTCGCACATCAAAACGCCTAAAGAATCTATCGTTACTTTGCCGTCAACGGTTTTGTCTTCGAACAGCGTAATTGTCTTACTATTGCCGACGTAAACGTATCCGTCGTCGGTCGGCGCGATAGAAGACGCTTCGCCGTAGTAGTTTTGAGTGGACCAATTCGACGGCTCCGACCAAGAACCGCTCGAAATACTGAAAAAGCTTAGATGGTCCGGCTCGCCGACTACATAAGCCCCAAATTCAGATAATTCGCGAAATTCGGTATAATCATTATCTCTCGTCCCAGTTTTGGGCGAGCCGTATCTATCCGGTCCCGTCCAATCTGAACCAACCAACAGTCGCGTTTCGAATAGCGACGGGTCGGCGCCGTTTCTATAATCACCGTTTGGATTCGCTCCGGCTATAAAATAATTATTAATATCGTAAGTTCTGTCGCTCAAGCTAAAAGAGGAACTGGTCGGAACCGAAATTCCCCATTGCCTCCTTACGCTCTTGTCGTCGTCTATATTGCTACCGGCGGGCAATAGATTAGAACCGTTAGTCGAAATCGGCGAAGTAACTGTTGTTAAAGTGTCGGCGGTTACTTGTAAATACCCCTGCGAACCGCCGGAACCGTTGATTTCTAAAACCACCGGAGTATATGACGTCTCATAGCCAACCTCGTAGGTTATCGTCGTTGAATTTGCCGAGACCTCCTTTCTCAGCGAACCGTCAATATGACCGGGGGCTGCTCCAGGACGAGTTAAGTCGCCAATTACTTTAGCGTACCGCCCTCTAGTTCTAAGATTGCCGCCGCGCAAATCGAGCAGGTTATTAACTATTACGCCGTAATTCGCGTCCGGTCCTACCGAAGACGCGTCCACGCCGTTCAAGCTATTATCTACAGTCAAATCATAGAAGGTTTCGTTGTCGCCGGAATTTGTCATAGTTTGAGAAGTTGAACCAGTAAAAGACACAGTGGAACTAGCCGGCGAAAAATCGCCGGAATTTGTCCAGTTGCCCTTTATTTCCAAAGACGTTACCGTCGTCGAAGATATCGTCAAATTCGATGACGATTCTATTATTAAATTCCCTTGCAAAAGTAAATCATTAGCCGGAATTACTTCGCCGGAACCTGCTATAGTAACGTGATTAAAAGGATTGTCGCTTACGCTTCCCGAACGTATATAATTTGTAATTGTCGGGTCGGTAGCCCTGAAAATAACGGCGTCGGAATTTGGATTAAATATCGCTCCGTTATTTTTCCAGTCGCCGTCCACTTCCAAATTATACCCGTTCGACGTAAACGTGCCGCTTTCCAAGGTCAAATCGTTCAGCGCGATAAAAGTAGGGTCGAACGGAGAGCTGAGACGCTTAGTTCCATCGCCCTCTATTTTCAAATTATAATATTGAATCCCGCAAGCCGAATCGCTCGTCAAACCAGGCGACATAGGTATATCCTGAACGCCGCCGTCCTTTTTAAATACGACCGTAGAGCCGTCAGTATTGAATCTTGGAATAGCCGCGTCGAAATCTAATTCGGATATATCTAACGATTCCAATATTCTTATCTCCTCTTCGGGAGCGAAAGTTATCGAGCTGGCGCCGGTTCTGTTGCCTTTAATCCTAAGATGATTATATTGATTCACCGCCGGAGTTGAGCCGGAACTCGGAATAGTAGTAAAAATACCCGAGCCGCTTTGAGAAAAAGTAATTGTCCCAGAACTTAAAGTAGGAGCAAGATAATCAACGGGAAACGAACTTCTTACTATCAATTCGCCGCCGCGCATCGTAAAAGTCCTGCTGTCGGTAGTGCCGTTTAAGGAATAGTTATCTAAATCCAGAGAACCGGAATTAATTACCAGCGAATCGTTAATCGTAACAATCTTCCCCATAGTCATTGTCGAGGAATTAGACTTATCGACCACTATTGAACGAACGTCGTCCGGCAAGCCGTCGCCGCTGGTTTGCGTAAACGAGCCGGAATATATATATACAACGTCGGAACTTAAATCTCTAACGTCCGTTTGTATCGCTCCGCTCGCGTCGCTTTCGGATATTCCTTCGTTGTGAGCGATTTCCAATACTGCGTCCGCTTCTATACGAGCCGTGTCTCCGGTGATAGCGTAATCGCCGTTTATCACCAATTTTGAGCCGTCTCGAGCTTCCAAAATATTGACGGGCGATATAGCTTCGTTAATAGTTACGGTATTGTCGTCTATATAAACTTTGTCAGCCGCCGAACCGGGAGCCGTCGGAGAAACCGCGCCGCCGAATCCTTCTTTCGACCAAGTGGTATTGTCGTTATAATCGCCGTCCGCTCTACTGTAATAAGTTGACAGCGCCGCCACTTCCTCGCCGGCTGTCCAATCGCCGTCTATCGCGTCGGCTTCTTGAGAGAAAAATCTGTATTGATTAAATAACACTTGGTTAAAATTCGCCGGGTCAACGTCCCAACTACCGCTTGGGTCGGGATAAGCGGGAGAATAATACAACACCTTATAACTTCCCTCGTTGCCTTCGACTTCGGTCGGGTCGTAATAAAAAACCAAATCCGCTCCGTCGTCGGGGATAGTAACGCTATTAGAAGACACGCTCCAATATTTAGTTAAAGACACGTCTTCTTTCTCTACTTCCGGATGTTCCAAAGCTATTTGCTTTACGCCCACAAAAGCCTCGTCGGAAAACACGGCGTTATTCAATGTTATTGTCGCCGGAGTGTAAACGCCCGGCGTTCCCAACGGAAACTCCAATACCTCGACGGCGGGATTGCCTGAGGCTACTTCTCTCACCAAAGCCCCCGATGTAGTCCCAGAAGAACTTGAGATACAGCGGTTCTCGTCGAAATCTTCTGAAGAAGCCCAGTCGGTAAATATATCGGCGGACTCGTCTATCATTAAATCTTTCGTTTTTATATCGACCAAACTGCTTGTAATCAAACGCAGTTTATCGAGAATCTTTACGTGGGAGTTTAATATTAAATTTCCGCCCGTTTTGGTTAATATCAGATTATAAAAGCTCATCGTGTTCGAGCTGGTAAACGTCTGGCTCGAAGCGCCGTCGAGGAAAAACAAGCCCGAACCGCAGCCGAAATAGCCGCCGTTAGTAAAATTCCCCGATAAATAAAAAGTTCCCGAAGAAGTAGTAAAAGAGCCGCTATTGTTTAAACTCCCCAAAAGATAAAAGTAGTTGCTATCGTCGAGGTAAAGATAACCGTTAGCGGAAACGGACGCGTCGCCGTCCACAGTCATAGTCGCGCTGGGACTAACGTAAAAAGTCGCGTCCGGCGATACGTGCAGTAAATTCTGCGCTCCAGCGCCGTAAGAAATGAAAACACAAAAAAATATCGCTATTAACAATCTAAATAACGAAACCTTGTTTTCAAATTTATTATTTATCTTTTTTTTCGTCATAACTACAAAATAAGCGTATATATATTAAGGCTCATAATATTCGTCAACAAGTTCTATCGTAATTTGGGAGTTCGTAATTACGTCGTAATCACAATCGGTATCGCCCCAAGCTCCGCCGGGGATTTTGCCTTCGGTCCTTACGTCCACAGTACTATTAGCGTCTATTCTGACAATAAACGAATTTGACATAGATGAATACTCGGCTTGATTAGAAGTATTCGCGTAACTAACCGAACCCGGAATCTCTGTTCCGTCTTCGTAAACCTTAACTCTAATTATATTTACTTCAGTGTCGTCGTTAAAAACGTTTATACAATACGATATTCGATAATAGGCTATTCGCCTAATTGTAATTTCGTCGGAACTGCCGCCGTGCGTATAATAATACGAATCTTCTCTTACCTCGCCGTCCCAAGTAATATCGCTTTCCGAACCGTTATATCCGGTAATGTCCACGGTAGTTCTCAGCATAATCCAGCCCTCGCGCATCGCTCCGCCGTCAACGTGCAAAGCGTCGTCGGGCGAATTAGTTCCAATTCCCAATCGTTTGTTCGGATTATCCCAATAAAATCTCGCCGCTATTCCGCCCAAAGACCCGCCGTCGTTAAATTGAACCGCTCCAGGGTCGCCGCCAACCTCGCCGGTTACGACCGGAGTCCAAGTCAAAGAACCCGTTCCGTCGGTAATCAACGCGTCGTTTGCCGAGCCGTCAACCGGCGGCAAGGTCCAAATCAAATTCGACGTCAACTCGTCCGGCGCTTTAAATCCGGCGTAATTAGAACCGTTCGCCGCAAGCTCCATAAACTGAAGCTCGCCCGTGTTGCCGGCGGCTGTGTTATAAGGATTTATCCTTAAAGAATTAGCGTCCGACGATAAAATCTCCAACTTAGCAGTCGGCGTGTTCGTGCCTACGCCAAATAAGTCGTTCGCCGAATCCCAAAACAAATCGTCGTCGCCGTTCAGCGAACTGGCGCCCGACCAAAAAGCCAATTGACCGGCGGAACCCGAACCCGTAAGAGTCGAACTGCCGCCGCCGCTCGTCAGCGAAACCCAATCTGATCCGTCGTATCCGAAAAAGTCCGCGCCGTTCCATTTTATTTCGCCCGCTGAGGAATTTGCCGTGTTGCCGACTATTATCGAGCCGTCGCCAGAAGCGTCTTGCAAATCGAGTCTAGCTCGAGGCGAACTCCGTCCAACGCCTACGCCGCCGCTATTATAATATATATCCGAGCCGCTCTGAGTCCATAATCCGCCGCCGCCTATATCTCCCCAAGAACTTCCGTCGTAAAATCGCAATTCGCTTCCGTCGTAGTATAGTTTTCCGGCGACTCCCGTCGGAGGCGAGCCTTGCGGCTGAAGCGTTAAAGAAACGGGGTCGATTTCGCCCGTTACCTCCAAGTCGCCTTGAACGCGAGCGTTGCCGTCAACGTCCAAAGTTACCGTCGAAGTCGGGGAACTTGTTCCCACGCCTAAAACCTGATTAGCGCCGTCCCAAAACAAATTCGAGTTGCCGCTCAACGCGCTCGAAGAAGTCCAATAAGCCAGCTGGCCTGCCGACCCCGAGCCAGTAAGAGTCGAACTGCCGCCGCCCGCGGTAAACGATACCCAATCGGAACCGTTATAACCGTAAAAATCCAAACCGTCCCACTTTATCTCGCCGTCGGTAAAAGTCGAAGAATTGCCTATTATTATCGAGCCGTCCCCGGATGCGTCCTTGATGTCTAGTCTGGCGCGAGGAGAAGTCCTTCCGATAGCGACGCCGCCGCTATTATAATATATATCCGAACCGCTCTGAGTCCATAATCCGCCGCCGCCTATATCTCCCCAAGAACTTCCGTCGTAAAGTTGCAACTGGCTTCCGTCGTAATATAATTTGCCGGCGACTCCCGTCGGAGGCGAACCTTGAGGTTGAAGCGTAATAGAAACGGGGTCGATTTCGCCCGTTACCTCCAAGTCGCCTTGAATGCGAGCGTCGCCGTTCACGTCCAAAGTTACCGTCGAGGCGGGCGAACCAGTGCCGACGCCCAAAACGCCGTTGTTCTCGTCCCAAAATAAATTCGCGTCGCCGGTTATCGTGCTGGACGTCGTCCAATACGCGACCTGCCCGGCGGCTCCCGAACCGAATACGTCGCCCGGAACTACGCCGGCGACCAAATCCACCCAATTCGGAGCGGCGGGAGTTCCGGCGTTATACTCGAACTCCTCGTCGTCGGTATTGTATATTAGCAAGCCGGTTGCGGGACTCGCGATAGCGTTTCGCTCCGCCGCCGTTAATCTCGGTATCAGCAAACCTTTTTCCGTAGAGGATAGCTCCAAAAGCGCGGAATTGTCCGGCGTCTGAGTGCCTATTCCAACGTTTTCGCTTTGAGCTAAAGCTACGTTTAATAACGCGAAAAATGAAAAAACAAGCGCGAGTAAAGCCGTAAAAGCTCGTCCGCCAATATGATAAAATTTAGCCGACTCAATGGATTTACGGCGTCTTATGTCTGTCGTTTTGTCGGCGTAAAAATTCGCGAGGAGGCCGCCGCCGTCCTTGCTAAAACTCTTTGGCGCCGCTGAACGCTTTAAATATCGGTAACTAAACTGCATTACTAACCTTAATTTATACTATACTAGTTTTAGCGTTAATTTAAATTAAAATTTAATTAATTTTTCGTTCCTCTGCAAATTTTATTAAATTTAGCTCATAGACGATAATTCATAAAACATAATTTAACTTAAATATAAAAATTTTAATGAAACTTTGATTAATTTTTTCTAATTTAAAAAATATTTCTTATATTATAGTCGATAAAGAATCGTTATTTTAAATTTTTAGTTATTTTTGACTATGGTATAATTATTGATTATGTCAATTGCTTAGTTGTTTTGTTTAACAAAATCAAAGGCGAAAACGATAGAGAATTACAATCATTACAAAATTTATTTTTTAAAAGAACGTCTTAAAGCCTTAACAAAAATAATAAATAAGACGGTTTGGAAAATACGTATTACTACGTATTGATATAAGATCAGGCCTTCTTATATTGTGGCGGTCTTTATACGTAAAGTTGAAAAAGATTACTAAATTTTAATAAATCAAGTATTACAATATTTTTGGAGGACAAAGTGAAAACTAATTACAAGAAACTTAACTTGCTATCGGCGCTTGTCGCCTTGCTTTTATTAGCTTCGACTAGCGCGTTCGCCCAGAATTTGGTGAATTCCGGAGAAATCAAGAATTCCGGAACTATCAAATTCGTCGACGACAACGGCGAATTTCAAAACACGAATACAGCGTACACGGATGCTTACCAAGGCGAATACGCCTCGCCAAGCGGCACAATCGAATTCAATGGAACCACAAACATTTTCGCCGGCACAAATCCGCTCGGCGGCGACCCTAACGCGGACGCCAATAGAATAACCGGTTGGGTTATATATTCCAACGACGGAGCCGGCGCTAATCAAAGCGTTCAAGACAGAGCTTATTCTAATCTTGGTATGACGGGAGCCGCTCAGAAGAATTTCCCCGCAGGCGACGTTTATGTTGACGGCGTTTATTACGCCGAAGACGGAGATAGAGATTACGGAACCGGAACTTTCTATTACGACGGCGAAGGAGCCGGAACCGAAGACCAAACTATTTTCCCAGAAAGCGGAAGCTCCGGAGGCAACAACATTTATAACAACTTGTATTTCACGAATACCGGCGTAAAAACTTTAGAAGCCGGCGAAACAAGCAACGCGGATACAGAAATAAGCTTGGACGCAAACGCTACCGTTATAGTTCAAGGAACAATGCAAGCTCTAGCCAGTTGCGTAATTAACACTGCCGGAAATGCCGGAAGCGAAGGCTTATTCGTTGACGGAACCGGCGGCGGAGCTACCGACGGCTATTTCAGGACTAATAATGGAATAGGCACAATCTCCGGAAACGTTTACATCCACGACGGAGGAACTTATATAACCGACGGCAGCGGCTTGCAAACGTTTAGCGGAACCGTAGAAGTAGGAGACGACGGAACAGCCGGAGCCGGTTCAAGCGGTAGTTTAACCTTGGACCAAGGCGACGTAACAATCGACGGCGGAACGCTCGACTTATACACTCAAAACGGCGCGATTGTCGCCGGAACGGGAACTACTTTGGAGCTAGCCGGCGGATTCATCTTTACGAACCAAGTCGATTATGGCACAGGCACTCGTTCAAATATGCAGTTCAGCCCGACTTCCACCGCTCTTTACAGCGGAACTGGCGAAATGTGCGGTACTCAACAAGCTTATCCATACGGGCATTTAGAAATTACAAACGCCGGAAACTCCGAACCTGAAGGAGCCGACGCTTCCGTCAATATATTCTTACAAGGCGATTTAACTTGTAGCGGCGGCGACGTATATATGGACAACAACAGCAACCCCGACGACGGCAGTTCGGTACTCGCTATGCTCGACCCTACGGCTTCCGTTACTTTAGCGGATAATTTAGAAATTCGCGGCGCTGTTAGACACTATTACGAAGCCAACGGCTTAGGCGCCTTGATATTTAATAACAAAGAAACCAGTATTGAAGTTACGGATAACGGCGCTGAAACGGAGTATATTACTTTATGGACTTACGAACTAACAACCCCCGGAGCCACGGATGCTAACATTGGGGCTACCGATATTAACAGGAGATTCAAAATCGACTATAATATGACGGGCGGCGGCAACTGGACGGGAACAATACAAGCCGCTTATTTAACTGACGAAGACCCGTTCCTTGACGACGAAGACAGGCAAACAATTAGATTTAGAGATTACGGCGCGACAGCCGGTATGATGTCAACCAAGCTAGCTACTGGCAGCGCTGTTCAACACGATTTAGGATTTGACAACGGAGCTCTCTATAACACCGCGAGTTTGGGAGGCATAACATCCAATAGCAGCGGCACGTTGACTTCCGCTTACCTGGCAAGCGACGACGAATTCTTGCTGAGAGGCGGACCTACTTGGTTCATAACCATAAACGACGGTCGTTGGTCGAACCCGGGAACTTGGGACGAAGGTATTCAGCCGGGTCCGAAAGACCTTTGTATGGTTAGACATACCGTTCACGCCGGCTACGTAAACGATAGAGACGGCTACGCAGTTAACGAAGACGTTCATTTAGATGATTTTTCAACTGATGAAAGCGAACTCGCCGCGTATATTCAAATATACAACGACGCCATTTACGACGGCGCTTTGTTGATGGGCGAAGCTCGAACGGGCGATGACGCAAATGATTATATGCAAGATCCGAATTGGGGAATGTACTCCGGCTCAATCGTTGGAACCTGGACAAGCACTGAAGATACAGACATCGACCCGGGCGAAATCTATATGGTAGCAATCCCCGGCGGCGAAACTGTATTAGAAGTAGACGACACCGAATTAGCCACAGCTAGAGAAGACGAAGCGACAACGACGCTTTACAACGGCGGCTTGTTCGTGTTTAACGGAACTACGTTCACAATACCGGTAACCTTGACTAACAACTCAATAATCAAGAACGCCGGCGAAATCACTATAGGAGAATAATAATTGGGTAGTTTAATATATGGAACTCCGGTTCGCCGGGGTTCCATTTTTTCTGTAAAATCGAAATGATTAAAGTTCTATCAAATATCGTCGTCTTCTTAGCGCTAGCCTCGCTGACATTTAGCGAGCTAAGCGCTCAGTTAATAACAAACGATAAAGTTATTAACAAGGGCAAAATTGTAATTAAAAAGAAGGTTCTGCACCAAAACGACGGGCACATAGATAACGAAGAAGGACATATTATACTCGGCGGTCCGACTACCACGCTAATCCAAGACACTTTATTAGGCAGAGTGGATTATATACGCGATTTAGGCGCCGGGAGAACTCAGCAAATCCCCCAAATTTATTATTGGGATATCAGAATGAGCGGCGAATCTAAAAAACTGCTCGCCGACAATGCAAAGAATTTGATATCAATGTCCAGATTCGTTTCCGCCTCCGACGTAATGATAGATATGAACGACCTAAGCCGTATAGACGTTTACGGATACATCACTCACGACGGCTACGTCAATATGGGCAAATCTACCGGTTTAATCCAGATGAACGGTCTCGACTCCCAGCAAGTGGACGGCAAGGGACTCTTTAAAGAACTAGCGTTAGATAACAACCAAGGAGCGGACGTAATCAACGAAGGCGGCTTCGAAGTGAACACTAGTCTAGAGCTAAAACGCGGCAGGCTAAGAAACGACGATTCCAACAACTTCGCAATGTCGCATCAGTCTTGGATTATAAGGCACGTCGGCGGCTCGCTGAAATCAGAGCCGGAGTTCAAAGGCGACGTTTCCGTTAAATATTTAGGAAACGGCGCGATTACGGCGGGACCGGAAATACCGAACGATTCTACCTTAATGCAGGATTTATCGGTAGAAAACACCGGCGGCTTGACGCTTTCGAAAAATACTACCGTCAACCGAGACCTGCACGTCGGCTATAGCATAGAAACCGAGCCGGACACGTCCAACAAATACGTTTTGACTATGACCAGCGACGGCGACCCGACTTTCGGCAATCCTAACGCTGAGATAAAAGGCAGTTTCAGGCGGACTTACATTGTCCCGAACGAGAGAATTATTTTCAATAATCCATACACTTACGCTTTATTTAACGATATCGACACGACGAATTTATATCATCTGACTTTCCGCGTCAGACCGAGGACGTTCCCGCCATTCTCGAATCGCTCGTCAAAAGTCGAGAGAAACTTAGAAATAACGGCGGGCGACCGCGTCGGCAATCTGTTCTCGACAATCGACCCGATGGAAGTCGGCTACGGTTGGCGTTACACGCAAGACACCGCTTACAACGAGATGAATAATCTAAACTTAAGCGAAGTAAAACTGCAGAAATTTAGAAATTCCGAATACGATAATATAGAAAGCTCGCGTCAGGCTCAATGGAACGACACTACCGGTTGGGCTTACAGCTACGCTACGGGCGTTAGCGAGCTTGGGCAGTTCGCTATCGGAATTAGCGAGTCGGGCAGGTTAATCGTTCGCGCGATAGCCTTTCTCGAGGGACCTTACCAATACGGCTCGAACGGCTATATGTCGAACGCTTTACGCGCTAAGGACTTAGTGCCAAATACGCCGCCCGATATGTATCCATACAACAAGGACCCGAACAGGGACTCGATACAGCTAGATACGCTACCGTCCAACGTAGTCGATTGGGTCTTGCTGGAGTTCATCAAGGAATCGCTCGATTCGATAGGCGGCGACCAAAATATATATAAGAGCTGTCTGCTATTAACGGACGGCAGCATAGTCGAACCGAACGGAACGCCGGTATCGCTAGCGCAAAGCGACAAAAACGACAGAGAATATTACGTCGCGGTGAGGCACAGAAATCACTTAGCGGTAGTATCTTCCACCAGCGTAAAAGCGGAAACTGGCACGGAAACTAAAACGATAGACTTTACTAACCCGGGAACTTTACTCGGCGGCGCTTCGGCGGCTAAGCCTGTAGGCTTCGCGTCCGACAATAGCTTGATATTCGGAATGATAGCCGGCGACGTAAACGGCGACGGAGCTATCACCTCAGCCGACGAACAGTATGTAACCGGCGAATCGTTCCAAATATGGCAAAATCGCGACATCGAAGGATACAACATTTTCGACGCCACTATGGAAGGCATAGTAACCACGAAAGACATTAACGCAACATGGAATAATCGCGGACGAACTTCATTCGCGCAATAATATGAAAAACAGACTAAAAATATTTTTTTTTTCGATAATCCTTTTCCCCTCACTGCTATTTTCCCAAACGGTTGAGGATATAGCGATAGTGCGCGTCGATAGCGTTCGCTATTTAACCGAGGATTTGATTCAATTCGACTTAAATTTATTGAAAATCGACGAGCGTTGGGACGCTTGGGGCAACGCTACAATACAAATAGGATTCGACGACCCCGACTTTCAAATAAATACGAACGCCGTTGAAATAACGTATGTTGACGGCAGTACTGAAATCGAGGATTTGCAAACGGGCTTGGCGGGCAATTATCTCTTCAAGGAAGATTACTACATCACGCCGCGGGTTTTGAACGATAGAATAAGCATAACCATAAGCGGACCGCAAAGCTACGATTACTGCGAGCCTTTTCAAATGGACGAGGAAAAGCGCATAGGGACTTTTCAAATTCAATCAAAAACCGGCTCGATTCCACCGAAATTGAAATTTATAGAGCCAATTAAATATTATCAGGCAATAGCGTATAAAACCAACGAAGACGTTTTAAAGCGCGGTAAACTCTGGTACAAGCCGGACGACAACATAGAAATGGACGACGGATACTCGACTCGCGTTATTTACGAAATAGACCACCGCCAGCCGGAAATG
>CAZDXB010000026.1:26971-37884 GCA_964509335.1 uncultured Hyphomicrobiales bacterium | reverse complement strand
CTCCAACACCATATCCTAATTCCCAAACTCCGATTTGGGAATTAGAAAAAAATCGGAGTTTGGCGAGGAGGCTGGGGATGTGTTTTTCAATTACATTACCGCTTTTCAAATATTCGTCTCGCTCTATCCAAATCCTCCGGCGTATCGATTCCGATTAATTCCTTATCAGTCCCGACGCAAAGAAATGTCGCGCCGTCTTCCAGAAGCCGCAATTGTTCTAGTTTTTCTCGTTGCTCTCGGGGCGAAGGCGGCAAATTGACGAATCGCCTAAGAACGGCTGTCCTGTATGCGTAAACGCCTATATGTTTGTAATATACGCCGTTCCGAATGTCTTCGTTCGCTTTTGACTCGTCGTCGAATTCGATTTCTCTCTTAAAATCTTTCGCAATCCCGTTTTCGCCGACTATCGCTTTAACGACGGAATTGTCTTTGAACTCTTCGAGCGAATCGATTTTTTTGATTAAAGTTCCGACGTCGGCTTTCGAATCGATAAATTCGCTCAATAGCTTGTCTATTAATTCGCCGCTCATCAAAGGTTCGTCGCCTTGGACGTTTACGACTATTTCAGCGTTCTCGTTAATTGAATCGTATGCTTCTAGTATTCTGTCGCTTCCGCTGCGGGCTTTGTCGCTAGTCAATATACATTCGGCGCCAAAGCGTTCGCATTCGCGCGATATTCTCTCGTCGTCGGTGGCTATTAGTGTTCTCGACGCTATTTCGCTACTGCCGGCGCCTTCCCAGACTCTTTGAATCAGCGTTTTGCCCGCGACGTCTTTCAAAGGCTTGCCGGGAAGCCTTGTAGAAGCGTACCGCGCCGGAATTATTATTATTGATTTCATAACGTTTTCCCGCGTTTAATTAGTTTGGCAGCCGTTTCTTCCACTTTCCCAAATTGTAATTTGGGAATGAGTCGGAGTCCATAACGAGGCGAACACGCAGGTTCGCCGCTACTTGTATTTATTTCATTACTCATTATTACAAATATAATTCATATCACTCAAAATATATCCCCGCCAATAATAATAGCTCGCTCTCGGCGACTTTGGCGGAATACTTCGCGTCGTTCAGCCGGTTTTCCGCCCGAACCAATCCCAACTGCGCTTGACGGAAATCGATAGAAGTCAACTGCCCGAGCTTAAACAAGCTCTCCGCTCGCTCGAAATTGGCTTCGGCGGTTTTTATATTCTCCTTCTCCATTTCGTATATCTCGAGTCTCTGCTCGTAATTCTCGTAAGCGTTAACCAAATTCAGCTCTATTTGTTCTTTTACTTGCTTATACCTCAACTCTTTCATAGCCGCCGCCACGGAAGCGTTCTGCGTCGCTATGTTCGAGCGATTGCCGTCGTATAAATTCCAATTCGCCGATATACCCGCCGAAACGCCCTTGTTCATATTGCTTATCATAAAGCCGGCGTCGTTCTCTTGTTTCGTATATGAATACGAGGTCTTAAAATTTATTCTGGGATAATACAGAGCTGTCGCCGCTTTATAATCCAGTTCCGAAATCCGCTTTTCTTTCAAGGCTTGATTCAGCGACGAGTTTTTTTCGAAAGCGATTTTCTTCAAATTTTCAAAATCCGGCAAATCTCTAAACTTAGCTTCGGAATTTAACTTTATGTCGGCGTTAATATCCTCGCCCATCATAAAATTAAGATTCCTTATCATATTTTCGAAAGCGAGCTTCATCTGCATATAGCTAGAGCTGTCGGCGTTCAAATCGACTAAGGCGTTCAATACCTCGATTCTGGAGCCGGAGCCGTATTCCTTCCTGTCTTTCGCCCGTTTGTATCTATCTCTCGATATCTGCAAGGTTTTCTCCATCGCGTTTAAATTTTGCTCCATTTTAACGGCTTCGTAATAAGTATTAATTAGCCCTTGTATAGTTCCCTCAATCGCCGTTTGTATTTCAATGTCGCTTTTCTTTTTCAGTTCCTCGAGTTTTTCGTAATTAGCGAACATAGCGAAGCCGTCGAAAAGCGTCCAGTTTAGCTCGACCGCCGCGTTGTAATTTTTCGTCGCGCTACCGGTTTTGTCTATAGTCATAGGTCCCGTGGAAGTCGTGTCGGAGGGCGGACCGCTCATCCCTCCGCCTACGTTTAGTTGCATCTCGATGTCGTTGACGGCGTAGCTCGCTCCGGCGACGGCGTCTATTCGCGGCAACATCCCCGCGTTGCCGATTGAATAATTATTCTCCGCTATCTCTCCGCTCCTTTTTACGACTCTTATCGAGTAATTGTTTTCGAGCGTTTTTTCAACCGCTTTTTTCAAAGTCAAAGTTTCTTGAGCGTTTGCGGCGAAAGGAACCGCGGCGAGTATAATTGATATTATTAGTTTTTTCATAACGTTATAATTTGTAAGAAGTGATTAATCCGCAATTTATAAATCCGAGCAACTTTAAATTCAGCTTTGTTTCTAATAAATTCCTTATTCATATCGAATATTTCTATTTGTTATAATTACTCTTCGAAATACTTTTTTATTTGTCTCGACTCTATAACAGCCGGCTCTACGTCTTCTGGCGTTAAGTCTTTTTCGCCGAGTAATTTCTTGAAGTTTAATTTAATCCTGTTTAATAAAAACATAAAAACCGGCAGGAAAATCAGAGTCAGAACCGCTCCGAATAACAATCCATACGATACCGACACCGCCATAGGAATAAGAAATTGCGCCTGTAAGCTCGTTTCCGCGAGGAGCGGCAAAAGCCCCAGAACGGTCGTAACAGTCGTTAATAAAATCGGTCTGAAGCGATTGATTCCCGCTTTAAAAACGGCGTCTTCGAATTTCCTCCCTTTTTTCATAAAACCGTTCGCCGTATTAATAAATACAATCGAGTTGTTAACGATTATGCCGATAAGAGCGATAATTCCGTAAGCGGACATAATGCTTACGGGTATTCCCTGAACAAAATGACCCCAAGCCGCTCCAATCAAGCCTAGCGGAACTAAAGCGATTACTACGAAGGCTTGAGATATTGAACGGAAGCTCAGGGATATCAGGAAAAACATTATAACGAACGCTACCGGCATAGCGATTTGAGAAGAGCGCGCCGTTTTCATTATTTCTCTTTGCTGTCCAGATTCGGCGGTTTTCACGTTCGGATATTTTCTCAATATCGGCTTAAGAAGTTTCTCCTTAGCTCTGTTTAATATTGGCGGCGCTTCCGCCCGCTCGTTTTTAAGAACCGCTTCGACGGTAATAACTCTATCGCCGTTCAAGTGATTAATAACCGAAATGCTCCGCTTTATTTCGTAATCGACAAGCTCGCCGAGCGGAATTTCGCGACCGTCGCGGACGCGTATGTTCATATTTTCCCACTTTTCCACCGAACGTCTGTCCTCCGGCGCGTATCTCGACCAGACTTTTATTTCGTCCTCGCCGCGCTGAAGCCGCTGAATTTCTTCGCCAAAAAAGCCCTGTCTTATTTGCCTGGCGATTTCGAGGCTGGAAAGCCCCAGCATATAAGCTTTCTTTTTTAGCTTAATGTCGATTTCCCGCGGTCCCAAGGGCGCGTCGTCGGTTACGCCGGTCAATTCCGGCATCGACTTCAATCCCCGCTTCAATTCTGTCTTGGCGGCTTCCAACTCTTCTATATCCGGGCTTATTAGCGGAAACGAAACGGGCTTGCCGAATCTAGAGCCTTCGCCGTAAGTCAAGCGCTCGGCTTCATACACGGGACCGACTTTTTCTCTTATCGCGTTCTTTACGACATAGCTTCCCATATTTCTCTCTTCTCCGCTTAGCATAATTACTTTCACCGTTCCGATATTGCCTTTGCCTTCTTCCGCCGAACCGAACAGCCCCACGGGACCTTGCGCCAAGTTCACCGTAACTTTCTCGATAACTTGCTTGCCGTCGTCTCTTTTCGCGCTAAGCTCTTTGTTAACTTCCCAAGTCGCTTTTTCTATGCGCTTTAATATATCGTATGTTTCCGACTCGCGAGTTCCGGCGGGCATAATCAAGCTAATGTCAAAAGAGTCGAAATCGAGAAACGGGAAGAAGGTCGCGCCAATTATACCGCCCCTAAAAGCTCCTATAGTAGAAACAGTTAACAGGAAAGCGAACGCTAAAACTAGTATCCAGTTCTTGCAGAAAAACTTAAGCGATTTCGAATACCATTTGTCTCTCGGATATAATAGTATTTTGTTCAGCTTTTCGCGGATTGAGCTTTTTTTCTTATCCTTTCTCAGGGCTTTTGAATGCGCCAAGTGCGAAGGTAGTATAAACGCCGCTTCGAAAAGCGAGAAGAAAATCGTAACCGTTACGACAAAAGCTACGTCGAACATAAAAGAGCCTTGCCTGCCGGTCAGGAAGAAAAACGGCGTAAAGGCGACAATTGTCGTCAATATCGCGAAAAATACAGAGCCGATAACGTTCATTACGCCGCTGTAAGCCGCCGAGAACGGTTTAAGCCCTTCCTCGTGAGATTGATATATTTGCTCGCCGACCACTATCCCGTCGTCCACTAATATACCGATTACGATTATGCAGCCGAATAGCGAGAAAACGTTAATAGTCAGTCCGGTCAAATACAACATTAAAAACATACCCAAAAATGAAATCGGCAGACTGAGAGCGACCCAAAAAGCCAGCCTTAAGTTCAAAAACAAAGCCAACGAAGCGATAACTAAAATCGCGCCTATGGTTCCGTTTTTTACCAAAAGATTCAAACGTTCTCGAAGATTGACAGTCGCGTCCCTTAATATCTTTGCCTCAACTTTGTCGTTTTTTTCGTTAAACTCCCCGATGTATTCTTTTGTTTTCTCGGTTATCTCAATAATATTTTCGCCGACTATTTTATTGACGTTTACTATAGCCGCTCGACGACCTTTTAAGTATGTCTTTTTCGGGTTTTCCGCCCAAGCGTTTTTTACGTCCGCCACCTCGCTCAATCTGACTATTCGTCCGTTTCTATCGGCTTTGATTGGTATGTCCCGCAAATCTTTTGCGTAATATCCTTTTTGACGGATTTTTATCAGTATCTCCTCTTCGTCGGTTTTAATCTCGCCGGCGGAAAGCTCTATGTTCTCTTGTCTAATTCTATTGGCGATTTGGTCGAACGTTAGTCCGTACGCTTCCAAATCCTTTTCTCTGAAATTAACGACGATTTCCTCGGCGGGAAATCCTTCGAACGACACTTGCGATATTCCCTCTATGCTTCTTAGCTCGTTTTCCGCTTCCCTCGCCTTTAGCTTCAGCGTTTTTAAATCGACGTCGCCCGTCAAAGTAAAGCTGACAGCAAATTCCATCCCCGGCTGTTTGAATACAACCGGAGGCTCCATTCCCTTTGGAAAAGAGTTTATTCTATCGACCGCGTTTTTAACGTCGCGCAGAACCTCGTCGATGTCGTAATCTTCAAAAACCTCCACGGTAATCGAGGCGTTGTTCTCTTTCGATTTGGAAGTGAATCGTTCTAAGCCCTGCACGCCCTTTAAGTTTTCCTCTATTCTTTTAACGATTCCTTTTTCGATTTCCTCCGGCGCCGCTCCCGGATAAACCGCTTGAATCTGAATTATATTGCTCTCCTTTTCCGGGAAAAACGACGAGCGCAAGCTGAATATAGCGGCTAATCCGAATATTAACAGCGCTGTTTTTATCGCTTTGGGCCAAGCGGGGTATTTTATAAAATGCTTGATTAAATTTGTCATATCTCAAAGCTTTTTTATTTGCAAATTATTTTTCTAAATACGGTTTGACTTTCGTTCCAGTCGGAACTTCCACAAGCGGTTCTACAATGGCTAAAGTTAGCGTATCGACTCCGCGAACGTAAGCGTCTCGTTCGTCTTCTCTCACGACGTCCACTTTCTTTCTAATCAACAAACTGTCCCCGGAGACGCAGTTAATGTAAGTCTCGTCCACGAGAGCGTTCCTTGGCATTTTAAATACGTTCTCCAATTTCGAGCCGGTTATGTCCGATTTCAGATACATGCCGTCTTTCAAGCCCTTGCCGGAGACTCTTATAAAAACCGAAACTGTCTGGGTAACGGGGTCGATATTGTCGCCGATTCTAACGACTCTTCCAATCCAAGAATCGACGCCGTTTTCGGAATAAACAATCGCCTTAGCGCCGACGCCGATAAATTTTGCCTCGTCTTCGTTGACGGCGGCTAAAAGCTCGTAGTTGCCCGAACCGACAAACGCGCCTAACTTCTGTCCGGTTCTTACCAAAGTTCCCGGCTCAATGTAACTTTCGGTTACAGTTCCGTTAAAAGGAGCGCGTATCTCGTATTTGTCTATTCTCAATTCCAAGCTTCTAATAGCGTAATAAATCTTATAAATGTTGCGTGCCGCGAGATAATACTTTTCTTTAGAGCTTTTCGGCTCGGGAAGCGGCTGTGTTTCGCCTTCTATTTCAAAATTCTTTAGATACTCGTCCCATTGCGGATATGAACCCGGGAAATCTGCTTTTATATCCGGCAGTATGCGGGCGAGTAAATTAATCATTTCGCTTTTCTGCGAGAATAGATTCAGTCTTAACTCTTCGGCGTCGATTTTTGCCATTATCCGCCCTTTTTTAAAGTAGTTGCCGACGTCGAACTCAGGCTTTCTTTTGAGAACTTCGCCCGTAACTTCCGAGTAAACCTCGATTTTGTTTTTCGCCGAAACCCTGCCGTAAACGGTAGTTTTCGCGTAATAGTCGCGATACTTTACTTTCTCCGACAGGACGTATTTAGCCGGCTCCGAACGGATTTTTCCCGGCGGCTCTTTTTCCATTCCCGAAAACACTTGAAAAAGAATAATCCCAATTATAATTATGCCCGCCGCCGTTAATGCGATTGTTGTTTTTCTGCTCATATTCAATGCTTTATGTTAGTTAAAAAACCAATGATTGCGCTACACGGGTAAGCCCGTGAGCTTCCGAGCGTTCTCTATCGGAAGCGTCGTGGCTTGCCCCGATGCAATCCTTGTTTCTTTAATTCCTCATTCCCAAATTCCGCAACTATACTTTCTCATTCCCAAATTCCAATTTGGGAATGAGTTAGAAAATATCTTGCGTCATTCATCGCTTCCGTCCAAATTGTCCCTAATCTTATATAAATAATCGAAAAAAGTTCGTTTTCCCTCGTCGGAAAAGCCAGCCAAAGCCTTTTGATGTCCTTTTACGACTATCGGCGTTAATTTTGATTCGATTCGGGCGCCGTTGTCGGTAACGCTGATTATGTTGCGTCTTCGGTCGGTTTTGTCTTTCGCTCTCTTGATTAAGCCCTTTTCTTCCATCGCGTCGATTATTCTGGTGATATTGGTCTTCTCTTTGCCGCATTTTTCCGCTAACTGCGCTTGGCTTTGACCGTTCTCTAAGCGCAGGAACATTAATATCAGCCACTGCCAAACAGTAACGTCGTATCCTAATTCGGTTATGTCCCGCTGGATATTTCTGCACAGCAAACGTAGAACGATGCTTAGCTGCGTTCCGAGCGAATCTTCCGCCGTATATTTTATTTCCGCCATAAAAAATAAATTAGTTGCTAATACAACTACTAATCTAACAACTATTTTTTTGGTTTGCAAACAACTTTCATATTCGCTAATATTTGCAACAAGATTATTTTTGTTATAAATTGAAGCTATCGAAAAGATAAAAACGAGTTTTAGGAATTATTTAGAATAGGTTTATGGGAAAAATAGCGATATACCCGGGCAGTTTCGACCCGATAACCAATGGACACATCGACGTTATCGAACGAGCGAGCGAGCTTTTTGATAAAATAGTAGTCGTTATAGCAATTAACTCAAAAAAGAAAAGCTTGTTTACGGACGAAGAGAAGATGGAAATGGCTAAAACGTCGCTTAAAAAATTAGAGAACGTAGAAGTGGATTATTGCAAAACATTAATAGTCGATTACGCCGAAAATTTAGGCGCTTCGGCTATTATTCGCGGCGTAAGAGCGGTAACCGATTTTGAATACGAATTCCAAATGGCTTTAATGAATAGGAAGCTGTCGCCGAAAATCTCGACTTTGTTTCTTATTCCCAACGAAAAATACTCTTATCTTAATTCAACTATAGTCAGAGAATTAGCAAGATACGGCGAAATTGTAAAAGAATTTGTTCCTTCCATAGTAGCGAAAAAATTGAAGGAAAAACGCTTCGATTAAAGAAAAACATTGCTAACGATTGGACGTCTATAACTTAATTATAAACTAAGTAAGGAGATATAATGTCGGTTATTGTCGTTTTAGGAACGGGGAGAGCGATAGAGAATTCTTTTGAATACGATACCGCTCAGCTCTTAGGGAGACTGCTCGCCAAGAACGGCTACGATGTTGCTACAGGCGGCTACGGCGGCGTTATGGAAGCGGCTTTGAAAGGCGCTTCTTCCGAAGACGTCAATCGAATCGGCGTTCTTACCGAATTTTACGATAGAGAGCCGAACGAATACGTAACCGAGGTTATTAAAGAAGAAACTTACTTAGACAGGCTGGTTAAGCTTATTGAAATTGGCGACGCCTTCGTGGTTATGCCCGGCGGAACCGGCACTTTGTTAGAATGGGCTTTGATTTGGGCTTACAAAGACAGGAAGATAATAGAAAATAAGCCGACGGTTTGTATAGGCGAACAGTGGCATGAGGTTACCCAAACGATGAGCTTTTATTCCGAAAGAGTTCTCGACAACGCCGATTTCGTCGATTACGCGGATAACGCGGAGGAAGCCGTTAAGATTATTAACGAAAAACTAAAAAAGTAACAAATGGCGCCAATTTTAAATAGAATATTTAGAATAGCTAAGTCTTATTCAAATAAAGAGGAATACTCGTCCGGCTTAATCGACGAGGACGAGGAACTAAAACGAATAATCGAGGAACTGAGCGACAATAACCGTCGAAACGGCGGCGAAAATAGCAAAACCCGTTTTAACGACGATTTTAAGCGAAAGTCTCCTTACGAGATTTTGGGCGTAAACTCTAATTCAAGCGTCGAGGATATTAAAAAAGCTTACAAACAGAAGATGAAAGAATACCATCCCGATAGATTGGAGAATTTCGCGGAGGAATTGCGGGATTTAGCCGTTAAAAAAACGAAAGAAATTAATAAATCTTACGAAGAAATAAGAAAAAGTCGCGGATTTTAAAATGAAGAACGTAACTAAGGAAATATTTTGGATTGTTCTATTGTCGGCGTTATTCGGATTAATTTATAATTTCTTTGCCGAGTCGCCGCTGCCTATGACGCGGAAGAAAATGTCGAAGGACGCTATCGAAGACTCGGTTTTGTTCCAACCTAACGCCGAGGCGGGTTCCGATTATTTGAAAAAAACGGTAACTTACAGTCAGGTCGAAAAATTGCTCGAAAAACCGGACGTATTATTTATAGACGCGCGCTCGCCGCAACAATACGCCGAAGGGCACATTGACGACGCGATAAACGCATTTCCTTTATCCGACGACAAAATGGAATACTTGGATAAATTAAACCAGCTACCTAGAGATAAAATTATAATTGTTTATTGCGAAGGCTTTGATTGCGATTTGAGCGATATGGTAGCCAAAGACCTGCACGAGTTCGGCTACAAACAATCTTTTCTATACGAAGGCGGTTGGGAAGATTGGAATGAAAAGCGGTTTTAGTTTTTGAAATTTCAAGACCCTTTTTGAATGGAAGACTTTGAAAAAGAACATATTTTTTCGCTACTTGAGAAGAAGTACGGAATAATCGGCAAGTCCCAGTTGATGAAGGACGCTATGCTGATTTTGTATCAAGCCGCGCCAACCGACTTATCGGTTCTTATTACCGGCGACACGGGAGTCGGCAAGGAAGTTTTCGCTCGCGCTTTTCACGGGCTAAGCAAAAGAAGCTCCGCTCCGCTCGTTAACGTTAATTGCGGCGCTATACCCGAAACCTTGCTCGAGTCGGAACTATTCGGACACGAGAAAGGCGCGTTTACGGGAGCGACCGAGCGAAGAAAAGGATATTTTGAATCGGCTAATCACGGAACGATTTTTCTCGACGAAATTGGCGAGATGCCCGTTGGCACGCAAGTTAAACTATTGCGTGTGTTGGAATCCGGCGAGTTCAACAGGCTCGGCTCTTCCAAGCAGCATAAAGTTGACGTTAGAATATTAGCCGCCACGAACAAAAAGTTGGAAAAAGCGATTAAGGAAGGCGACTTCAGAGAAGATTTATATTTCCGACTCAAATCCGTCCATATTCGTATCCCTCGATTAAGAGACAGACCGGAAGACATCCCTCTTTTAGCCAAACGATTCGCGAAAAACGTATGCAATAAATTAGGGATTGATTTCGAGGGCTTTTCTTTCGAAGCGATTAATATATTGCAAAGTATGCCTTGGCACGGCAACGTTAGGGAACTAAAAAATTTAATCGAAACAATGATTACTTTAGAAGAAGCGTCTTACATCACTTCCGAGGCTTTAAGCAAGCACGTGCCGAGAGCGTTGCCCGAGGCTAAATTAGAACCGCTTTCTAAAGAAGTCGCTTTAACGCCGATAAGACAAGCCGAAGAGAGAACAATCGGCTCCTGCGCCGATTCGGACTTAATATTAAGAACGCTATTGGACCTTAAAAACGAAGTAGCCGAAATTAAGCGTTACTTACACATACTTAGTTTGAATTTCAGGGATTTCAAAAACGAGATGGAAGAATGCTCTCAAGTTTCGCATACAATTGAGGACGACGAAATCAGTTTCGATTTCGACGATGAATTGAATTTGGGTTCAGTAGAAAAGCAAATAATAGAACTCGCTTTGAAGAAATTTAACGGCAACCGACGCCGCGCAGCCGAATCCTTGGGAATCAGCGAAAGAACTCTTTATAGAAAAATCTCGGATTACGGTTTGAAGTAATCCCTCTTTGCGGCTGTCATTCACTCTCTGCGGTTTTCGATATAATTCCCAAATTCCATTTCCCTTGTTCTCATTCCCAAATTCTAATTCCCTTGTTCTCATTCCCAAATTCTA
>CAZDXB010000026.1:0-26871 GCA_964509335.1 uncultured Hyphomicrobiales bacterium | reverse complement strand
TTCCCTTGTTCTCATTCCCAAATTCTAATTCCCTTGTTCTCATTCCCAAATTCTAATTTGGGAATGAGTTAGCCCCCAATTGCGATTAATAGTAAATCGCATACTTAAAAAGGCACTTCATCTATATCGTCGTCGAAATCGCCGCCTTCGTTGTCTTGTTGGGGAGGCGCTTGCTCGTCCGACTTCGAACCTTCCAGCTTTTCAATCCTCCAAGCTTCCAAATTAGTAAAGTAAAGCGTCTCCTCGGGGTTCTTCTCCCATTTTCTGCCGCGAATGTCGAATGCAACTATTAATTCGTCGCCGATTTCGTAATTGTCAATTATCGAACATTTGTCTTGAGTTAGCTGGAACTTTACGTAATTTGTAAATTCGTATCCCCCGGCGCTTTCGTTCCTTTCGAGGACGAATTCGCGCTTTTGAAAGGTGTCCTTTATCTGTTCGGTTTCAGACTTTACCGCTAATTTACCGCTTAATTCAAATCCCATATCTTTCGCTCGTTATCCTACAAAATTTCTCGTTTTAATAAACCGCAAAAAAAGAAAATCTAAAGTTAAAGCAAAATTATTTTTAAATAATGTATTCGCCGCCTCTGAAATTACAACTTCGGAAGGAGTTATGAATGGCTAATAGCGACGAAACTTAAGAGATGAGTATTCGCCCATCCGAAAGAAACTCCGATTTCGGTCGGAATATATCTTTATCTCATTCCGAGTTCTATTTTTGGTAATCAGTTATAGCGATTCCCTAATGTCTTTCGAAAAAATTTGCGCGGCTGGCGCTCACACGCCTCTTTTATTCGGTCCCCAAATGTATTTGTGAAGCTGTATTTGCAGTCGGGCGTCTAAGTTGTCGGATAGCATCCACTCGGCGAGTTGTTTGGGCGTGATTTCATTATGAACGGGCGAAAGTAAAACTTCCCCAGCTTCATAGTTCAATTTATACCAACGTATTTTATCTCGCGCCCACTCGTAATCCACCCTATTGGCAATTGCAAATTTTACTTCGTCGTATTTGTTAATGTACTCTATGTTGCCGAAATCGTTGTGCTTGCTCATTCCGGAGCTTGGGCATTTGAAGTCCGTTATTTTCTTTGCTCTAAAGTCCAAACTTTTAACGCTGATTCTCCCCCCCGTTTCGACCGCGACGGTAAATCCATTGTCGCAAAACAATGATACAAGCGGGAAAACGCCTTCTTGGTAAAGAGGCTCGCCGCCTGTGAACGTAGCGTATTTTAATCCGTAACTTTTTACTTTGTCGAAAATCTCTTTGCCGCTGAGAATGTTTACTTTTTCGTCGGCGTCTAAGGCGTAGGGCGTGTCGCACCAAGAGCAGCGCGAAGGACAACCTTGAAAGCGAACGAAAACGCAAGGCTTGCCCGCGAGCGAACTCTCGCCCTGTATTGAGTAGAATATCTCGTTTACGTTATATTTTATTTCAATCGCGTCTATCTTGTCGCTCTAATTATTGCGCGAAAATGTTTTCAGGCATATAAGGATGCGTTCCTTCGACGATTTCTATGCCTACTTTATTTCTCAGTTTGTTCATAATTTCGTCCTTGTAAGGGCAATGGTCTAAAAGGCAAGGCGCTACGTGGAGTTTAGTCGGGATTTCTCCGTTTTTCGCGTTCCATAAGTTTAACTGAGCTAGCCTCGTAACGACCGAAGCTCCGGGGCAGTCGCCGCAGTTGATTATTCCCACTAACTCGGCGTCGGCGTCTTTATATCTTTCAAAATCGCCGACCCTTTTGTTAAATCCTACCATACAACGCGAACAAGCAATGCATACGTCGTTCATCGATTGTTTGCATCCAAGAATCAGTATTTTCTCCATAAAAACTCCCGATTAATTTGTTCATAATTTCTTTTCGTAAAGCCGGTATTTTTTATATAACTCTCCGTTCATTGTTTCAGTGGCGGCGCGTTTCATCATTTCGTTGTCTTCCAACACCCAAGAAGCCTCGCCGTATTCTATTCCATGCTCTTTTCCTCTGGTTAAAAATTCGTAATACATAACGGCGTCAACTCCGGTTCGCTGGAATTCCGGCAGAACGCCCAATACGATAATTCGGAGCCAATTGATTTTCTTTTTCTTCGTGAGCAGATGCCAAGCCGCGCCGAGCAAGCCGCCTTTTTTGTTATGAATCAAACATTGATTTATGTCTGGCAGTCCGAGAGTGAAACCCGCAGGCTTTCCTTTAGAATAAACGATAAAAGCGAACGCGGGGTCGGCGAAAGTTTTCAAATCGTCGGCTAAGAAATCAAATTCCTCGTCGGTCATTTTTACAAAGCCCCAATTCGGTTCCCAAGCGGCGTTGTAAATTTCCTTGATAGTGTCGATGTCCTTCCTAAACTGCTGTTTATTCTTGAAATCAACGTTTTTTACCGTTAAATCGTATCGCTTTCTTATTAAACTCTGCGCTCTTTTTACTTTTTCGCTCAGAAAATCCTCGATATATAATTTATAAGCTAAAAGGTCTTTGGCTTTTTCAAATCCGGCGTTCTCGATTAAGTCGATATAATACGGCGGATTATACGTCATCAACGCGACCGGCGGCGAGTCGAAACCTTCGATTAACAGACCGATTTCGTCGTTCTGGGAGGGATTTTCCGGTCCTCGCATCGCTTCCATCCCACGCGTCTTAAGCCAGTCGCCCGCCGCTTCGAATAGCGCGTCGGCTACCTTTTGTTCGTTCACGCATTCGAAGAAGCCGAAAAAGCCGACTTTGTCGTTATGCGTCTTGTTGTGATTGTGATTTATTATCGCCGCCACCCTGCCGATTACTTCGCCGTCGCGTTCGGCTAAATACAGCTGCATAATCGAGTGCTTGAAAAAAGGATTTTTTTCGGGGTCGAGCAATTTTTTCCTATCGGCTATAACGGGCGGCGCCCAATTTGGGTAGTCTTTGTAAAAATTCCACTGACTTTTTATAAATCTTACTCTATCCGATTTGCTTCCTACCGGCTTTATTTTAAAATCCATCGCGCGCTTCCTTCTTATATAAAAACATTCCTTTCATAGTTAAACTTAATATATAAAATTTTTAAATTCAAGTTAAAATTAAAATTTTCTTTGGCTAAAAATGTTTATTCGTAATTTTTTGCCTTGACTCTTTATTTTCACCTCTCACTAAACCTCTACGTAAATGGAGAGGGGCTAAGCGGTTAATATTAGTATGCTTAAGGAGACTTTCCTAGTCCTCTCCCCGATTTCGAGTAGATTTAGAGAAGGGTAAATAAAAACATTCCGCCGCTAAAACCACATTTTCCCCAAAATCTTTGATTTACTTGCGCTCAAATCGTATTTTTGAAATTCAAATTATTTGCGGCGAATGATTTATAATTCGCGCTTTATGAAATAGAAAAAGGAAATAATATGGGTTTTCCAAAACGCGACGTTAACTGTGGAGAGTTGAGAAAGAAAGACGAAGGCAAAGAGGTTGTTTTGAACGGTTGGGTGGCGACCGTTAGAGACTTGGGCGGCTTGATTTTTGTAGATTTGCGCGATAGATACGGCGTTACGCAATTGGTGGCGGAGCCGGAGAGCGCCCCGGAACTCGCCGAAAGAGCTAAGGCGCTAAAGTCCGAATACGTTATTTGGGCGAAAGGCAAGGTTCGCGAGCGCTCTAATCCGAACGAGGAGATTCCCACAGGATTAATCGAGATAGTGTTGGAGGATTTCGGCGTTCTGAGCGAAGCTCAATTGCCGCCGTTCGAAATTGACGACGACGCCGAACTGACCGAGGAGGTGCGCCTGAAATACCGCTTCTTGGATTTGCGCCGTCCGTCGATGCAAAAAAATATGAGAGTGAGGAACGAATTATATCAAATCACGCATAAATACTTTGCGGATTTGGATTTTATAGAAATTGAAACGCCCTTTTTCGTAAAATCGACGCCGGAGGGCGCTCGGGACTTCCTTTCGCCGAGCAGAATCAACAAGGGCAAGTTCTACGCTCTGCCGCAATCGCCGCAAATATACAAGCAATTGCTGATGATTTCCGGCTTCGATAAATATGTCCAAATCGTCAAGTGCTTCAGGGATGAGGATTTCCGCTCCGACAGGCAACCGGAGTTCACGCAAATAGATATGGAGATGTCTTTCGTTGACGAAGAAGACGTAATAAAAGTAACGGAAGGCTTGTTATCTCGGCTATGGAAAGAAATCCTCGACGTCGAAGTCCCCGCCCCGTTCAAGCGTATGACGTATAAAAAAGCTATGGAGCGGTTCGGAACGGACAAACCCGACGCGCGCTTTTCGATGGAATTGCAAAACGTATCGCAAGTTTTAGAGAAAAGCGAGTTTAAAGTGTTTTCCGGAGCGATTAAAAAAGGCGGAAACGTTGTCGCGCTAAAAGCGGAAGGATGCGCCGAAAAGTATTCCCGCAAGATAATCGACGAGCTGACCGAACTTGCCAAGAAACACGGAGCCAAGGGGCTGGCGTGGATGAAGAAAATCGGCGGCGAAGTCAAATCTCCGATAGCTAAGTTTTTGTCGGAAGACGAGATAAACGGCATAATGGAAAAAACCGAAGCTAAAGACGGCGATTTATTATTATTCGCGGCGGACAGTTGGAAGACGGCGCATACAGTTCTAGGCGCGCTAAGATTAGAAATAGCGCGTCGTGAGAATATATTCGACGAACTCAAGGATAAATACAGCTTTGTCTGGGTGGTTGATTTTCCCGTGTTCGAATACGACGAAGAGATTGGCGGCTGGGCGCCTATGCATCATCCTTTCACCGCGCCGCAAGAGGGGGACCTCGAAAAATTAGAAAGCGACCCGACGAACGCCAAAGCTCGAGCTTACGACGTAGTCGTCAACGGTTCGGAAATAGGCGGCGGCAGCGTTAGAATTAACAAACGGGAGATTCAATTGAGAGCGCTGAAAGCTCTCGGCTTCTCCGAAGACGAAGCTAACGAAAAGTTCGGATTTCTGCTCGACGCATTAAAATACGGCGCTCCCCCGCACGCCGGCATAGCTTTCGGTTTGGACAGAATAGCTATGATACTCGCCGGAGCCGATAATATTAGAGACGTAATAGCCTTCCCAAAGACAACTCGCGGACTTTCGCTTATGGACGGCTCGCCCTCCGAAGCGGACGAAAAGCAGTTAAAACAACTGGGGATAGCGTTAATTAAAAGCGAGAATAGAGAGCAATGACCGACCGTATAAGTAGATAAATTTTTGTAGGCTATTGATAATACGCTTCAATATAAAGTATTGAATTGCTATGGAATTAAACTTTATCAACCATAAAAAGGCAGACTTATGTTTTCAATCGTTTCCGGATCTTTCTTTTACTTGTTAAGATTATTCTTCGCGCTTTTTTTAGCTTTTTTGGCTACGACAAACGTTAATTGCGAAGCGAAAGAGGAATGGCGAGGCGCCGCGGATTCCGGCAGGAGTTTCTTTGAAGACGGAAATTACGAAACCGCCCTCGATTGGACTCAAAAAGCTTTAGCGAAAATTAAACTATCAGAAGCCCCCGATTCAACTCTATTTAATTTATACAATCTTAAAGCCTCCTGTCATAGCAAACTTAATGAATTTGAGAAAGCAAAAAAAGCGGGCGAAAAAGCTTTAAAAGCTCTGAATAAGAACGATACAGAGTATATCCCGCGATTATCCCAAGCTATTCAGAATATAGCTTCTTACGAAATCAAATTGCATAATTACGCCTCCGCCGATTCGTTATACAAAAAAACTGTAAAACTGCGCGAAGAATATTACGGCGCCGAAAGCGAGGAATTAGCTAAAACTTATATCGATTATGCTTACTTGCATAATTACTCCGGTCGTTATCGGCTAACGGCGAAATACGGCAAAAAAGCCTTAGAAATACGGAAAAAGAAATTTAAAGACGATAACGCGAAAATTTTATCATGCTACAACGTTATTGGCACTGCATACGGTTTAGCGGGCGATTTAATTCGCGCAAAAAAATACTGGGACAACGTTCTCGAATCAATTGAGCGAATGGATACGCTTTCGCCGAAAATAAAGTGCGTCTTGTATAACAACGTCGGGCATTTTTACCACAGAATCGGCAACACAAAAGTTACCAGCGAAGCGCTAAGAAAGTCTTTCGAAATTATCAATAAATCGGATGACGCAAATTTAAGCGACAAATCAGGCATAATAACTAATTTGGGCGTTTTCTATTTAAAAACGGGAAAACTCGAGGAAGCAGAAAAATATATTATGATGGCGGACTCGATTAATAAAATTATTTACAAAAACGATCGCGTCGGCTTTGCTAACTTTTTGTTCAACAAAAGCTCTCTCTTCAGAGCGAAAAAAGAGTACGACAAGTCGCTCGAACTGCTCTTTGAAGCTCTTCATATGAGAAAGAGGATGTATAAAGGCGACCATTTGTATATTGCCGGCAATTTAAACGCTATTGGCAACGTGTATTTTGATATAAAACAATACGACAGCGCCGATTATTACATAAATAAGAGCCTCGATATGAATAGAAGACTTCGCGATTTACCAAATGTAGAACATTTCAAAAGTATGGTAAGACTTGGCGAGATAAATTACGAAAGAGGAAAGCTCGAGCAATGCGTAGAATTCTTTAAACAAGCCTTGGAAGAAGCCCGGAAGATATTGGAATTCATTAATTACGTCGGCGAAAAGGAAAGGGAAAAGTATTTCAATCAACTTGAATATTCTTTCGACAAATTTAATTATTATACGCTTCGTTTATTGGAAAACAATCCAGATTTAATTGATTTAATAGTTGAAAATCGTATTTTAACTAAGGGCGCTTTGCTTAATTCCACAAAGAAAGCAAAAAGGAAAATCTTAAATTCGGGAGACGCCGAGCTTATTGAAATTTATAAAAAATGGTCCGAGAAAAAAGACATGTTAGCTCAAAATATCAAATTTGGCGCGGGTAAAACGCCAAGCGAAGAAATAAAGTCCGCAGCATCCGAAATCAAAAATCTTGAAAAAGAGCTTTTCTCACGCTCGGAGATATTCAAAATAGGATATAAGGACGAAAAGATAAAGCTCGAGGACATTCAAAACGCTCTCGACGCTAACGAGGCGGCAGTCGAAATAATTAGAATTCCCAAAGTAATCGGCAACAATCCGATTTATTTCGCCGTTATTATTGCTAAAGACACCGCCGACTACGTAATATTAGACAGCGCTAATAACATGGAAACAAGAAATATAAAGCAATATAAAAAATCAATCGCGCTAAAACTGAAGGATAATTTCTCATATACTAATTTTTGGGAGGCGTCTGCGACCGTATTAAAGGAGAAAAATATCGAAACAGCGTATATTTCAAGAGACGGCGTTTATAATTTTATTAACGTAGCGACTTTATTCAATCCGCAAACCAAAAAATACTTTTTCGAAGAAATCCAGACTTTAGTCATAGGGAACGTTAAAGATATTGTTAAAATAAAACAATCGGAATTTAAATTCAAACATAAGGAAGCGATTCTAGTAGGCAATCCCAATTTCGAGAAAGGTTCGGAAACCGTTTCGGCGAACTTTGCTCAAAAACCCAACGACGATAAAGAAATAAAAAGAGCTTTTTATATAAGCGCGAAAGACAGTTCAAAAATCCGAGGCAGTTTACAACCGTTGCCCGGCACAAAAATCGAAATCGATACTATATCTTATAGATTATCCCACAAAGGATGGAATATAAAGAAAATGACCGAAGAGGGAGCTTCCGAAGAATTCGTGAAAAGCGTCAAAAATCCAAAAATATTACATATAGCTTCCCACGGATTGTTTTTGCAAAATCCTAACGAAGACGGAGACCGCAAAGTATCAACCGACATATTCATCGCTAATCCTCTATTTAGGTCGATGTTGCTCTTGTCCGGAGCCCAAAATGCGTTAACAAATAGCTCCGACAATACTTCCGGCTTCGGCAAAGAAGACGGTTTGCTTACCGCATACGAAGCTATGGACTTAGACTTAGAAGGCACGGATATAGTAGCTCTGTCGGCTTGTCAAACCGGAATGGGCGAGATAAAAAACGGCGAGGGCGTTTACGGCTTGCAGCGCGCTTTCCAAATAGCCGGAGCAAAGTATTTGATACTAAGTCTATGGAAAGTGGACGACGACGCCACCAGAAAACTTATGGTAAGCTTCTACGACAATTTATCTAAAGGAAAGAAAGTTGAAAACGCGTTTAGAGAAGCGATGGCAGGAATTAAAAAGCAATATAATCATCCTTATTATTGGGGACCGTTCGTATTAATTTCAAATTAACATTTGCAGTCTCGATTATTTTGATAAATTACAGAAGATTTTGTTGGAAATAACTTAAAGAACGGGAAAATGAAAACATTGATAAAGAACATAAGCTCGTTGGCGACGGTAAATTCGAACGGCGCCGGTTATAAAGCCGGCGAGGAGATGGGCGACATTGGCGAAATTAAAGACGGCGCTATTTACTTCGGCGAGAAAATAGAATGGATAGGGACAAACGCCGAAGCTGAAGACGCGATAAACAATGGCGAAATAAAACCCGGCAAAATAATAGACGCTACCGGCAAGACCGTTATGCCAGGGTTCGTCGACCCGCATACCCACATAGTTTTCGGCGGCGACAGAACTGAAGAATTCGCCCGAAGATTGCGCGGCGAGTCTTACCAAAAAATAGCCGCCGAGGGCGGAGGCATTCTCACCACGATGAAAGGCACGAGAGAAGCCTCGCTGGAAGAACTGACAGAAATTGGCAAAAAACTCGCTTGGAACGCTATTAAACACGGAACGACCGCTATGGAAGTGAAAAGCGGCTACGGGCTGACTACCGACAGCGAGTTAAAACAGCTTAGAGCTATCAAAAAATTAAGCGAAGAACTGCCGATAGAGATAAAAGCTACTTTTCTCGGCGCCCACGCTTTCCCTCCGGAGTATAAAGATAATCATGACACTTACATCGATATAATAATAAACGATATGCTGCCTAAAGTAGCGGAAGAAAACTTAGCCGAATACTGCGACGCCTTTATCGACGAAGGCTATTATTCTTTGGAAGAAGGAGAGCGAGTTTTAAGAGCGGGCTTGGACGCGGGCTTGAAGCTGAAAGTCCATTGCGACGAGATGGCGGCGTTTAAAGCGACGGAACTGGCGGCGAGCTTAGGCGCCGTATCCGCCGACCATTTGCTATTCGTTTCCAAAGAGGGAATAGAAGCGATGAAAAACAGCGGAACCGTCGCAACTCTTCTTCCGGGGACGGCATACTTTATTAGAATGCCTTACGCTCCGGCGAAGAAGATAATCCAAGGCGGCGCTATTACCGCTCTTTCGACCGATTGCAACCCGGGGTCCAGCTTCACGGAGAATATGCAAACGATACTGTCCTTGGCTGTGATTAATATGGAAATGACCGCCGAGGAGGCAATAACTGCCGCCACGCTTAATGCCGCGAAAGCGATAGAGCGTTCAGAGGAAATGGGTAGCCTCGAAGTCGGAAAGCTGGCAAACCTTACAGTAGCCGACGCGCCTTCTTACGCTTATTTGTTTTATCACTTCGGGATTAATCACGTGGAGCAGGTTTGGGTTAAAGGCGAAAAAATCGTTTAATTCGCTTAACTTTATTGTTTATTGATTAGAAATTTTTAATTTTAGGTATGGATAGCGTGCGTATATCGCTGTTACTTATTTTATTTTGCTTCGCGGCGTCTATTAGTCGAAGCGAGAACGATTCCCTTTATCTCGGCTCGAAATACGGCGGCGTCGTAAATTTAAACTACAATCTTCATTCGGTGGATTTGCGCAATTTGCCGAGCGTCCCCGACTCTGTGCCTCATTTCGCAGTCGGCAACGATTTAGGATTTACCATCGGAGCTTTCTACGAATATCGCTTTACGCAACGAAGCTCGATACTATTGCGCGGTCTTTACTCATACCATCCGGCGAATATAAGCGGCAAGACGCCTAAATCGCTTCTGTTGAACGGCTCGGACACGCTCGGCTCGATTAGGCATAATCTATCGGCGGATTTGTCTAACGTAAAAATCGAGCCGCTTTATTGTTATAGATTATTCGGAGAGTTCTCATTTCTCGGCGGGCTGAATATCGGAACGCGCTTCGAAAAAACGTTTAGCCACGACGAAGAAGTAGTCTCGCCGGAAGGAGCGGTCTTCGAGAACGGCTCGCCGAAAAGAAGCGGAACCGACGAGGTAATTAAGAGCGATTTGGGTCTGCAGACGGGAATTATTACCGGTTTGAGATACGACATCCCTCTTAATTTTAACGGGAAGTGGCTCTTGGGCTTGGAGATGATTTACGAAACGGGCTTTTCCGACATAGCCAGCGACCTGACTTGGGACGCAAACGCTTTCAGAGTCGGCTTTTCTATTAAATATTCCGACTTGCCGACCGTGCCGCCGATTGTCGAGAAAACACATAATATCGAAAAGTATATTGACACTCTGAAATTCGAAAGAGAGGAACTCGCCGAAGATTATTTAAAGCCGGGGAAAACGATAATTACGATAGACACGACAAAAGACGGCTACGATTTAATAATCGACGAGCGAATATATAGAACCGATACGCTCTACGTCGCCGTAAAGAAGCCGGAGCCGAAAGTGGAAAAACCGCAAATCAACAAAAAATGCTTTAAGATGTTCGTTTACGGCGCGGACGGCAAAACCGAATACCCGAGTTTCAAACTTGAAGTAGAGGAGTTCCGCTCGACCACCTCTATGCCTCTGCTAAACTTCGCGTTTTTCGACAGCGCTTCGGCGCAAATACCTCCTCGCTACAACCTGCTCGACAAAAGCCGAGCCGAACAATTCGAAATAAAAGATTTGGCGAACAAGAGCGCGTTGGAAGCCTACAGAAACATTTTTAACGTAGTAGGACTGAGATTGCGCGAAAATCCTAAAGCGAATATTAAATTAATAGGATGCAACGACGGACTCGAAGAAAAGAACC
Source organism: uncultured Hyphomicrobiales bacterium (assembly GCA_964509335.1). Taxonomy (GTDB): domain Bacteria; phylum Bacteroidota; class Ignavibacteria; order Kapaibacteriales; family UBA2268; genus CAZDXB01. The sequence continues at coordinate 15,951 of CAZDXB010000026.1, read as the reverse complement.
TCGGTTTGTCCCGCCAACGCGCGGGAAACGTCAAGGATTATTTAGTCGAAGTTTGGGGCGTAGCTTCCGACAGGATTTCTCTCGAGGCGCGCGTGTTGCCAAGAGAGCCTTCCAACAACGAAACAAAATTCGGCAGAGCGGAAAACAGAAGAGTCGAATTTCAGTCGGACGTCTCCGATATTTTGAAACCAATAATTATCGACGCTTACAGCAAGACCGTCAGCCCCTCGCAAATAAGGATATACGCTAACGCCGCCGATTGCTACGAAACGTCGGAATGGTCTCTGTCGGCAATGCAAGAGGAACAGCGCTTAATAAAATTCAGCGGTTCCGAACAGCCCCCTAAAAGAATAATTTGGCGGGCTGAAGAGAAACAGGAGACCGTTCCCAAAAAATCAGCGCCGCTTCTCTTTAAATACAAAATCAAGACCTCGGACGGCGACAGCGCTAATTTTACTTCCGAAGAAATTCCCGTCAAAATAACGACAGTAAGAGAGAAACAACGCCGTAAAAGAGGCGATAAAAAAGTTGATAAATACAGCTTGATATTGTTCGGCTTCGACAACGCTAAAATAACGGCGGATAATCGCGAAATAGTAGAATACATAAACGGAAAGATTTCGCCCAAATCTACTGTTGCGGTAATAGGTTACGCGGACATAACAGGCAACGACGAATACAATTACAGATTGTCGTTACAGAGAGCTAAAAACGCCGCCGATTTAATTAAACAAGCCAGAGAAGTTAAATACGAAGGCTTGGGCGAATCCTATCTCTTATACGACAACTCCACGCCCGAAGGACGTTTTTACTGCAGAACCGTAAGAATAACGGTAGAAACGCCGCTGGATGAATAATTACTAATTACCCAATCAAGCAAGGCGCGGTAATCTCCGCGACGCCTCCTTTGTTATAAAGAATAATGTCGATTAACGGCTTTTTGTTAAATTTGTATAGAGCGAATAAACGAGCGGATTGAATGCGACGAAAAGCGATAATAAAGAAAATATTTTTGACGGCTTTTACCTTCGGCTTAATTGTATGGTTAGGCGGGGGAATCGTTCGCGCTGCCGTCGCTTACGATTTGTTCGTCCCCGGTACGGCTCTGCAGCTAAAGGACTGGTATTCCGACGTAGAGCGCGTAAACACAATCCAACTATACCGAAGCGGTGGATATTACACGATTTACGGGTACGGTTTCGCTTTTGTCTCGGCAATCGCATTATGCGTTATTTATAAGAAACAATTGAAAAAGCGCGGATGGCTTTTTATGGCTTTTGTCCTGTTTTTCCTCGCGGCGCCGGTCGAAATCTACCTCGCTTATTTAGATATTAAGTTGATGTTGGCTTTTAACGATTTAGCAGTCAATCATTTTTCTGACCAGTCCGTCAAAGATTATTTTTTATATAGATTCGAGAATTTAGGTATCCCGTCCGCTCTCTCGTTTTTAGCGGTCGCTACGAGCGTTCTCTTAGTTATTTGGAGACCTTTGGACGATAAACGAAAGAAATTGGAGGAATAGATGAAACTAAAACAAATATACGACGAGATGTTAGAGTTGGCGAAGAATTTGGATATTCCGATTCAAAACGGCGCCGGCAACTTTCGCGGCGGCGATTGCGTAGTTAACGATAAAAAAGTGATTGTTTTGAACAAATCGGTTCCACTAGAATCGAAAGCGAAAGCGCTGGCGAAGTGCCTGAGCAAATGCGATATTGACAAAGTTTTCGTAAAGCCGGCTATCAGGGATTTTATCGAGAAAGAGAAAACGTCGGAAGGCAAAGATAAGGAATACGAGATAGTTATAGAGTGATGGAAAGCTCAAAGATAGACTAATTCCCAAATCGGAGTTTGGGAATTAGATAGGAAGCGTGAGGATAAGCTCATTGCCAAATTCCAATTTTGGGAATGAGAACAGCGAGGCGAAGAAATAGAAATTTTGGAAGGAGGAGAGGAAGTATTGGAGTTCGGGAATAATGATAAAACGTTGTAAGTCATTCCCAGCTTGACTGGGAATCCAGAGAAGGCGATTGTTTCAGAAGATACTATTTAGAGATGAATAATATTCCGATACATTTGAGTTTATCCATTAAATCCCCAAATCGGAGTTTGGGAATCAGAGAGAGACTCTAAGACAGACTCCTTCCCAAATTCCAATTTGGGAATGAGGACAGCGAGGCGGAGAAATTGGAGTTTTGGAACAAGGACAAGAGAAATTTTAAATATAAACAAGCTTTCGGCTGACAAATGAAAAAAATAAACGACTTGAATTTAGACGAATGGAAAAAATACGAGGATATTTGGACTGACAGCCTCTGGCTTATCGAAAACAGGGACAGTTCGGGGGCGCATAAAGGCGATTATCACGGCAATTTCGTTCCGCAAATTCCGCGTCAACTTATGAGCCGCTTCACTAGAAAAGGCGACTGGGTTTTGGATTTGTTTTTAGGCGGCGGCACTACGTTGATAGAGTGCAAAAGGCTCGGCAGAAACGGAGTAGGGATTGAGCTTTCGCCGGAAACAGCTAAAATCGCCGAGCAAAGAATCAATCAGGAGTCGCTATTCGATAAAGATATAAAGACGGAAATAATAATTGGCGACAGCGCCGCCGAGAACACGAGAAAAGAAGTCGAAAAAAAATTAAACGGCGAAGCGCAATTGATAATAGCGCATCCGCCGTATCACGACATAATAAAATTCAGCGAAAATCCCGACGATTTGAGCCAAATGGAAAGCGTCGAAAAGTTCATCGCCAAATTCGCCGCGATAATTAATAGTTACGCCGACCTACTCGAATCGGGACGCCATTTAGCCGTCGTTATAGGCGATAAATATTCAAATTCGGAGTGGGTTCCGCTTAGCTCTATGGCAATGAAAGCGGTTATTGATTCGGAAAATTTCATACTGAAAAGCGTAATCGTCAAGGACATCGTTCACAATCGGGCGAAGCGAAATCAGGAAAAATTGTGGCGCTACAGAGCCTTGAAAGGCGGTTATTATATATTCAAGCACGAGTATATTTTACTTTTTAAGAAGAAATAGCTATAATAGATTGCGACTAATTCCCAAATCGGAGTTTGGGAATTAGAGATAGGACTCGTGAGGATAAGCTCATTCCCAAATTCCAATTTGGGAATGAGAACAGCGAGGCGGAGGAATAGGAATTTTGGAAGTAGGAGAGGAAGTATTGGAGTTCGGGAATAATGATAAAACGTTGTAAGTCATTCCCAGCTTGACTGGGAATCCAGAGAAGACGATTGTTTCAGAAGATACTATTTAGAGATGAACAATATTCCGATACATTTGAGTTTATTTACTAAATTCCCAAATCGGAGTTTGGGAATTAGAGAGGACGCGTGAGAATAAGCTCATTCCCAAATTCCAATTTGGGAATGAGAACAATGAGGACGGCTCGGACGGAGCTTTTACAGAGTTATTATTAACAAATAAATGTGAAAGAATGATTAAAAAAGCGGTTATAATAACGTTGATTTTGAATATTATCGTTTTGCCGGCGTTCGCGCAAGACAACGCGAATATTAAAAGAGACACGGTGGAGCTGACAAATCGGAATTCGCCTAACGCATACGACGTGGAAGGCTTGCTTATGATAGGTTACATTGAAAAAGACCGGGGCGTCGAGGAGCTTTCCAAGCTAAAAGTTGAAGGCGCTCTAAACGCCGCCGCTCTTTTGTCCAGAAAGTATTTACTTATACCGCTGTCGGTTCGCGATTCGGTTTCGGATTTAATAAGAAATAGCGGAGGCGAACCGAACGTATTAAACGTAGCGAAGCGCTTACAAGCCGATAAAATCCTTTTTGTGAAGGTGGCGCGTTTTGGAAATACTATGAGAATGGGGATAACTGCCGTGGACGTTGACATTGTGGAAGCTAAAACGAGCGGCGAGGGATGGGCGTTTTTGCGCTACAGGAAAAGCGAGGAAGAACCGCTTTACGACCCGAGCCTGCTGGTAGCGGCGCAAAGGGCTTTAGCGTCGTCTTTTCGAGATTCTAATATGTACTCCGAGCGCAAAGGCAAGTTTAGGGTATTCCCGGCGGCTCCTTTGGTCGTCGGCGGGATTGAATATAAAAACGACACTACCGCTCGTCTTTGGGAAATATTCGACTCCAAGGTAGTAACTTCATACGACGCCGTCGAAACGATTTTCGAGGCGGCTCGCGAATCCGATAAATACGTTCCTTACGACATCGCCACACGCGACTCCGTTTACGCGCTGTTCAATCTGAGAGTTGTTGAAAATTACAGCCCGCCGTCGGCTTTCGAGTTGCAGACATTGAACAAATTCGACGTTGAATACTATATAACGGGAAAATTGACTCGGAAAGAAAAAGGAGCGCGTCTTGAATTAGGATTATACGAAATAATCGGAAATAAATTAAAGCCCGTTCGGAAAGCTGAAGGACTTTTTGAATCCGACGATATTAAAAAGTATAGAAAGCTTTTGAAGCGATTGACGAGGGAGATATTGAAAATACCCGGCGAGGAAAAACATTAGTTACGGCAATTTTTGGCTTGCCCTACGCCTTCCGAAATCCGTCCGCTTCGACATTCCTTTTCTATGCGCTAGATGATAACATAAGCTATTCGTTTAGGAAAAATCTTATCATTTCTTTGCAAAAAAAAATCGAAAAGTTTCAAATTTTATTTGGATTTTTCATTTTGGGTGGTATACTTGCAAAAAGAAACAAAGTGAAAATGAAAGTTATGGCTTTTATTGATTATAGTCAGGGGTTTTAGACGAATAACGGTTGAATAAGGCATTGGAATTAAAGATTTAGTATAGCGAGGCGAGAAAGCGCCTCAGCTAAATTTGTTGTTTGTTTAATAATCAAAGAGGTTGATATGACTGACTCGCCGCCCGATAAAAACCGGGACCGGCGAAGTATCGAGATGTTTTATAATCAATACGCCTTGTAATCCCGACTAAACAGACGACTAAGAATAGGGGCTGTATTAATTATATTTGCTTATTTGTAATACAGTCCCTAATTTTAATAAATTTTGTTATGAATAAAAATTGAAAACGAAAAATGAAAGTTATATACTCTTTTTTATTGATTGTATTAAACTTAGTTGCGATAAACGCCGCTTTTTCAAAGCAAGAATTAGAATTCACGCCGATAAATATTACTTTCAAGGGGATTGAATCCGCCGGCGACACAATCGTAGTTTACGGCGATTTCGGTTCGATGTTTACCAGCTTCGACGGCGGCGAGAGATGGCGGCAAATAAAAGCTTTCAAAAAAGGCGGAATCGCCAAAATATTTCTAAAAAAAGACAAAATGATTGCTTTCACCGACGCAGGTGAAATCGCGGAGTCTTTCGACTGCGGCGAAAATTGGGATATTGAAACCGATTTAAAGGATTCGATTCTAGCGGTTATCGAGTATCCGGGAGGGTATTTCTTAAGGTCGGACGACAAATTAATGACAATTTCGAAAAAATACGAAAAAACCAATGATTTCAATTTGACTACGAGAGATATTCCTTATTGGCATAACATTACTTACACGCATTCCTTAGCTTACTTCAAGAACCGTTTAATCGTCGAAATCGACTCGTCGAAATTAATAAGATTCGACTTAAATCTTAATCCTTTAGATACGTTTTCTTTAAGAGAAACATCGTATAGAAACGGAAAATTTCAAATTTTTACCGACTCTGGGTATTTATATAGCAAGGTGAGAGACACTATATTCAGGATGTCTGATTTTGATAGCGTAGAAATAGTATATACCAAATGTCCCGGTTCTTATTTAAAATACTATATTATAGACGGCGCTACATATTTTTTAGAATATGGCGTAAATATTTTTGCTTATAGACTTTATCGCGTTGTTAATAAAGATTCTGCCGTTAAAGTTGCGAGTTGCAGTATTAAAAAAGAATCTGGTCCGAATACGCCTAAAGATTTCGCCCTTGTGAACGATGAAGTTATAATTGCCGGCAAGAATAAATTGCTAATGACGATTAATTTAAATAACGACTCGGTTCGATTTATAAACGATTTTACCGGTCTTTCTCATTATAGCTATCCCGACCGGCTAAACGATTCTACTTTTTTATTTTGCAGGGGGTATTACAACGGCGATTACGACACGAAAATATACAAAACGACCGATATGGGCGTAACTTTTAGACCGACCGTCGATTTGGAACAATGTCCTATGTATAATTATGTAAAATTTGACAGAAAGTTTTACGATTCTTCGAATAAAAAGTTATATTTTTGCGGTGGAAACCGCACTAACAGCAAACAGGAAGTGTTAATTTCTAATGATTTCGGTCGCGCATTTGAAATTAAAGAATCGCCAATTAATTTCGGGCATTGCTCTTATCCTTATCCCAATACTCACAAAAATAACAATAAAATCGTAACGGCTTATAATACTTCTTGGAGAGGCGTTCATTATCCCAGCGTGTTTATATTTAACGAAGAATTCGATTTGGCGGACAGATATTTAGACTCAAATATGTTTATATACTACATACGAATGCAATCGCCGGATACTTTTCTGATACATTGTTACGATTATCTCGACAGCGCGTTAGAAACCAAATACACCGAAAACAGAGCCGAAAGCTGGGAAATAATCAAAAAATACGACGAAAACGACAGTATGCTATACTACCAAGAAATAAATTATAAAGGCAACCCCGCTTTGGGGATTTTTCATTTCCGTCGTATCGATTCGGTTTGTTCCTTATATTTGCTCGACCTTAAAAAGAGAAGCGCAAAAGAGGTATATAGCTACAAAATAACCGAATTTCATCGTGAATCGCTAATCGAAAACGGCATAGCTTGCGAGGGAGACACGGCGTATATCGCGATTAAGGACACGCTGTTTCGAACGGACGATATTTTCGACAGGTCGAAATGGGAATACTTGATATTTCCATACAACGGGAGAATCAAAAGAACGTTTAAGATATACGGAGACGAAATATTCGCCAGATACGACGACGATTATAATTTACATAATATATTTTGGTTGGCCGTTCCGGATGAGTTCCCTTACCCCAAACCGCATATTGCCGCCGGAGATATTGATTTCGGAGAGAAAAATATCGCCGACGCGGCGGCGACTTATAAAACCGCGAAAATATACAATCATTCGCCGGGCGCGGATTTAATTGTTAGCGAAATTTCAAACTTAAACGAACCGGCTTTCGCTACCGACCTGCCTGAAATCGATTCTAACAATACTTTGACAATAGAGCCAAACAGCTATTATGAGTATGAAGTTAGCTTCAAACCCGAAGAACCCGGAATGTATATCGACAGCATAGTATTCTATTCTAACGCGAAAGATTCCGACAACGTATCGTATTTCAGGGGCGAAGGATTCGCTTTGCCGGTAATACAAGCGGAAGATTGCAATTTCGGGGAATACGACATAAGTCATACGTATAGTTTGCCTAAAAAATTAAAGATTCGCAACGTCTCGTCCGATGCCGAATTAAAAATAATCGGCTATTCGGAATTGACCGACTCGGCGTTTTCGACAAATTTGCCGGAGATAGATTCTTTGAACCCAATCGTCGTCGAACCCGAGGGAAATTACGAATATACCGCGTATTTTAGTCCTAGTGAAGCTAAAGTTTACAGCGACAGCATAATCTTTCATTCCAACGCTTCCGGCGACGATAAGGCAACGTATATTACAGGCGAAGGAATTGACACTTCGACTTCGGTCGTCGATAATTCAATAGAAAAACGCAACTATCTATATACTTTTCCGCCATATCCGACGCCGTCAAAGAATATAGCGAACGCTCTGATATACTGGGACACAAGCAAAGATATTAACAACGATAAAATTGAAATTATAGATACATACGGGAACATAGTCGGCGGCGGTAACGATATTACTATTAGAAAAGAAAAACCGTATAGCGGAATTCTTACTTGGCATTGCGGCGACGTTGCAAACGGAGTTTACTTCATATTAATAACGCACGGAACGGAGAAACGAGCGATAAAAGTAATGGTGAATAGATAAAAAGTATTATGGGGCTGTCTCAAAAGTAGGATTTTGCTTCCCCTCAAGGTAAAAAGTCTGTCTAATAACTATGTTTTTACTGTCCTCAGGGTAAACCCTGAGGTTGACTTAACCTTGAAAACACGCGCCAGTTGTGAATTTATGACAACCTTCGGGTTTACCCGAAGGGTTCGAAATTTTATAAAATTGAGTTTTGAGACAGCCTCCGGAATAACAATTATTCAATCTTTACTCACTTCACTACCTCGAACGGCTCGACGAGTATGCCTCTGTTCGTCGAAATTCTTATGTAATATCTGCCTTGAGCTAATCGAGACAATTCAAAAGAGTCTTCGTTTACCCCGGCGGTAACGTATCTTTCAGTTATCGGCGAAGCGGTTTTCCGCCCTAACGCGTTAAATATGTCGATAGAAATATACGAAGGATTTGAGAGAATGTATTCCACAGTTACTTTTTCTTCGTAATTTGGATTCGGATAAATTGTTACTATGGAATCTTCAATCGGCAGAGGATTGAATTTTCCGTTTGCAATGTCGTATTCTAAAGCGGTTTCGCTGGAGTTGCCGAAATGTTCGCGCAACTCTTCCAAGTCCGCTCCGGCAAACAATGAAAAAGCGACTCTCGCGGAATCTCCGGCGTTTAATTTAATCGGTCCGGCGGATATTACTATAGAAGCGTCCGTTACGTTCGATTCTTTTCTGTATATGCCGCTGGACAAAGTAAGCCATTTTTCCATTCTGGTGTAACCGTCCCAAACGCCGGGATTTTGTTTTGTAGTTCCGCCGTTGTCTATAGCGAAAAAGTTCAGTTTATGGCTCGAAAGCATCGCCGCTCCCGCTAAGCGATACTCCGGAACCGCTATATTCTTTACGTATCCGAATCCGTATTGGTCGTCGAATTTCCCTATGTTTGGCTGCCCGCCCGCTCCTATATCCCAATCGAAGTATATTCCGACGAATAGCGAATCGTAATCGGTCGAAGACGTATTAAATATGTCGTAAACGGAAATGACAAAATCTTCATTATCGGCTCCGGTAAATTGATATGCTTTATGTTTCACCTCCGTTGATATGGTTACGTCGCTTGAGTCCGAATAAAACGTTACGCTTCCTTCTTCTTGAGCTATGTCTCCCGGATTTTTTATCCTGAACGAATTATTTGAATAAAACGAACGGTCTTGTGTCATTTGATTCGAGCCGCGGGCGACGTTCGACACCTTCCCGGGCGGCGCGCCTATCATCAAAGAGCCTTCGTAAAGCAAGTTTATGCCGTCCTTATATTTAAATCCCTCGCCCTGAAAATTGGTCGGATAATCGTTAAAAGCTATATTGCCTCTGGCGTTGAAAGTAACTGTAATATTATTGGCGTTCATCGTTCGGTAGCTTGGACGGCAGATAAGCGTAATAAAGTCTCCGCCTAAGTATTCCTCGCCGTCGAAAAATAAAATTTCAATGGGCAATTTGTAATCGGTAGGTATGTTTTCGGGTATGATAAAGCTCAGAGGCGAAACGTCGCGGGCGGTTTGCAACGTTGTCATAGGTCCTATTTCGACTTCTCTGTTGATGTATTCGGTTTCCCCTTTGGCATAAACCGTAATCTCCGCCCTCGCGTCGGATACTTCGGCTAACGCGTTAACAACGTTTATGCTTAAAGTAATTTTCTCTTCGGCGTCTAAAATTCCGTCGTCGTTTTCGCCGGAAACATTATAATCAAGCAGAACAATCGATTTATAAGTCGTATCTTTGAGCGCTTTATAGACGTTAACGCGTCCTTTTCCCATTTTGCCGAGTAAATATGGATTAGCGGAATCGATATTATCCGAAGAAGCCTTCACCCATTCTCTAGTCTGCAAGGGCGAGTAGTCGGGAAACTTCTGTCTTACGAGAGCCGCCGTTCCGGCAACAACCGGCGCCGCCATCGACGTTCCGCTCAAGTAATCGTAACCGTTCCCCGGAATAGTAGAAAAAATATCAACTCCGGGAGCGGCTATGTCCACCGTGTAATCGAAATTGGAGAAACCGGCTTTTTCGTCGTCGAAATTCACCGCCGACACCGACAAAACGTCTTCGTGAGCGGCTGGGAAAAAAGCGACTTCTTGACCGTCGTTTCCAGCCGCCGCTATTATTAAGGAGCCTGCTTCCGTCGCCGCTTCAAGCATTTCCATCTCCGATTCGGAGCGACTGCTGTTGCCCCAAGAACAATTTATAATGTCCGCTCCGAGCAAAGCGGCGTATAGAACGCCTTCGTAGCTATGCTCGACGTTCGTGCTGAAAGGGTTGTCCGCTCCCACTTTTACGGTCAATATTTTTGCGGCTGGCGACACTCCCGCTATTCCTCTTACATTGTCCGCGGAGGCGGCGCATATACCCGAAACGTGGGTTCCGTGAACGTGTCCCGGACTTGGGTCGTTGTCGCCTTCGGGATAGCTGGAGCTAACGAAATCCCAGCCGCGCCAATCGTCTATATACCCGTTGCCGTCGTCGTCTTTTCCGTTCGAGCTTTTATCCTTCCCGTCCGCGTCAATGCCAGTTTCTCCGGGATTTGTCCAAATCTTATCTTTCAAATCTTCGTGGTCAAAATCAAGCCCCGTATCGACTACGCCTATTGTTATCGAGCTGTCCGTTTCAATTAAATCCCATGCGGAAAAGACTTTTATCTGGCTCAAATAATATTGAAAGTGAAGCAAAGTGTCGTTAGGAACGGCAAATAATTTTTTAACTGGGACAGGCTCGGCGTATTCGACTCCTTCAAAACCGGAAATTTTCGCGGCGGCCGCCGCCGGCGGTACCTCATTGTCGTATTCAATTAGGCAAATTCTTCTTAAATTGGCGGTAGTATTTCTTCCGTCGGAGCTTTCTCTGAGGGCGGCGGGACTTTTCGTTATTTTCCCGCTTAGCGCTCGGAGTAAACCGTCGTTAACCGCGGCTTTCGCGCTGTGGCGCCCCAAAACGTAGCCGAATTTTTGTGTCTCGCCGGAACGTCCGTTCTTCAGCCAATTAGAGTATAAATCGGAGTTTTCCGCGAATTTTACGTATAACTCGCCGTCTTGATAAAGCTTTTCGGAATAAGAGCTAACAAAAGAACCGAGCGATAGAGCGATTATTGTTACGATGTATTTGAATTTTAATTCCATTTATTGTTCTTTGTCGTTTATATAGTATTTTTAAAATTAATTAATATAAATAACGTTAGAAAGAAATTTATATTTATTTTTTATATTAGATTTTGACGGCGTTGCAATTGAAAAGAACAGTAATTTGTTGAATAAATAAGGTTTGGAAGATGAAATTTGCTATATTAACAGGGGGCGGGGACTCGCCCGGAATGAACGCTTTCACGAGGTCCGTGGTTAGAAACGCTATGAATTACAAACCGGCGACGTCCGTATGGGGCGTAATAGACGGCTGGCGCGGCGTAATAGAGAATAATTTCAAAAAACTATCGAAAAGAGATACAGCCGGCATAGCGTTACAAGGCGGAACTGTTTTGGGAACGCTTCGCGCGCCCGAATTAAAAGAAGACCCCGAGATACAAGAGTCGGTGGCGTTGAATCTGCACGATAATTTTATCGACTATCTTTTCGTTATAGGCGGCAACGGCAGCTTAGCGGCGTGCGGAGTTATTAATAACATCTGCAGGGAGAAAGGATTGCGAACGAGGATTCAAGTAGCTCCGGGTTCTATAGACAACGACGTTTGCAATAAATACGGCTATTCGGTGGGATTTTACAGCGCCGTCGATAAGAGCTTGGAGATGCTCGAGTGGATACGAGATACAGCGAGCGCTCACCGCAGGGTTTATCTGGTCGATTGTATGGGCAGAAGTTCTGGGTATTTAGCGTTTTTTGCCGGAATCGCTTCCGGCGCCGAATACGTAATACGTCCGGGCGAAGAAGTAGATTACGAAAAAATGGCGACTATGATAGACGAGCGCGATAGAGACACGAGAATTATCATTGCCGAGGGATATGATAAAGGAATAAAAGACGTTAAAAAAATTCTAGAAGATATTTTCGAACGCCGCAACATAAAACACGAAGTTAGAACCGTAGATATGGGATATTTTCAAAGAGGCGGCAAAGCGGTCGTTAAGGATATACTTTTGGGGAGTTGGTTGGCTCATTGTATGGTAAAAGACGCTTTCGCCAAATGCGACAGCGGTTTTTACGCCGCCTACAACGTCGGACAAAAACCGTCTAAACTATCGCTCGAAGAGGCAAACGACCCGTCCGCCACGATTATGGACGTGAACGACGAAATAATAGAGTTTTCAAATTCTCTGTTGTAGCGTTGATACGAGGACGCGGGCGTCTTTATTCTCATTCTAGAATTAATATTTCGGAATGAGAAAAGAAGTCGGAGCTGTTTAAAATTGTTGTTAAGTTTCATTTAGTATTGGTTTATGGATGAAGAAAATAAGTTATTACAAATTGATAGGTTTGACGCTCTTCGCTTTCTTATTCTCCTTACAAGATTCTTTTTCACAAGACACAGTTTGGGTGCAAACTTTAACTTTCGACGACATAACGAAAAGAAGAGGCGCGTATATATTCCCCGACAATCCGCAAAAGTACCGGAAAATACTGATGTATTACACTCTGAAATGCGACAGACAAACCGCAAGAGATATATTCGATTGCGGCGAATGGGACTATTCGGCTTACTGCAGAATCCATAAACACATCGGCGTAATGGATTCAAATCTCATCGAAACTGCGAAATACAACTGGGGACGCGGAATCCCCGAAAAGCTATGCTACACGGACCAAAGAACTTACGACCAATACATAAATAAATATACCGAAACGCTCGTCGATTCGGTAATCTCCGAGACGGAATATGAAATAAAGAGCGGCTCTTCGACTATGAGCTTCAACGCCGCCCCGACCAAATTTCAAGTTCTTCTAACGAGAGACTTACTTAAAGATAAAGAGATGACGGGTAAAACTTTCTCCAGAATGAAGCTAAACATTTTAACTCCCGGCGTTACGCTCAAAAATTTCAAGTTGAAAGCTCTGTTATCCTCTGAAAAGAACCTCGACGAATTTGAAACGGGCGACTTCGTTACGCTGTACGAAGGCGACATAACCTTCGAGAATCAAGGCTGGAGTTATATAAATTTCAACGAAACCTTTACGCCTAATATGTTGCAAGGAGCGGTTCTCCAATTCAGCTACGACTCAATCGAAGGCGGCGACAAATTCTCTCTCGCCGCGTACGATTTTGAAAACTGCCTAATAACGGAAAACAGCGACGGCTATTTAGAATTTGACGGCGGATACGATTATACGCTAAGCGACGACATATCCGAATTAAGAGGCGCTCGGAAATTCACAGTGGAAATGCGGCTTAGGATTCACCAATGGAGAGGCGGCGGCTACATTTTCAGTCTGAACAATGTATTGGATTTCAGAACTGTTTCCGAATACAATCAACCGCGAAGATATTACTGGAGATTCAGCGACAGCGCGGGATACGGCATTATGGTCGGCGGAAACGTGGACGTAAACTCCAATTGGATTCATTTCGCGCTCGCTTACGACGGAACGAAAAGCCAATACGACGGCAGAATTAATTTCTACATTAACGGCTCCCCCGTAACCGGATACATAAGAGGCAAATTCCCGGAAGCGATACCGGACGTCGAGCAAATATTGAAACTAAACCGAGAAAACGGGAATGTCAAATGCGACATAGACGAATTCCGAATTTGGAAAGACGTCGTCGAGCGGGAAACATTAAACGAGTGGGCAAATAAAACCATAGACGAAAATCATCCGAACAGCGGCGCCCTCGTAGTTTATTATACAATGGACGAGATTAATAATAACGAATTAATCGACGAATCTGGTAACGATTATAATTCCGTTCTTATCGGCGCGCCTATTAAAAGGGAATTCCGCGTGGAAGACTTATTCAAAAATCAAAGAAAACTCGCTCGAACGCCTCAATTTGTTTTATGCGAGGGCGAATATGAAACTACTCAAAACGAATATTTCGATACAACCAAGATATTTCATTCGCCGATGTCGCTTGTTACTTACGAATTGAACGATAAAGAAACCGAAATCTCAGACATAAAACATTGCTGGGAGCCGGGAACTTACTATACATACGACCAAAACGGCTCGCCGATAGATTCGACAACATTTGAAACGACTGACTCCTTATCCCAAGACACTATTAAATACTACTCCGACCCTTACGAAATTACCGACCAATACGAAATAGCTCGCTACATAACTCCTTACGGCAAAGGATTGAGCTTAGGACAGGACGGATTCACTTGGATATACGACGTAACCGAATACGCTCCTTTATTAAAAGGCGAAGTCGATTTATCGGCGCACAACCAGCAAGAGCTTATCGACTTAAAATTCGCTTTTATCGAGGGAACGCCGCCGAGAGACGTTTTAAGAATAAATCGTCCTTGGGGACCGAGAAGCTCTTATAGATACAAACATCTCGACGACAATTCACAATTATCCGCCGTCGAAGTAGATTTATTGCCCGAAACGGAAACGCTAACTTTGCGAGCTAGACTAACAGGTCACGGACATCACAGCGACGACGGCGATTATCCGCACTGCTGCGAATGGAAAGACAATACGCACTATATATACGCCAACGGCGAGGAAATTAGCAGTTGGCATATCTGGCGATTTTACGAATGCGGACTTAATCCTGTCTTCCCGCAAGGAGGCACTTGGCCCGGTCAAAGAGAGGGCTGGTGCCCGGGCGACATAGTTTACAATTATGATTTCGAGCTAAGCGATTATATCGAAGATAATTCAATAGAAATAGATTACGGCATAACGCCCGTTCCGGACGACAATCAAGGTATGGGTAACGGCAGCTATCACATAGCGATGCACCTGTTCGAATTTTCCGAGCCGAATCACAGCCTCGACGCGGAAGTTTACGAAGTGATAACGCCCAACAAAATTCCGTATTACTCAAGATTAAATCCGATTTGCGCCCCGCCAAACGTAGTAATTAGGAACAACGGCGCGGAACCGTTAACGTCTCTGAAATTCGCCTATTCCGTTTCCGGCGGCGAAGAGAAAGTATATCATTGGACGGGAAATCTGCCGTCGATGAGCAAAGACACAATCGAACTGCCAATAGAAAGCTCGGAGTTCTGGTTGGGCGACGACAATCATCTTTTCAGCGTAACTATTTCCGAGCCGAACGGCGAAGAGGACGAGTATGAAGCAAACGACGCATACCAAACCGAGTTCACGGAGCCCGATTTATACGACGGAAGCATGGTAATTTGGTATAAAACAAACAACGAGCCGCAGTATTATACATACGAAATTAAAGATTTGGACGGAAACGTCGTCTTCTCAAAATCAAATCTCGACGCGAACACGCTATACAAAGACGAAATAGCTCTGCCAGACGGTTGTTACACTCTGGAGTTTTTCTCCATGCGACAAACAGGACTATCCTATTGGGCGTATCCCAATCAAGGCTCCGGCTATTTGCGAATCTACGATAACGAGGAAAACTTGCTTAAATCGTTCAATCCCGACTTTGGCGCGGGCGTCATCTACGCTTTCGATTTGGGCGGCGTATTATACATAAAAGACCCTGGATACGAAAACTTAGCGAGAGTTTACCCGAATCCCGCGCGAGAGATGGTTAATATAAGTATAGACTATCTCGAAGGCGCCGCTACAATGGAGATTTACGATTTATCGGGCGCTCTAATATCGGAAGAGGAAATAGTTCTCGAACCGAGTTTCCAAAAGAGCGTCGATGTTACCACATATTCAAACGGAACGTATATAATGAGAATCGTAAGCGCCGACTACGATATAATTAAAAAGTTTGCTATTACTAGATAAGATAGAAGCTTGCGATCCCGGCAGAAGCGGTTTTTACCTGTGGTTAAAAGCTCAAGATAGCCGCAAGGCTCGCTT
>CAZDXB010000025.1:0-40103 GCA_964509335.1 uncultured Hyphomicrobiales bacterium | reverse complement strand
GTGCAGAAGGAGGGACTCGAACCCTCACGTCCCGTGAAGAACACTAGATTTTGAGTCTAGCGCGTCTACCAATTCCGCCACTTCTGCTTTTAAAAATCGTGGGCAGAGAGGGGGTCGAACCCCCGACCTCCTGCTTGTAAGGCAGGCGTTCTAGACCAACTGAACTATCTGCCCAAATCGAACTACAAAGATAAGGTTCTTTGACGACATATTCAAAACTTTTTATGTGTCGAATAAACGATTTTGTTTTTCGTTATCTTATCGCTTCTACTCTCTTGACTTCGGGTATATAGCGAATCAAAAAACGTTCAATCCCGGCTCTTAATGTCATACCTCTTAACGGGCAATCTTTGCAAACGCCCGTGAACCTAACGAAAACATAATCGGTTTGCTCGTCGTAGTTGACAAACTCAACCCCGCCGCCGTCCTTGGCGAGATGGGGTTGAATTTTGTCGATTACTTTTTTGATTCTTTTCTTTATATCTTCTTTCATTACACAGAAATATCCACGTTCGATTGTTTAGATTTTTTGTGATTCTGTTTTCTAACTTCGCTGACGATATTTGCCGTTACCTCGTTCAATATTCGCGTTTGCTTGCAATCTCTATCTGCGAACACCAAAGGAGTCCCGCCGTCGTTGGTTTCTCTCATTTGCATATCGAGCGGCGCTTCGCCTAAAAAGCCGACGTTTTGTTCCTTCGCCACCGCTTGTCCGCCGCCCTTGCCGAATATATAGTATTTTTTGTCGGGCAATTCGG
Source organism: uncultured Hyphomicrobiales bacterium (assembly GCA_964509335.1). Taxonomy (GTDB): domain Bacteria; phylum Bacteroidota; class Ignavibacteria; order Kapaibacteriales; family UBA2268; genus CAZDXB01. The sequence continues at coordinate 39,345 of CAZDXB010000025.1, read as the reverse complement.
GAGGCGTAAAATAGCTCATATTCTCGATTACGCCTAAGTTCACGACGTCAACTTTTCTAAACATAGCCGCCGCTCTTCTGACGTCGGCGAGCGAAATGTCCTGCGGTGTCGTTACGATAACAGAGCCTGTTAGCGGTATTTGTTGAGTTAAAGTAAGCTGAATATCGCCCGTTCCCGGCGGCAAGTCAAAAACTAGGAAATCCAAAGCGCCCCAATCGACTTGCTCGAAAAGAACTGAGAAATACTTGGAAAGCAAAGGTCCCCTGACGATAGCGGCTTGATTTTGCTCCATTACGAATCCCATTGAGGCGACTTTAACGCCGTATTTTTCTATGGGATACGCTACGGTCGAGCCGTCTTCTCTTTCTTCCGCGATTAATTTGTCGTCTTTTAAGCCGTACATAGTCGGTTGGCTTGGACCGTAAACGTCGCCGTCGAGCAATCCAACTTTTGCTTCCTTCAGCGACAGCGAAGCGGCGATATTAGCCGCTAAAGCCGATTTGCCGACTCCTCCTTTGCCGGAAGCCACGGCTATTATGTTTTTTACTCCTTTTAGATACTTTCTTTCGCCCAATTCAAAAGGTTTCTCGTTTACCAGAACTTCGAATTCAGCTCCGGGCGCCGCTTTTTTCAGCTCTTCCGAAATTCCTACGTTGATTTTTTCCGCCGCCCAATGTATCGGTTGAACAAGCTCGAGTTGTATTTGCAGCGCGTCGCCGTTTTCTTTTATTTCTTTAACGGCGTCAAGTTCTTCTAACGTAAGACCTAAATCGGGGTCTTTAATTTTTGAAATAGCGTCTTTTATTTTATCGATGTTTAAATTGTCAGACATTTTTCTGTCCCCATATTGAATACAAAATAAAAATCAAATTTAAGTATAAGAAACGTCGCTTCAAAATAAGTATTTTAATTTACCGTCTTTTTTTTTACTTTTGTATTCTTAATTATTAATTAACAAATAGGCTTTGATTGTAACTTTTTTTAATTTGATGAGTCTATAAGATTAGTTTTTTGAAGTATGAAATTTATTTTTTTAAAATAATTTGGAGAGATTTATGAGAAAAGCGATTTACTTAATGATTCTATTCGTTTTTGCCGCCTACTCATTTAAGGCGAGCGCGGAAATAAGGTCGAATGAACAGAACTCGAAACCTACTTACGAAGTAAGCGATTTGACAAAGAATCCTTTCGGCGATTACGAAAGTATATTTGGAACTAAGGACTTATTGCCTGAAACTCAGATGCAATATAACGCGACAATATTTGTTTTGCGCAGTTCTATGTATTCGCATTTAGGCAGGGTATCGCCTATAGCTTACGACCCGGTTTCGGAATCTTATTTTGTAGTCGGAATGAGCAGAGAATTCGATCAGCAGACTAGTCAGTTAACTCACGCTCCCGTTAAGCTCGGTTGGAGCGAAGACGGAATGAGTTGGGATACAACGACTGTGTTTGGAATCGAAGGCTTCGGCGGTTTTTATCCGTCGGTAGCCGTAGCGAATTATAGCGACGCGAGCGACGCCGAGGAAGTTCCTTATTTAGTTTACAGTAGAGCGTTAATTCAATCCGGTTCCGAATGGAACTTCAACGGGGGGTTGATAATTACAGGAACAGCCTCGCAAGACGAACCTTATATAGAAACTTTTGACGCTCCCGAAAACAACAATCCGAGCGACGCTCAGCTTTGGGGCAATATGAAATTGAAGGATTTCGTTATGGAAGGAGAAGGATATTGCTTTGGAGCGGGAATCCTTTCGCCCGTGAGCGAAGGTTACCAATATGGAAGTTACGGTTTTTGGGGTTATTATTTGAACGACCAACAGCAAGTCGCTTCTACTATTCCTCAATATTGGACGGACGCTAACTTCATACCGTCTGATCAACCGGCTTCTTCTTATCAAACTGCTATGGAATTCGATATCGACGCTAACGGCAAATTATACGCCGCGGTTCATAATATATTTATCGACGACCAAGAAAACAGGGTTCCGGGAGTGTCAACTTCCGACGATTTAGGAAATACTTGGTCGGATTTCAATAAAATGCCGGTTTCGTTTTTCGCTAATTACGCCGACGCCGCGGGTTACGACAATTATATGACATACGGAACTTACAATATGTACGCTTTCGTAACTTACGGCGAAGACGAGTTCAGTTATTTCCTCAGACTCGGACTTTATAACGAAGGCGACGAGCAACTTCAAGAAATCCACATAGTCGAAGTGTATTATAAAAACGATTCTTGGGGCGTCAGAGGCGTCGCCGGTCTGCAAGGTTCGCCTATGATTTTAACTTATTCCGGTAAATTTAGCACTCAACAACAAATTGTGCATCAATTACAAGGCAACCCATTAGGCAATGAATTACAAGCGGTAAAAACTGCCGACGGAGAAAGTATATTACTGAAGTGGGTTGACGTTAGTATGACATTGGAGACTGAAGAGTCGATTCCTTATTCATATATCGACAGAAATACAAACGAGGAAGTCTTAGCCGACGATGAGTTAGACGGCACTCATACGACTGATATGTTCATAACTTATCGAGATATCGACGATACTGAATGGATGAGCCCCGGTAACGTAACGGAGGATTCTTTGTTCGACAAAGCCACTTGGTTGCCCAACGTTATTAAGAGTTTGAAAAGCGTTACTTTTATAAACAGCTTAACTCCAACGGGTATCACGGATTCGGATCATCCTTATTATCAAATGCCGAGACCGTTTTTGAGACAAATAGCCGACTTTTATCCGAATATCGTTGTTTCTTCTTTCGACGCTACGGAAATAGTCGGAGTGGAAGAGCAACATAAAGCGAATTACAATTTTGAGCTTATGGACGCGGTTCCTAATCCGGCGCAATCGTTCGCCGATATTAGCTTCAATTTAGAGAAAGCAGGCAGAGTTAAGCTGGCGGTTTACAACTCAATGGGACAGTTAGTCGAGACTTTAGTGGACAGTTATCAGAACCCAGGAATTCACGCCGTTTCGCTTAATTTGAGCGAATACTCATCGGGAACTTATTATTACAGTTTAATAGTTGACGGCAAGAGATTCACGAAATCCTTAAACGTCGTTAAGTAGAAATACGACGGATGATACAAAACAAAAAACCGAGTCCTTTTTGGGACTCGGTTTTTTTTGTGCAATTTTATTTTGAATTTTTATTTTGATTCCGAGGCGGTTGTTTTCTTTTCTTCTTTTTTGGGTTTTTCGGTTTTTTTCATTTTGCCGTCTCCGTTTGAAGGCGACCCTTTTTTTCTGGCGTAATCGGTAATATAAAAACCGCTGCCTTTAAATAGCAAACCGACGTTCTTGCTAATTTTTCTGAAAACTTCGCCGCCGCAGTTCTCGTCTGGGCATTTCGTCAAAGGGTCTTCGGTAATCCTTTGCTCCGCCTCGAATTCTTTTCCGCACTTTTTACATTTATACTCGTAAACTGGCATCTTACAGCCCTCCGTTTAATAACTATTTCAAAATATTTTAACGAACGCAAAATTAATATATTTTAAGCGAAAAAAGAAATCGCGTTCAAAAAATTTAGTTTGATAACCAGTAGCGTCAAATGCGGGGGCTGTCTATAATACTTATGGGCGGGCTTATCGTTCGTAGGGGGCTGTCTCAAAAGAAATACTAAGAGCTTTTTCTAATATTGTCGCGTCAAAAAATCTCCATCTCTGGATTCCCGCTTTCGCGGGAATGACGCCATAGTAGTCATTCCCAGCTTGACTGGGAATCCAGAGAAAACGATTATTTTTGGAATTCCATTATTAGACATTGCAATATTGTCAATACAATCGAGTTTTGAGACAGCCTCTACGGGTAAAAGTCCAAAAGTTATTCGCTTTTATCTCGCCACTCGATTCGATAGAAATCCGGTCTGTCTTTGACTACTTTTCGATAGAATTCGTCGCCGTAAAATACTCCTTTGGCGTTTCTTCCGTTCCCTTTTTGATATTCGTTCACGTAGCCGTCGTTGTATTTCATTACTAAATGCTTCCAAAGCTTGCGCCATCTTTCAACCGTCATTTCCGCCTGATTGACCGAATAGTCGGTAAGAAACTTTACCGCTAAAGCGCTGTCCTTTTTCATCAACGATTGAGCCGCTTCTTCAATAGCCGGTTGAAATGCAAAGAACTTATCTTCATATTCCTTTTGAACTTCTTGAATGTCTTTTATGATAAACGAATACTTTCTATACGCTAAGTTGGATACTAGATTAAACACCCAGAATGCCGATTCCAAGCTAAAATCTTGAATACTGCCGGTAATGTAAGACTCGGGCGGCCTAGTCATACAGCAGTATAAAGGCAAATAGACGTTGGAGTAGTTATCGTCCACGCCATACCAGAAAACGCCGCCTATTTCTCTCGGGAGCCAAGAGCGCATCTGAGCGACAAAAGTAAATCCGGTTTGCTGAGTGGTTACCGGACGCATCCAGCCGTATTGCGTCGAGTCGCCCTCTATTTCCCAAGAAAGATTTTTCCATCTGTAAGGGCATCCGAACGGGTCGGCGGCTCTGCCTTTGGTCATATCCCACTTAGTGCCTTCAAAATGGTCGCGCATTAAATCGATTACTCTTTGGACGCTTAATTTCTCGTCCGGTTTAATATAAAGCGGATACGGTTCGGCGCCTTTAACCGCTCGCCAGTAATCAGGGCTTAAATTTAAGGAAGGGGCGGCTAGGCTATAAAAGCGCCAAACTCTGTTTTCGCAATACATTAAAGCGCCGGGGTCTAAGGGAGCGTAAATATCGGCGAAAGAGAATTCCGCCGAATCGGGTTTATACCAACCCATTTTTTTCGCGAACCAATATATGTCTTCGGTATATATACAATTCTCTTTGTCGTCCTTCAAAACTTTTCTAATTCGCGCTTGGTTAGCGTGAGCGGCGATATGCCCGTCCGGTATTTTTCTGGCGACCCAAACGGCTCCTTTTTTGTGTCCGCCCATACCGAGCATTTCCATAATCCAGACTTCGTTCGGGTCGGCTATCGAAAATGATTCGCCCGAGCTGTAGTAGCCGTATTCCGCTACCAAATCCGTCATTACTTTTATGGCTTCCCGCGCAGTCTTGGCTCTTTGCAGAGCTATATACATCAAACTTCCGTAATCCATTATGCCGGTGGAGTCTTTGCATTTCTTCCTGCCGCCGAAAGTCGTCTCGCCTATAGAAACTTGCCACTCATTCATATTGCCTACGACCGAATATGTATGCTCGGCTTGTTTGATTTTGCCGAGATATTTACCCGTATCCCATTCGTAAATAGGAATAGAGTCAACGTCGTCCCAATCTCTAGCGGGAGTGAAATTCAAAGGCTCCATAAATCCGCCTGCGTCGGCGTTGTATGTTATCATAGTCGAACCGTCCGCCGAAGCGCCCTTAGTTACTAAATAGTTCGTGCAGGATTTTGCCTGATAATACATTAAACTAACGAGAACCGTTACGGTAAGTATTAAAGCTATTTTTTTCATATTTTTCCTTGTTTTTGTTATTAGTTCCTCTTTTATATAGCAAACGCGGGAATTCGCAATTCGTTTCGCGAAAATCCCCGCGTTTTAATATCGTTTTTTACGAAGCTATCGTTACTTATTCTCTTTCATAAACACATCCATAAACTTTACGAGAGCTTCGACCGATTCTTTCGGGCAGGCGTTGTAAATCGACGCTCTGCAACCGCCTACGCTTCGGTGTCCCTTCAAGTTTATCATATTGTATTTTTCTCTCGCTTCTTGGATGAACTTTGCCTCCAATTCCGGAGTCGGCAAATTCCAAGTAACGTTCATATCCGAACGGTCTTTCTTGTCGGGAACTACGCCTTTATAGAAGTCGCTGTTGGCGTCAATATAATCGTATAGCAAGCTCGCTTTTTCGTTGTTTTTCTTTTCTACCGCTTCCAAACCGCCTTGGTTTATAATCCATTTTAGAGTTTTGCCAACGACGAAAATCGGGAAGCAAGGAGGCGTGTTAAACAACGAATCTTTGTCAACGTGAGTTTTGTATTTCAAAAGCGTCGGGTTTTCCTCTTTCGCTTTTTCTACAAATTCGTTCTTAATTACCACCATAGTAACGCCGGCGGGTCCGATGTTCTTTTGCGCGCCCCCGTAAATCAAGTCGAATTTAGAATAATCTAGTTTCCTGCTGAGAAAGTCGGAGGACATATCCGAAACTAAGGGAACGTCGCCGGTGTCCGGGAATTCCTTCAGCTGAGTTCCGAAGATTGTGTTGTTGGACGTTACGTGAACGTAATCGGCGTCTCCGCTTAATTTGTAGTCTTTTGGAATATAGCTGTAGTTTTTGTCTTTCGAGCCGGCTACGACGTTGCAATTGCCGACTAATTTTGCTTCTTTTATCGCTTTCGCCGCCCAACTACCGGTATCGAGGTAATCCGCTTTGTTTTTCAAGAAGTTCATTGGCACCATAATGAAATGCAGACTCGCTCCGCCGCCTAAGAATAAAACGGAATAATCCTTCTCGGAAAGTCCCATTATCTTTAAAGCGTCCGATTGCGCTTCTTTGATAACTTTGTCGAATTCCTTCGAGCGGTGGCTCATTTCCATTATCGACATTCCAATGCCTTGGTAGTCCAAAGCCGCTTCCGACGCTTCTTTCAATACGTCCACCGGCAATATCGCCGGTCCCGCGCTAAAATTATGAGCTCTGTTCATAATAATCTCCTTACTTTTATATTTAAAATTAAAACGTATTTACGTTATACTAGAAACAACAAAATTATAATATTTAATGGTATTTTCATAAAAAACGTTTTATTTTGCGGCGAAAATTATTAGAAACGCGGATTATTAATGATTACTTTGGCTCTGTTCATTTTAGTTATATTTGTAGCGGCTATGATTCGCTCCACTTTCGGATTCGGCGACGCTCTTTTCGCTATGCCCCTGCTGGCTTTGTTTATGAATATCAAAACCGCTTCGCCGATAGTGGCGTTCACAGGCGTTTTCATCTCGCTTGTTATACTTTTGGAGAACAAAAAAGATTTAGATTTTAGAGGCGTATTTCAGTTGATAATCTTTTCTCTTATAGGCGTTCCCTTGGGAGCTTTCTTTTTGAAAAGCGCGGGCGAGGAAGTTATTAAGTTAATTCTGGCGACGATATTGGTAGTTTTCTCGGCGTATAAGTTGTTCAAACCGCATTTGCTGTATCTTAAGAGCGACAAATTTTCCTCCGTCTTCGGAATTTTCGCGGGAATACTCGGCGGAGCTTACAACACCAACGGGCCTCCAATCATCGTTTACGGAGCGTTGAAAAGATGGAGTCCGCATAGATTCCGATTGAATTTACAGAGCGTTTTTCTGCCTACCAACGTTCTAATAATAATCAGCCACGGAGCGGTCGGTCTTTGGTCGGCGACAACAATACGGCTCGCCGCTTTATCCTTTCCGTTTATCCTGCTGGCGGCGTTTCTGGGCGGTAAACTGAACAAACGATTAGCGGATAAAAAGTTCGAGAAATACGTTTACGCTCTGCTGCTTTTGATTTCATTAACGCTTTTATTCGAATCGACGTTTACAATCGAGTTTTGAGACAGCCTCAGGAAAATCAAAAGAGAACGTAGAGACGCAAAATCTTGAGTCTCCGCAACGAAAGGTAGAGCGGACGCGTTCGTCTGCTCGCATATTTAAGCGCCCGCGCCGAAAAATATTTCAATTTTTTTGGTTATTATGAAACGTTTTGACTATTTAGTTGTTATACTAAATAGAAAGAAGCAAAAAATATTTTATTTTGATAAAAAAGGGATTCGTTATGAAGAAAGCTCTTCTATTTCTCGCTGTAACTGTCGTTTTACTTTCCAGCGCTTTTTATGCGGAAGCCAAAGAAGAATGGGAACAATATACATACGGACAATATGTTTTGTCGCTCGCCGACGACGCTCATTATATCTGGGTTGGGACCTGCGGGGGATTAGTTAAAATTGACAAAGGCGCCGGCGAAAAGACGTTTTTCAATAACGCCAATTCCGGCTTGCCTAATAACTTGATTTATTCAATAGCCATTGACGGCGAGGGGAATAAATGGTTCGGAACCGGATACGGCGGCGTCGCGAAATACGACGGCGAAGAATGGACGGTATATAATAAGTCGAATTCCGGCTTACCGGATAACGATATACGCGCTATCGCTATAGACAGCGCCGGAGCGTTATGGTTCGGCACGTATAATAGCGGCGTCGCGAAATACGACGGCGAGAACTGGACGGTATATAACGCGTCAAATTCCGGCTTGCCCGGTAATTCAGTGAGAGCCATCGCTATAGAAAGCAACGGAAATAAATGGTTCGGATCCGGTCATATATATTCCGCCGGCGGCTTAGCTGAGTTCGACGGCGCAAACTGGACGGTATATAACACGTCTAATTCCGGACTTCCTGGATCCTATGTTGTTTCAATAGCAATAGATAGCGAAGGGAATAAATGGTTCGCGACTGAACTTAATTCCGCCGTCGCGAAATACGACGGATTTAATTGGACTGTATATAATAAATTAAATTCCGGATTGCCCGAAAATCAAGTTTATTCGATAGTAATCGACGGCGAAGGAAACAAATGGTTCGCTACTCGGGAAGGTTTAGCGAAGTTCGACGGCGAGAATTGGGCTGTATATTACACTACAAATTCCGGCTTGCCCGATAACTATGTAACCGCGCTATTAGTAGAAGACGGCGGCAATATGTGGATTGGAACTAATGAAACCGGCGTCGCGAATTACGACGGGGGCGACTGGGAAGTATTTAATACGTCGATTTCCGGTTTGCAATCAAATTACGTTAAAACTCTCGCTATAGACAAAGATGGAAATAAATGGTTTGGAACTTATAAAAGCGGCGTCGCGAAATACGACGGCATGAATTGGACTGTTTATAATAGAGAAAATTCCGGTTTGCCTTCCAATTATGTTTATACGATTACAATAGATAGCGGAGGAAATAAATGGATTGGAACTCAAAACGGCGCGGCGCTATACGACGGCGAGAATTGGACGTTATATAATACAAGTAATTCTGAGTTGCCTTCCGATGGGATATTGTCAATCGCTATAGACGGCGAAGGGAATAAGTGGTTCGGCGCCGAAAACGGCGTAACTAAATACGACGGCGAAAATTGGACGGTATATGGAATGTATAATCACTTAACTTTTCATTGGGTTGCTTCAATTGCTATAGACTGCGATGGTAATAAATGGATTGGAGCCGGGACTTCTTGGGGCTGCGCGGCTAAATACGACGGTTCAGATTGGACGGTGTATAGAGAAGCTAATTCCGGTTTGCCTTCTAATAATGTAACGGGCGTTGCAATTGACAACGACGATAATAAATGGTTCGCTACCGACAGCGGAGCCGTTAAATTTGACGACGAGAACTGGATTGTATATAATACGGCAAATTCTAATTTGCCAAGCGATGTCGTATATTCAATTTTTATTGATAGAGACGGAAAAAAGTGGTTCGGTACTAATAAAGGCGCGGCTGAATTTAACGGCGAGAATTGGATTACTTATAATTTATTCAATTCCGGCTTGCCCTGTAACTATGTGAATTCTTTCGCTCAAGACGGAGAAGGAAATATATGGTTTGGAACGGGATATTATTTGTCTGGCGGCGTCGCAGTTCTCAAAGAAAGTACGCCCGTCGAAGAAAAGAAAGAAAGCGAAGTGAGCGAATTAATCGTATATCCCAACCCGATGTCGGATAAAGCGACGATAGAATTTAGAACGGATATAACGGTAGCAATTACAATAACTATTGCCGACGCTTTAGGGCGTGAAGTGAAGCGGCTAGTAGATAATAAATTATACTGCTCGGGCGCGTATAAGATTGATTTTGACGCTGGTAGTCTTCCGAGCGGCGTTTATTATATTATTGCGCGTTCAGGCGGCGAAATATGGAGCGGAGAGGTAGTGATAACGCGATAGCGAACTTTTATATTTGGCGCTCTATAGAAGCGCGGCGCACCTAAAATTTTGTAAGAAAGCGTCAGAGTTACTAAGCTAGAACCGCAGTTCAGTTGTGTAGATACGCTATTGCGTGTCTATAAAAAATCATACATATCAACAAATTATACATTAATTCGCAAGTTGCATTTTCGTAATTCAATTAGAAAAACTAATAATACTCGATTATTGCTTATATTAGCCGTAATTGATATTTTATTATAATTATTGAAATAGCTAATATGAAGAAATTATTGATTGCTCTTTTGCTTTTTCCGGCAACTTTGCTTTCGCAGGAGGAAGATTCGCTCTTTAGCGACGTTTGGGTTCGCGCCGGTAAGACTTCGGCGGTCGTTTTTTGGCAGTTGGGAGATATATCCAAAGAAGCGAAAAGTTACGTAGAATACGGCGAGACGGAAAGTTACGGTGATTCCACTAAATTAACCGACGACGCCAGAAGAGCGCAGTTCCATCAGATTACGGGTTTGACTCTGGAAAGCGAGTATCATTTTCGTATTGTCGTCCTCATCGACGGCAAAGAAACGAAAAGCCAAGATTATACATTCGCTACCGAAGCATACGGCGACGCTATTGAAATCGCCGCCGACGACGGCTCAAAAATCGTGTTAGACCAAGCGAATTCGACGTATATACTCGCCGAAGACGTTAACGCCGACGCTACGGCTATTGAAATAGCCGCCAAAGGAATAACGCTCGATTTGGACGGGCATACCGTTCGCTATTCTAATAATTCCGACGCGGATTATTTATACGGAATCGAAATAACCAAGCCAGACGCGAAAATTTACAACGGCAAAGTAATACAAGGCGAGGTCGGCGGAGATTATAGTTACGCTGTAGGCTCGCGCTGGAAAGCCGACGGAGTGGAGGTCGCCGGATTGTTCACCGACGTAAATCGCCCGAACGCTTACCCGCTTAGCCTTGGCGGCAGAGCGAAGAACGATATTAATATTCATCACAATCATTTTTATAGTACGGTAACGACGATTGAAAGCCGCCACTATCCCGGAAACGATTTATTGCGAATAGACGCCGACGAAGAAACGGCGGAGGTTAGAGTTCATCACAATTTGCTAACGGAAGGTTGCCACTGCGGGATAAGTTTCAGGGCGGCGGCGAAATCTCTCGAAATATACGAAAACGATATTGAGCATCATCAGCGCTTCGTCAACGGCTACGCTTTATACGGCAGCGGATTGAAGGGCGGCAAAATTCATCGCAACAGAATTAACTCTATCGGTAGAACTATTCATTTAACGGCGCCGGACATCGAGTATTACAATAATTGGGCTTCGACGAAAGGGCATATGACCTTGAGCGATATGCCGCAAGGTTCCGGCAATTGGCTGGAGCGACGAGTAGAATTACACGGAATCAAGTTCGAGGGCAACAACGCCAAAAATATCAAAGTTCACGATAATTATATGAAAATAACGCAGCCGCAACCGGACGAGAATTGGGATTACGTGCCGGCTACGCCGCTGAATATTGCGAGCTACAATCCCGACGCGATGAACGAAATTTACAATAACACAATTATCGCCCATACGAGCTATAAGACTACTCATCACGGCGGTTATGGCGAGTCGGGGCAGTGGGCGTCGTCGATATATTTTGTAGGGATGGACGGCGAAAGCTCGCCGGATATGTATTCCGCTTACGTTCACGATAATTATTTCGAGTCGAACGACCTGTTCATTAGCGGCGATATTAGCGAAAATCACTTAGTTAGAATAGAGGACAACGTTTTCAAGCTTGGCTCCGAACCTACGGAATCTTGGGCGATATTCCGTTCTATTCCGGAAGCTATGCGAAACCGCGTAATGAACGGGAACAATGAATTCATATTAGATACGGCTTCCGACGTGGATATTTCTTCCTACGCGAAAGGAAGCGCGAATTTGCGCGCTTATCCGAATCCCGCTTCCGAACGCTTGACGATTAATTATCGGGTTTTGAAAGCGACTAATATTGAAATAGCTATTTACAATTCTTTGGGAGAGAAAATCGACGTAATATTAAGTTCGGAAAATGTAGGCGCGGGCGAGGCTACAACGGTTTACGACGCGAGACAACTGTCCGCCGGTATGTATTATATAACGATGGAAGTAGGAACGCGAATAGAAACGGCGAGATTATTTGTGCTTAAGCGGTAGGGCAATCTGCAAAGAAGAACAGTTCTAATTCCCAAATTGCAATTTTGGAATTAGATTTAAAATTTTAATTTTGGAATTAGATTTATTATTAGACAGTCTCAAGCGCTAATTCCATTTCATCTACTTTTTGAAATTGTTGAGGTCTTCGACGAATTTTTCTATGTCTTTGTCGTAAAAACCTTTTTCTTTCGCGGCTGACTCGAGCGTTCCCCAAATCGGCTCGCCGCAAACGATGCATCTAATTCCTTGTTCCATTAAGTATCTTACGGCTTCGGGGATTTCTTGGAGTAAATCCTCTATAGCCGTGTCTTTCGTTACTTTATTTGCTTCTTCCGACATTTTTATCGCCTCGTTTTTTCGACGGGAAAGAAAGAACCACGCCCGCCGCTATTCCGTAAAAGACGCTGTATTCCCAATTAGACGTAATCGGACAGGAGCCGCCCGAACAGCCTATAAAATAGTAGTAAGCATAGCCTAAAGTTCCTCCAGCGGCGGCTCCTATTAACGCTTTTACGTATTTATTCATTCCCTATTCGTTATTTTCGACGCCTAAAACTTCTTTGATAGCTTTTATGTAGCCTTCCTTAGGAAGCGCTCCTACCGCCATTTGCGGTTTATCTTCCATTGGTATAAATAAAACCGAAGGAATGCTCTGGATTCCAAAAGCGCCGGCTAATTCTTGTTGTTGCTCGGTGTCGATTTTGTATATATCGACTTTGCCGTCGTATTCTTCTTGCAGTTCCCTCATAATCGGGTCCACTATTTTACAAGGTCCGCACCAATCGGCGTAAAAATCGATAATCGCGGGCTTGTCTCCTTGAAACTTCCATTCGGTGTTGTTTTCGTAATCGAATATTTTCTCTTTAAAAGTTTCTATCGTTAGAAATTCCATAAAGCTCCTTAATTAATATTATTTCAAAAAAACTTATTATTTAACAGACTAACATCTTATTCGATTATTTCCTATTATTTTTGTTTTTTTGACGAAACGGTTACCGTTATATTGCTATACGGCAATGTTGTTTTTATTTTTCTTTTATCTGTATCGTTTATATATTACAAAGCAAATTATGTGTCAGTAAACAAAACGACCGCCGTGAATAACTTGAACGAATTGAAAACGCTGGAAACGCATATCGAAGGCGGGATAGCCCGCATAGCTCTTAACAGACCGGAAGTTCGCAACGCTTTTAACGGGGAGTTAATCAACGACTTGTTCGAAGCTTTCGAGTATTTTAAGGAAAACGACGAAACTCGAGTTATTATCTTAACCGGCGCCGGGAAAACTTTTTGCGCGGGCGCCGACCTAAATTGGATGAAGAGCGTCGTCGATTATTCTTACGAGCAGAATTATCAGGAATCGGTTCAACTCGCCAATTTGATTTACTTCATTTATTCGTATCCTAAGCCCGTGATAGCGAGATTAAACGGCGCGGCGATAGGCGGCGGCGTGGGATTGATGTCCGCCTGCGATATAATAATAGCCGCCGATAACGCCAAGTTCGGTTTGAGCGAAGTTCGTTTGGGGCTTGTTCCTTCGGCGATTTCGCCGTATGTAATAAGAAGAATCGGCGAAGCGAAGGCGAAGGAGTTTTTTATTACGGGCGAGAGAATTACAGCTATAGAAGCGGAAAAAATCGATTTAGTCAACAAAATCGTCCCTTTGAATAAATTGGACGAAACCGTAAACGAAAAGGCGGAAAACATACTTAAAAACGGACCGAAAGCGGTTAGAGCGGCGAAAGAATTAATATTGAAGATTAGCGAGAGCGAAATCAGGGAAGTTCAGGATTATACCGCTAAGTTAATCGCGGAACTGCGAACCAGCGAAGAGGGACAAGAAGGGATGAACGCTTTTCTGGAGAAGCGCAAACCTAAGTGGCTGGAGGAATAACTATAAATTTAGAACAATACTACCCTCGGTTTAAGTATGTCTTTGAATTCGGGCGGGAAGCCGAGATTGTCGCCCATAAATCCGTCGAGGAAGTCGGTCGTTTTATTTGAAAGCAGTTCGCCTATTTCGTCCATAGCTTCGCCGCCTATCATATAAGGCAGGGCGGAAAGAAGCAAGCGGTCGCCTTTGCAGTGAGCGTCGATAACGTATTCTTCCATTTCTTTTACCGGAGTTCCTTTTATCGCGCACTTTGAAATCCAATTCTCGAATTTCGGGTTTTCGTCGGCTAGTAAATTCATTCTGGAGAAGATATCGGCGTTGCTGCCGAAGTATTCCATTATTCTCGAGAACGATTCTTCCGATAGCTCTTCTTGCGTTTTCTCTACGCAATCGAAGCACATAGCGTATTCGAATACAACGTCTTGCGAGTCGAGTTTTGGGTATCTTTTAATCGCTTTTTCTATTACGTAATCGGCGTCGCTTTTTAACAGTTCCTTGCCGCACATCAAGCATTTGTCGAATTTTTCTCCCGTTTCGTAGGAGCGGAATTGTTTCGGTATTTCTGTTTCTTTAAATAGCATTTTGTTTAATCCTATTTTTTTTAAAAGTATTATAACAATAAGCGAGACAAAAGTCAAGCGCGATTACCAACTAGTTCTCAGACGTAATTTTACTTCCCAATCTTTTTGGTTTCTGGCGGCTGAAGCGGGGGCGGAACTAGTAGCTTTAGTGATTTGCAAAATCACGTTTCTCCAGAATGGCATAGGCATATCTATAGTTATTTCGTTGTTTCCGGAGAATTCCGCGACTGTTCCCCCTAAAGTCCATCTGATGCCTTGAATTTCTCCAGAGAATTTCATTTTCGCTTGGTCTAAATCCGTCAAAGAGCTACCGATGTCGATATCCGCGCTTTTAATGAAGCCCGTCCCTTGAACGAAATCTGTTAAAGCGGTTGAAACGGCGGCTGAAGTGGCGGCTGAAGCGACGGAGGAGGTCGCTGAAGACATATCGAAAGACCCGCTTTCGCTTTGTCCCATTTCTTCTTTTGTTCTTCCTATGGCAAGCAATAAAAGAGCGTTTTCGCTTATTTTTGTAGAGTCGCCGGTCGCTTCTATGTCGTCGATTGAGTATGTTAAATTAACTTTCGGTTTTTCTTTCGTGCCTGTGATATTCATTTTAACCGTGAAGTAGCTAACTTTGTCGGCTAAAAACCTCTGTCCGCGGTATGCGGCGGTTAAATCTAATGTCGGATTTTCGATTGAGCCTGTCGGGAACGATATTTTGCCTTTGGTTTCAAGCATTTTAATTAATTTGATTGTGGAGCCGTCTTTAACGAGTAAATCCGTTCCGTAGAGGCGCGGTTGCTCGGCGCCTCTTTCTTGAACGAATCTAAGCGGTTCGTTCGGGTTCGAAGTCCCTATTTCGGCGATTAATTGTCCGATGCCCGTGATTTCCATTGTTACTACGAAGCCGCCGAGGAAACGTATATCGGTTTCTATGTCGAGGTTTTCGGCGAATCCGCCGCCGTTTTCTTCGCCTTTAGAAGAGATTTTCGGCTCTGTTTGAGAGCTGTCTTTAACAAATTCAAGCTCGACTTGCTTTTTGTTGATGGTTTTATATACTAATCTTGTTTTTTGGAAGTCGCCGCCGTTGGAAGCGGGCATCGTCAGAGCGGCTTTTTCGACGTTGATATCGCCGCGGACGTAAGGCTCGGTCAGGCTCCCGTACATATGCAGAGGCTCGGGACCGAAAGAAATTGTAAAGTTGCCGTAAAGAGAGGGCGTGGCTTTCATACTGGAGCGGCTCATTACTTTGATTTGTTTGGAATGAGCCTCAAAG
The DNA here is from genome assembly GCA_964509335.1 of uncultured Hyphomicrobiales bacterium. Taxonomy (GTDB): domain Bacteria; phylum Bacteroidota; class Ignavibacteria; order Kapaibacteriales; family UBA2268; genus CAZDXB01. Next base: position 23,487 of record CAZDXB010000025.1, on the reverse strand, counting down.
TCGAATTTCTTTAAGTCAAATCCTTCGAATACGCAGTAGCCCTTTACTTTCGCCTTGCCGTCGATTAAGTCGGAGGGATTGTTTTCAAGAGTTAGGTTGCGGACGAATACCGTGTCAGTTTTGAATAATACGTAGCCGTTAGCGGAATAGTCCATATTGTTCGCTTCCAAGAGGAAATTCGAATTTTTCAGGTTTATAGAGCCTCTGTAATTTATCGATTTTAGTTCTTTGCCTTCTACCGAAAACGAGGCGTCGGCGTATCCTTTCAAATTCTTAACTCCGGCGGCGAACGGTGAAAGCAATTCCAAGGGCAACTTTTTGCCGCTGAAGGAAAATGATATCGGCTCGTTTTCTTTCAGGCGTTCTCCTTCGAATTGCGGGGAGATTTCGAACGGCAATTTCTTGACGCTTAAGGTTAATTGGCGGTTTTTGTCTGTTTGGCTTTTTAGCGATAAGAATCCGTCGATGGAGCCGTCCTCGGCGTTTAGGTTCATTCTCAACCGTCCGATTTCCGAACCGTTCATAGCTAAATCGCTCAGGGACGCGAAAGCTCTTAGAGATAAGTTGTCGATCCCGCCGTCGGCGACGACTTCTATTGAGTCGAGCTTGCCGCCCATCATCGTCAATAGCTCGTTTTCGAATGGTAAAATCGTTTTCGCGCTGTCGAGCGAGTATTCTTTTATTTTAACGGTCGCTCGTTCGAAGCTCTCGTTTTTATATTTTCCGTTTATTTCGAGCGCGCCGAGGTCGCCGGATAGCTTTAGATTTTCTATTTCCGCGTCTCCCTTATCGTAAACGAGTTTCGCGGGCGAAACGGATTTTAAAGCGAATTTTTCTAAATAGTTAATTTTTAGTTCGTTCAAAGCAAGGTTCGTTCTGCCGCTGGAACTGGACCCTTCGCCTTGTATCGCTAAATATAGGATGTCCTTGAAGACTGCCGATATTTGGTAATTAATTGAATCGCCCGATAAATTTAAGCTCAAGTTCGGTTTTGAAAGAGTTAAATCGTCGAGCTGTATTTTTTTTCCTTTGAGACCGACGAATAGCTTATCCAGTTTTTCGGAATCCGCTTTTTTATTAATAGAGTATCCGAGGCTTACGGCGAGCGGTCGAACGTTTAGTCCTTTGCCGTTTTGTTTATAGTTGAATTCGTTTATTTTTATGTTATTTACCGTGAAATCGAATATTGAATCGGCGGAGACATAGTTTGCGTCGAGAGATAAGTCGGCTGATAGCTCGTCGAATTTGAGAACGGACGCTATTATTTCGCTGTCCTTGAGTCCGATTTTTAGTTTGTAATCGAATGGTTTATAAGGCGTCTTTTTCGGTTTTTCTTTGATTTTTTTCGTTTCTACGGTCGTGTCTTTCTTCTCGCCTTCGATTTTTGTGTAGAGTTCTTTTTGTATGTAATCGGCGTTTTCAGCGAGGGCGGTCGATAAATCCGCGAGTTCGCCGGAGCCAGTTAGCTCCAGATTTAGAAAATTCGAAGTTATTTTTATCGAGTTTTGGTTTTTCTTGTTCTTTATATAGATTTCGACGGTTCCCGGCTTTAGGTTACGTCCGTTGTAAACAAGCTCGTCGATTTTCATTTTTATTTCGGATTGAATATTGGCTATGCTCAGTCCTTTGCCTTTAACTTTGAGCGACGAGGAGACTACTTTCGGCGCTTGTTTTTCGTTCAGTATGGAAGCGAGCCTAATATTGTTAATATTGGCGAATAGATTATAATCGGGCGCGTTCAAATCGTCCAATGCAATGCCGCCGTCTAAATTTAACGAACCGCCGGACGCAAAATACGATTTTATTTTTTCTATATTCAAATTGCCGGAGCCGTCGGCGTTTATCTTAATTTCTGAGCTGTCGATTTTAAAAGATGAGAATTTAGAAGCGTCGGCGTTCATTTTGAGGCGGAACTTTAATTTTAAAGGGTCGCTACCTTCGCCTTTTAAGCTGATACGCGAGTTCAGCGAGCTTTTTAAGGCGGCGTCGCCGGTCAGCTTCGAGAAGTCGAGATTTTTTGTTTTTAGCGAGACGTCGTATGTTACGGGCTTTTTCAGATGCGCGTTGGCTTTTCCGCTTACGCTGCCTTGGCGGTTGACTAATTTGAATTTTGAGGCAACCGACTCGCTCGCGTAAGTAAGCGAGACGAACGGTATTTTTATCTCGCCGAAATTGGGAATGGATTCGGACGTTAATTGGGCGAACGTATTGATTAAATCGCGTCTTTTGATAGACGCGTTATTTAGATTTATGTCGTAAGCGTAATTTAAAGTGTCCCCCGGGTTTTTTAGCTTGCCTTTCGCCGAGAAGTGTGTAGAGCCGAAGGAGAAGTTCTTGATTTTGAAGAGGATTTCTTTCGGAGAGCCGCTAATTTGGGCGTCAACGTAAAAATCGCCGCTGATTTCCTTCGCTTCTGGGGAGAATCTCTCTATGTCGGCGGAAGAAATTGGATTCGCTTTTAGTTGTAAATCTATTTTTGAGTTATCGATATCGCTATCTTGCGAAAAGACGTTCGTCTCTTTCAATTCCAGAGCCGACGTGATTATCGAGCGCGGCGTCTCCATCGTTAAATCTTGAATTTGAACTCTTTGCGTGTCGGCTTTCAGAACAAAAGCTAGATGATTTAGAGCGAATCCGGAACGCGTTTCTTTGAAATCGAGATTGTTGATTTTAACGAAGTATTTCGTCGGACTCAAACGAAGTTTGGCGTTTAAATCCAGATTTAAATTTCTAAGCGATAGATGTTTGTCGTCGAATGATTTTGTTTTTTTAACGGCGGCGGTCGAATCGTAAAACGAGAGCGAACCGTTCTTGATTTTGAGTTTTTCTAAGTTTACGAGCCACTCCGGCGGCTCTCCTTTTGTAGTGTCTGTGGACGGTTTGGCGATTTGGCTAAGGTTTATGACGCCGTCCTTGCTCTTACGGATTTTTACTTTAGCTCCGTCGAGAACTATTTTATTTATAATAAATCTTTTGCTAAACAGCGGTTTAATTTCAAAAACTGCCGAGATTGTTTCGCAAGCTATAGCCGTGTCGCTTTTAACGGTAATAGCCGCTTCCCGGAGGTTTGCTTCTATTAAGTTTTTGAATTCGATATCGCTAAAGGAAAAAAGCGCATCCTCGGCTAATCCGGAATTAATCGCGCTAAGCGCTTGTTCGCGCGCCCATTCTTTAAACCAATCCGTTTTGGTTAGCGTTATTACGCCAATCAAAGACGAAATAACTACAAACAGTAGAATTAAGAAAATCAGGTAGATATTTCGTCTTAACCAGCTAAAGAAAAATATTTTTCTTTCTTTTTTTCCGTTTTGATTTTGTTCTATATTTTTATTTTTATCCATTAACGCGAAGATAAGAAAGTTAGAAATAAAATCATTTATTATAATAGTTTCGAATAATCGAACGGATTTTGTAAATTGATTTACTTGAAAGTGGAAATAATCAGCGAGCGCGAAAAATGAAAGCGTCGATACCAATAAGGTGGAAATTGACTATCTGGTACGGTCTTATATTGTTAGCCGCGTTGGGGTTTTTCGCCGTTATATCTTATAACTTGATTTCTCGCGAATTATACGACAATCTCGACGAATCGATAGTTCAAATATCGGAGACTTTGCACGATATAATCGAAAGTTCCGGCGAAGGAATATACAAGCCCTACGACGAAACCGCCTATTTTTTCGACGATAAATTCGCTCTTTTCAAAAAAGAGAAACGCCGTAGATTCATAGGTCCTTTGAGACCCGACACCAGTTACGAAAGAGAGCCGAACAAAGATTTAGTATGGTCGGCGATTTTCAAGCATATTTTACTTAATCCTCAGAATTATTTTATTCAAATAACCGACACTAGCGATAAAATTGTTTGGCGTTCGAAAAATTTGCCGCCTAGACGGTTGCCTTACGACGTTTCATACTGGGATAACCGCGCTGAAAAGTCTTTTTGGAAAAGGACGGCTCATTTTGACAACGTCGTTCTCGACGATAAAAAATTCAGATTGCTGATAAATCCCGGCAAATACGCTACCGTGTCGATAGCATATACGGTGAGCGAAGTAGAAGGCACTTTAAATAAGCTTTTTCTGACGTTTTTGTGGGCGATACCGTTCATATTTTTAGCGTCCGTATTAGGCGGTTCTTCGATAGCTAAGATGACGCTTTCGAGAGTGGATAGAGTAACTAAAGCGGCAAAAGAAATATCCGCGAGGAATTTATCCTTGCGTCTCGACAAACCTAAGCAGAGAGACGAGATAGGGCGTTTGGTGGAAACGTTTAACGATATGATTAGTCGTTTGGATAAATCGTTCTCTCAAATCAAACGTTTTACTTCCGACGCTTCTCACGAGCTTAGAACGCCGCTTACGATTTTGCGGGGCGAGATTGAAGTGGCTCTGAAAAAAGAAAGGAGTTCGGAAGAATATCAACAAACGTTGAATAGCGCCTTGGAAGAGGTTATGAGATTGTCGCAATTAGTCGAAACTTTGCTGGATTTATCTAAGGTTGACTCCAGCAGGGAGAAATTGGATTTGAAAGAGAACAATCTGTCGATTTTGATTGCGGAAATATTAGAAGATATGGAGATTATATCCGAATCAAAGCAAATTAGTTTGAAAAGCGACATAGAGCCGGAAGTCGCATTTCCGTTCGACAAAGCTCGTATGCATCAGGCGGTTTTGAATTTGGTCGATAACGCGGTTAAATATACGCCGGAAGACGGCGACGTATCGGTTTCTTTGGATGACAGGGGGCATTACGTAGAAATCGCGGTGAGCGATACCGGCATTGGAATGACTCATGAAGAGCTGTCGCGTGTCTTCGATAGATTTTATCGCGTGGACGAAGCCCGAGGCGCCGACGTTAAAGGCTCGGGTTTGGGGCTTTCAATAGTCAACTGGATTGTTAAAGCGCACAGAGGAAAAATTGTCGCTAAAAGCCAGTATCAATTCGGCTCAACATTTCATATTTTACTGCCGAAGGAGCCGGGGGAGGATATTGAAGATAGTTTTGAGGGAGATAAGTTTTTGTAGTTAAAGAGTATATCCTCATTCCCAAATTGGAATTTGTCAATGAGTCGCGAAGCGGGAAATGTAAATTGAAGAAAACGAACGATTTAATGTCGAACAACAAGGAGTTAAGAAATGACGAATGACGGACAAAACGAGACGTACAAAATTGCTTGGCTGTCGGGAGACGGCGTTGGAAAAGACGTGTTAGACGCGGTCAGGATAGTTTTGGATAAAATTCAGCTGAACGCTGAATATATAAAAGGCGAAATCGGATGGCGCTATTGGATGGAAGAAGGCGACCCTTTCCCGAAAAGAACGATAGAAATGCTTAAAACAGTAGACTCGGCAATGTTCGGAGCAATAACGTCGAAGCCCGCGAAACAAGCGGAACAAGAGCTTTCGCCGACATTGAAAGATAAGGGCTGCGTTTATCGTTCGCCTATTGTTAGAATGCGACAAGAATTTGACTTATATACCTGTCTGAGACCGACTAAATCCTATCCGGGCAATCCGAAGAACTATAAAGACGACATCGATATTATTATGTTCAGGGAGAACACCGAAGATTTGTATTCCGGGGTAGAATTCGAAGCTGTGCCGAACGAGTTAGCGGACGTATTATCTAAATACTCCAAAAATTTCAAAAAGTTTAGCGAATTGAGCGGCGAGGATTATTCAATTTCTTGCAAAATAAATACTAAGAAGGGATGCGAGAAGATAATCAGAGCGGCGTTCGAATACGCGAAGGAACGCGGCAGGAAGAAAGTAACCGTGATACATAAGGCGAACGTCGTTCGAGCCAGCGACGGTTTGTTCTTGGAAACTGGCAGGGAAATAGCGAAAGAATATCCCGGCATAGAACACGACGAAGCCAACGTGGACGCTATTACTATGTGGCTGCTGAAAAATCCCGAGAGATACGACGTTATAGTAGCGCCGAATTTATACGGCGATATTGTTTCCGACCTTTGCGCTCAGATGACAGGAGGGCTTGGTTACGCCTGTTCCGGAAACATTGGAGACGATTTGGGCGTTTTCGAGCCGACTCACGGTTCCGCGCCGAAGTACGCCGGTAAATACGTTGTTAATCCAATAGCCTCTATTCTGGCGGCAAAGATGATGTTGGACTGGCTCGGCGAACGAGAGAAAGCGGAGAGATTAGACGCGGCGGTAGCTAAAGTTATTAGCGACGGTAAAATTAGAACGTACGATATGGGCGGCGAGAGTTCGACTTTGGAAATGGCGGAGGCTATAGCGGCTGAATTGTAGCGAGTTTGTTTTTCAATTATAGATATAAAATGAAGATTGTATTCTTTTTATCGTTCTTTATAGCGATTATTGTTCTGTGCGCTTGCGTCAATTTGGAAGATTCCGAAGGGAAAGATAAAACGAAGCGCGAAATTATTGATTTGATGGACAGGTACGCCGAGTGTTATAAGGAGAAGAAATTGGATTGCGTAACTAGTCTGTATTCCGACGGAGATTCCACTATCGCTTTAGCGCCGGCGAAGCATATTAAAGCGCAAGGGCGGGAGAAAATCGGGCGATTATATTCGCGCGATTTAAAATCCGGTTGGGAGATGAAATCTTTTGAATACGACAATATATTCATCGATTCGCGGAAGAACGTCGCTTGGCTTTCGGCGGACGTGGTTTCGCGTTTGAGAATCGACACGTTTCAGATAGTTATTGAATCGAGATTGACCGGCGTGTGCGAGAAAATCGATGCCGACTGGAAATTTGTTATGACCGATTTTCAACATTTTCGACAGCCGAGAGATATTTTAGAACAAGGCAAAAAGAAGGATACTACGGCTTATAATTTTAGCGGCAATTAAAGAACGAAGGAGCGAAGTATGGACGAAATAAAATTTCACGAAGTCGGGTTGCGCGACGGCTTGCAAATGGAGAGCGAATTGATTCCTTTCGAAAACAAGGTCTATTGGGCGGAAGCGCTCGCCGAGTCGGGTTTAGATATAATACAGCTCGGCTCGTTTGTGCATCCGAAAAAAATTCCTCAGATGGCGGACGCGGACGAGCTTTTCGATAGAATTAAAGAGGCGGACAAATATAACGACGTAGTTTTTTCCGGTTTGGTCTTGAACGAAAAAGGATACGAGCGCGGAATGGCTTGCGGCGTAGATATGTTTTGTATGGGGGTTTCGGCGAGCGAGACGCACAGCGAGAAGAATACCGGAATGAAGCCGAGGGAAGCGCAGAAGCGTATAATAAGTATAGCTAAAAAAGCGCTAGCCGACGAGAAATTAGTTCAGGTTTCCGTTCAGTCTGCTTTTGGATGCGGATTTGAGGGAGATATTCCCGAAGAGCGAGTTTACGACTTGGTTAAAGCGTATTTAGACGCCGGAGCGAGAATAGTCAGTTTGGCGGACACCGCCGGACACGCTAATCCACAAAAAGTCGAAAGAATGATTTTGAAGATAAAGGAATTAGATAAAGACGTTGAAATCGCCTGCCATTTTCACGACACTTACGGAATGGGAGCGGCAAACGTTTACGCCGCGTTTAAGGCGGGCGCGAAATATTTCGAAACGGCTTTCGGAGGTTTGGGCGGCTGTCCTTTTACTAAAATCGCCGCTGGAAACGTCGCCTCGGAAGATATTATTAATATGTTTCAAGAGATGGGAATACGGAAAGACATAGACGTCGCCAAAATAGCGTCGGCGTCAAAAGCCGCAGGAGGGTTCTTCATTAGAGATTTCCCAGGGAAAGTATATAGAACGGGAACGATAAGAGAGCGAGTAAGTTGAATAAAGCGGAGATAGATTTATGGACGCTAAGATAATGGAAGGAACTAGAGTTTTAGATTTAACGAACGTGTTGACGGGGCCGTTCGCCACTTTGCATTTAGCTTGGCTCGGAGCCGAAGTAATAAAAGTTGAAAATCCGCAAGGCGGAGATTTAGCTAGAAAATTGGGTTGCGTTTCCGAATATAATAAGAAACTTATGGGGACGAGCTTTTTAGCGCAAAACGGCAACAAGAAGTCGGTTACGCTTAACTTGAAACATCCCGAAGGCAAAGAGATTTTCGAGAAACTGACGAAAACGGCGGACGTCGTGGTGGAAAATTTCAGACCGGGAGTTATGAAGCGTCTGGGCTTGTCTTACGACGAATTGTCGAAAATCAATCCCAGTATAATATACTGCGCCGTTTCGGGATTCGGTCAAACGGGGCCCGACGCCAAAAAACCCGCATACGACCAGATAATACAAGGCTTGAGCGGAGTAATGGCGATAAACGGCGACAAGCGATTGAACCCGCTGAGAGCCGGATTCCCGGTTTGCGACACCGTCGGCGGTTTGAACGCGGCTTTCGCTATTATGGCGGCATTATATTACAGAGAGAAAACCGGCGAAGGGCAATTCATCGACGTAAGCCTGCTCGATTCTATTATGCCTTTATTGGGCTGGGTAGCCGCAAATTTAATGATAGGCGGGCGCCAGCCGGAGCTTCTCGGCAACGATAATTTCACCGCCGCGCCGTCAGGGGCTTTTGAAACAGAGGACGGATATATTAATATTGCCGCGAACAAGCAAGAACAGTGGGAAACTGTGGCGGACGTTCTCGGCGTTTCATACTTAAAAGAAGACCCGAGATTTAAAGAAAGAGACGCTAGGAAAGAGAATAGATTTGAGTTGAACCCGATTTTGGAAGAGAAATTAAAAGAAAAGCCCGCTAAATACTGGGCGGAAATCTTAAACGATAAGGGCGTTCCGGCGGGCGAGATATTATCATTAGAAGACGCTTTAAATTCCGAGCAGGTAAAGCACAGAAACACTTTCTCCGAGACTGAAGCAGAGGGCGTCGGTAAAATCAAGCTATTCAATATGACGGCGAAATTCGAGAAAACGCCGGGATATATCGAATCGCCGCCGCCGACTTTGTCCGAGGATACCGGCGAAATACTTTCTGAACTTGGCTATGAAAAAGACGATATAAATCGTCTGAAAGAAGAAAACGTCGTTTAGAATTTTTTTTGAAATAAAATCTTAAATTTGCGGAGTGATTTTTCGTTTATTATTAAAAGATAATTGTAAATTAAAAAAAGAACAATGGCGAAAAATTCGGGAAAAAATAAGGGGAGTTTGGCTGATTATACGATTTTAATAATCGACGACGATATGTGGATACAGCGGCTTTTTAGCAAGTATCTAAAGGAGTGGGGATTCGAGCCGGTCTCCGCGTTCGACCCTTACGAAGGCTTGGCATTAGCGGTAAAGCGCTTGCCGCTGGCGATTTTTCTCGATATTTACTTGCCGGACGTTCCGGGCGACGTGATTTTGAAGATGATGAGGACGATAGAAACGACGAAGGATATTCCTATCTTCTCCGTGTCGGCTAATTTTGACAAGGCTTTGCTTAAAGACACTTATCAAGCCGGCGCTACCGATTTTCTTTCTAAGCCCGTTAAGCAAAGCAAGATTTACGAAGTGTTAAAAGAGAATTTGCCTGAAGAGATAATAAACAGTCTTGGCGATAAATTTAAGGTAATTGAATAGTTATGGCTAAAAACGAAAATAAAATACCGGCGTTAATCATCGACGACGACCCCGAGATTCATTCGATTTTAGAAATAATGCTGAAGTTTTGGGGGTTCGAAGTTCATTTAGCCGACAGCGCCTACCAGGGAGTGGCGTTAGCTGTCAAACACCAACCGGTATTTATTATCTTAGATATTGAAATGCCTGAAATAAACGGCAAAAAAACGTTAAAGTTATTAAGAGCTATTGAGCGCACAAGCGATATTCCGATTATTATTCTATCGGGGACTTTGAGCAAAGAAGTGATTGCCGAAGTCGTTAGTTTGGGCGCTACCGACGTTATGACAAAACCTTTTTCTCACGAGATGTTTTTCAACAGGATAATTAAAATTGTTCCCGAAGAAGCAAAAAAACATTTGAATTTGAAAGAATTTAAGAGCGGACTGAGCGGATTGTAGAAATGAAATAAAGAGTTATATTATGGGACAAACAATCGTACAAAAGATATTATCGAGAGCGACGGGCGGGAAAAATGTCGAAGTCGGCGACGTAGTCGAACCGAGAGTCGATTTGGCTATGTCTCACGAAAACGCCTCGTTGGTTATTAATCAATTCAAAAGGATATACGAAGGAACGGAGTTGAGTCCTAAAGTTTGGGACGCCGACAAAATCGCGATTATATTCGACCATAGAGTTCCGGCGGAAGGCAGGAAAACCGCTACAAATCAAGCGTTAATAAGGAAATTCGTAGCCGAGCAGGGAATAAGCAAGTTCCACGACATTCGCGGCGATGAAATGGGCATATGCCATCAGATATTGCCACAACAGGGATACGTTCGTCCCGGATTTGTAACTCTTGGAACCGATAGCCACACAACTACTCATGGAGCGCTCGGTTCGTTCGCTTTCGGTATTGGAGCGACCGAGATGGCTGGGGTTTGGGCTTTAGGCTCGATGCTGAACGTTCCCGTTCCGGCGACTATTAAAGCCGTTTTAAACGGGGAATTCAACGAACGCGTCGAGCCAAAGGACGCGATATTAAAATTAATCGGCGAGTTGACCTCGCAGGGAGCGAATTTCAAAGTAATAGAGTATTTAGGCGAAGGAGCGAGGAATATGCCTACTTCCGGTAGATTGACGATGTGTAATATGAGCGTGGAGGCTGGAGCTACTTCGGGAATATTCCCAGCGGACGAAGAGACCGAAAGATATTTGCGCGAGGAAGCCGGCGTTAGCGATGAAATTGATGTGATTGAACCCGACCCCGACGCCGAATACGAAAAAACTGTCGAGTTGAATTTGGACAAATTGACGCCTCAAGTCGCTTGCCCGCACGCTGTCGATAAGGTAAAGCCGGCGGCGGAAGTCGAGGGAATAGAAATAGACCAAGTAGTAATCGGCTCTTGCACGAACGGACGTATAAGCGATTTAGAATCGGCGGCGAGAATATTAAAAGGCAATAAAGTCTCGAAGAAAACCAGAACGTTGATTTTTCCCGCTTCTGGTAAAATATATAGAGAAGCTTTAGACAAGGGTTTGATGAAGATATTTATGGAGTCGGGCGTTGTGGTTATGAATCCCGGCTGCGGCTGTTGCTTGGGAATACATCAGGGAGCTTTAGGCGACGGCGAGAAAGCTCTTTCCACGACTAATCGCAATTTTAAAGGTAGGATGGGCAATCCGAACGCGGAGATTTATTTGTGTTCGCCCGCTACAGCGGCGGCGAGCGCGATAACCGGAAAAATTACCGACCCTAGGAAAGGAGGTTATTAATTATGCCGAGAGTTATACATAAATTTGGAAATCATATATCGACCGATATTATTTATCCCGGCAGGTATATGGCGACCGTTTTGCCGGAAGAGACGCCGCAATACGCTTTCGCGGACAATCCCGAACTGAACGAGAAGCTGGTTAATAAAGAAGTCCCGCCGGAGAGCGTCATCGTAGCTGGAATCAATTTCGGTTGCGGCTCTTCTCGCGAGCAAGCGGCTTCGACTATAAAAGGACACGAATTGATAATGGTAGCTAAGAGTTTCGCGAGGATTTTCTTGCAAAACGCTATAAATTTGGGCGTTAGAACAGTTCGCTGTCCCGCTATAGAAGCCGACGTTGGCGACGAGATTCAATTTGAGGGCGGAAAAGTTATAAACAAAACGACCGGCAGAAAATTCTCAACGATTCCCTTGGAAGAATCCCAGCGGGAAATAGTGGGAGCCGGAGGTTTGATACCATACGTTCGCAAAAGGCTAGTTAAGGGAAAATCTTAAACTGTTTTAAGCCGACGCGAAATCGAAAGAGTAATCCTTAAACAGTCCTTTGCCAACAGCGAGGCAAGGATTGCCTTTATATATTCTCATAGTTTTAGTTTTTGAATCGAAGAACGCCGTCGCTAGCGTTTGACCGTGTATGTCGCCTTTTGGATGTCTGCAAGGCGAATACGGCGAATTTCTATGCGACGAAAGCCAATTTAGGCAAACTTTGGGATTATTTATCGGAAATTCGATTTCGGAAGCTAATTTTCTTAGCGCTTGCATTCTGGATGTTGAGGACGAGTTTTTATAATCCAAATCCTGATATTCGTAATTCTTAGTTTTTTTCCCTATAGTATGATTTGTATGTAAATAAAGCCCGTCTTCGGGATAAGTGATGTTGACGGTTCCTTCGGGAAGCGTTTCCACCGAAGCGTAAGCTCCGGTTTTGACCGACAAGAGATTATGATGCCAAGGATATGCTCTCGGTTTAGAAGTGGCGATTTCGACGGCTTGGCTAAAAGATTTCGCTTCGAGAATCGCTCTGCCGACGAAATATCTGGGAACGCCGATTCCGGGCTTCAAGCATCCGATATAATTCGTCGTCTGGGCGACTCCTTTAGCGTTTAGCGACGGTCCAACGCCCGCTACTATACCCGGATAAAGCAAAGTGAGAAAAGACACTCCCGAAGGGGGATGGATTTTCGCTACTATCATTTTGTTTTTGAATTCTTTGTTGCCGTCTTCGTTGTGAAAGAGCCAAGATTTACCTTCATTTTTGTAATAAATAGTCGAGCAACCGGGTTCGGATTTTTTCAGGGAGAAGAGTTCGTTTTTGATAGACAGCGCCCAAGCGGTTTGAAAGTCTATTTCCGCTCCTTTTGCCAACCCTTTTATTTCTTCGATATATTGAGGATATACATTTTCGAGAGCTTTTTTAATTTTATCTGAATACAATGAGCCTTGCTCGGAGGCGTGGATTTCTTTTAGTCGCTTCACCCAATTCGTTCTGTGTTGAAAGACGTAGTTTATTTCGTTTTTTGCGAACTCTCCGATTTTTTGTCCTATTTCGAAATAGGAACCGGACGCTTCTAAGTATCTGAAAGATTTATCGTCTTCATAAAAGACAGGCTTTTTATCTTTTTCGCTTTCCGAGCAGGCTAATTTTAGAAAAAGGGGCGAGGCGGCGGCTATTTTGACAAAATCTCTTCTTTTCATAGCGGTATCCTGAATTTGTTAATAATAGAGAGCTTAAGAGAAATCTAAACAAAAAAGCCGTTCCCATTGATTTGGAAACGGCTTCTATTGGTCGATTAGTTTCAAGGCGTTTTTTATTAATCTTCTTCCTGAGCTATTCTATACTGGCGTCTGATTGCCTTTATTTTAGCCATTCTTTTTTCGATAGAAGGCTTTACGTATGAAGTGCGTTTCTTGTATTCTCTTAATATTCCGCTTCGTTCGTATTTTTTCTTGAAACGTTTCAACGCTCTGTCGATGTTTTCGTTTGCTTGTACTGTTACGCCAATCACTTAAAATCACCCCTTTCTTATTTTGAAAAATTTTCTATTAATCTTTTTTCGTTGTTTTTTTCGAATTGAACTATAATCGACTGCCCGCCGTCGCTCGTAACTTCTTTTGCTCTGACGATTCCGACGTCGTCCCAAACTTGATGGAAAATCACGTCGCCGATTTTGTATTCGTCTTTCGGGCTGTATTTTTTCGCGTCTTCCCTAGAAATATGGACTACCGCTTTAGCTTTGTCTCTTTCGGCTTCTATAGCGTCTAAATTAATCAGCTGCGAATGTCTGCTTTTGGTGCATCTCGCCCACTGATGCCTTCCTTCATCGGTTTCTATCGGTTCGCCGATTAGCTCGTGTTTTGTCTCCTTCATTAAAAAAGGAGAGTATAAAGTTATGTATTTCGCTCTTCTCGTTCGTTTCTTTCGTTTTTTTGCCATTACTTTAGTATCATTTTGAAACAGAATGAACTGCAAACTTAAGAAAATAATCTTTTTTTATCAAGTCTTTTCTTTACTAATCAACGTAAAATGTCGGTTAATATTTACTGAAACAATAGCTAAGCGTAAAAATAAAGTTTTATTCGCTTGATTTTTTAAGTAGCGCCGCAAGCGGATATATAGTTTCAGAGAGCGCTTTGGCGAACTCTTCGACTTCTAAAACCAGTCGTTTTATATTTGATTCTACTAGCGTTCTCGGCATTGAAGGAGCGACGGAGCTTTCCGGATTTTGAACGAGAATTTTGCCTCCGCTTTCGGATATAGCGGCGGCGCCGTTTGTTCCGTCTTTGCCCAAGCCCGTTAAAATAGAGGCTACGGAGAATTTGCCGAAGGATTCCGCTATGCTTCGGAACAATGGGTCGGCGGCGGGGCGCACGAAGTTTTCTTTCGGTTCCGATTTTAGATTAATTATATAATCGTCCGGGGAGACGATCATATGCCTGTCTCCGGGAGCTATATATACCGAGCCAGACTCAATTTTCATTCCGTCTTCGGCTAAATAGACTTTTAGTTCGGTGTCTCGTTGAAGCCTGTCCGCGAAAGTTTCGAGCATCCAAGGCGGACCGTGCTGAACAATAAAGTAAGCCGCGTTCAAGTTTGTCGGCATATCTTTTAGAATTTTCACTAAAGTGGGAGGACCTCCCGTGCTTGCCGCTATTCCAACGCCGACGAAAGGCGGTTTTATGTCTTTCGCCTTTTTGTCTTTTACTTTTTTAACATTGATTTCTTGGTTTTTTCTTTTTAAGCCGTCTTTTATTCTTGTTAATAATTCTTCGACATCGATGGGTTTTGCTACGTAATCGTCCGCGCCGGAATCTAAGGAGTAGTTTTTCGCGCTTTCCGAAACTAAAGCCGTTACCATTATTATTAATGGCAGGGACTTGACGCGCTCTCTAACTCTTCGGATAAGTTCTATGCCGTCCATACGAGGCATCATCCAGTCGGTCAGAAGCACGTCGAACTCTTCTTTTTCTATTTTTTTAAGCGCGTCCACTCCGTTGTGAGTAACGATTGGGTCGTAACCCGACTTGGACAATAAGCGTTTTAATAACAACGCGTTTGTCAATTCATCTTCGGCTACTAATATTCTTTTCTTTTTTTCCATACTATTCAACCTTACTAAGCCGTTTTTCATAACGTCAAGATAACAAATTTAAACAATTATACTTAATATCAAAATTGAAACGTATTAGCTTCTTTTTTCATTTGCGTTTTTGTAATTATCGGCGTAAAAATAATTTTGTTTAGTGAATATCGAATTATTTACTCGGCGTAAACATCTTGTCTTCAATGGGCTTATTGATATCGTAAGAATGATTGATTTCCATTGAATGATAGGGACTTGTAGTTTTGGTTTTCGTCGGCAGTTTGACTCCTTTAAATTCCTTGTAATTCAAGAAATAGTCCGTGATTTGAAATGATTTTTGTTTTGTTTCTTTGGTCTTTTCAACTTTTGTTAAAAGGCGACTGTTAGCGTCGAAATACAATAGATTTTTAACTCCGTTTGGCGAGACGGCTTTTAGGAGCGCTAATACGTTTTTTTGTTTACCGAGTATTTCGCGTTCGTAGCCTAATTCGAGCAATTTTGTCGGGAAAAACATAGCGGCGTCTAAGATATAAAAGTCCTTGTCTTTTCCCTCGATTTTTTCGAGCGAATTGTATTTCATCCAAACTTGGTCGCCGTTTATCCATACTTCTTGCGTGTAAGTCGGCGTCTTCATTTTGTAGTATTTTTTATTCGGGGCTTTTTGGTATTGGTAAATTGTTCCTTTTATAATTTTGTCGTTTATCTTCATTTCAAATTTTGCCGTGTCGATAATAGTTTTGACGTTTGCGATAGCTTCTTCGCCGCCGAGAGCTTCGACGTAGTTTTCGAGCAACTCCTCGACGTCCATATCGACCTGCTCCAGTTTTGCGTTTTTGCCGCTTAACGGTTCAAGCTCTAAATTATGTTCGTATATTTTGCCGAATTCCGACAGCTTGTTTTTGATTTCGGAATCTCCGACGGCGATTATTTGAACTTTCTCTCGGTCGGCGTATTTCTTTAAAGAGGCTGTTAGTGAGTATTCGGAGTAATCTTGTATTCTGGTAGCGTAATCGTTGATAAATATTGGTTTAGTTCCGAAAAAGTCGGCGTCTTGAAGTTTTGCCGCAGTTGTTAGAGAATTGTCGAGAAGGGATACGCGCGAACTAAGAGCTCTTTTCCTAGCGTTCGTTAACTGCGATTCCGTCGGCGGATTTTTCTTTAGTTTGTCAAGTTCGCCGAGCGCTATATTCAAGACGGTATCAGCGGGCAAATTGTTGGCTATAACTCCGCAAATTAATATATTGGCGTTTCTTTCGCGAGTTAATTTGCAATGAACGTCAAAATAACTGAAGGCGTCTTGTTGGAAGTTTTCAGATAATTTTTTTTCTATGTTTTCTTTCAGTATTTGAGCCGCTAATTCTAACTTTTCGTAATCGCGTTTGGTATATTCGGGAGCTAACGCGGCAATTTGTGTTATGAACGCGCCTTTTCTTTCTTTTTCGATGAAATACGCGCCGGGCGTTTCAGGTTTTGGCGCGGGAGCTTTCGTTTTGATTGTTTCGTCGGATTTTTCCCAATCGCCGAAATATCTTTCGAGTTTGCTTTTTAATCCCTTTGGGACTATGTCTCCGATTATTGCGAGCGAGGCGTTGTTCGGTTTGAAATATTCGTCGATATAGTCGATAACGTCGTCTAATTCTATCGCGACTACGTTAGTTTCCTTTAGATTGACGGCTTCCGGATGCTTGTATCCGAAAAGGGCTTTATACGATAGCTTTTGCGCTCGAAGCTCGACGCGTTCTTTTTCTCGGTTTATTTCTCTTAGCGCTTCTCGCTTAGCTTTTGCAAAATCGTCTTTTTTAAATGAAGGATTGGCTACCAAACGCGATATTATTTTAAATAGCTCGTCTTCGCGTTTCTTGATTGATTTCGCGGTAATTTCGATAAAGTCTTTTTTCGCCGATATATCTATTCTCGCTCCGAAGCTTTTTAGTATCGCCGTGAATAGCTCTTCCGTCTCGTCGTCGTAAGCCGCGCGGAGAGCTTTAGCGGATAGGAGCGGAACGCCGACATTTGCTTTTCGCGGTGAAGAGGCGTTTTTTATTATTAAACGGAGTTCGACGGTCGGTTGCTCGCTTTTGGTTATCGATATTATTTGCAAGCCGTTTTCTAAAACGAACTTTTCGCTTTTTGACGGTTCGTAATTGATTTGCAGTTCGCTCGCCGGTTTTTTATCCGCCGAGAGTTTCGTCGAAAACAGTAGCGAGAGAATTAATATAACTATCGTCGTTTTTTTCATAATCAATTCAGGGATTGAATTACATAAACTCGTATTAATCGCCTTCTTTGGCGAAAAACAAAGTCAAACTGTCGCCGCCTCCGAAAACAATCCGGGCGGCGTCTTTAAGGTCTTTTTTAGTCGTGTCGTAATATTTGGACAACTCGTCGTTTAACTTTTCGGGTTTGCCGTAAAGGCTTTCGTATTTTGCCAATAGTTCGGCTTTTTTGTCCGCTTCCTTAACGTCTAAGACAAATTCCGATTCTTTCCTCAATTTTGCTTTTTGCAAATCGCTTTTCTTTATTCCGTTTAAGTGAATTTTTCTTAGCTCTTTGTATAGTATTTCTTCTAAGTCTTCAATGTCAGCGTCGTCTGTAGGCGTTACGGTAAACATAAATAATCCGCCTTGCTCGAAAAACGTCGCTTTTGCCTTTATATCCTCGGCGAGTTCTTTTTCTATTATAATTTTATTTTTCATTGGAACGTTCTCGCCGTAAGTGATAATATCCGCGAGTAGAGAGAGTGCGTAGTAGTTTGTGTCTTTAATCGAAGGACATATATAGCTGACGTAAATTCGCCGAGACGGGATGTTTTTCTTTTCGATAAATTCTCTTTCGGCGTTGGTTACGAGATATGGATTAATAAAAACGTCGTTGCTTGTCCCTGATTTTTTGAATTCGGCGAAATATTCTCTTATCCATTTTTCCGCTTTTCGGGCGTCGAAGTAGCCGGATATTGATATAACGGCGTTGTTGGGTTGATAATGCGTTTCGTAAAAATTCTTCAGTACGGAATTGGACGCCGCTACGACTGTTTTTTCGCTTCCCAAAGGACTCCATCCGTAAGACGAGCCGTCAAAGAAGTAGTTCAGCGATTTTTCAATTGCGAGTTCGAGTATTCCTTTGTTTTTAACGTTTGGTATTTCTTCTAAAATTTTCGCGCGTTGGGTTTCGACGTCGCCTCCTTTAAATTTCGCTTTTCTCATTATTTGAGCTTGCGCCCAGAGAGCCGGTTCCAAAGAGTTCGGGGGGGCGACTATTTGGAATTCGGTGGCGTCGCAAGTAACTCGCGAGCGCAATTTGCCGCCCGTTTCGCTTATGTATTCGCGAAGCTCGCCGTTCGGAGCGTTTTCGGTTGATTCTGGAGCGACTCGCGCGACGAAATTAGCGTAGCCTTTACGGGTGGAAATCTCGTTTTTAGAGCCGACGTCGTAGCGAACGGTAACGGCGACCGTAGGCGCGGATTTGTCAAACGATAAAATCGCCGTTAAGCCGTTGTTGAGAACGATTTTTTTGAAACGTACTTCGTTGAATTCGTATTTACTTTCCTCCGAAGCCGTCGCGGGATGGCAAAAGACGACCGTCGCGGCGATTAATATGAATACAGCTTTTTTCATTTTCCATAATAAAAAATCCGACAAACGATAGAGTAATAAACGAATACTTCAAAGTTATGTTTGACGAAATGTTGAGGACAGAATTTAAATCTTACTTTAATTAGTTGGGCGCGAGTCGAAAGATTAAGACTAGCGAGAGCGGATAAGAGGCTTGTTTTGATTATTTTGTAATGTTTTGTTATATTTTGATATTGCGTTAAATGGTTTTGACTTTAAAATGAATGATACTAGATAAAAATTTGGAGGCTAATTATTTTAAATTCTTTAAACTTCAAATTTATGGAGTTGCCGTAAACTTTCATTCATATTTTTAAAATTAACCGTTAAAGTAACAACAGAACGCTTAATTTTAAGCGACGTTAATATTAACCTTTTGTAGGAGAGGAGTTTTGTAATACAAAAGCCATAATAATAAATCTCCGGTATTAAGAATAGTTTGCGACGAGAGCCGGCAGACGAAAGATAGATTTATGATATTAGGCGGCTTAATCGTTATGAATGATTCCGTGCCCGTATTCGAATCAAAAATGCGGGAATTTAGAGATCGCACAAGAATGTTTGCCGAGCTAAAATGGACTAAAGTATCGAGTCAAAAGTACGATAAGTACAAAAGCTTTGTGGATTATTTTTTCGCTTTAAACGAAGACGACGTATTGCACTTCAAAGCAATGATAATAGATAATCATAAGGTGAACTATAGAAAATTTAGCGGCGGCGATAAAGAAATAGGTTTTTATAAATTTTATTATCAATTACTTATACATTCTTTCGGTAAAAGCTATTATCAAACAAAAGAGAACCAAAGATTCATAGTTGAACTTGATAAAAGAGTGTCTTCTTATAAACTTTCCGACCTCAAATACTTTTTAAATAACGGTTTTAATCGCTTAATGAACACTACTTCGTCTCCTTTTGTTTCCGTTAAAGCGGTTGATTCCAAAAAATCGGAATTAATGCAAATAAACGATATACTAATAGGCTCGGTTGGATTTATCAGAAACGGATTAGAATTAAACCCCAAAAGTAGAAAAGCAAAAATTGATTTAGCTAATTATATTATGAATAAATCAAAAATACGCGACTATGCAAAAGATACGCCAAGAAATCAAATGAATTTTTCTATTTGGAACTTTAAGCTTAAAACATAAAAAAAAGTATCCGGCAACCTAGGCTTTTGCTACTCTCAAAGAGTTTCCCAAACTTCATTTGGGTTTTCGGTTACCGTGATACTTTATATTATTCAAATATATATAAATAAACGTAAATAAAACAAAATTATTACAAAAATATTTTTGAAACGTTAAAAATATTAATACTAAGTAGTAAGCCTTAAAATCTCGGCGAAAATAAGATTAAGTTCTCCTCCTCGCCTTCCCAAACA
Source organism: uncultured Hyphomicrobiales bacterium (assembly GCA_964509335.1). Classification (GTDB taxonomy): domain Bacteria; phylum Bacteroidota; class Ignavibacteria; order Kapaibacteriales; family UBA2268; genus CAZDXB01. The sequence continues at coordinate 3,631 of CAZDXB010000025.1, read as the reverse complement.
ACCAAACGCAAATAGCAATTAGAGCGGAGCCGAGCGGCAGCCAATCTCCAGTTTTTGCGTAAAACGATACGTCGTTTACGAGCGGCAGTTCTTCCGAAGCGGCGAGAGCTTTGTATTGCGTAGCTTGTGAGATTACTTCGCCGTTCGGGGCGATGAATCCCGAAACGCCTGTGTTGCCGCATCGGGCTACGCATCTGCGCGTTTCGATAGCTCGCGTTCTGGCTATGTCGAAATGTTGGGGCGGTCCCGCCGTGTAGTCGAACCAAGCGTCGTTTGTTATAACTGTTAAAACTTCCGCGTCTAAATTGACGTAATTGCTTACGAATTTAGGGAATACCGACTCGATGCATATTATTGTCCCGATTTTTACCGAGTCGCCGTTTCTTTTTAATATTAGCGGGAATTGCTTTTTGCCTTCGGTCCAGCTGGATATGCCTACGCCCCATTGAAACCATTCTTTAGCGAACGAGAGTATTTCTTCGTAGGGAAATCGTTCCGAGAAGGGCGTCAATTTCATTTTACGGTAAATTTGCGCCGAGTCGCTTTCGTACGAAGGATTTATTATTACCGCGGCGTTGTATGAGTCGTAGTATCTGTCCGAGTTGCCGAATTTTTTCGCGCTCGCCGGTTTCGGTTCGTCTTTTTCGTAAACGTAGATATCCGCGAAGCCCGTGAGTATAGATATATTGGAAGTGTCCGCCCAATCTTCGAGTATGCCGAAGTTATGTTCCGCGTTGAAATATAAATCGATAAAAGGAATCGAAGTTTCCGTCCAAATAGCTATATCGAAGTCGTCGTTCTCGGCAAGAAGGGAGTCTTGCAGGGCTATGTGCCGCTTGATTTGGCTCATAACTCCGCCGCTCCACTTTGCCCAAGGGTTGATACTCGGTTGAACGACGGCTATACCGACCGTTTTTGAGGATTTTATCAAGTTCGGATAAGAATACCGCTCCATTTTGAACGCGCCGTAAATATAGGGGAGAACAAATAAAACGAGAGCGGCTACGGCGAGCGGCGCTATTTTGCTTTTGCGGACGATTTCTTTCGTTTCTTTTTTAGATTTTAGAGTCAGGAAAATTTTGAAAATCAATACGTTAATAAGCGCGATTATGAATGCTTCGCCCCAGACGCCGGCTAAGTCGGCTATTTGCGCCCAGTATAAATTCGCCGTTTGGCTATAGCCGATATTCACCCAAGGGTAGGCTAACTCCGTCAAGGTTCTGAACCATTCGTAAGCCGTCCAGATAAAAGGGAATGTCCAAAGCGCAAGGTTAAGCGACGCTCGCTTTCTGATTGAAAAGTAGAAATACATCGGAATTAAAAAGAAGAACGGATTGGCAAAGCTGAGAGCGACGCCTGCAATCATTAAAAAAGGGTCTGTCCCCGCGCGCCAACCGCCGACCCAGTAGTTCGTTATCAAACAATAGACGAAAAAGGTTAGATACGAGGGCAGAAAAACCTTTTTGCCGTCCCTTAGCTCGACGGCGTATAATAAAGGAACGAACGCGACGAAAGCGAGCGCCCAAAGATTAATCGGCGGGAAGGAAAGTCCCAGCAAGACGCCGGAACTTAAGAACAGCGGCAATGCCCGTTTATCTTTCATCCGTCTTTACCTTGTTATATTTTACGATAATATGCGCCGGTTTGTTTATTATTATATTTGCCGCTTTGTCGATAGCTTTCCAGAGCGGCAGAGGGAGATATTTGAGAAAAACGTGAGTTCTGAGAGTCGTTAAGGCTTTGTTGCCGAAGATATAGTATTTGGCGTTTTTTAAGTTATGTTTATCGCATAAGTCTAATAGCTTATTCTCGTCGAAAGAGTGCAAGTGGGCGTTTTGCGGCGTTAATCTGTTGCAGTGAACGCATAAATTGTAGCGGATTTTTTCTTTGTATGGGCAACTGATAATTAAAGAGCCGCCGGGTTTGACGATTCTGAACGCTTCGGCGAGGAATTTGTCCGGCTTGGGCGTATGTTCGATTATCTCGGAAGCTATTACGCAGTCGAAAGAATTATCCTTGAACGGCGCTTGCATAGCGTCGCCGACGACGCCCAAATGATTTTCCGATTTATACGCTTCCAGAGCTTTCGATACGTTTTTGCGCGATATATCGAAAGATACGATTGTTTTGTTTTCTTTAGCAAATCTTTTGGCGACCCAAGCGGAGCCGGAGCCGACGTCGAGAATAGTCTCTGCTTCTTTCGGGACGAGCGATAATATATATTGCCGCAACCTGTTTTCGTCATGGGCGGTGGCGGCGCACTCTCTTTCTTCAAAGTAGTCGAAAAGTTCGGCGTCTTGTTCGTAATGCTTGACGTAGTCCATCTCGAATTTATTATCCAGCGACGTTTCGATTTTCAACAAAGGGATTTCGTCCTTTATATTATAAGAATTCCCGCAATCCGAGCAAACTAGCTTGTCGTCTCCTAATTTCAGTTCCTCTTTGCATTTAGGGCAAGCCAAATAATTTTCTATCCGACTAAAATCCATCTTTAGCTCAAGATTGTTTTTAAATAATTCAAAATAACGCTATAATTGTAAAGAGAAAAAACAAATTTAAGTTAAAACAAGGTAAAGTATAATATGAAATTACTGGTAACGGGCGCGGCGGGCTTCATTGGAAGCGCGTTTATCGATAAGATTTTGGAAGAAGAGAACTGGAAAGTCGAGGGGATTGACAATTTCGACCCATTTTACGACAAAGAAATTAAAACCAAAAACATCGAAAAAGCTTTGGATAATCCGAAATATAGATTTATCGAGGAAGATATTAGAAATTACGAGGCGCTAAGCGATAAATTATCCGGCGATTGCGACGCGATTATTCACTTGGCGGCGAAGGCGGGCGTGCGTCCGAGTATAGAAAATCCGGTGGAATACCAGAGAACGAACGTTCAGGGAACGCAGAATTTATTGGAGCTAACGAAGGAGCGCGGCGTTAAGCGGTTTATATTCGGCTCTTCGAGCAGCGTTTACGGCGTAAATCCGAACGTTCCTTGGAGCGAAGACGATTTTGTTTTGAAGCCAATCAGTCCTTACGCGGCTACTAAAGTGGCGGGAGAGTTGCTGGGGCATGTTTATAATAAGCTATATAATATCGATTTCGTCGCTTTGCGGTTTTTTACCGTTTACGGACCGAGGCAGAGACCGGATTTAGCCATTCATAAATTCGCCAAGAAAATCGCCCGCGGCGAGACGATTCCCTTTTACGGCGACGGTTCCAGCAGGCGGGATTATACATACATCGACGATATATGCGAGGGCGTGAAAAGCGCCGTTTTGAACGATAACTTGAAATACGAAATAATCAATTTGGGAAACAATCGAACGGTTTCCTTAGCGGAGCTGGTCGAGATAATAGAGAAAGCCGTTGGCAAAAAAGCGAAAATCGAGCGACTGCCGAACCAGCCCGGCGACGTCCCCCAAACCTACGCCGACATTAGCAAAGCGAGACGCCTTTTGAATTACTCGCCGAAGACGGATATTGAGAGGGGCGTCGAGGCGTTTGTCGAGTGGTTGGAGGGGGAAATATAAACGGAAACCGACCGCTTCAGCGGTCGGCGGGCGTTCCTATTTTCTCATTCCGAAATTTCAATTTCGGAATGAGGGTGGAGGAATAAGTAGTCGGCTAA
>CAZDXB010000024.1:0-42387 GCA_964509335.1 uncultured Hyphomicrobiales bacterium | reverse complement strand
GCGAAAATTCTGCGTCGGCAGCGCCGCCTTCAACCGACCAAATAGTGTCCAGCTCAGCCATTTGCGCGCCCGCCACAACAGACGCCATTAAGAAAAGCGCCAACAGAAGGATGCTTTTTGCTTTCATTGCTCTCTCCTGTAATAGTTTTATTTCAAGTTATGGAAAAATAAGGAAAATGGCAAGTATTTTTAACCCATCCCAAACCCTTCCCTTTAGTAAAGGGAAGGGCTTGAAAACGGCTTCTACTGTTGTATATATATTCCTCCTTCCGAAAATATAATTTGGGAAGGAGATAGAAAAAATCCTTACAAAATCGGAGTTTTGTAAGGAGGAGAAGGGCTTGAAAAACGCTTTTCAGATGTGCCACACCTTCGAGGTGTGGCACATCTTAAGACATATATCCGCTCCCTCCCTTTGCTAAATGCAGGGCTGGGGAGGGTTCGAGAGTTTGGTCCGCTCGGCGTCGATTGTTAACCTCACCCAAGCCCTCTCCGCAAGCAGAGAGGGATTTCGATTTTCTAATTCCCAAATCGGAGTTTGGGAATTAGGATAGGGTGGTGGAGTTTGGGAATTAGGATAGGGTGGTGGAGTTTAGGAATTAGGATAGGGTGGTGGAGTTTGGCAATTAGAATAGCCGCGGTGAAAGTTATAGAGTAGCGTAGATTTCTGCAACATTTTTATTAATTTTACGTAATGTTTAGATGTTGTTATAACGAAAATGAAAAGGGAAAATGGCGATATTAGAGTTAGAGAATACAGTAAAAATGTTCGGCGACTACAGGGCGGTCGATAACGTAAGTTTTGAAGTAGAGCAAGACAAAATATTCGGCATCTTAGGACCGAACGGAGCCGGCAAAACAACGACGATTAGGATGATAACTAATATTCTATCGCCGGACGAAGGGGAAATAAGGATATTCGGCGAGCCTGTCGGGCGCGCTCATCAAAACAATATCGGTTATTTGCCGGAAGAAAGAGGCTTATACAAAAAAATCAAAGTAATCGACCAGTTGACTTATTTCGCCCAGTTGAAGGGAATGGACAAAAACAGCGCTAAAGACGAAGCGAAAAAGTGGCTGAGAGATTTGGACGCTTACGATTGGGCGGATAAAAAAATCCAAGAGCTTTCCAAAGGTATGCAGCAGAAAGTGCAGTTCATATCTACTATACTGCACAATCCGGATTTGATTATTTTCGACGAGCTATTTTCCGGATTCGACCCAGTCAACGTGGAAACTTTGAAGCAAATAATATTAGACTTAAAAAAGCAAGGGAAGACCATTTTCCTTTCGACTCACGTAATGGAGCAAGCCGAGCAAATTTGCGACGATATCGTGTTAATAAACAACGGCAGAATCGTTCTGAGCGGCAACGTGAGAAAAATAAAGAGAAATTACAGCAAAGACAACGTAATAATAGAGTTCGAAGGCGACGACAGATTTTTGGACGAGTTGAAAGACGTAAAAATGATAAACCGCAGTCAAAACAGAGCGGAATTTAGAATAAGCGAATCGGCTTACGAAGCTAACGACATAATCAATTTAGCGATTAACAACGGGGCGCAAATATACCATTTTGAGTTAGAAGAGCCGAGCCTTCACGAGATATTCATTGACGCCGTTTCGAAAAAAGAGGAGGTCGAAGATGAAAACTAAGATGTCGAAAATCGGAACGATAATCCAGCACGAATACATAACAAAGACGCGAACGAAAGGATTCATTATCGGCACTTTCCTCGGTCCGTTAATGCTGGCGGCGGTTTTGGGAGTAATGGTTTTAGCCGTTTATTTATCGACCGAAAGCGCGGCGAAGAAAATCGCCGTTATCGACGAAACTAATAAAATCGGCGAGAAGTTTATTGAATCCGAAGAGGGGCAATTTTATTTAACTAAAGCTTCCGAAGAAGAATTAAAGAAAAAAGTAAGAAGCGAAGAAATCGACGGATATATATTAATACCGGAAGATATTATTACAGAAAATGAAGCAAAGTTATACACGCGCGGCGGGGGCGGGCTAGCGTTTTTTGAGAAACTCGAGTCGAAATTAAATCACTACGTCCGGCTAGAAAGACTATCCAACGAAGGCATATCGCCCGACGTAATAGATTTAGTGCAAAGAGACGTAATTATTGAAACCGATAAAATCACGGAAAAAGGCGTCGAAAGGGACTACGCTAAATCATACGCTTGGATAGGATACGCTCTGGGTTTCGCGATTTATATGTTTATGTTTATTTACGGTAGTTTCGTTTCGAGGGGAGTTATAGAAGAGAAGGCTAATCGAATAATAGAAGTGTTAGCTTCGTCGGCAAGACCGTTCGAGATTATGATGGGGAAAGTTTTAGGCATAGGATTAGTCGGGCTTACTCAAATACTGCTGTGGATAGTTATGTTCATCGGGCTAGTGTATTTAGGGCAGCCGCTGTTAATGTCGTTAATGGACGCTCCGCAAGCTATGCAACCGGCTATGATGTCGCCGCAACAGCAAGAAGTAAACGCGCAATTTATGGCGATTAAAGACTTCATTAGCGGCGGAATATTACTAGCTTTCGTATTCTACTTCTTAGCCGGATATTTTATGTTTTCCACTTTATTCGCCGCGATCGGTTCGGCTGTTGACCAAGAGCAGGACGCGCAACAGTTGATGACGCCGATTACGATGCTAATAGTAATACCGATGTTATTTATCGGCGTGATTATGTCCAATCCCGATTCGAATATATCTATTATACTTTCGCTGGTGCCTTTCTTTTCGCCTATACTAATGATAGCGAGAATAGCGGCTACTAACGTTCCTATTTGGCAAATAGCGTTATCGGTCGTTCTAATGCTCGGCTCGTTCTTGGTCGCCGTTTGGATAGCCGCCAGAATATATAGAATCGGTATCTTGATGTACGGCAAAAAACCAAGATTCAGAGACCTGGCGAAATGGATTAGAACGGGGTAGAAAGAAACCTACTTTTTCTCGTAATATATAAATTCAATCGGTTCGCCGTCGGGTAGCTCTTTCAGTTCGTCCATATCCGTAGTAGTCTTGCAAATTAGCGTGAAATTTTTGTGAGTCGTTAAATCGAGCCAGCCTTTGCGCTTGTCGAAGAAAGACTTGAGTTTGTCCGTTAACGCGCCGTTTTTCTCGATTGACGCTAAATACTCAAACTTAACGCCCGGTTCTTCGGACTTCTTCTTTTCAATCTTCAGCAATTCGCCCGGAAGTCTCATCGGGATAGGAATTTCTTTTAACCAGCTAACTTTGCCCTGTTTCCCGATGGATTCTAATTTAAAAATCTTCGCGTAATCTATAAACTGTTCTTTTGTCGCTTTTTCTCTCGTCATCGCGGTTATTGAAAAAGTCGCGTTCAAATCCGGCAGTCGAACCAAAAAATAAGTCATATTCTGCGGTTTCGTGTCCTTTTCGCTGTAAATATACACAGTCGGAAAACCGATAAAATCGAACGGTCCGTCTATTACGAACGTACCGCCTAAATCCTCGTATTGATAAAATACGTTTGGATGACCGATTCTTACGTTTAAAGCGTCGTAATTGTCTTTAACGAACATAGCGGAATATTCTACGTTGTATGTTTCCACCGAGCCTTCTTGCTCGTACTGTTTTAATTCGTAATCCGGTATTTCCACCGATTTCATCCACTCTACGAAATCTCCATAACTCAACTTTTCATAATAATACTCGCCGGAAAAAGCCGCGCCGCTTACGATAACGCTCAAAATCAAAATTGTTAGTATCTTTTTCATAACTTCGTTTCGATTATTTAACAGTACCTTTAGCAATATAACAATTAGACTCGCAAAACGTTTCAAAATTTTTAAAAAAAAATCACATAACTTTCTTTCGCTCTTTTATATTCATAAGAGCTAAGAGGTAACGTTCATTATACGAAAATCAAAACCGCGCCCGATTTATTTTGTCGAGGTATTTGTTATTATTCTCTAATAAACTTTCGAGACCGAGATTCGAAACCTTTCTTCAGCTCGATAATATATACGCCCGAGGGTATCTCGTTCAAAGACAAATTAATCGCGCCGCTATTTGACCGAACTTTTTTATCAATTAGCTTTTTGCCCTCTAAAGTATAAACCCGAACTGAAACCTCCCCGATTGTGAACGGCGACAAAACGTAAAGGCGGTTTCGCGCGGGATTAGGATACAACGCGAAGCTCGGTTCTTCATGGTCTTCGACTCCTATTATTTCGCCCGTAGCGAAACTGAAAACGCTAGACCAAGAGCCGTCGGCGTCTCCGTAAACAGCTCTAACGCGCCAAAAATATTCCGCTTCAGATTTCAACGTATCATAAAATGAATAAGAATTCTTTTCAACAGTAACCGAATAAGGTTCTAAGAATTGCTCGCTTTCGGCTATTTGAATTTCGTATTCGTCGGCTCCCAATTTTCCGCTCCAAGTGAATTCGATTGGCAAAATGACGTCTTGAGCGTCGTTCTCGGGAGTTAAAAGTCGCGGACCTTCAGCTTCGTTGTAAAGTTCGGTTACTTTTTCGGCGGAGATTGCTTTGTTGAAAATCATTATATCGTCCAACAAACCGCTAAAACCTTCTTTTCCGTTCCTAGCTCCTATATAAACGGCGGTTTTCAAAGGAATCAAACTTTCTTCCACTTCAGCTTTTCGATAGCTGTCGCCGTTAATATATATTTCCGAAGATTCTCCGTCAAAAACAAAAACCGCGTGAGTCCATTCGTTTTTGTTGATATTCGGTCCCCAGAACTGTTGCAATCCGGATTGGAAATACAAAGACCATCCCAAAACTCCCCAATAATATATAGAAAACACGTTAAGGGCGGGCCCGAAGTCCGTGCCAATCATAAAACTTTTGCTGGATAATTTATTGGGGTTTATCCATAGCGAAACGGAGAATTCTTCAAAAACGCAATTAGCGTTGGGAACGAAAAGGAAGCTTTCCCCGTCGAAGCTCGCCGCTTGGTTGTCTCTGTCAAATCTATCTTTTGCGTAAGTTATTTCGCCAACCGCCCGGGCGTCGGGGTATTCGCTTGCCACTCTGTTTTCGGCGTTTCCCGGGAAATCGTAATAAGCTAGAAGCGAATCTTCCCTATCGTCTATCGCAAACCCTATAACGCTAGTATCGCTAACTTCAGAATCGTCCGACGAAGAAATAATTATTTTGAAATTATTGCCTGTTTTGTCGGGCAAGTTAAACGAATATTCTTCCAGAGCGGCGCTTATTCCCTCGGCGATTGTAGTTAATTCGCCGCTATCGGAAATTTCCAAATCGACGCTTGTAACTCGCTCTGATTTCCATTTAACAGTTATTTCCTGATTGGGTTCGTAAATTCTGTGGCGATTCGGACTAAATAAAAACACTTTAGGCTCCTCCGGCGTCGTTACGCATTGAGCTCCTTCGGCGGCGGTTCTCATAATGGAGATATTCTCCGGTCTAAACTTCATTTCCACCTGATAGCCGAGTCCGAATTGGCTATTAGTTCCGCCGCAATAGCTCATAATCGAGCCCGGATTGGGTTTTGGTTCAGTTCCCGGTTTTAAACATCCGCCCTCAATAGCGTCTTCGACGACGCAGGTATCCAGAGGATAGCCCCAATGGCAACCATGAGTATGCTGTCCGTTAAAGTTGTGTCCCATTTCGTGAGCTACGATATAAACGTCGTAGGTAAAGGCGTAAGTTGGATAATTATGCTGACATTGGACGGAGCTGACGCTTAAATCGAATCCGTTGCCGCGACATAAAGCGTTGAAGTAGCCAAATCCGCCGCCGCCGTATGATACGGATGTCATTACATGAAATATGTCTCGCTCGACGCCTTTGTTATTGGTTTGCCAATAAACTCTCGCCGCGTCTCTTAAAGCGAAAGGGTCGCCCGCGCAATCGTAAGGGTCGGAAGGCGAGTCTGTCCAGTTGTTTATCCAAGTAACGTAAAAAGATATTCCCATAGACTCTTGATAGATTCGGCTGACCATCGCGAAAATCGCCAAGGCGTAATCTCTGGCTTTATCGACGTCGGAACCGCAAGCGTTAAAAAACTCGGTGTCGGTTTCTATTGCTATTTCTACTTCCAGAGCTTCGTCCGACAATAGTTTTGCGTTTACTTTGTCAAATTTTAACTCGACGTCCTCCTGAAAGTCGGAGTAACAAGAAAAACCGAAATTTCCGCCTCGATAATAAGAATCCTCCGAGATAAGAGCGCAATTAGCGGATTTAGATTCCACCGGTATAATCAAATATGATTCGCCGTTGTCTCTCATTATTCTACAAAATACGTCATCGCCGGAAATGATAAAATCGACTTTAGAACCTAACTCCCCCTTCACCGCGCCTGAAAACATTAGAAGCCGCGGCGGGCTTGCATTTTTGGCTTCTTTGCCGCTAATCAAAAATTTAGTGTTGGCGTCTATTATAGGTCTATTTTTCCGTAATTCCACTTCCGCGCTTACGTTCGGAGCAATTGGGAAATTTGTTAAAAGCGCTCGTTTTGTTCCCGTAAAGCTTTTAAAGGCTTGATTGGCGTCAAAACGCATAGTCGCTTCATAAGTCCGTTGCGTAGCGTCGTTTTTGATTTCTTTTATCTCCTTGAAAAAAGTCCCCGCGTCGATTTCCGAAACTTGTGATAGCGTCGTTACGGGAGAAAAGATAAGAACCAGAGCCGCAAACAATTGAAAGTATAGTTTATTCATATTATTTTATCTTAGATTAAACAAAACGTTAAAATAAATTATTAATAAATGAGTAAATTCACAAACGATTAATGATGTATTATGTAAAATTTTGAAATTCTAGCTAGGCGTTTAAGCTAATAACGATTGTTTTTTCGGCGCTCTTTCCTTTGAAATATTAAGCGTCTTGTTTTGTCTTTAATATCTGAAGAAGTAAATAAGCGATAAAATCCAAAAATCGCTATTTTTGAAATTTGACGAAAAGAGATTAGCGAATTGATAAATATATGAAAGAGTTCAATTTAGTCTCGAAATACAAACCGGCGGGCGACCAGCCAAAAGCAATTAACGAACTGCTCGAAGGACTGGAACGCGACGATAAATTTCAAACGCTACTAGGCGTTACTGGCTCCGGCAAAACCTTCACTATGTCGAACGTCATAGAAAAAATCAAAAAGCCGACTTTAATTATTTCGCCGAACAAGACGCTCGCGGCGCAACTTTACAGCGAATTCAAAAGCTTTTTTCCCGATAACGCCGTCAGATACTTCATATCCTATTACGATTACTATCAACCGGAAGCCTATATTCCATCGACGGATAAATACATAGAAAAAGATTTTTCAATAAACGACGAAATTGACCGCCTGCGCCTCGGAGCGACGAGTTCGCTTATCGAAGGGCGAAGCGACGTAATAGTCGTGGCTTCAGTTAGCTGTATATACAGTATCGGCAGAAAAGAAGACTACATCCAACATTTAACGACATTGCGCGTCGGACAGCAAATCAAAAGAAAAAAACTGCTCTATTTGCTGGCTGATTTACATTACTCGAGGAACGACTTCGATTTCACTCGCGGAACCTTCCGCGCTCTCGGCGACGTTATCGACGTTATGCCCGCTTTCGAAGACGAGCGCGCGGTTAGAATTGAACTGTTCGGCGACGAAATCGACAGAATTAGCTATATCGACGTAAGAAGCGGGGGAACGCTCGAAACGACGAACGAAGTAACGCTTTTTCCCGCAAAGCTCTTCGTAACCTCTGAGAATCAACTAGTTCAAGCGATGAACGATATAAAAGACGAGCTATACGATAGATTGAAAGAGCTTCGGGACCAAGACAAGCTTTTGGAAGCGCAAAGATTGGAACAGAGAACGCTGTTCGATTTAGAAATGATGAAGGAAGTGGGCTATTGCTCCGGCATCGAGAATTACTCTATGCACATAACCGGCAGACAACCCGGCGACCGTCCCCAATGCTTGTTCGACTACTTTCCCGACGATTTCCTGTTGATAATCGACGAAAGCCACGTTACTATTCCGCAACTAAGAGCGATGTATAACGGCGACCGCTCCCGCAAAATGACTTTAGTCGAGCACGGCTTCCGTCTTCCTTCCGCGCTTGAAAACAGACCGCTGAAATTCCACGAAACAGAATCGCTCATAAACCAAGCGGTCTTCGTTAGCGCTACGCCCGGGCCTTACGAACTCGAACAATGCGAAGGCGTCGTCGTCGAGCAAATCATTCGACCGACCGGACTGCTCGACCCGAAAGTGGAAGTTCGCCCCGTAGAAAATCAAATCGACGATTTAATCAACGAAATAAGACAACGCTCCGAAAAAGGCGAGCGAGTATTAGTTACGACGCTAACGAAGCGAATGGCGGAAGACTTAGCCGATTACTTGCAGAACTTGCAAATCAAAGTCGCTTATATACATTCTGATTTCGACGCTCTTGAAAGAGTGGATATCATCCGTGGATTGCGTCTGGGCGATTTCGACGTAATCGTCGGCGTTAATTTGCTGAGAGAGGGCTTGGACTTGCCGGAAGTGTCTCTTGTCGCAATTTTGGACGCGGACAAAGAGGGTTTTTTGAGAAGCGAACGCTCTTTGATGCAAGTCGCCGGCAGAACCGCGAGAAACGTCGGCGGCCTCGTCGTTTTTTACGGCGACAATATCACCAAGTCGATGAGAAACGTAATCGAGGAAACGAACCGGCGCCGCAAATTGCAAATAGAATACAACGAGAAACACGGCATAAATCCGCAAACCGTTTACAAATCGCTCGACGAAATCATCAGCTCGACATCCATCGCCGACATCCACGCGCAGAAAACGAAGCGATACGAAGAGGAAAAACAAGAGAAGTTGAGAGTCGCCGCCGAGCCGTTATATTCATATCTCACCGACGAACAAAAAGAAGACACGATGGAAGAAATGTTCAAAGAGATGAAAAAGGCGGCGCGAGAGTTAGACTTCGAGAAAGCCGCCGAACTCCGCGACGAAATAGAAAAGCTGAAGGCGCTGGAAACGAGCGGGGAGTAGTGTGTTTAATGCTAAATTATCTATTATATAAATTACTTTTTGTAAATTCAATTTATTTAACTATTTTAAAAAAATATAATTTTAATTATTTTTGATTTTAAAATGAAATCTTTAAGAGAATAAATGAATTTCGCATTAATGAAAAATGGAATAACACAAAATAATTTTTCCTTTTTATCAAAACTTACAAATAAATAGGGTAAAAATGGAAGTTTTAGGTTACTCAGAAAGAGGTCTTATTAATAGTTTTTTTTATGAACTACTTTACAATAATAAGTTGTTATTAAGTGATTTTCTAAATAAAGTCACATACCCTTATAGGACAATAAATTTTAATGTTAAAGATGCGAAAGTATTAATTGAGCAATCTTTTTCTGATTTTGGCGATTCCGATGCATTAATTTTGCTCAACGACAAAGATACAAAAGATACAAAAAATAAAAATTCAAAATTTTCAATTTTTGTTGAAGCGAAAGTAAAAACATCACAAAGAAAAAATTGGAGTATATATGATGAATTTAAAGATTTTAAGAAAATAATAAATAATAATCAAAAAGTTAGTTCATCAAATTTGTTTACTCAACTTTATTATAAATCAATGCTTTTTAATACAATACAGAGTTCTCAAGAATTTTATATAAATAGGTTACAAAAAGGCATTCGATTTCCAAAATGGTCTTCAAAACAAATAAGAAAAATAGGGGGAAATAAAGTAGTTCTAAAAGCTATAAAGGATTTATTTAAATTTAAAGACGATTCTCTATTTGTTGCTATAGTTCCTGAAGAAAAAAATAGATTAGATGATTTCTTCAATAATGAATTACCGAATTGTCACCCAGAATTCCAACAATGGGATACTAAAAATTGGAGTTATATTAGCTGGGAACAAATTTATTCTTTTTGTAAATGTAATGGTTTAAATAATACCTTGAATACATTTGATTGGAATTACGGGCAAATTTATTAAATAGAAATAATTCATTCAAAATTAATTCTCAAAATTCTATTAAAATTTAACTAACAATTTTAAAAAATTTGTAATTACCCCACGTCCTCCGGCTTCATCAATTTCTTCTTTAATAGTTCTTTAACGACGATTTCGGTCATATCGCTTTTGAAGGCGAATTCGTAGCGTATGTCCATAACGTAGGCTTTCAGGCGCATCTTGAGGAAGGAGCGGCGTTCTTTGACTTCGTTGAAAAACAAGGCGGTAATCGGCTTGTTCAGATATACGTATTTCGAGACCTGCGCCGTTTCTATCGCTATTTGGCGGACTTTTTCCGTATCGACGTATATCGGAAGATAAATCTCGGCGACCACCTGACAGTAAGGCTTGCCGGCGTTCGAGTTGGAAAGCGATTGGTTCATCAGCTCGGCGTTTGGGACGGAAACAAACGAGTCGTCCGGTGAAACGATGCGGGTTGACCTTAAACCAATGCTCGAGACTTCGCCGTAATACTTGCCCGCTTCGATTTTATCGCCCACTTTGAAAGGGCGGTCGAGCAGTATCATTATGCCGCCGAACACGTTCTTTAAAATATCCTGCGCGGCGAATCCCACAGCGATTCCAGCCGACGCCGCCACCGCTATTACCGTCCCCATCGGAGGATGGAATACGCCCGCTATTATGATATATATTATTATTATCCAGACGACAATTCTGACAATCGGTATTATACTCTTTATCGTTATCCGGTGTTTCGCGCTCCGCTCAGAGAACAGGCTCAGGATTTTCGTTATGAGCTTTAGAACAAAGTAGCCGATAATTAGAAATATAATCGCCCAAAAGATTTTCCAAAACGAAATGATATTCTCGATTTTAGGCGCGTTCAATTTATTTTTATCCTCGCTCTTTTTCGCGGGCTCTTCCTTTGAGGCTTTTCCGACGCTTTTGTCTTTTTTAGCCCGCTCTTTCTCAGTCTTTGTTTTTTCTTCGGCGGGCTTTTTCTCTTTGGGTTTCTTCTTCGGTTCTTTCGCTACTTTCGTTTTATCTTCGACGATTTTCCCTTCGGCTACTGGCTTTGAGGTCTCCTCAGGCTTTTCAGGCTTGATTTTGGGCTTGTTTTCCGGCGCGGTTTCGCTCGTCGCGGTATCGATATTTTGCGAGTTGTCGATTATATTTGTTACGGTATCCTCGGCGGTCGTTGTGTCCGGCGCTTGCGTTGTCGTGCGGCTTTGCGCTTGAACGCCTAAATACGTAATCGCCGTTAAAAAGCTCGCTATTAATATTATCTTTTTCATAAGCTTAGTGCAATAAGTTCCTCAATTTTAATAAATTAACCGTTTGCCTGTATAATAGCGGATTCAAGTAGTATTCGTCTTTGTCGTTCATAAGCGTAACGCCGGCGTCGTAAAGCGACACTAATATATCCGAGCATTTTTGCTTGGGAATAGAGAGAACCCGCGCCGCCTGCTCGGCGTTCAATCGCTCGTGTAGTATTAATACATGGCAAACGAATACTTTTTCCATCGACAAGCTATCCATAAACGAAAAATTTAAATTTTTGAGCGAATCGACGGTTATCGAGTCTCCCTCGACGCAATTAGCGGCGCGCAACCAAAATAGCAGAGCTATGCTAACGTTGCTCTCCGCTATATCGTTCAAATCTTTGAAAAACGCTTTTTCCAAATGCTTTTGCTTTTCAACTTCGCTTAATCGCTTAAATTTAGCGTTTTTCTCGTCCTGCTCGCATGGTTCGAAGCGTAATTTATAGCCGCTAACCCTGTGCCTGCGCATTATTATATTAACCACGCGCTCGTCGGTTAGCTCGCGCAACTGGACTACGAATCCCAAATTCGTTCCGATATCTATCGTTTTGCACAAATAATTCCACGCGTATTTATTAAAAGTCGATATCCATAAGATTTTATCGGACGTTTTAGCTATAATTCTAATTAAATTCTTCATCGTGTTGGAGCCGTCGATTGTCCTCATAAAGAAAAAATGAACGTTTTCCAGAATGACAATTCGCTTATTGCGAGACGAATTCAAATTATTGATAATATCTTCGATTGAGTGCAACTCTTTTTTATCTAGAGTCTCCCGCCAAAAATTCATGAACGCGATATTGTCGTTTATACGCGTTTCCATTTTTATTCTATCGACCGGTCGCTCGTTCTCTAATTTATTTAAAAATATATTCAGCAAGCTGGCTTTGCCGCCGCCTTCCTCGCCGACAATCGCCGCGGGCGAATAGTTTCCCCTGAGCCAATTTTCGTAAGCTTCCTTTAATAGTTCTAGTTCCTCCGCTCTCAGCTCCCAGAAACGCTCGTCGATTAGCGGCTCCACTCTGAACAAACGCTGATACGTAAACGGAAGCTCTTCGATTGCCTTTTTTGTTCGAATGAGAAAATCGGAAATCTTGTGCGATATTTTCTTCTCCTCTACCTCAAAACCGTAAAGCTTGGCGATTCTCTTGTAGCGCCCCGTTAGAATATCAATTTGCCGTTTAAAAAATTCTATAATTATAGGATACAAATTCTTGATTGTTTTGGCGGTTCGCTCGCGAATCTCCTCGGCTCTTTGCGTAGTCTTAGCTTTCGTAACCGCAAGTTTTTTCTTGAAAATTAACTTGGGTTCGCTCATCTCTGTCAAATCTTGATTGAAGGCTTCCAAATCCGGCTTCAAGCGCGTTTTCATAAGCGACTTTAGTCTATCGACGCTCTCGTAAGCTTCGTCTAATTTATTCAAAGCTCTTTTTAAACCGTCAATCGCTATTTTCTTTTCCGTTAACTCCTCGCCCTCTTTGTCTTCCGCTTCGAAAGAAGCCGCCGCCGACTCCAAGTTAAAATCGGCGATTTCGCCGGCTTGCCGCAAATCCTTTTGCAATTCCTCCACGTAATTTATAAGCCCGCTTTTAACGTCGGTAAGCGAAGCGACAATACCCGGCAAATTTTCGTACCTTATTATTTCTTTAGGCGATATTTTCTCCAAATCGGCTCGTGTGCTACCGTCCTTGAAATTTTCGGTCTTTACTATATATCTATCGTCGGAAATCTCCTTTAGAGCGCTTCGAATATTCCCCTCTAACTCGTCAACCAGCAAAGACAAATTATCGTCGGCGAGACGCTCCATTGCCTTCGGCAACAAGTCCATCGTTATCGTTTGATAAAGCTCCTCTTTCTCGAAGTCGATTAGATTTCTCAACTCGTCTTCAGAACCGGAAAAGTTATCTATTTTCTCGGTCAGTTCGTCTATCAATTTCTTAAATTCATCGACGTAGTTCGACTTAAATAGATTTACCCTGCGCTCGTAATCGGTCGATAAAATATCGCAAAACTTAAGATTTTTGAAGCGATATAAAGTCGTCTCCTCGTATAACCTCCATTGGTCGAACACGGCGAAATTTGCGAAAGACCGCTCTTTAGTTCTTTCCCGAAAATCTCTCCTGTCGCCGTCCATAATTTTATCTATCGCGCCGGATTGGAACTTTGAACTCGATAGCTCTATCGTGGAAACGCGCTCCAAGTCGTATTCGTAAAGCTCGAATAGCTCATTATAAGGGCGGTCGTACCAGCTTTTGACCGTCTCTTTAAAGGCGAGAACCTCTTCCAGCGCTTTTTCTTTTTTCTTAGCCATATTGTAAGGATTCTCGGTCTTTTCCGGCTTGTCGATATTATTGAAAGCGTATTCGTTTATTTCGCGAGTCAAAGCAAACAACATTTGATATGTCTTCAATCGCGCGATTTCTATCGGTTTAAAAAACGGTATGACTTTCTGGAAAAACAAAGCCTTAAAATAATACTCGTTCAACCTGCGATAAGGGATTTTCCGCTTCCACTCTTTATCCTTCTTCAGTTCCTTTTTGCCGATTCTTCTTAACAGATTGCCAAATTTGATAGGGAAGTTGGTAATTGAATACAAAACTCTTTTAAAAAACTTCAGAACTTTCAATAAAAACGAATCGCCGACGAGCGGCTTGAATCTATCCTCGTCTTGAACTACCGTAACAAATTCTGGCAGTTTTTCCAACTCCTCGTCTAATTCGCCGAGAATAGAATAAAATCTCGAGTCGAAGTCTTCCGCTTTAATTTCCAAGTGTTTCTGATTAAGTTCCCTTTGCAAGGAGTAGTTCAGCGATATAATCTTATCCAGAGCCGTTTTTTTGTCTTTCCCGAATGTCCCGGTCAAAGCTTCCAGCTTGGAAAACGCTTTCTCGGCGAACTCCTCGATTTGCGCCGCTTCTTTCAGTAAAACTTCCGAGTATTTCTCTTTAAATACCCCGCGAAACTTCTCGCCGCTCTTTAGTAGTTTTTCGTCCATCGCGCCTACGCTTTATTCAATAATCTCAATCAATTTAACCAATATTAGCGAAAAATCATAATAAATAATTGTCGAGAGGACGGAACGAAGCAAAAAAGCTCCCAAACCCTCCCCAGCCCTTTCTTTAGCAAAGGGAGGGAGCTAAGCGGTTTTTATATAAGCGCTTGGAAGCGACATAACTCATCCGATGACTCGGAGTCGTCGGATGAGTGAAAGCATTCGCGAGCGTTCGCCGCGTTATCAGTAGAAAAGATTTCGCCGCTCAACTCTTCCCCAACTTCACTCTGGCTTCTCTCAAGCCTTTTTTGACGGTCTCTTCGTCTATATCTATGTCGAAGCCTGATTTGGGAACGCCTTTTTTCCGCTTAAGACGTTTTAATACCTCAATAAAGTCTTTCTCCGCTTCGGCGGGCTTGTTCAAATAAAGCAGGGCGTATGCTTTAAGATGGAGAGCGTAAATCTGCTCCGGCGCCTTGCTAAGAGACGCCTTAGCGAGCCGCAACGTTTCTTTAAAATTCTTTCGGCTGCCGGTCATATGCGCCAAAGTGGCGGTCGCGCTCGCGTAAACCGAATCCGCCATATCGCCAATTTTCAGCGCCATTCTAATTGATTTTTCCGCCTCCTTGTTAAGCCGCAATTGCGCCAAGGTCTGCCCCAATTGATACCAAGCGTAAGAGTTCAGCGGCTCTTCGCGAACGTGCTGAATCAACATATTATAATTTCGGCGGACTTTGCGGTCCATCTCCTCGCGAGACCTGTTGTAGCCCAAATGCTCTATAACTAAATCGGAAAATTCGATAGATTTGCCCAGAGCGAAAACCGACGGCGTTATTTGCTCGTGGACGCGCCCTTTGAAATAAATCGCCGGATAGCCGTAATTCCTGATTATTCTCGGATAACCGCCGCGATGGACTTCCGTTTTGTCGCTCAACTGCAGATGCTCGCTTTCAATCGTTACAATAAACGCGCCGATTTTGTCCGAGGCGTTTTCAAGCATACCGCGCAATTTATTCGCGTTCTTAAGTCGCTCGTCGGCGTCCAGATATAGTACCCATTCGCCTTCGCATCGCTTCAGCGATTCGTTTCTGGCGGCGGCGAAATCGTCCGACCACTCGTAATCGTAAACTCTCGCGCCGTATTTCTCGGCGATAGCTTTCGTTTTATCTTCCGAGCCGGTATCGACTATTACCATTTCATCTACAACGCCTTTCACGCTATCCAAGCATCCGGCGAGATACTTTTCTTCGTTTTTCACTATCATACTCAATGACAAAAACGGTTTGGGCTTCCCGCTCTCCGCGACTCTCGTCTCGCCTTTCGCCGCCCTTTCAACCGTATCCAATTGTTTCAGGAAACCTCTCAAATCTTTTCTTTCAGGCGCGAGTGAAATTGCCTTGTTTAGGAACTCCCGCGCTTCGCCGAACCTTTTTTTATGAAACAAACAATTCGCTACGCCTATCAAATTAGAAGGCTCTTCGGGATTTTGCCGAATACCTGATTTGAAATCCTCTATAGCTTCGTCGTATAATTTGAGATTAAGCAGACACCGTCCCATTCGGAATAAGACGGCTTCGTCGGGCGCTCCGTATTCGCCGGCTATTAGAGATTTTATATCCTTTGTCTTTATCGCTTCCTCTATTCTATTATAAGCCTCGTAAGCTTCGGCGAAATTCTCTTGTGCCGCGTATGAATCGCCCATAATTAAATTAGCGAACGTTTGATTTGGCAAAACTTCCAAAGACTCATTAGCCTTATCTATAGCTTTTTTGAAATCTCCGGCTTTGTAAGCCGCTAGAGCGGCGGAGTTCAAGGCTTGCGGATAAGTCGAGCCTTCTTTCGGACTGTACTCCAAAGCCGCTTCTAAATCTTTTTCAGCCGCCTCTATATTTTCTAAGGATAAATACGTTTTCGCTCGATGGAAATACAAATAGCCGTTTTCGGGATTCTCTTCTATCTCGCGATTTAATAACTTTAAATTTCGGTTAAGTTTCTTTTTCATCGCATCGGCGCTAACGGAATAGCCAAGATGCTCGATTTTTATCGGCGAATCGGAAATTTTCAAACCGCTATCTTCTATCGAGTGGATTATTTGCTCGTGAATTCTACCCCGATACTTTATTCCTTCTTGGTTTCTATATAATCGAAGCAATTTGTGGATATAGAAATCTCCGTCTCCGGCTTTCCTATTCGATTTAGATAAGACCTCGACTAACCATCCGCCCTCCTTGCTTTTAGCGTTCTTAATAGTATCTGATACGGTTTCGGGATTGACAAGTCTTTCGTCCGCGTCGATACTTAATATGAATTCCCCGTTAGCTTTTTCGGCGGCGAAATTTCTAGCGGCGGAAAAATCGTCTCGCCACTCGAAATCGTAAATTTTGCAATCGAACTTCTCGGCTATCGACTTAGTGTCGTCGGTCGAGCCGGTATCGACTACTATTATTTCGTTCGCCGCTTCCTTTACCGATTCGAGACATCCGCCTATATTGCGCTCTTCGTCCTTCGCTATTATGCAAACCGATACTTCTTTGTTATCCATAAATCTGATAGTTGATTATCGCTTATTTACAACACCAAAGTTAGAACAAATATAAGATTTTTCCCTACAAGTTTAGCGAAATTTATCGATTTATTCTTTTATTTAAATCAAAAATTTAATATAATACAGTTTGTTATAATTGAATCTTGAAATTATTATTTATAATTAATACAAAGGCTAAGCAATGAATATAAAATTAGAATTTACTAAATGGACTAAAACGCTGAGCGTTATAATAATTTGCGTCGCTTTAGGATTATCCGTATCCAATGGACAAACGTCGATAAAAAGCGACCAAACGCTTCGCGCCGTAAAACAATCCGAGTTGCAGCGCGTCAACCCGAACAAAACCGACGAGAAACTCAAATGGAAAAACAATTTCCGCGAATTAAGCGCGGAGCAAACTATCGAATCGTTTAACAAATATTGGCAAAACGCTCCGCGAGGCAAAGGCGACGGCTGGAAGCCTTTTAAAAGACAAGAGCATTTTTGGAAGTCGCGTTTAGGCGAAAAAGACCAAATGCCAAACATTAAAATGCTTTTTAAACAATGGCAAGCAAGAAAAGAAAACAAAAAAGCTAAACCCAACCAAGACGCAAAATGGGAGTTTGTTGGTCCCACAAATCAACCGAAAAGCTCGAACAACGAACAACCAACGGGCTTGGGCAGAATGAATTGCGTTAGATTCGACCCCAACAACCCTGATATTATATGGGCGGGCGCCGCTTTCGGTGGAGTTTGGAGAAGCTCCGACGGCGGCGAATCTTGGCAAACATTCCCATTCACCCAATTCCTATCAATAGGAATTTCGGATATCGCGATAGCTCAAAGCTCAAGCGTGCCGTCAAAGACTATATACGCCGCCACGGGCGACGCCGACGGCTCTTTTGGCGGTATAAGTTGCTACAGCGTAGGCGTTATTAAGACAACTGACTGGGGCGAGACTTGGAGTCTAGCCGGTTTAGCGAACGAAATAGACGATAGGACTTTGATAAATAGACTTCTCGCCGACCCCAGAGACCCCGATAGAGTTTACGCCGCCACTACTAACGGATTGTTTCTAACTGAAGACGGCGGCAGCACTTGGGATACGCTCTCCCCTATTTATTGCAGAGATTTGGAATTTAAACCCGGCTCGCCGGACAAACTTTGGGGAGCGTTTATTTTCAACGCGGACGGACAAACGCGTTACGGAATATTAAGCGCGGAAATCTTTCAGAAAGAAGGCAAGGACAGCTTAATGCTTTACCGAACTCCCGTGGAATTTCCTTATGGAGAAGTTATTCGCATATCGGTAAACGTTAATTCAAATTATCCGGAATATGTTTACGCCCTCTCTTGCAATCGCTATTCCGGATTGCATTCGGTTATTTACACCAATAACGGCGGGCAAGACTGGTATTATTTAGTTCAAACGTTAGACGAACAAATTGGAGGCTATTATTGGGATTTACTCAACGCTGAAGCAAATCCCGACAGCATTGATTCGCGAAGCCAAGGGCATTACGATTTATGTATAGCGGCTAGTCCGGACAGTCCTCTGGACGTTTACATAGGAGGGGTCAACGTCTGGAGGCATGTAGGAGATTTAAATTGGGCTTTGAACGCTTATTGGACAACGCAATACGAAGACGAAGGAGCCGATTGGGTTCACGCCGACCATCACGACTTAGCTTTTTCGCCGGACGGCTATCTTTATTCAGCTCACGACGGCGGCATTAGCAAATTCGACGACAACGAAGGCGAATGGACCGACTTAAGCTCCGGATTGCAAGTAACTCAATTCTATCGCATAAACGCCTCAAAAACAGACCCGGATATAATTATAGGCGGATGCCAAGACAACGGCACTTTTATCAAGAAAAATAAAATATGGTATTACGCAACGGGAGGCGACGGAATGGACTGTCAAATCGACCCGTTGGACAATAGTTTTATGTACGCTTCGACTTACTACGGTAAATTCTATAAATCCACCGACGGAGGCGATAGATTCTTTCATTTAATGGATACTACTACTACTAGAGAATCCGCTGATTGGACCGCTCCATTCGTATTAGACCCAATAAGACCGGATATTTTATACGCAGGCTACGAAAACGTATGGAGAAACATTGGCAGAGGCTCTTCGCCTTGGGAGAAAATTTCGAATTTCTCCGACGATAGCAAAATCAGACACATATCGGTATCAAAAGCCGACAACGACTATATTTACGTAATAAAACCCGCCGACGTTTTCCAAACAACTGACGGAGGAGAAAATTGGAACAGCTTAATCAGCGCCGACGGGGAAATGCTACTTTCGTCGATAGCTATAGACAAAGACGACCCGACTCATTTTTGGATAACGAGGTCCGGCTATATCGAAGACCAAAAGGTTTTCGAATATAAAGAAGGAAATCTTTACAACTATTCCGACGGTATTCCAAACGTTCCGGTTAACTGTATAGCCATAAATAAAACAAGTCAGAAAAACCAATTGTTTGTCGGCACCGATATCGGCGTTTTTTATCGCGATAGCGAAATGAACCAATGGGAAAAATACGGAACTGGAATGCCAAGCGTAGTTATCCAAGATTTAGATATAAGTTATAATTCCGGCGAACTAAGAGCGGGAACATTTGCGCGCGGAATTTGGGAAGTTAAAATTATTGATTGCTCAATACCTCCGCCGGAAATTGAAATGAGCAAAGGACCAAAAATATGCGAAGGCGACACACTAGTCTTAACCGTAAAAGGAGATTACGCCGAATATAATTGGTCGACAGGCGAAACAACCAAGAGCATTGAAGTTACCGAAGAAGGAATTTACAACGTTACCGTTAAAGACGAGAACAACTGCGTCGCTATTTCAGAAGACATCAGCGTTTCAGTCGTGGCTCCACCGGAAATTAGAGTAAGCCCCGCTCTCGGAAAATCCGGCTTCTGCAAAGGAGATAGCTTAAGACTTAACGCTTCCCCGAGCTTGTTTTTCGAAACATTCGAATGGTATTACCAAAGAGATTCGCTCGTCGGCTCCGAAAAAAGCCATTACGCTAAAAGCTCCGGCTCTTACTCTGTAATTGGCTTCACAAAAGAAGAGTGCGAAAGCGTTTCCGAAGTAAAAATAATCGAAGAATATAAACTACCGGAAAAACCGGAAATAACGGTAGTGCAAAATACGCTTACTTCCAGCGAAGCGTATGAATATCAATGGTATTTCGAAGACGAAGAAATAGACGGAGCCAACGAAAGGAATTACGAAGCGGAAGAAACCGGATATTACAAAGTCCTTGTTACCAACGAAAACGGATGCTCGAATATGTCGGACGCAAAATACGTAGAAGTCGTTGGAGTTGAGGATGATTACGAAAAAAGCCGCGTTTCTATCAAACCAAATCCGATTACAAACGTCTTTAATTTAAAAATATCGCTTTTAAAGGCGTCGGAAATTAAAATAGAAATAAACGATATGGTCGGTAAAACTATAGCGAAATACAACCCGCAAGGGAAAAGAAACGAGTTCGAAAAGCTAATCGATTTGGAAGATTTTCCGGCGGGAGTTTATTTCGTAAAAATAATAACCGCCGATAAAACGTATGTCAAAAAGATAATCAAAGAATAAAATAAATTGAATTAGAAAGGATATAGATTTAGATATGTTTAAGGTTGGAAAAATAATAACGGCAAGTATATTGATATTCGCTTTTTGCGGCTTTGTATCAAACGCTAAAGACAACAAAGATTTTGAGGAATCGTTACAATCGTTAGATAAAAAAAATCCAAAATTCGAAACGATACAAAAGGCTTTTCAAAAACATTGGTCTTTTTACGACCGCGAAAAGCCTTCGGGCTGGAAACAATATAAAAGATGGGAACACTTTTGGGAAAGAAGATTAACTCCCAGCGGCGAGTTTCCAAAAGAAAGCGAAGTTTACGATGAATGGAAGAAATTCAAAAGCAAATTCGAAAAAAAAGAAAGCTCGACGCAATCGGTAGAATGGGAGCTTTTAGGTCCGGTTAACACGCCGGAAAAAATAAGTCAAACCAGAAAACAAGGATTAGGCAGACTCAATGTAGTTAGATTTAATCCTGATAACACAGACGAAATTTGGGTAGGCGCCGCGTCGGGCGGCTTATGGAAATCAAAGGACGGCGGAAATAGCTGGCGCACTTTCCCATTTTCTCAATTTTTGTCTATAGGAATATCCGATATAGCTATTTCCCCGAAAAACAAAAGCGTAATTTATGTAGCCACCGGCGACGACAACGGAACTTACGGTTCCGGAGGAGGCTATTATAGCGTCGGATTAATGCGAACTTTCAACGGAGGAGTAACTTGGGAAAAAACTTCGTTAAACTCCGAACTCGAGGAACGATTCGTAATAAGTAGAATTATTATGCACCCCGACGATTATAGCAAAATCGTAGTCGCTACAAGCGAAGGAATAATGAAAACCACGGACGGCGGAAATAATTGGCAAACAGGGGAATACGGCAGAGCCTTTAAAGATATGGAATATCTTTACGGCTCGCCGAACGTGTTGGTAGCCGCCGCTTTTTCTTATACCGACGGAGCGGCGATATACCGTTCAACAGATTTTGGCGACTCTTGGACAAAAATACAACAATTGAACGGAGCGAGCAGAATTGCTTTAGCAAAAACGCCCGCCGACCCAAATCGCTTATACGCCATAGCTACGAGAGCCGCATACACAAGCCTACACTCATTTCTCGTATCCGAAGACGGAGGTCAAAGCTGGGAATTATATCAGCATTACTCTCAATCGAAAAATATACTGGGAAGATATAAAGGCGTGGACAGCGACTCGCTTACGGGACAAGGCAATTACGATTTAAGCATAGCCGCCGACCCAGTAAATCCCGATATAGTTTATGTCGGAGGTATAAATATATGGAAAAGCGAAAACGAAGGCGGCAGTTTCGAATTACTTACTCATTATTCCGGCTGGTACGGTAAAGAGCCGGTTCACGCCGACCATCACGACTTGCAATTTAAACCCGGAAGCCGAACGCTATACTCCGCTAACGACGGCGGGCTTTACAAATTAGAACATGGAAATAGAAAATGGGATTATTTAACCGACGGAATGTCAATAACTCAATTTTACAGGCTGGGGGCGGCTTCGTCAGAATCGAATATAATTTTGTCCGGCTGTCAGGATAACGGCACCAGCGTATATTACAAAGGCGATTGGCTGCACGTTTTAGCCGGCGACGGTATGGAATGCGCCGTTGACCCTAAAGATTCCACCACTTTTTTCGCCACCTATTATTACGGAAATTTACACAAATCTACCAATAGCGGAGTCAAATTCGACAACGTAATTAATAAATACAAGACAAACGAACCAGGCGCTTGGGTGGCTCCTTTTGTAATAGATTCAATAGACAACCGAAACATTTATATTGGCTATCAGAACGTCTGGAAATCGTCTCAATACGGCGAAGAAGATTCGTGGAAAAGAGCGTCTAACTTTAACGGTCAATCGCTGCAATCAATGGCAATAGCCCCAAGCGACCACAACACAATATACGCCGCGACTTATTATAACGTTTACGTTAGCTACGACGGCGGCGACAATTGGACAAATATATACAACGCTAACCGCCCCATAACCTATATTTCCGTCTCACCAAACAGCAATAAACGATTTTGGATGTCGTTCGGCGGTTTTTATCCGGACACAAAAATAATAGAGATAAACGACGGCAAAGAAATCAACTTAACGGGCAATCTCCCAAACGTTCCCGTTAATTGCGTAATATATCAGCCCAACTCTCCCGATAGATTATATATAGGAACCGATATTGGAACTTTTTATTCGGATTACGGTTCCGCTTTTTGGGAATCTTACGGAGAAGGAATGCCGAACGTTATAGTAAACGAATTAGAAATCAACAATAAAACTAATGAATTAATAGCCGCAACCTACGGCAGAGGATTGTGGAAAACCGATTTAAATATGTGCAATTTGCCCGAACCGCAAGTAGATTTATTAGGCGACAGCGTTATATGC
Organism: uncultured Hyphomicrobiales bacterium; assembly: GCA_964509335.1. Lineage (GTDB taxonomy): Bacteria > Bacteroidota > Ignavibacteria > Kapaibacteriales > UBA2268 > CAZDXB01. The sequence continues at coordinate 19,582 of CAZDXB010000024.1, read as the reverse complement.
GAAGGAGACACCGTTATGTTAATAGCCAGATCCGGACATTCTAACTATCTCTGGTCGAATGGCGAAACGGGCAGAGTGATTGAAGTATATGAAGACGGCGTCTATTCAGTTCAAATATCGGACAACGATGGTTGCAAAGCGAGGTCTAAAGCGGTGCATATAACCGTTCTGCCGACGCCCTATTTAAGAATCTATTACTCCGGCGACACTCCGGGATTTTGCGAAGGGAAAGATGTCAGGTTGTCCGCCAGTTTGGGATTCGACGAATACTTATGGTCTAACGGCGAGGAGTCCAGAAGTATCGAAGTTTCAGAAGTAGGGTTTTATTGGGTGGGAGCCATTGCTTCAAACGGATGCGCCAGAAAAACCGAACCTATAACTGTAGTTGAATTCCCCAATCCTCCAAATCCTACAATAGAAAAAAGCGGGAACTTACTTACCGCCGTAGTAGATTTTAACGAAATAGCCGATTACAATTGGTATTTAGACGGCGATAAACTACACGATAAAAACGACGATTCGTTGTTCGCTTTAGAATCGGGCAAATATGTCGTGGAAATTGTAGATTCTAACGGATGTTCCGCTACGTCCGACGAATACGACGTTACTGTCGGAGTGGAACGAAAAACCGAACATAGCGAGAATATAATCGTAAAGCCAAACCCAAACGAAGGCGTCTTCAATTTAGAAATTTCCGGCTTAACTAACGAAGAAATATATATTGAAGTAACCAACGTATTAGGCAAAACGGTAAAGACGCTCGAAATTTCTCAAAAAGACGGATTCGTTTCAATAAATTTAGACATAAGCGCTTTAGCCGACGGCGTTTATTATTTGAACGTCGCGTATAGCGGAGGATTTGCAGTAAAAAGAATAATCAAAAAATAAAAGTCCGCGCAAAATATAGCTCGTAAAAGGAAATATGATAGCAAGATTAAACGGCAAATTAATAAGCAAAAGCTCCACCGACGCGATAATCGACTGCGGAGGAGTCGGATACAACGCTTTAATCACGGTCAACACATCGGAACAATTGCCTGAAATTGGAGCCGACGTAACTCTTCAAACATTGCTAATCGCCCGGGAAGACTCCCTTAACTTTTTCGGATTTATCGACGAAACGGAAAAAGAAGCTTTTAAAACGCTCATTTCAATAAGCGGAATAGGTCCGAAGATGGCTTTGGGTATTCTGTCTTCCGTTCAAGTCGGCGAACTAATAAAACACATTCTCGAGGGCAATATAATCGCTTTGAAAAAGCTTCCGGGCATAGGCAAAAAAACCGCCGAGAGACTTCATTACGAACTAAAAGACAAAATAACGCAATTAGCGGAAAAAGACGCCTTGTCGCCGGACAAAGTCGGCTCCGCTCTCGTAAAAGAAGAAGCCGTGTCTGCTTTAGCGGCTCTGGGATACTCTAAAGCGCTCGCGGAAAAATGCGTAACAAAAGCGATACAAGATTCCAAAGGCGCCGAACTAACAGCGGAAAATTTAATAAAAACCTCTTTAAAATACGCAATGAAGTAATATGATACTGATTATACCCGCTTTACAACTTATCGACGGTCATTGCTCTTTATTCGTCAAAGGCGAAGCGGGAACCAAGTCTTTATACCATCGATTATCCGACAGACCCGCGGAGCTTTGCAGTCTATGGAGAAGAGAAAACGCTAAGACAATACATATAACCGATTACGATACAAACTATACAAAAATATTTTCTAATCTAGACTCGATAATATTTCTTGCCGACACAGTAGATATTCCTTTTCAAGTCCTAGCTAATATGCGCTCGGTCAAGGAATGCAGGTACCTACTCGACAATGGAATATACAGAATAGCTTTTGGTCAATTAATGCTAACAGACCCCGAAGGAGTTAAAGAACTAGTAAAAGAATACACGCCGTCGCGGGTAGTCGGTTACGTCGAAACGATAAACGGCAAAGTGAAATTCGCCGAATTTAAAAACGTCTGCAAGGACGTCGAATTTATCGAGGAAATAAAGGAATTAGGCGTCCAGAGAATTATATATAAAGACGAGACTTGGCTCAACAAAGACGTAGGAGTCAATTTCGACAAACTAAAACAAATCGGCTCGGATACCAAGACGCGAATCACCGTATTCGAAGGCGTTACCAGACCCGCTCAACTCTGGCGTCTAAACGAAACATTCAAATACGGCGTAGATTCTCTCGTTATCGGCAAAGCTTTATACGAAAACAACTTCCCCTGCCAAAAAATATGGCGAATGATTGAAGCGGAGTTGGAAAAATAATTAATCCCATCTATACGACGCTTGAATATAAACGCCGTATCGCGAGTGATATCCAACTCCGGCTACTAATTGTCTGAAATGTTTATTGTCTAAATTTAGGTTTTCCAAAGGATATTGGGCGCCGAACCCCCAACATATACCTTCGCTCGATTCCGTTCGGTCTCTGTAATAAGCGCCCCTTTCGGCGTCGTAACGAAAAACCGAATCAATAGCCGAGTAAAAACCTAAGTTAACAAACAAATTGATTTTATTCAAGTCATAATAACCGTATAAATCCCCGCATACTACATTGCTCGGATAGTTTTCCTTTGGTAAATCGCTCGTGTTCATACCTTGAGGTCGCGCGGCGGCGTCGGGTATATCGTTCGCAAATCCGGTTACGCCCAGAGAAATCCCCAATTGCCAATACCTAAAGCCAAAAGCGAAACTAGGCCCGTCTCCGCCGTAGCCTAAATCGAGGAAAAGATATTTCCAATCAGGCTCGGGATACTCTTCGTATTCGTCCTCGTAATATTCGTCGTTGTAGTAATCGCCTTCGTCTTGAGCGTTCGCGTTATACAAAACAAATAAAGCCAGAGCTAAAACGGTTAAAAGCAACGTTCTTTTCATATTAAGCCTCATTTTCTTTCAAATTAAGAAAACTTTATAATTGCGGGGCGAACACGCAGGTTCGCCCCTACTATTCTATATTGTCGATTTTTTATTTGAGGCTGTCTCATAACTGCCATTTTGCTTATTTATTATCCTCAAGGTAAACCTTGAGGTTGACGTCTCTCATGGAACGCCCGTCAATCGCGTGTTTATGTCAACCTTCAGGTTTACCTGAAGGGTTAGAAAGCCATTATAATTGTGTTTTGAGACAGCCTCAGGACAAAATAAATCTTGGCGAAGCCGCTACTGCAATCCCGAAGGATTTTGTTTCGACTTAATAATCAGCGCCTCTTCTCCTTTGCTTCCGCCGTCTTCTTCTTTCGGAGCGACGCACTCGAATTGCTCGGCGTAATATTTCGGCGTAAGCTTCTCTCCAGTGGCTCTATTTATCATATCGTTCCAGTAATATCTCGCTCCCGGAGCGAAGACTTGTTCTATCAGGTAGCCGCCTACTTTTTTATTGTCGTAAAAACTTACCTGCTTATCTTTAGGCGCGCCTATTATATCTGTTTTGATATACATATACAGTTGCGACGCCAAAAGTTCGCCCAATAAATAATTATGATAATAACAAGGGCTCGAAGCTATATGCGTTTTGGTCGCCCAATCAGGCATATCTCTTCCCTCCGGCTTTTCGACTAATTGATATTCCTCGACTAAATCCCACCACAACTTATTTAAATCTTGGTCGGGATTTTCATACAAACTCTTCTCGAATCTATACATAACTTGCGACCATCTGCTAAATACCAACTGCTCCAATCTTAGAATCTTCTTTCCGACGTCGGCGATTTTCTCTTTGTCCTCGTCGGATATTTTCAGCATATCTTTCATCCATTGAGCGTTGGAATAAAATCTGCCGAACAACATTGCTATCGCTTCGGTAGTAAATATATGAGCCGGCTGCGAAAGGAACCAAGGCAGGTCGTCGTCGATATATTTGAAATACACCCCGTGTCCGAACTCGTGCAACATCGTGTTCATCCAACTAGCGTTGTCTTTAATATTGCAAAGTATGCGGATTTCCTTGCCTTTTATATCAATATCAGTGCAGAAAGCGTGCTGGTTCTTTCCTTCCCTTTCGTATAAATCGCTACGCGCTACCATAGTGTCTATCGTCATTCCTATGCTCGCGTAATAGTCTTTCGTTATTTGCTCGATATCTTTCCCTTCATAATACTTGTCCAAGTCCAATTCGTAAATTTTCGGAGCTTCCTGAAAATATCTATTTTGATAATGCCAAGGCTGTAAATCTTCGATTTTCTCTCCGCATTTTTCCGCTATTTTTTCATCGATAGTTTTCTTTAAATCGCCGTAGGCTTTCTTTGTCAATTTATCTAACTCGTCGAATAGCTTCTCGATATTCTCCGGGTCTTGTTCGCTTAAAGTTAAGCTCATTTGATGATAATTGTCGAATCCTAAATCCTTAGCCGCTTTATTTCTCAGCTTTACTAATTTAATAATATCCTCGGCTACCACCGGTCCAATATCCTTATGCGCTTTCCATACTTTTTCCAATTTTTCCGAATCCTTGCAAGTCCTCAAAGCTTCCTCAACCTCGTTATCAGTATATTCTTTACCGTCAACTTCGGCTCGATACGTTTGGAATTTTTGCGAAATTTCGGACTGGAGATTTGTCATCTTTTCCAGCATTGTAGTATCGATTTGATTGCCGAGAAAAGCGTTATACATTACCTTCAAATGCCTAGAGAGCAAATTGTCTCTTATCAGATTAGATTCCTTGAACTTTTTAAGTTTAGCGAAGATTTCCCTGTCGGCTAAAATTTTGTTCAACTCCATCTCCAGTTCGGCGCTCTTATCGAAATCTTCCTTTTCTCCGCTGTTGGCGGCTACCCAAAAAGCCGAAGCGGCGTTTGTATAAGCGTCGCTCACTAATCCTTCTACCGAATCCGCGAAATTTTTGAATTTTTGCTCCATTTTTTGAACTTCCTCCTTACTTACTTCCTCAGTTTCTTGCTTCCCGCATTGAGCGAGAAATAAAGCTACCGATATTGACGCGATTAACAAAAAAACGTAAAACTTCTTCATAACTTATTCCTCGTTATATATTTAATAATATCTAATTCGTTTCGTTTTTACTTTTTTATTCATAAAAAGTAAATTCTATAAGCTCAACTCTTGAACTTTTCGGCTCATTATTAATTGTAATTAGCTTTTATTTGAATAATCTAAGAAACTCTAATCTATCTTGTAGTTTTGAGATTGGAACTAATAGTTTATCTTTGCCTAATATAGCCTCTTCCTGACTGGCAAAGACAATGTCGTAATCTTTACTCATTACGATAGCTTCTTCGGGGCATACTTCTTCGCAAAAACCGCAAAAGATGCAGCGAAGCATATTTATTTCGAATTTGACGGGGTATCTTTCTTTTTCTTTCTCGGTCTCGTCGGCTTGAACTTCTATAGCTATAGCTGGACAAACTCTAGAGCATAATCCGCAAGCGACGCAACGCTCGCCGAACTCTTCCTCGACTAACACGGGTCTGCCGCGGTAAGAGCCTTGCGGCTCGAATCTTTCTTCGGGATACTGTCGCGTGAATTTCGGCTTGAACATCTGCCGAAAAGAAATACCTAATCCGCGGGCAATTTCCGGAAGATAAAGCTTCTCCCAGAACGTCATTCTTTGGGCTTCGGAATTTTCTTTTCTGTTCATTTATTTTATACCCTTCGGTTTATTCCTCATAAGTTAAAATATATATTTAATCGCCGCGGTAACCATAACGTTTATAAGAGCCAGCGGCAACAGGACTTTCCACCCCAAGTTCATAAGTTGGTCGTAACGGAACCTCGGCAGCGACCATCGCACCCAAACGAAAAAGAAAGTTAAAATGTTTAATTTAATAAAGAACACTATAAACTGAGCCAGCGCCAACCAAACCGAACCGGCTTCCAAACCAAGCCATTCGGCTGGGAACGGAAGATGCCAGCCGCCGAAATAAAGCAAGGAAATCAAAATAGCCGAAACAGCCATATTAGCGTATTCCGCCAAGAAGAACATTCCGAATTTCATTCCTGTGTATTCGGTGTTATAACCGGCTACCAGTTCCGGCTCCGCTTCCGGCAAATCAAAAGGATGCCTGTTAGTTTCCGCGAAAGCGGAAGTCAGGAATATTATAAACCCGACCGGCTGCAGAAAAACGTTCCAATTCCAATTCGCTTGATGAAGGATAATATCGTTCAAAGTAAACGATTCGCAAACGATAATGACGCCCATTACCGATAGCCCCATCGACAGCTCGTAAGAAATCATCTGCGCCGAAGAGCGCAAACCGCCGAGGAGCGAATATTTACTATTTGAAGACCAGCCCGCCAAGGTAATGCCGTAAACGCCGACGGAGGTCATCGCTAATATATACAAAATTCCAATATTAACGTTAGGCGCCAATCCCATATAAATAGTTCTGGCGCTCTCCCCTTCTCCAATCGTTATATAATGAGCGAAAGGAATAACGGCAAAAACCGAAACGGCGACTCCGAGGGTGATTATAGGCGCCAACCTATGGATTGTATTATCCGCCGCTTCGGGCGAGAAATCCTCCTTCATAAAGAGCTTCAAAACGTCGGCAAAAGGCTGCAACACCCCAAATGGACCAGTCCTGTTCGGTCCTATTCGATTTTGAATGAAAGCCGAAACTCTCCTTTCCATATAAACGAGAGCCGCGGCGGACATCAAAATGAAAGTGATAACGAAAGTTATCTTAACCGCGAATTCCAGAAGTAACCAACCAATTCCATCCATAATTTATAATCTTATATTAAAAATAATCTTAAAAAATTCCCGATTGCGGTTTCATTGAGTGCGAATCGTAATTAACGGTTTTCTTGTCCGGCTTCTCCGCTTCGTTCAACTTCAATCCCTGATATTCGTCGAGCAATCGATAATCCATATTTTTAAAAGCGGGAACCTGCTTGGCGATTTCGGCGAAAACGTCCTTCACCGTTTTAAAATTCCAATTGGCTCCCAATTGCTTCGCTATAGCTCGCACAATTTTCCAATTCGGGCGGCAAAGTCGCAATTCGTGTTGCGTCCATCTGTCGTTGTCCGCTCCAAATTTATCCAGTCGGCTCATCTTCAAGCCCATAAATCTAAGATTTTCAGCGGTCGTCAAAGCCGGTTTAAAATGTTGCGCTCTTTTGTCGGCGTTGACGTATGTTCCTTCAACTTCAGCGTAGGTTGACGAAGCTAAAACAATATCGGCTTTCTTGGCTATTAAAGAATCGTTATGGGCGTGAACAATCAGACAGTCGAGATTATCAGCCTCGTCGATTATAACGGGATAATCCTCAAGCTCGTCGTCCATAACGTAAAGAACTTTTATTTTGCCATATTTAATCGCCTCGGCTAAGTCGAGCGATTTCACGCTCCGTTCTCCGGGCTTTACTCCAACTTCCAAGGCTCCCGCGTAATTGGGAGTTTTGTCGTTGGTCTTCAAGAAATCGTCTCCAAAAGTCTCGTCTATATGTTCAAACAAATCGACGTTTTGAGTCTTTATTATCTTTTTGGCTAATTCCTGTAAAAGATAATTATCCTCGCAAGTAGCTTTCGCCGAACCGAGAAACATTATTTCCTTCGCTTTGTATTTCTTTAATACCTCGGCTGTTTCTCGATAAGCCTTTTCCCATTCTACATTTTCTCTTTCGTCGTCCGACTTTTTAATAAACGGAGTCGTAATTCTATTTTCGTTTACAAACTTGTATTGGCTTAATCTACCGTAATCGCATAGCCAATAATTATTTACGTATGGATTTGTCGCCGGCTCTAAGCGCAGAATTTCATTGTTCCTTACGCCGATTTTCATATTGCAACCGCGCGAACATCCGGGACATATCGACTCGTTAAAGCTCATATCCCAAACCCTCGACTCGAATCTGAAATCGCGGCTTGTCAACGCTCCGACTGGGCAAAGCTCAATAACGTTCATAGAATAGGAATTGTCGAACTCTTTATCCTTTTCGACTTCAATATATACTTTATCGCCTCTGTTAACAAAAGTCAAAATGTCCTGTCCGGCGATTTCTTTCGCGTATCTAATGCATCTGGAGCAATGTATGCACCTCTCGGCGTCGAACATAACGTTCGGTCCCCATTCGACTCTCTTGTCGCGTTTAATTTTTTCTTCAATAAAGCGGCTGTAACCTCTGGAATGCTTGTAAGCGTACTCTTGAAGTTTGCACTCGCCCGCTTCGTCGCATATAGGGCAGTCGAGCGGATGGTTGACAAGCAGAAACTCCATCACGGCTTCGCGAGCTTCGTTGACTTTGTCCGTATTCGTCTTAACTTGCATACCGTCGGTAACTTGAGTAGCGCAAGCAATTTGCAGTTTGGGTATAAAATTCACAACCGGCTCGCCTTTATCGTCGGTTTCAAAACTTCCGTCGGGCAATTTTTTGGGCATACCCACTTCCACCAGACACATACGACAGTTGCCAGAAACGGAAAGCTCGGGATGCCAACAAAAATGAGGAATTTCCACCCCGTTTTCGTACGCGGCTTCTATTACCGTTTTGCCGGACTTTGTCTCAACTCGCTTGCCGTCGATTATTATATGCGGCATTCCGCTTACTCCTCAATTTCTTAATAAAGAACGTTTACCATATTCTTTCGACGAACTCTATTTTTTCCGCCAAATTATTAAATCTAATCAGACAAAATACAAATTTTTTTCCTACAAATAAAAAATAATGAAAATTTTATATTCATAGACAATAATTAAAGTCGTCCCGCCCGTATCTTTTATAATTCGGCGATAGTCTCAATCTCTACTAGAACGTCCTTGGGCAGTTTCGCCGCCTGAATAGCCGACCTCGCCGGCGGCGTCTCGCCGAAGTATTCGGCGTAAACTTCGTTCATAGCCGCGAAGTCGTCCATATTCTTCAAGAAAACAGTCGTTTTAACGACGTTCTCAAAACCGCAACCGGCTTCTTCCAACACAACCTTTATATTTTCAAAAACTCGTTTAGTCTGCGATTTTATATCGTCGCCCGCCAACTCTCCCTCCGGACTAAAAGGAATCTGCCCGGAAAGAAAGATTAGCCCGCTCGAAGTTTTTATCGCTTGACTGTAAGGTCCTATCGGCGCGGGAGCTTTATCCGTTTTCACTTCCGTCTTCATATCGAATCTCCATAATATTACTAAACTATAACAAATTCAAAATTATCTCTTTTTGGATATATATCAAAACGCATTTATACATTGTCGAAAAATGTTTTTAGGCGGCGTTAAGTTTTTTCGGAGTCGGTTTGTTCTTTATTGGTATTTGAATCGTTTTGTATTGTAGGGGTTGAAAATTTTCAACCCCTAATTAACCTCACTCTGAAATTGGAATTTCGCACTGAGCGGCGTTCTGACGGACTGTAAAATTTCGAACGCAACGCTCATTTTTTTCAATCATAAGAACGCGCTTTTCCTTTTATATTTACGTAGAAAGTTTCCCTAAAATCACTTTGGAGCGACGATTAATTTAATTATTTTTGTATTCTGTATTTTTTGAAATATATAATTATTCGTTTAATAATAAAAAAGGAGAAGTTATGAAAATCTTAGCAAACGACGGAATTCAAAAGGGAGGAGAAGAAATACTGAAGAAAGCCGGACACGAGGTAACTATTCACAAATATTCCCAAGACGAATTATTGGAAAAAATAAAAGAATTCGACGTAATAATTGTTAGGTCGGCGACGAAAGTAACGAAAGAAATCATCGACGCCGGCGACTTGAAAATAATCGCTCGCGGCGGCGTAGGATTAGACAACATCGACACCGACTACGCCAAAGAAAAAGGAATTAAAGTTTTGAACACGCCCGGCGCTTCTGCTATGTCCGTAGCCGAATTAACAATAGCCCATATGTTGGCTGTCTGCAGATTCATTCAAAGAAGTAAAAAGGAAATGATGGAAGGCGCTTGGCCCAAAAAAGACTACAAAAAAGGTTTAGAAGTAACCGCCAAGACTTTAGGACTTATCGGAATCGGAAATATCGGCAGACACGTGGCGAAAAGAGCTTTAGGACTCGGTATGAAAGTTATCGCTCACGACCCGTTCGTAAAAGAATCGGATATGGACGTTAAGCTAGTTTCGAAAGACGAAGTTTTAGAAAACTCCGACTTTATCAGCCTTCACTTACCTTTCATCAAGGAACAAGGACCTACTTTAGCTGAAGAAGAATTCGCCAAGATGAAAGACGGCGTCGTTTTAGTTAACTGCGCCCGAGGCGGAGTAGTCAAAGAAAGCGCTTTGCTCGACGCTTTAAATAACGGCAAAGTAGCCAGAGCCGCCGTGGACGTTTGGGAAACCGAGCCAGCCGGCGAAGACCAAAAACCGTTAATTGACCATCCATTGGTATCCGTTACACCGCACATCGGCGCGGCTACGGTAGAAGCGCAAGTGAGAGTTAGCGAGGAAATCGCGCAGAAAATAGTGGACGAACTTTAATTTTAAAGAAAACAATACAAGAGGAAAAAGATGGCAGTATTTAAACCATTCAAAGCATATAGACCGAAAACCGAATACGCCGGAAAAATAGCGGCGCCGCCTTACGACGTTTTGAATTCGGACGAAGCGCGCGAGAGAGTAAAAGGCAACCCGCTATCGTTCCTTCACGTAGGCAAGCCTGAAGTAGATTTAGACCCATCAATCGATTTATACGACCCGAAAGTTTACGAAAAAGGCAAGGAGAATTTACATAAGTTAATCGACGAAGGATATTTAATTCAGGATAAAGAAAATTATTTATACATTTACGCTCAAACGATGGGCGACAGAACTCAATACGGCTTGGTCGGTTGCGCTTCGGTTGACGACTATTGGGAAGACGTAATCAAGAAACACGAGAAAACCCGCAAGGCTAAGGAAGAAGACAGAAGCGAACACGTGAGAGTAACGAACGCCCACACCGGACCGATTTTTCTTACATACAGGGACGTGGACGAAATCAATAGAATAGTCGCAAAAGTAACGGCAAATCCGCCGGAGAACGACCACGTAGCCGACGACGGCGTCCGTCATCAAAGTTGGCTAATCAAAGACCCCGAATTAATCGAGAAAATCGAACGAAGATTAGACAAAGTAAATCATTTCTACGTAGCCGACGGACACCACAGAAGCGCGGCGGCTGGAATTGTGGGAAGAGAAAGACAAAAAGCTAATCCGAACCATAGAGGCGACGAGGAGTATAATTACTTTCTCTCCGTTTTGTTCCCGTCTTCGCATTTGCACATAATGGATTACAATCGCGTCGTCAAAGACTTAAACGGCTTGAACGGTAAAGAATTTATCGAAAAACTAAAGAAGAACTTTACCGTTGAAAAAGCCGACGGAAAAGTAAAACCGGACAAGAAAGGCGAAGTGGGAATGTATCTCGACGGTCAATGGTATAAGATAGAAGCCAACAAAGAATTGGTTGATAATCCCGACCCAGTCGAAAAATTGGACGTAGCGATTCTTCAAAGAGAAGTTCTCGACCCGATATTAGACATCCAAGACCCGAGAACGAGCGAAAGAATCGACTTCGTAGGCGGCATTCGCGGCTTGGAAGAACTCGAAAGAAGAGTAGATTCCGGCGAAATGAAATTAGCTTTCTCGATGTATCCGACGTCGGTCGAAGAGCTGATGTCCATAGCCGACGCCGATAAAATTATGCCGCCGAAATCCACTTGGTTCGAGCCGAAATTGCGCGACGGATTGTTCGTGCATTTCCTCGATTAAAGCGTGAATTGTCTTCAAATTTAAATATAGAATTTTGCGCCTTTCGGGTAAACCCGAAGGTTGATATAAAGAAAGAATTGGAGCGTCTTTTCACAGAAACGTCAACCTCAAGGTTTACCTTGAAGGAAGTAAAATTCCATAATTGAGACAACTGCTGAAAGTTTATAGAATTATCAGCAAATAGGGGCGAACACGCAGGTTCGCCCCTACTTTTTAACAGTTTTTTGACTATTTAATTCTCTTCGAACTCCCTTTAAAATTCAAATTTAAAACCTTAACGAGATACGATTTATGAACGGCGACAACAGCGATTGGCAAAAATATATAGAAATCGAACGCTTCAAACTCGACAACGGCTTGAACGTCGTTTTGGTTCCCAACCGCAAAAATCCCACTATAAGCGTTAACGTTTCGTATAAAGTCGGCTCGAAGGACGAAGATAAAAACAAAACGGGTATGGCTCATCTTTTCGAGCATTTAATGTTCGAAGGAACGAGAAACGTTCCCAAGGACGGATTCGATAAATTATGCTCGCTCGCCGGCGGAAATAACAACGCTTATACGTCTTTCGATATTACTTCTTACTATTCAAGTCTGCCGTCTAACCAATTAGAATTAGGGCTATGGCTGGAATCCGATAGATTGGCAAATTTCGAGATAACCGAAAAGTCGCTGGAAAATCAAAAGAAAGTGGTGGCGGAAGAAATTAAGCAAACGACCGACGACCTACCTTACGGTATGTGGCGCGAGTTAATATCCTCCGAATCTTTCGCGCCCGAATGCTCTTATTCTTGGGAAGTTCAAGGCAAAAAAGAACACGTCGCCGGAGTTACTTTGGAAGACGCCGTAAAATTCCGCGACAAGTTTTATCAGCCGAATAACGCCTGCTTGACGATTAGCGGCGATATTAAAACGGACGAAACGTTCAAACTAATAGAGAAATACTTCGGCGGAATTGAATCGACCGCTACCGAAATTTCGAGAAACAAGTTTTCAAACGACTACCGGCAGAAAAACAAACGGGCGAAATTCTCCAAAAACGTTCCGTTGCCCGCCGTATTCATAGCTTTTCACTCTCCCGGTTTCACGGACAAAAGCGTATTTCCCGTCGATTTGCTGACAAATATTCTCGGAATCGGAAAAAGCTCCCGTCTATATAAAGCGTTGATTGAAGACAAACAAATAGCTTCCGAATGCGGCGCGTTCTTGGAAAAAAGTGAACATTCCTCGCTATTAACTTGTTACGCTTTCGCCAACGAACTAGATGTATCGGTCGACGCTTTAAGCGAGGAAATAACAAAAGTCATACTGGAATTAAACGACAACGGCATTGAAGAAAAGGAAATTCAAAAAGCCCGCAACGTAATGAAAACGCAATTGGCGAAAGAATTAAGCTCCTTTACGAACATATCCGACGCCGTATCGCAGCAAACTCTGTTTTGGGACGACCCTGAAAGAATATTCAAATTGCTCGGATTCTATTCGAAATACTCACGCGAAGACGTATCAAATACCGCGAATGAAATACTGAAACCCGAAGAAGCGGTAAGAATAGAAGCGGTTCTAAGTCAATAACAACGAAGAATCGCCGTAGCTCAAAAATCTATAGTCTTTTTCCATAGCCTCTCTATAGATTTTCTTCCAATTACTGTCGCCGACGAGAGCCGCTACCAACAATATCAAACTGCTCTTTGGCAAATGGAAATTCGTTATCGCGCCCTTGACAACTTTAAAGTCGTACCCCGGAACAATAAACAAACTGGTAACGCCTTTTAGCTCGCCGAGATTGTTCGCTTCCATATAATTAATAAGCGCGTCGAAAGACTCTTTAGCGTTTAAATAGCAGTCCAACTCATACGCTTCCCATTGTTCAAGAACAAGAAGCCCTTGGCTGTTTTTCCTCGAATGAACTTTCGCCCCAATCCAATAAAGCGTTTCAAGCGTTCTAATAGCGGTGGTTCCGCCCGCTATTATATAATCGTCGTTTTCAAGCGAATCCCGTAGAGATGTCAAATCTTCGATTCTAACCGAAAACTTCTCGGAATGCATTATATGCTCCGCCGTCGTGTCGGCGTCGATGGGTTTGAAAGTGCCGGGACCGACGTGAAGCGCGACCTTCGCGATTTTCGCCTTTTCCTTTATTTCGCCGATTAGCGCTTCGTCGAAATGCAGCCCAGCCGTCGGCGCGGCTACCGAACCTTCTCTTTGAGCGTAAACCGTCTGATAACGCTCCTTATCGTCGGAAACGGGCTCGCGCTTTATATAAGGCGGAAGAGGAACCGCGCCCGCCAAATTCAAAATTTCGTAGAATAACTTATCGGGCGAATTCCAGTCGAACTCAACGTCCGCTTCGCTACCCTCTTTTTTAAGTATTATCGCTTTAAGACCAATATCTTCGGCTTTTTCGCTCACGGATTTTAAAATTGCGCCTGTTCTGATTCTCTTGCCGCCGACAATGCATCTCCAAACAACCGGCGAACTCGAAGACAAAGTTATTTGCGGGTCTTCGGACGGCTGAATAGGGTCCACGCAGAGCAATTCGGCTTTGCCGCCCGTCGCTTTTTTCATATTTAATCGAGCCGCAACTACTTTTGATTCGTTCAAAACCAAAGTTGAATTATCCGGCAGGGAATCGGCTATATCGCTGAACTTACTATGCCGAATCCTAGCGTTTTCGTTTTCCCATACCAATAACTTAGAATCGGAGCGCTTTTTCAGCGGAAAAGACGCTATTCTCTCTTTAGGCAACTCGTAATAATAATTATTCGGATTTACTTCGGGAACGCCCATTGATCAACGCCGATTTATTTAACCTTTTCTTCCGCAACAATGCTTGTATTTCTTGCCGCTTCCGCAAGGGCAGGGGTCGTTCCTTCCGACTTTCGGAACTTTCCTTTTGATTGTTTGCACTTTGGGCTGTCCTTCGGCGCCTTGCGCTTGAGCTTCTTGCGCTTCGGCTCCCTGGGGCTGTTGAATAAACGCGGGAGCTTCGCTCGGATGTTGGAATTGCATAGAACCGTCGTCCTCCACAAAAGTTTTCTTCAGCTCCGGCAAGCCGTCTTCTCCAGCTTCGGCTTCCGCGGGCGCTTTCTCGCGAACTCTCACTTTTCGCTCCACTACTTTCGGGAAGTATTTGAACGCAAAGTTCACCGAATCGGCGTTTATCTCTTTTATCAGGTCAATGAAATTCTCGTAAGCTTCTTTCTTATATTCAATAAGCGGGTCTTTCTGACCGTAAGAGCGCAAATGGATGCCTTCTTTGATGTCGTCCATAACTCTCAGATGGTCGCGCCACTTTTCGTCTATTGTTTGAAGAATCGCTATTCGTTCCAACCTGCCCATAAATTCGCCGCCCAAAGCTTTCTCTTTCCTTTCGTAATAATCATTGGCGGCGTTTATCGTCTTTTCAAGACATTGTTCTTGATTCGAGCTTTCCAAATCCTTTTCGTCAATATCGACCTCGCAAAGCAAAGTGGTTCTGACAGCGTCCTTATAGCCCTCCACTTCCTTTTCCGGAGCGAAAGTCTCGAACCAATCGTAAGCCAAATCTTCAATATATTCAAACAGCTCGCCTTTCAACCGCTCGCCGTAAAGGGCGTATTTGCGTCTGGCGTATATAACTTCTCGCTGCTGATTCATTACGTCGTCGTATTCAAGCAATCGTTTACGTATAGAGAAATTGTTCTCTTCGACTTTCTTCTGGGCGTTCTCGACCGACCGGGAAATCATTTTATGTTGAATAGGCTCGCCTTCGGGAATCTTCAGTCTGTTCATAACGTTGGCGATTCTTTCGCCGCCGAACAGCCTCATTAGCTTATCTTCGAGCGATATAAAAAATTGCGAGGAGCCCGGGTCGCCCTGCCTGCCGGCTCTACCGCGCAACTGCAGGTCGATTCTTCTCGCGTCGTGTCTTTCGGAACCGACTATAGCCAAGCCGCCGTTCTTCCTGACTTCGTGGTCGAGTTTTATATCCGTTCCCCTACCCGCCATATTAGTAGCGATTGTTACGGAACGCTTTTTCCCCGCTTCTTTAATTATATCGGCTTCTCTGGAGTGATGCTTAGCGTTCAATACGTTGTGATTCACTTTCTTACGAGTAAGCATCTTGCTTATTAACTCGGACACTTCAACGGAAGCCGTGCCGACAAGAACGGCTCTGCCCTCTTTCAATATTTGGTCGATTTCCTCTATTATCGCGCTGTATTTTTCTCTCTGGGTTTTGAAAATCAAGTCTTCCCTGTCGTCTCTGATTATCGGCACATTTGTGGGAACGACTACAACGTCCAATTCGTAAATTTTGCTGAATTCCATCGCTTCGGTTTCGGCGGTTCCGGTCATACCGGCTAATTTGTTATATTGCCTGAAATAGTTCTGAAGCGTTATCGTAGCGAGCGTTTGAGTATCGCGCTCGACTTTTACTTTTTCTTTAGCCTCGATAGCCTGATGCAAGCCCTCGGAATATCTCCTGCCCTCTAAAATCCTGCCGGTGTGCTCGTCAACTATCTTGACCTGTCCTTCTTGTATAACGTATTCGATGTCTTTTTCGTAAAGCGAATAAGCTCTCAACAATTGGGTAACGGTGTGAATTCTGTCGCTTCGCTCGGCGTATAATCTATTTAGTTCGTCTTTTCTTCTCTGTTTCTCGCCCGCGCTCATATTCTCGTCGCCCTCGATAACGCTCATCTCGGACGCTATATCGGGAATAACGAACATTTCAGCGTCCTCCTGAGCCGTAGCCAGCAATTCCCTGCCTTTGTCCATTATGTCTATGTTGTGGTTCTTCTCGTCAACCGTATAATACAAGTCCTCGTCCAACTCATGCATTCTTTTGCCTTGGTCGCGCAAGAAGAACAATTCGGTCTCCTGCAATAATTTCTTTATCTCTGGGGCTTGTATCAATTTCCTAAACCTTTTATGCTTCGGCAAACCTCTGTTCGCTCTTAATAGATACGCGCCCGCTTCTTCTCTATCCTCTTTTTTTTCCGTTTTTAATAATCTTTCAGCTTTAGCTACGTATTCCGTTACTAATTTATTCTGCACGCCGACTAATTTCCTAACTCGCGGGTTCATCTCGTCGAATTTCTGGTCGCTCTGACCGACGGGACCTGATATAATCAACGGCGTTCGCGCTTCGTCGATTAACACCGAATCGATTTCGTCAACAATAACATACCAATGCTCCCTCTGAACCATCTGCTCGGCGTCCACCACCATATTGTCTCTAAGATAATCGAAGCCGAATTCGTTGTTTGTGCCGTAAGTGATATCTTTGTTATACATTCTTTTGCGGTCTTCGTGGTCCATATTGGACTGAATCGAGCCGACGCTAACGCCGAGAAATTCGTAAACCGGTCCCATCCATTCGGCGTCTCGTTTCGCTAAGTAATCGTTGACGGTTACCAAATGAACTCCCTTGCCGGCTAGCGCGTTCAAATACAAAGGCATAACGGCGACTAACGTCTTGCCCTCGCCCGTAGCCATCTCGGCAATTTTGCCTTCGTGCAATACTACCGCGCCCATCAATTGAACGTCGTAGGGAATCATATCCCATACGTCCTTGTTGCCGGCGTATTCAAAGCGATGCATATTGTCTTTAAGCCGCTTGCAAGCTTGCTTAACAACGGCGAACGCTTGCGTCAATATTTCGCCTGAAGCCTCCTCGACAACTTCGTGAATTTCCTTATCGGCGGCTTTTATTCTGTCTTTTAAATCTAAGGTTGATTTCGGGTCGAGCGCTTCTTCCCTTAAAGTCTTTTCAAGCTTCTCTTTTTCCTCGTCTAAATCTTCCGTTCTTTCCTTGAGGAACGCCTTAAATTCGTCCGTTTTAGCTCTTAATTCCTCGTCGCTTAACGATTCGTATTCGTCGAAATAAGCGTTTATTTCATCGACGTAGGGCTGAAGCCGTTTTATATCTTTCTCTTGCTTCGAGCCGAATATTTTCTTTAATACTGTTTTAAGCATAATTCTATTCTTTATTCCCTAAATTATTTATTTTCAAATCCAAATTAGTAGAGACGAAGCAATTTACCAAGTATTACGGTTAAAAACTTCTCAAAACTGCCGCGCATTTTTAATAAACCGAAAAAATGCTTTAATTTGTAAAAAAAACGAGAGAGCTAAATGGAAGTTTTAAAAGAAGAAGACAATTTTTTGGCGATAGGCGAGCGACATTCGAGCTATGAAAATTCGAAAATCGTCGTTCTGTCCGTTCCTTACGAATATCGCACAAGCTTCGGCAAAGGAACGAAACACGGACCCGAGGCGATACTCAACGCAAGCGCATACGTCGAATTTTACGACGACGAGTTCGACAAAGAGCTTTGCTTCGACAAAGGCATAGCGACGCTAATCCCCGTCGCTTTCCAAGGACTGGTCGATAAACAAGCTCTCGACATAGTGGAAAAACGCGTCGAAAAGCTAATCGAAAACGACAAATTCGTCGTCTGCTTGGGCGGCGAGCATACCGTTTCTTACGCTCCAATTGCCGCTCACTTCAAAAAGCATCCGGATATGAGCATACTGCAATTCGACGCTCATTCGGATTTAAGGACGGAATACGAAGGCTCCGCTTGGTCGCACGCTTGCGTTATGGCGCGAGCCGCCGAGTTTTTCCCGACGGAACGGCTCGTTCAGGTGGGCGTCAGGGCGCAATGCAAGGAAGAAGCGCAATATATCAAAGAAAAGAACGTAAAAACATTTTACGCCTCCGCTATTAGAAAAAAAGAGCGCGGCGAAAATTGGCAGAAGCAAGTAGCGGAAAGCCTGAGCGACAAAGTTTACGTTACTTTCGACATCGACTACTTCGACCCCGCGGTTATTCCCGCCACGGGAACGCCCGAACCGAACGGCTTTGCTTACTCGGAAACGCTCGACGTATTCAGGGAAATGAAGAAAGCCGGCAAAGAAATCGTCGGTTTCGACCTCGTCGAGTTGGCGCCAATCGAAGGGCTCTCGCATCCCAACCAAACGGCGGCTCAACTCGCCTACAAAATAATGAACTTCGCTTTTTACTATTTATAAATAAGGAAAAATATGAACAACTTAAAAAATAAAGCGCTCGAACTATACGAAAAACCGGACTTGGAAAAGAAAGACATAGACGGCTTCGCCGCGGAATTTATCGACAAACTGAATAAAGGCGAAATCCGAGCCGCGGAAAAAAATTCCGACGGCGACTGGATAGCCAACGAATGGATAAAAAAAGGAATATTGCTTATATTCAAACACGGCGAACTGATTGATAAGTCGATAAACGAGGAATTTAAATATTTCGACAAAGACTATCTCGCTTTGCGACCAATGCAACTAAAGGACGGCATACGCGTCGTTCCCGGCGGCTCGGCTATCAGAACGGGAAGCTACCTAGCCAAAGGCGTCATATGCATGCCGCCGATGTATATTAATATCGGCGCCTACGTGGACGAAGACTCGATGATAGACTCTCATGCTTTGGTCGGCGCGTGCGCGCAAGTGGGCAAGAAAGTTCATCTAAGCGCGGCGTCGCAACTGGGCGGCGTTCTCGAACCGCCCGGAGCGAGACCGGTCGTCGTCGAGGACGAAGTCATGATTGGCGGCAACTGCGGCGTTTACGAAGGCGCTACCGTTAGAAGCAGAGCGGTTCTGGCGTCCGGCGTAATATTAACCTCCTCGACAAAAGTATTCGACCTCGTAAACGAGCGAATAATAAAAGCCGAAAAGGACAAACCTTTGGAAATACCGGAAAACGCCGTCGTCGTCCCCGGCGCTCGCAAAATCAAATCCGAATTCGGCGAAAAGCACAACCTATCGATTTCAAGCCCGCTAATAATAAAATACCGCGACGCGAAAACAAACGCCAAGACCGCTCTGGAAGACGCGCTGAGGTAAGAATACGAACCCATCCCAAACCCTTCCCTTTATCAAAGGGAAGGGCTTGAAAAACGGCTTCTACTCTT
>CAZDXB010000023.1:11659-43412 GCA_964509335.1 uncultured Hyphomicrobiales bacterium | reverse complement strand
ACTGACATAAAATATTCCTTCTTTTAATTGAACATTCAGTTATTTAAACGCTCTTGAAAAGCGTCGATAAATCTATCAAACACATCGGAAAAATCAAGATAAGATTGATTCAACCAATCAAATTCTTTTTTGTTTTTCACTCCGGCTATGCTAATAGCTAACGGATTAAGATAATCTCTCATTTCGTTTATTAAAAATTCGTATGCTTTTCTGTGGAAATCGTTAGCCTCCGCCAATTTCTGATTTGTTATTCTTAATTTTCTATTTTTTCGCCAAATGAGGATTAAACTAAAAGATAGTAATATAATTGACACTATACTTATAATGCAAATAAGATATAAATAATCGATTTTGATTTCGCTTAACTTCTTTTCGCTTTCCAATTTATCAATTTTACTCTCAGCTTTGTAACTTGCCGAAATAGCGTCTATCATAGCTTTATTTTCGATGTTTGCCAGAGAATCGCGAAGACTCGCATAAAGTCTAAAATACTCAAAAGATTTTGTTATATGCCCCTTTTTGTCATACGTCTTTGATAAGAATTTATAGCATTCTTCCAATTCTTTGTTTATCATTTCCGTTTTGTAGTATCTGACAGCCTTTGTCAAATGATTTATAGCAAGTTCATAGTCATTAGTGTTTAATCCTAAGCTCCCGAGTAACTTATGTGCGTCGGCAATACTTCTTTTGTCAGAAATCTCGAAAGCAACTGCCAAAGAAGAATCCAAATATTTTTTTGATTTACTAAACTCACCCATTGATAAATAATAATTCCCAAGGTTATAAAAGGATTCCGCGATCCTATAATTATTGTTTTGTATTTTTTCTATTTGAAGCGCTAATTTCTGGTATTCTAAAGCTGAATCTAATTCCTTCTTATCATAATAAACCAGAGAAATATTATTTAATACTTTAGCTTGATAAAACCTTTTAGACATTCTTTTGTAGATATCCCAAGCCTTCACATAATAATTGAGAGTCTGTTCATACTTTCCTTTTCTATAATAGATTAATCCAATATTATTAAACAAATCGGCCATCCCTAATGAGTCATTATATTTCTTAAAAATATGTAAAGCCTTTAAGTAATATTCAAGAGCTCTATTGTAAATATTCTTATTTTGAAGTATGACTCCAAGATTAATTAGGGAAACAGCTATTCTCCTTTCATTCCCAATATCACTATTTAATTTTAAGGACTTACTATGATATTCTATAGCGTCTTCTAAATCGCCTCTAAACTTGCTAACTCTTCCCAAAGCCGTATAAACTTTAGCCTCTCCTTTTAAGTCCTCCAACTCTTTATAAATTGCCAACGCCTCTCGAAATTTCGCTTCAGCTTTATCATAATCGCCCGAAGTTGCGTGATATATTCCGACATTCCTCTTAGCGTCGGCTATCCCTTTCTCAAAATCTATCTCTTTAGCAAGCCTTAGAGCTTCTCTCGCATCCTCATAGGACGCTTCATTATCGACGCCGCGGTATTGTTCCGATAATTCATTAAGCGCGTCAACCTTTTCTTCGCCGTTTAGTTCTAGAACAATCGCTTCCAAACTATCGATTTTTTCGCGCGCCGAGAGCGTTCCTATAGCTAAAAAAACGGTCAAAGAGCAATACAGTATTATCTGTTTCATCATTTGCCTTCCTCTTTGTTTAATACTTCTTTAACAATTTGCTCGACAACCTCGTACAAATCTTTTTTATCAATCTTAGCTATTCTTTTGTCATCATCCTCGGATGAATCGGTATTCGCCTTGAATCTTTTTCTCAAAACTATGCCGTCGGGAGTGTTAGAATACTTAGACCCCTTGCCGGTTCTTAACCAATTGATATTGCATCCGCGTTGTATCAAAAATTGAACAAAGTCTGGAGTCAGCCTCTTTCTATGAAGCTCAGCCTCGACATAATCTTCATCCAATTCCGCTTCTTTACAGAAATTCTCTATAGATTTGAAATTCTCGAGAATCCACAACTCAATTCTAATCTTCTTAATCTTAGCTGTGTTTTTTTCAACTTTCAACTTCTTTTTGTTATGATTCATTCTAAGCTTCTCGCCGACTTCGTTATCCGCAAACATCTCGCCCTTTCCGGTAACCAACCAAGTAAGATTGAGACCGTAATTGTGTAATTCTCTCAGGATATCAAAGCTAATCGAAGATTTCCGGTTTATGTATCTGCTTATCTTGTAATTACCTATTCCAGTAGCTTTGCAGAAACCATTGACTGTGCAATAGTTCTCGGTTATAAACTTCTCTAGTCTTTTGCTAGCCGGCATTTTAACCTCATTTGTTTGCAAATCTGCAAATAACCTCGCCTTATTGTTTGCAAATCTGCAAATAATCTCGCCTATTGTTTGCAAATCTGCAAATACCCATATACTCTAAATACTTAGAACAATCAGGCTATACAAAGTTAAAAATATTTCTTTATAAAACAAGAAAAAAATCATTTTTTTTGTTTTTGAATGAGCGCAAATTTAGAGAATCGGAAAGGACTCATAAGATTATGAATAGACGAGCAAACGAATTTCAAAGATGAACGAACTTCTTTATGACGGATATGAAAATAGCTTGACTCTTTGATTACTCGTCAGACAGTATTTGCAAAAAAAAAGACTTTGAAGATATGAAGAATAATCAGACTATCATAAACGAATCTCGCAAAGAGACGTTTATTCTAAGAAAATCTAAAAAGCGTTGGAAATATGTTGGAAGCATATTTTGATTTCTTTATATTCTACTGCATTTAAAGGATTAACACAATATATTTGTGGAGATGGCGGGAGTCGAACCCGCGTCCGGGACGTTTCACTGAAAGCTTCTACATACTTAGTCGCTCTATGATTGATTCGCCGTAAAGGTTGCCGACCGACAGGCGCCTTACGGCTATCGACGGTTATGTTTCGCCTTATCCTCCCGTCGAACGGGATTTCGGCTAGCCTGTCTAAACGACGTCTTTAAAAGCCCGACAAGCAAGGTCTTCTAAAGACGGGCTCGCTTGTTTTAAGCGGCCAATGCGTAATTATTGTTGGCATTTGTAAAATCGCCGGTTGTATTTACGAGCTTCACCGACTGAGCTCGGTATGCGGCTTTTCAACTCATCCGCCCCGTCGAAGCCATTTCATCCCCTCAAAGAACGTTCTATACTTATAATCGCTTAACGCGACGTTTTATTGTAAAACTACCGCGTCCGACTTGTAAATATACTAAAATTATATTTACTTACGTGATTTTATTATAAACTCAAAATACGCTATCTTTATAGATAACGAGTTAAGTCGAATTAAATTTGATTTGCTAAAGATGGAAATATTTTATTTGTTCTCGGCTCTGATAACGCTCGCGGCGATACTTTCTTACTTGAACGTCGCGTTCTTTCGCAAGCCCGCCGGCATTGTCCCTATTATTATGGGCGCCATTCTATCCGTTATAGTTTTAGATCGTTTCTATTACTTACGTAATCGTCTTATTCTCAATATTAATTCAAGGCTCGCTTATAGAGAAATTTATTAAATTTGTATCTAAAAATGCATAATTAATTCCTTCTTTATAAAAACTGAATAACTAATTCACAAATTGCAATTTTGGAATTATCAGCTAAAACATTTATCTTGAAGCTGACTTATTGAATTTCGCGCATTTATTCCCCCGCCCAAAACTCCGATTTCAAAAACTCCCTCCGCCCGAAACTCCGATTTCGGACGAAACATCTTTCATGCTATATTACCAACCTCAGACTTGTAGATAATTGCATTTCTAAATCAAAATTTAGAAACAATGTTTTAAAATCAAATAAATTCACTCTCCCGCGACTCTATTATACTCTTCCTCTATCAATTTCATTTCCTCGTCGAGCAACTCCCTGTTCCGCCTCGCCATAACTTTTCTTGCCACTTTAATAGCTTTATCCGGCTTATATATCGAACAGCCCTTCGTTCCTCTCCAAGCGAACGAGGGAATTTGCTTAGGCAGAAAACCGTCGGCCACGAGAATTCCGCATATGCCCGCAACAGTTCCCGTATTTAATGTCGTGTTAATAGCCGTCTTCGTATGGTCGCCGCAAAGCAAGCCCAAGAACATCTTGCCAGTGTCGATTTCCCTATCCTTTATCATTACTTTAATATCGCCGTAAGTGTTTTTCAAGTCGGACGTGTTTGTGTCCGCCCCAATATTTATCCACTCGCTCAAAAACGAATGGCCTAAAAAACCGTCGTGCTGTTTATTAGAGTAAGACTGTATAATCGAATTCTCCACCTCGCCGCCTACTTTGCACCATTCTCCGATTGACGTATCCTCGTAAATTTTCGCGCCGGCTTTAATAGTAGAATTGTCGCCGATATACACGGGACCGACAACGACGGCGTTCGGCATAATCGTAACGTTCTCGCCGGTAACAATAGGACCTTCCGCGGCGTCTAAGACGGTTCCGGGATATATCGAATTGTTTTTTCCTATCCTGATTTTGCCTCTGCCAATTAAATGAACGCCGTCTTTCTTTAATTTGTCAAAATCGGCTTCGTTGTCGAAATACGCAAAATCGTCGAGTATTCCTTCGCCGTTATAATATATCGCGTCCCAAAGATAATTAACGACTTTTGGTTTCGGAACTTCAACTTGTTCCAATCCGCCGGCAAAATCGTATAGAAACTTCGTAAACAGCTCTAAATCCTTCTCGGTTGGATTTATCCTATCCTTTTCAACGACATAAGAAGCTACCGGCGTCCCGCTATAAGTAAAAGCGACGGATTTATCTTCGCCCTTTTCTTTTTTAAAATTCTCGTAGGCGTCTTCTAAAGATTTAAGAAATGACTTATCGGGAATAATAGCGGAATGAAGAATCAAAATATTTTCGCGCTTCTGCTCGAAATCTTTAATCCCAAATCTCGCTTTGAAAGAAGCCAAATGCCCGGGTCTTCCCGTAAACTGTATCTTCGCTTTCGGGAAGCGCTTTTCTACTTTTTCATAAATCCTCAGCGCGCCGCAACGCAACTCCCAAGCTGGATGCAGTATAGAAAACGGATAAAGGCTCTCGGCGTTCTCTGTCTCGAAAATAAGAACGGAATCTACTTTCATAGCTATCTTACGTCAATTAATTCAACTTCGAAAATCAAAGTGGAATTAGCCGGTATCGGTCCCACGCTCCTCGAGCCGTAACCCAAATCGGGAGGAATAATCAGCTTCCTTTTGCCGCCGGGTTTCATCGTAGCGACCCCTTCTTCTAATCCCTCGATTACTTTTCCGGAACCGTAAATAAATTCGAGGGGCTTGCCTCTGTCGCGAGAACTGTCGAACACTTCGCCGTTCTCCAATTTGCCGACGTAATGAATAACGATCGTTTGCCCGGGCGAAGGGCGCTCTCCCTTGCCGGCTTTTAATTCAACGAATTTCAATCCCGAAGGAGTTTTTTGAATCTCGGGCTTTTCTTCTTTGACGGCTTTTTTGCCGCCGCAAGCGAAAAGAACAAGAATCGCTACTAAAGACAAAATTACTCTCTTCATCGACTCCCCTTTTATTTTTTCTTTTTTCTCGTTACTTGGCTTTTACGCTTTAAAGTCGCGGCAATAAAGCTAATAAACAACGGCTGCCCGATTACCGCTCGCGATTTTAGCTCCGGATGAAATTGCGAGCCGATAAACCAAATATGGTCTTTCAACTCGGCTATCTCGACCAACTTGCCGTCCGGCGAAAGACCGCTGAGAATCATCCCGTTTTCTTCGAGAACGTCTCTGAATTTGTTATTAATTTCGAAACGGTGGCGATGCCTCTCGGAAATTCTGATTCCCTTGTACGCTTCGTAAACCTTTGTCTCCTTCTTTATAACGCAAGGATACGCGCCCAGCCTCATCGTCCCGCCTTTGTTCTTGACTTGCTTCTGCGAATCCATCAAATCGATTACCGGATATTTCGAATATTTATTGAACTCGGTTGAATTTGCACCGGTCAAACCGCATTTGTTTCGCGCAAATTCAATAATGGCGCACTGCAAGCCTAAGCATATTCCGAAAAACGGAACGTTGTTTTCTCGGGCGTATCGTATTGCCAATATTTTACCCTCGATTCCTCTTGAGCCAAACCCCGGGCCTACCAATATACCGTGTTTGTCTCCAAGCAAACTTTCCGCCGTCTCGTCAGTAATGCTTTCCGAATTGACTAACTCAACGTCCACCTTCGCGTTGTTTATTGAGCCTGCGTGAGCGAACGCTTCCAAAATACTTTTATACGAATCCCTATATTTAGCGTACTTTCCAACCAAAGCCACCTTAACCTCTTTCCTCGGATGCTTAATTCTTTGAACAAACTTTTGCCAAGTATCCAAGTCCAGAGGATTGGCGGGCAATTGCATTCTATCTAAAATAATTTCGGTCAAAGAACTCTTAGCGAGCATTAAAGGGATTTCGTAAATTGTATAATCAACGTCCAGCGCTTCGATTACCGCATCGTCGCTGACGTT
Source organism: uncultured Hyphomicrobiales bacterium (assembly GCA_964509335.1). GTDB lineage: Bacteria > Bacteroidota > Ignavibacteria > Kapaibacteriales > UBA2268 > CAZDXB01. The sequence continues at coordinate 36,962 of CAZDXB010000023.1, read as the reverse complement.
GCAAAACAGAGCGATTTTTTGTCTTTCCTCTTTGCTCAGTTTTTGTTCTGAGCGGCAAACAAGTATATTAGGTCGCAAGCCGTATTCCATCAAAGTTTTCGTAGAGTGCTGAGTCGGCTTGGTTTTTAATTCGCCGGTAGCTTTTAAATACGGAACGTAAGTTAAAAGAATACTAATGCAATTCCTATAACCTCTTTCTTGTGTGAATTGACGAATAGCCTCTAAAAAAGGAAGAGACTCAATATCGCCTACCGTTCCGCCTATCTCTACTATTACGAAATCAAATTCCCCTTCATACACCTTGATTCTTTCTTTTATCTCGTCGGTTATGTGGGGAATAACCTGCACCGTTTTGCCCAAATACTTACCTTTACGCTCTTTATTGATAACTTCGTTATATACCTGTCCAGTCGTCGTATTGTTCTTTTGGTTTAACGACTGGTCGATAAACCTTTCGTAATGACCTAAATCCAAATCAGTTTCGGCTCCGTCGTCGGTAACGTAAACCTCGCCGTGCTGAAAAGGATTCATCGTTCCAGGGTCGACGTTAATATAAGGATCCAGCTTCATTATCGTAGCGGAAAAACCTCTCTGCTTTAAAAGCAAACCAAGAGAAGCCGCCACTATTCCCTTCCCAAGAGAAGATAGAACTCCTCCTAAAACAAAAATATACCTAGTTTTGTAACCTTCGTTTGAACTCATAGCATACTTATTTGAAAATGATAAATTTGTTTATTAAACTTGCAAGTTATTTAAATTTGAAATAAAGAACAAAATTAAGTTGAGATAAATTGTTTTGATATTAAATTAGTTGTTTCTATATTTGTTGTTAGCTATGGCTAAATAATAAACGGTTTTATACGTTACTTAATAAGCGGTATTAAAAACAATAGGAAAATAGAGAATTGACAATGTGTTTGACGGAAGCGGATTCGAAAAAGAATATTATAATCAAAGAGATAATATCCGGTATGAGAGCTAAAAGAAAGCTTAGCTCTATGGGATTGCACATAAACGACTTATTAATAAAACTGAACGACTCCGGACAGGGTCCAGTCTTAATTGAGAACGTATCGAACGGAAATTATAAGCTAGCTTTAGGCAGAGGCTTAGCCGAAAAAATAATCGTCGAGTATGAAGATTAAGAAAATAGCCTTAGTCGGTCAGCACGGTTGCGGGAAAAGCGCCCTTTTCGACGTTCTCGCGGATTTAAAAACGCCCTCCACGGGAGCGACAATCGAGATTAGACAAACGGATATTGACATTTTCGGAGAAACCGTAAGAGTTCTAGATTTACCCGGTATCTACTCCTTAAATCCATACGACCCCGCCGAAAAAATTGCAATAGACTATTTGCTAAACGAAGATATCGACTTAATCATTAATGTCGTTAACTCCGCCTTTCTACCGAGAAGCTTGGAGCTAACGATAGAACTGTTGGAACTCGGGCTGCCGGTCGTAACAGCTCTTAATATGCTCGACGAAGCCGAAAAGCGCGGATTAAAAATCGACGTTGAAAAGCTCTCCAAAGAACTGGACATCGACGTCGTTCCGACAATAGCCAGACAGGGCAAAGGCGCGAGAAAATTAATCGAAGCCTGTCGTAAAAACTTTAGCGATACCAAAAGCGAAAGAAAGATTCCCGAATTCACTTATCATATAGAAAATAAAATCAACGAATTGTCGGAAGTTATCGACAAAGCGGACTCTGACAAGAACCTTTCCTCGCGCTTTTGGGCGATTAAAGCGATAGAAAATCCCGAGATAGTTCCCAATCGTTTTTTTTCAAAAATTGAATCTACGGCGAAACAATTTGAACAAGAAATTGAAAAGCAGCACAAAACCGACGCCTACGAGTCCATTTCATACGAGCGACACCATATAGCAATGAAAATCGCCGAATCTACTTCTAAAATCGAAAGCAACTCTTTTCGCTCCGTAGGAAAAAAGCTTGACGATATATTGCTTCACCCATTATTCGGAAGAGCCTCTCTGCTGTTATTCTTCGCTCTCTACTTTTTCGCTATTTTCGTTGTCGGCGATTTCTTAAGCTCGCTAGTGGACGCCCCGATTTCAAAATTTTCGGAAGTCTTCGCCCCTATAAAAGATTCTAGCCCTTTTTGGTGGCATACTATTAACGGGGCTTATATGGGAGCCGCCGGAGTCCTCGGAATTGTATTGCCTTACTTCTTGCCGCTGGTATTCATAACGGCATATTTTGAGGAGACTGGCTATTTAACGAGAATTGCTTTTTTAATAGACGGACTGCTGCACAAAATTGGCTTGCACGGCAAATCCGTCGCGCCTTTCATACTAGGCTTTGGATGCACCGTGCCGGCTCTTTACGCCACCCGAATGATTGAAAACAAGCGAGATAGAATTATCACTGGAATATTAACGCCTTTCGTTCCTTGTTCAGCGCGAATAGCCGTGATTTTTGCCTTAACCGCCGCCTTCGCCGGACCTTTGGAAGCAATGCTAATTTTCATTATAGTCGGCGTCATTATAGCGTTAAGCGGCAAAGTCCTTTCAAAAATTTGGTCCAAGCCAATAGGACTAATTTTAGAAATTCCCGACTTGAAAATTCCTTCAATCACCAATACGCTCAAAACAACTTGGTACAAAATAAACGACTTCATCCGAGACGCTATCATCTTTTTAATCGGCGGCAGCGTTGTTCTCGGCTGGATTGAATACTTCGACTTAGCAAAATACGTCAACTCCATCTTCGCCCCTATTGTCGACGGCATCTTAGGATTGCCCGAAGCCCTCGGCTCGACTCTAGTTTTCGGATTTTTCAGAAAAGAACTAATAATAGTTATGGCTAACCAAGCGTTAAGCGTTCCAACACTAGCTCAATTGCCAATGACGACTAATCAAGTATTAACTTTCGTTCTTTTCGTAACTTTGTATTTTCCTTGCTTCACGACTCTAGTCGTTCTATGGAAAGAGTTCGGAGCTAAAATTGCCGCGGCGACTTCCGTCTTTAGCGTCTTAGTGGCGACTGTTGCTTCTTATATACTAAAAACAGTAGCCAGCTTTTGGCGATTCTAATATACAGAATTTTATTTTGTTTAGAATTTAGCTCTATGAACAAATAAGTTTTGGTTTACTAAAATAATTTTATTAGTTTTAATAAATATTATGAAAAAAATAAATTGGAAGCTATGCTTAGTCAATCCATCGAAGATTATTTAAAAACAATTTACAAACTGCAAAAAGACGGCGCGGTTTCGACCACTAAAATCGCCAAAGAACTAGACGTATCCGGAGCTTCGGTAACCGGAATGCTGAAACGTCTGGCTAAAATGAGCTTAGTTGACTATAATTCCTACAAAGGAGTTAAACTAACGGATACCGGCGAAAAAATCGCTCTGGAAGTCATCAGACATCACAGACTTTTAGAATTATATCTAAAAGAAGAATTGGGATTCTCGCTCGACAAAGTCCACGAAGAAGCTTGCAGACTGGAACACTATATTTCCGAAGCTTTCGCCGAAAAAATCGACGAAAAATTAGGTTCGCCGGAATACGACCCTCACGGCCATCCGATTCCCACAAAGAACGGAAAAATTAACAAACTGAAGGAAACCTCGCTTTCGGAAATAAACCCCGGCAAAGTCGCCGTTATTCGTAGATTAACCGACACCGACCCAGAACTCCTAGCTTACTTGGAGAAGAACGGCTTAATCCCCGGAGTTTCCGTAAAAGTTGTCGAAAAAGCGCCGTTCAACGGACCAATAACGATAAAATTCAACAATCAGGAAAAGATAATCGGAAACGAAATAGCCAAAAATATCTACGTAGAAAAATAAAAAAAGCGCATTTTTAACTTGTCAAGAATTTTGATATTGCATAATTTTGCGGTTGATAATTTAGCCAACATAGCTCAGCTGGCAGAGCAATTCATTCGTAATGAATAGGTCGGCGGTTCGAGTCCGCCTGTTGGCTCTTTTTTTTCATTTCATTCACCTTATAATAGCAGAATAAAAGGGCTGAAAAAACCTCAGCCCTTTTTTAATCTTTACAAACTAATACCCAAGCTTCAGCTCAAAAAGACGCTTGGTTTTCTTAACGGACTTCTTCAATTCCGTTAGCAAGTGTTCTTGGGCGCAAAATCGCTTTTCGCCGGCTCCGGGTTTTCGCTGTATATAAGAGCCGTCGGGTTGTAAAATCCAAGACTTTGTATTGTCTTTCCAATAGACATCTAAAATATCTTCTAATTTCTTTTTGACGCCTTCGTTCTTAATTTTGAACATTAGCTCCACTCTCTTTTGGAGATTTCTAGTCATCCAATCCGCGCTAGATATATAGGCTTCTTCGGCGCCGTTGTTTTTAAAATAAAAAATCCTGCTATGCTCCAGAAATCTGCCTAAAACGCTCCTTACCTCAATATTCTCGCTCAAGCCCGGAACCCCGGGTCTCAGACTGCAAATCCCTCTTACTAAAAGCTTAATCCGAACGCCGTATTTTGAAGCTCTATACAAAGCGTTAATTACTTCCCTATGAGCTAAAGAGTTCATCTTAGCGATAATCAGCCCGGGACTCTCCTCGCTGTGAAACTCCGTCTCGCGATTAATCAATTCAATAATCGACCTTCTCAAATTTATCGGAGCCACGAAAAATTGCTTCCACTTCTTTTGATAAGAATAACCCGTTAAATAATTAAAAACTTGAGCCGCTTCCATACCAAAATCAGGGTCGCTCGTGAAGAAACCTATATCGGTGTAAAGTCTCGCAGTCGTGTGATTATAATTTCCCGTAGCCAAGTGTAGGTACGTTCGTAATTTGTCGCTCTCCTTGCGAACTATCGCCAATATTTTACAATGCGTTTTCAGTCCGATTACGCCGTAAACTACGTGAACGCCGACTCGTTCGAGCTCTTTCGCCCAAAGAATGTTATTTTCCTCGTCGAATCTAGCTTTCAATTCTACAAAAGCCGTTACTTCTTTGCCGTTCTCGGCGGCTCTTTTTAAAGCCGCCACAATAGGAGAATTCATTCCCACTCTATATAAAGTAATTTTGATAGCGAGAACGTCGGGGTCGTCAACGGCTTCATTCAGCATCTTTAAAACGCTATGAGTGAAAGAGTCGAATGGATGATGAACCAATAGTTCTTTTTCTCGTAAAACGTCGAAAAAGCCGACGTCTTCCATTCTCAACTCGGGCAAAATACGAGTTTGAAAAGGTTTGTCTTTTAAATCTCTCCTGTCCAAATCCCGCAACCTCATAAAATCAGGCATTTTAAGCGGTCTATTGTGGGAATATACCTCGCTTGAGTCTATTCCCAAAGAAGTCTTTAAAAACTCTACCATATCTTCGCTCATATCTTCGCTAACCTCTAAGCGAACCACCGCGCTTCCCCATCTCCTAATCTTAATATGTTCGGCGATTTCCGTTAGCAAATCCTCGGCTTCGTCTTCGGCAATTTCAAAATCGGCGTCCCTCGTTACTCTAAAGACGTATGATTTTTCCAGCTTCAGTCCGGGGAATAGAGCGTCGGCGTGGGCTTGAACTATCTCCTCTATTAGCGCGAAATGGTCTCCGCTTTTTCTTTTCAGTCTCAAAAACCGAGGCAGTCCCGTCGGTATCTGAAGAAACGCTACTTTTTTTTGTTTTGGCTCTACGTTCTCGTCCCTCAATAAAAAAACTATATTCAAACTTCGATTAATCAAACGGGGAAAAGGATGCGCCGGGTCTAAACTAAGCGGAGTTAAAACGGGAAAAACGCATTCTTGGAAGTACTCATAAAGTTTTTTCTTATCCGAATTAGGCAATTTATCATAATCGTGAATAACTATATTCTCCTCTTCCAAAGCCGGAAGAATTTGCTCGTTTAGTATTTCCTCCTGCTTTCTATACAACGGAACTAGTCTTTTACGTATTTCGGCAAGTTGTTTTTTGGGAGTCATCCCGTCGAAAGAAAGCTCGACCAAACCAGCGGCGGCTTGCCTTTTCAAACCGGCGACCCTTATCATAAAGAATTCGTCAATATTGGAACTAAAAATCGAAATGAATTTTAATCGCTCAAGCAAAGGATGGTCTTTGTCCTCAGCTTCTAATAAAACGCGCTTATTGAACTCAATAGAGCTAAGCTCTCTGTTAAAAAATCTCTCCGGACTTCCTTGACCAATGGATTGCTTTTGTAACTTAGCGAACATATAAGGCTCTCGTTTGTTTTATGAAATTAAACGCCGATAAAAACGAATTTACAAAAAAAATAATCTTTTGCTACTCTTCTTTTTTAGCCGTGCTAACCGAAGCGAACTTTGATTCGGCGTATTTAGACAACTTTACAAATGGCAATCCTATTAATAGATAAATAGCCGCCACCAACAATCCCGCTCCTAAATGGTCGTAATACGTAGCCGCTAATCGCAAATATTCTTTAGTCAACTCAACCATAGCAATTACAGAAACTAAAGACGAATCTTTAAGCAAGGATATAAAATCGTTTGTTATGGGAGGTATCACTACTCTTACAGCTTGAGGAAGTATAATATACCTTAAAGATTGAATTTTTGATAATCCCAAGGAGGTCGAAGCTTCCATTTGCCCCTTTGGGACGGAATTCAATCCCGCTCTATAATTCTCAGCTTCGTACGCCGAATAATTCACCGCCAATCCAGTTATAGCGGCAAGAAACGGCGATAGCTGAATACCAAGAACCGGCAATCCATAAAAAATCAAAAATAATTGTATTAATAAAGGAGTCCCCCTCACTAATTCTACATAAGCTACAGCTATTGAACTAATGGGTATGGGGGCGTAAACCCTTATCATAGCTACTATCAAGCCTAATATAATCGCTATAGTCATCGAAATTATCGATAAACCCAAAGTTACAAGCGCGGCTTTTCCCAATACCGGCAAATAGCTTAGATAACGATCCAAAATGCGTTCAAAAGACGTTTCCTTTTTCTGATATTCAATGTATTCTTGATAACCGGTATGAGGATAATTAACAACTTGATAATCGTCAAGAAGCGACGCCATCATAGTGTTCCACATATTCCAATATTCAAGAATCCTCCTCAACTCTCCGCTTTCTTTCAGTGACTCAATAGCTCCGTTTATCTTTTTCAAAAGCAGAGTGTCGGATTTTCTCATCGCTATGCCGTAAACGACTTCGCCTACAGGCTGACCTGTCAGCCTTAACTGAGGATTCCATTCGGCGTAATATAGCGCGACGGGATGGTCTATTAAAACGGCGTCGAGCCTTCCGTTCGCTAAATCTTTGAACGAATTTGCTTCGCTATCATAGGACCTTACTATCACTCCGCCAGTCGCCCTCAAAATTCTTTCGGCTAAAGAAGCTTTCAAAGTTCCGACTTTTTTATCCACTAAATCGGATAAATTCGTAATCGTATATTGGTCGCCTTCCCTAACGATAATTTGTTCATATGTTGTGTAATACGGATCCGAAAAAGCCACCACTTCTTTTCTATCGGGAGTTATCTCTAAACCGTTAATTGCGACGTGGTAATCGTTTCGCTTCAAGCCGGGAATAAGACCGTCCCATTGATTTTGCACGTGCTTATCTTTAAGTCCTAATTCTTTTGCAATCGCTCTAATAATATCCGCTTCGAAACCCGTCAATACGGAAGGATCCCGAGGGTCCTGAAAAACGTAAGGCGCGCCGCTTTCAGTGTCCGCCGCCCACCTTAAAACTTCAAAACCCAACTCATTGTTATTATCCGAGTCCTTTTTATCAGCTTTGGCGAAGCCGCTTAATAAAAAAAACGCCAATAATAATATCGTCCCTATAGCCTTGCAACGCTTAAAACTCATCGTCGCTTATCCTTTCCTTATAGATACTTCTTCAGGAAAACCCTCGTTCTCTCGTCTCTGGGATTCGAAAATATAACGTCCGGGGGCGCTGATTCTACAATTTGTCCGTCTTCCATATATACTATTTTATCCGCCGCGGTTTTAGCAAAATCCATTTCGTGCGTTACTATCACTTGAGTCATCCCTTCCTTATTTAAGTTTTTCATAACGGAAGTTACTTCGCCGACAAGTTCGGGGTCCAAAGAAGAAGTCGGCTCGTCGTACAGCATAACCTGCGGAGACATCGCCAAAGCTCTTGCGATAGCGACCCTTTGAGCTTGACCGCCCGACAATTCGTTGGGCTTAGCTTTAGCAAAATCCTCCAAACCAACTTTTTCCAACAGCTGCACCGCTCGCAGAGTCGCTTGCTCTTTACTTTCTTTCTTTACTACGGTCGGAGCTAACATTACGTTCTGCAAAACGTTCAAGTGAGGAAACAAATTAAAACCTTGGAAAAGCATACCGACTCGAGTTCGCAAAGTTTTCAGCTTTATCTTGAAATCTTCGTCCGCCAGCTCGTCTTCCTCGCTTGATATAACGTTGCGCGAATCTTCTTTCTTGGAACTTCTCTTTTTTTTGGCAAGCCTACCGTTATTCTTACCTGAATTTCTGTTCAAATTAATTCCCGCGATTCTTATCATTCCGGAATCTAAAATCTCCAAGGCGTTCAAGCATCTTAAAAAAGTAGTTTTACCGCAACCGGAGCGCCCTATTATCGCGATAAGCTCGCCCGGCTTCACCCAAAAATCTATACCTTTTAAGATATGAGTATCGTAATAATACTTATGTAAATTCTTTACCGATATTATATAATCATACTCTTCGTATAGATATTTATTTTCTTTAACCGCCATCTTCAACCGCTTATAGATATATAACGATAATTAAACTTCAATTTAACTATAGAAAGAATTTAACAATTTGAAAAAAAAAGAATGAAAAAACAAATTATTTATTATTAATATCGGTTACAACGATATAGGAGGTGCCTATATATCTTTTCCCCTTTGCCTGTTTCTTTTCCGGCGGAGGATTGCCCGGATCCGTTTTCTTAAAGTTTTTCATCGTAAGCCTAGAAGGATTCAATCCCTTAGATATGAAATAATTGATTAAAGATTTACACCTTTCGGAAGTCAATTTTTCATTCGCGCTTAAATCTTTGTTATTGTCGGGATAACATTGAATCTGCACCTCGACTTCCTTATTGTTCTTCAAAGTTTTAGCGTAAGGCTCTAAAATAGCTTCTATTCCATATCTCAACTTGGATTTGTTAAGTTCGAAAGGCGGTACCGAAATAGGGATTTTCACTCCTTCGTAAAGAGGCTTAACCAAAAAATCATGAGAAATAACGGCGTAATTCCCGCAGTTTCTCGTGTCAAAATCATACTTCTCAAGAAAGTAATCTTTCTTCTTTATCAAAATAGTGTAATCCTCGTTCGGTTGTAGATTCTCAATCGTGTACGAACCGTTTTCAAACCCGTCGCTCCTCGTCGCCGCTACAATGTCGCCGTCGGAGTTCTTCGCTATTATAAAAACCGTTAAAGGCTCTTTAGTTACGGCGTCGAATACGTTGCCGGTTAACGATACGGTTTTCTTCTCGGCTGTGGCGGCGTTAATAACTAACGCGACAAATACTAAGCTAAAAACTAAAAACGCCTTGTTTATTCTCGCCATCGTTTACTCCTTATATCTTTATTTCTCTCTTACTAAAAATCTTACGTCGCCGTCTGCGCAACCCAATATTATAATACTCGCGTCGGAGATTATATCGACGCTCCACATCTCTATGCCGGCGTCGAAAGTCATTAGATTCTTTCCAGTCTCGGCGTTCCACAACTTGACCTTTTTATCTAAACTTGCGCTGACTATAGTCTTATTGTCGCCGGCTATCGACAAATCTTGTATTAAGTTGTCGTGAGCTTTTATTGTTTTGCTCAACTTACCCGACGGCATATCCCAAACTTTAATATAACCAGCTTGGTCCGAAGAAACCAAAATCTCGCTGTCGAAACTATAAAGAACAGTCAATACGGGAGCTTCGTGCCCGATTAAAGTCATCTCAGATTCTTTCGTAGTTAAATCAGTGGACCAAATCTTAATAGTTTTATCGTCGCTACAAGAAGCTATATGCTTGCCGTCGTAGCTATAAGCCACGTTGTTTGTGGCTTTTTCGTGTCCGCGCAAGGTCTTAATTTCCCTGCCTAACTTCCAGTCCCACAGCTTCACGGTCTTATCGAAACTCGTGCTGGCAACAAAGGTGCTGCTATCGTCTTGACTGAAATAAACTCCGATAACTTGGTCGGTATGCCCGCGTAAAACTTTTATTTGCTCGCCGTCGGCTACGCTCCAAACTCTTACGGTCATATCGCTTGAACCGCTGGCAATCCATTTGTCGTTTCCCGAATAAGAAATGTTGTTTACTTGACCGAGATGCCCCCTTAAAGTTTTCAAAAGCTCTCCGTCCGGCAAACTCCAAATCTTTATCGTCTCGTCCAGACTGCAAGTGGCAACTTGCGAATCGTCCCAATTAACAAACACCCCGAGCGCCTCGTCTTCGTGCTCGCCTATTGTCTTCATAGCGTAATCGTATTCTTCCGAAATCAAATTGTTCGAAAGAGCCGTCAGTATAAACGCGCTTAGCGCCGTTATTATTAGCCTCATATAACCTTCCTTAACAAAATTTAGCTATACGCCTTAAAAGTAATTCCTAACATAAAACTCAATAAATCCAAATTTACAAACTTTTATATATAAAAAGCAAAATATTAGATTTTTTCTTTAACTTTTAACGCTTCTGAATACTCTTTTAGTAAAAAATACAAATCTCTCGCCTCTCCTTTCGATAAAGCAACTTCTTTATATACCGACGGTTTTCCCGTTTCCTTTTCCGTCTCGCCCTTCGAATTCGAAAAAAGTTTGTCAATCTCTTTCTCTTTTAAAATCTCCTCCGGCGTTTTTTCTTCCATCAGTTGCTCTATTTGTTCCTTCGCTCCTTTTAAAGACAACTTCTCGGTTCGCAACAAAGCTTTTATCAAATTAATTAAGTTTATATCCTTAACCGAATATATTCTATTGCCGCCCCTGTTCTTTCTCGGTTTTAACTGATTGAATTCCTTTTCCCAGTAGCGCAGTATATGCTGCTCCTCGTCCACTAAGTCGCAAACTTCGCTAATTGAATAATATAACTTCTGCATTTCCAAATTTCGCCGAATAAAACATAATAATTTATTAAGTTACAAATAAGTTATAAATTATCCTAATATCAAATTAATAGATTTTTAATTTGACTGTTAATTTTCTTGTCTTTATATTTGTAAACTTAAGTATGTTATATAAAACGAAAAGATAAAAAATTATGGCGGAATATATAGTAAATCCCGTTCAAGTAAGAACGCAGGAATCGGAAAAAGGCAAGATTTACGAGTCGATAGTAGCTTTAGGAATGCGCTCCCGACAAATTAACGACGATATCAAAAACGAAATATATTTCAGATTAGAAGACGTCGTCGATACCTCCGAGACGCGCGAAGGATCCAATTTCGACCAATTAGCTATCAGCAAAGAATTCGACAAAGTTCCGAAACCAACATTTCTAGCTATGAAAGAAATCTTCGAAGGAAAACTAAAGTTCGAATATCCCGAAGAATCCGACGAAGAGGAACAAGTTTAGAGAACGAATTAACCATATAAAGATATAAAAAAAGCTCCTTTTGAGGAGCTTTTTTTGTTTATAAAACCTTAATTACAAAAAATCAATAACTCGTCGAATCCAATTTGACTTTCCCGCGAAATGCGGTGTAAACGATGAACTTATAGATTAGCATTAACGGTACCCCAATACAAGCGATTATGAACATCGTGTAAAGAGTTAACTCCGAAGAGGACGCGTTAAATACCGTCAAGCTGTTTTCCGGCGCCGAACTAGAATACACCAAATTCGGATAAATGCCTATAGCCGTTATTATTATCATCATAGCTATAACGAGACTAGAGCTAAGAAACGCCCCGAAAAACTTTTCTTTTTTCGCCAGTATCGGAATCAATATTATGAATAAAAGCAAAAGCGCCGGAGCGACAAACCAAACGGGATACACAAACATATTTTCCGTCATATGCGGATACGCCGATATAGTCCAAACCGTTAGAATAGCGACGAAAATAAGAAACAAAATCCAGCTCAAATTTAATCTGCCCTTGAGCCTTTCCCTATAGTCCCCTTCAGTTTTATTCAAAAGATATAGCCTCCCGTGCATTCGCATCAAAAGAACCGCCGTCAAAGCCAAAAAGATAGCGTAAGGATGCAAAAGTCCGACAAAACTGCCGGCGAATTCCTTGTTCTCCGCTATCGGAACGCCGGATACTATATTGCCCAAAGCGACGCCCAACAAAATAACGATAAAGTAACTAGACAAATTGAAAATAAAGTCCCAAAACTTCTTCCAAGATTCGCCTTCAATCTTGCTTCTAAACTCTATCGAAACAGCCCTGCCGATAATAAACAGCAAAAACAGAATGAACGCTATATAAAACCCGGAAAAAACGGTGGCGTAAACGTCCGGGAAAGCGGCGAACAAAGCCCCGCCGGCGGTTATAAGCCAAACTTCGTTGGCGTCCCAAACCGGACCAATCGAGTTTAGAGATATTCGTCGCTCATTCTCCGTTTTCGCTCCCAGATGCAGCATACCGACCCCTAAGTCGAATCCGTCCAACACGACATACCCCAAAAACAAAACCGTTAAAAGAACGAACCAGACTATTTGAAAATCCATTGTAAAACTCCAATTTTATATTTCAATAATTTTTGGCGAAAGAAAAATCAAGCGGCGGACGCTTCAACTTCCTCGGGTCCTTTCTTTATTTTTCTCAATAGCAAGAATATAAATAGCGCCAGCAAAATAAGATAAATGACCGTAAACAGAATTAAGGAAAACCAGATTTCCCCCGCCGAAACAACTTCCGAGACGCCGTCGGACGTCCTTAGCACGCGATAAACAACCCAAGGCTGCCTGCCTATCTCCGCCGCCATCCAGCCCAGTAAGTTTGCTATATGCGGCAGTATGAAAGCCGGCAAAAGTATTTTCAAAAACCATTTCGACTCAAACAGTTTTTTCCTCCAAAGCAAGAATAAGCCTACAAAGGAAATCAAAATCATCAACATTCCCAACAGAAACATAAAATGATAGGACTGAAACACCACTTGAACCGGCGGTCTGTCCTCCGCGGCGAATTCGTTCAAGCCCGTTATCGGCGTCGTAAAATCAAAATCCACGAGGAAAGACAAAAACCCGGGCAACTTCAATCCTATAACTTCTTGATTCTTTTCGTCCACCCATCCGAACAAATATAAATCGCCCGGCCCCGTTTCGTAATGAGCCTCGAAAGCCGCTAATTTTTCCGGCTGATACTCGGTAACTTGTATAGCGCTAGCGTGTCCGGTAACCAACTGCAAAACGGTCGAAAACGCCGCCAGCCACAAGGCTATTTTAAGAGAATATTTTGCGAAATCCAAGTGTCTTTTCTTTATTAAATAATAAGCCGAAATGCTTAAAGCCAAGAACGCTCCCGTTATCCAAGAAGCGCTAATAACGTGAGTAAACCTTTCTATTGTCGAAGGATTAAATACCATCGCCCAAAAATCCGTAATTTCGGCTCTCACAACGCCGGCTTGCTCTACCAAATGATAACCCGCCGGCGTCTGCATCCAAGAATTAGCGACGATAATCCAAAACGCGCTGAGAATAGCTCCCAAAGCGACCATAATTGTCGAAGTGAAGTGCGTCCTAGGACCTACTTTATTCCAGCCGAATAATAAAATCCCAAGAAAAGTTGACTCCATAAAGAAAGCAAACAGCGCTTCAGCCGCCAAAGGACTTCCGAATATATCGCCAACGTAGCGAGCGTAATTCGCCCAGTTGGTTCCAAATTCAAACTCCAACACTATTCCGGTAGCCACTCCAACGGCAAATGTCAAAGCGAATACTTTCGTCCAAAATTTCGCTATTTTTTCATACAAAGGATTTCTCGTTTTTAGGTATTTCCATTCCGAAACCACCATCATTAAGCTGAGTCCAATACTCATAGGCGGGAATAAAAAATGAAAAGCGGCGGTTACGGCGAACTGAATTCGAGCGAGTAATACAGGATCCAAAACGCTTCTCCGGTTTATTTACACAAAACGCTTATTAAGTTACTAAATTTATATTAATTTATGAAAGAAAAATCAAATTAATATTATCCTCGAACCTCTAATTTCAATTAAAAATTTGAACCGAACTATGTATAAGGATACATCCCATCCTTTACGCGAGACATATCTTCCAACAAATCCCCGTGTTTATTTTCGTCTAAATATAAATAATTGATTAAAAAGTAAACCAAAGGAGAATCTGTTTGCGACATCGCTTCCTTAGCTAATTCTACCGTTTCTCTTTCAATAGCGTCGTGTTCTTCGAGCAAATCCCAATAATCGACCAATTCATTGGATTCTAATTTTATCGGCTTCTTTTCAAAATTGTTCACTATCAATTGCAGCGCTATCCTATGATTATGGGCGTCTCGTCGAAAGATTTTCATTACCGCCTGAACAAACGCGTTGTCGTAACTATTGAGCGCTTCCGTAACGACGTCTATCTTTTTACCCTCCATCTTTTGCCATTCTTTTAATAGCTCTACTAATTTTCTTTCTTCTTCTTTTTTCTTACCCATTCCCGTCTTCTTTTTAAATTGAAACTATAATTTCTAAATACAAATACTTAACTGCTCTCAACTGTATCCTTTTATCAAATTCTCAAATAGTCGATGTTAACCAATTCCTTCTGAAACCCATCCTAATCGCGAAATAAGTTAGCCGTCCCAAGAAAGACATTAATCTTGAGACGGCTAGACAACTTATTAATTAACTTCCGTATGGATACATTCCGCCTTTGATTCGAGCCATTTCGTCTAAAAGCTCTTTGTGTTTCTCCTCGTCGGTGAGAAGATAGTTAAGCAAATAAGCGACCAAAGGCGAATTGGTCTGCGTTAAAGCTTCCTTTGCTAGCTCGATTGTTTTTCTTTCGATTCTGTCGTGCTCTTCGACTAAATCCCAAAATTCAAGCAACTCGTCCGGGTTCAATTTCAACGTTTCTTTCTCGAAGTGGTCGGCTATCAATTGCTGAACCTTACGGTGATTGCCGGAATCCTGCCGGATAATTTCCATTACCATTTGAACGAGAGGATTGTCCGCTTTCTTGATTATTTCAGTCGTGCTCTCGATAGCGTTGTCCTCTACTTTTTGCCATTTCTTCATTAGTTCTACTAACTTCTCGTCTCTTTCCTTTTGAGTAGCCATCTGCGACTCCTTGTAATTAATGAAACAAATGATTTAATTAAAATTCTATTTCTATCTCATTCCCAAATTCTTCTCTATCTCATTCCCAAATTCTTCTCTATCTCATTCCCAAATTGTAATTTAGGAATGAGTAATCACCCATTCCGCGCTTTCGTTTTGCCGTTCCTGTCTTTCTTGCAAACGCCCTTAAAATAAATATGTCGTTCGTTAACGTCGGCGAAATCGAAAACGTCCGTTTTTATTCCGCTAATATCGACGGCGAAATCAAATATCCCGCCGCATTTTACGCACAAGAAATGCCCGTGCAAAGAAGTGTCGGCGTCGTATCTCGTCTCGCCTTCGGTTATTGTTATCGGCGTTACAATATTCTTATCGACAAAGAACTTCAAAGTGTTATATACCGTAGTCTTGGACAAAGTGGGCATCTCCTTAGATAGCTCTCTGTATATTATATCCGCCGTAGGATGATTAAAATGCTCCGACATATACTCGTAAACTTTAATTCTCTGATACGAAGGATTAATTCCGCAATCCTTCAAATATTGACTTATTTCTTCGGTTTTCTTCGTCATTTTGACTCTTAATAAATTCTTTTGGGAGAAACAATCTTTCCGTCTTTTTTCATCGCCTCTAAAACCGTTTTTTCTCCAGTCGTCTAATCCTTAAATTAAAAATAAATAATAACTTTAATAGAATTAAATTTTCGTTATTCAAATTGAAACGATTACAACAATGAAATATTTTTAAAAATTTTCAGGAACGGCGCGCTAATAATCCTTTAATAATTATATTCGCAAAACGTCTAGTCGTTATTCGTTAAGAAAAACAAAGGTTCTCAAAAAATGAATTTTCTAAATCCGTTGGCTTTGATAGGGCTCGCCGCGGCGAGCATTCCAATTATTATACATCTGCTTAATCTGCGCAAACTAAAAATCGTAGAGTTTTCATCTCTTCGCTTTTTAAAAGAACTCGAAAAAACAAAAATTAAACGACTAAAAATAAAACAGCTGCTGCTCTTGATTCTAAGAACGCTACTGATAATTTTCGCCGTCATAGCCCTTTCCAGACCAATCACAGAAGGCTCTATACCAGGCGCCGAATCCTACGCTAAAACGAGCGCGGCTGTATTAATCGACAACTCCTTCAGTATGGACCTCTCGGACGAAAACGGCAACCGCTTCAAACAAGCAAAACAAACCGCCGCGTCCATATTAGATATGCTAGAAAGCGGCGACGAAGGCGTAGTTCTACCGCTTGCTAACGACGCCGAACAAAAAGTCTCTCTAACTCGCGATTTCTCTATACTAAAAGAAGACGCGTCCAAAATCCAAATATCATACGAGAAAGCCAACGTCAAAAAGGCTTTAAGAAAAATCGCCGCTTTAATGGAAAAAGCGAATAATATAAACAGAGAAATATATATAATCTCCGACGCTCAATCAAACTCATTTTTCAGAGACTTAAAAGACAGCCTATCCCTGTTCCAAAACCCGCCGATAGTTTATTTCGCGAAAATCGGAATCAGCAATCAAGCCGTAAACAACTTATCGATAGACTCGCTGCGCGTTGTCAATAAAATTTTCCAATACGGCAAATTAGTCGAAATCGAAGCGCGTATAAGAAACGGCTCCGGCAAAAACGTCGAGGGAACGGTCGTCAATATGTTTTTCAACGATAGAAAAGTCGCCCAAACTAACGTCGATATACCAAAAGGCGAGACAAAAACTATTTCTATAGCCGCGTCTCCTCAGACATACGGTATCGTAAAAGGACGCGTTCAAATAGAAAAAGACGCCCTGCCGACCGACAACAAAAGGCATTTCGGATTTATTATTCCCGACAAGCCCAGAGTCGCTCTAATTGGCTCCGAGGAAAACGCGCGGTTTATACAAATAGCGCTAAGCGAAAAAACTAGCGGCGAGAAGCCCGCAAAATTGGACAGAATCGGAGCGAACGAAATAAAAAGAGTCGATTTAAGCGATTACAAAATAGTTATATGCGCCGGCGGACCTTATTCCAAATCAGACTTCCAGAAAATTGAAAATTACGTCGAAAACGGAGGCTCTTGCTTGCTATTCGCCGACGCCGAAATGGAATTCAACGCTTTCGCCGACGGATTAAAATCGCTCGGATTCGCCAATTTAAAAGAAGTTGAATACGGGCAAGAAGAGACTGGAACGATAGTTTCAATAGATAAAATCCATCCGCTTTTCACCGGAGTTTTCAAAGGCGAAACGGACGCCGAAAAAATCGTCGAAAGCCCCGATATAAATAAAATATACGCAGTCCAAAGCGGACAAAGCATAATCAAATCCACAAGCGGAAACTTCCTGTCCGAAAATTTATTAGGCGACGGAAAAATTATCTACTGCTCGGTCGCTCCGAATCTCGACTGGAGCGATTTCCCCTTAACCGGACTTTTCCCGGCGTTAGTTTACAGGTCTATACCGTATCTTTCTTCGAGGAACGTAGTCGCCTCGTCGTTAACCGCGGGCGAATCGTTAAAAATCGTTTTGCCAAAGAAAATATCCCCCGAAGGAGCTTTCAAAATAATCGACCCGAACGGCAAAGAATTTTTTAAAGAAGCCGCCGAATTGCCTTCCGGAGCGATTCTTTCTTTCCGAGAACTTGAACGTTTAGGCGCTTATTCGGTCATAGCCCAAGACGACAGAAACGTCGCTGTAATCGCCGTAAATCATCCAAAATCCGAATCGGTTCTGCAATATTTCGACGAAGACGAAATCGAAACCAACCTTCAAGAAATTGTCGGAGAAAAAGCGACAATCTCGATAATCGATAAAGTGAAAAATATTCGGAAAGAAATAAAGGAAACGAGAGCGGGCTCCGAACTTTGGAGGCTCTTCGTCCTTTTAGCGATTCTAACGGCGATAGCGGAAACTTTAGTCGCCCGAAACACCAAAAGCGAAGTTGAACAAAATTCTAATTAAAGCTAAAAGTAGCCGCGCTTAACAAACTTAAGACTTTCTAAACTTTTTGCCGCAATTCAATAATTCCTTGACAAAAAACGAGATTGACAATTCATATAATTTCAATCGGGCTTTTGGCGCTTGACTTGTGTTTTATGAATAGAATCTTATATTAAACAAATTTTCAACAGCTATTTAGATTTAACAAAATCGAATATAAATTAAGAAAATGACCGACGACAATATATTAAAAGAATTTAGAAAGAGAAGAGAGCGCGGCTCGGACGCGGTTTTAAACAGGGATTCGCTGTCTATCAAAAGATTTATCGCTCTCGACGAAAGAGCTTACGACGAAGGAGCTATCCCCAAGAAATATAAAGAACTAATGGGGCTAGCGGCGTCTATGGTATTGAGATGCGACGACTGCGTTCTATATCACCTCGACAAATGCTTAGAGCTTGGCGCGAGCGAAGAAGAGTTCAACGAAGCGTTCAACATAGCCTTAATCATAGGCGGCTCTATTGTAATCCCCGTCTTAAGATTAGCTTGCGAAACATTAGAAAAAAAGCTATAAACCAAAGATGATAAAAAATCAAATAAACGTTGAATATGAAGACCAACCGGCGATAATAGCCGACTTGGAAAAACGCTTTGAAAACAAACGCCGCGAACTGCTAAGCTTGCTGGACAAATGGCACCGCTACCACACAACCGTTAAGCCGCAAATACTGTTCGACTACGAAAGGATTTTCGGCGATATCGAAATCGAGTTGAAAAACAAAAAGAAAGAAGCTACAGAACTCGAACAGAAAGCCGATATCTATTCCAGAAAAGTCAAACGCGGCGAAAAAATCAACGACTATACAATCCAAATCGTCGATTTAATAGTATCAAAAAGATTTAACAAAAACAAAGAACAGAGCGACTACTACAAATCGAACCCTTTTAGTTTCAACAAAGACAAACAAAAATCCGGCGGCTTCAAAGCGTCGAATTTCAACTTCTTTTCGGACTCCGAAAAACAACCAAACGATTTCTTCTCTCGCCGCCGAAACTATCGCGAATCAAGAGAGGATTCTTTTAAAAACGGCGGCGCCGGAGGATTCCGATTCGGCTTCAAAAACGACGTTAGTCGTCGGAAAGAGAAAGGATTCGACAAGAGCTACGAGGAATTTCAAAAGGAAAGACAAATTCCTAAACTTTATCGAGCTATAGTTAAAAGAATTCATCCGGACGTAAGCGGAGAATCCGAGGAATTTCTCAACTACTGGCACAACGTTCAAGACGCTTACCGCAGAAAAAGTTACAACCGCCTAAAAATGTTCTACATTACTCTTTGCAACGACATTCCAAAACCTAAAAACGACGATTTAACAGAGAAAGTCCAACTTATAAGAAAAGCAATAAACGAAATCGACAAACACATTTTTAACGAAAAAGTTAAACTCGAAAAACTAAAAAAGCGAGAGCCTTTCAATCTTTCCGGCAAACTCAGAGATAAACTTTGGATAGCTAAAAGAAAAAGAAGCCTAAAAGGCAAGCTATTCGAATTGAACAGAACAATTCAAATGAAAAAGACCCAAATAAGCATACTGATAAAAACCAACAAGCCGGCAAAAACGTATAACTAAGAGTTACTCTCAAAAACTATTGTCTTTTAATCTAAAAATGGAAACCGAAACTATAAACGAACGATAACTTCTCGGTGGTTTTAGTTTTGTCGATAAAGTTATAGAAAAGAGCTGAGCCTTCTAAGCCCGCCGACATAGAGAAAAAGTTCTCCGGGTTGTAAGTAACGCCCGCCGAGGCTTTCCCCATTGGTCCGAATTTTGTTCCGGCGGCTACAACTTCGGCGTAAGGATAGACCGAAAACGCTAATTCGTCAAACGTGTACCTATAGCTGGCTCCTACCCAAGCCAGATTTGGCTCGAGATTAAATTTATATTCGCCCAATTCTCTTTCGACCGAATACATTTGAAGCGACTCTTTGCCTCCGATAACGCCGAACGAATGGTTTTCGTCGATTTTATATCTCGCTCCGAAAGCTAAATTGTTGAACGAGAAGGGTTGAGACATAATTTCCCTCGAAGGAGACAACGCCAATCCCGCGATGCCTCTGGTCTCCAAAGCAAATCTATTGCCTTCAGTTATATTATTATAAGCAAAGTAAGCCGGCGAATTAAACGACGCCATCCTCGTTTTTTCAAATCCGCCGCCGCTTGGAGTTGTAATCGGATTCGCCGCGCCGGCTTCGGTTAAAAACGAAAGTGAGTTTGCGAGGGAAACGTTTTCGCTTTCTTCCGCCGCTATCGCCGTTTCGTTCGAGATAGTAGATTTTTGTTTTCTATATACTGACTCGGCTTTTTTTGCTCTAACCGCGTGGAAATTCTCATCCGGAATATTTATAGTCGCTATTTCTTTAGCGTTTTGCGTTTCTATATTATCGGAAAATGGATTGAAAATCGCCAGAAAAGCTAAACTAGCTATCAACGCCCCGCCAACAGCGGAAACGATAGGCTTTGCAAAATTCTTCAGCTTTGAGCCGGCGTTCGCGGCTCGAGCGCCTTGCGCCGTCGCTAGAGAAACTCCCGCGTTTTGAAATACTTTCTTAGTTAAACGAGCCGAAGGCGAGAGCAAATTCTTATCGGAGGTAAAACCTTTGTTAATTTCAACGGCTTCCCTGAACTCGCTTTGCAATTCGTCGTCCATTGACAAAGAATTAAACAACTGCTTCTGATCGGCGTCGTTTATCTCGCCGTCCAAAAATTTGTCGATTAATTCCGAATATTTCTCGTTCGATAATTCCATATCTATTTATGTTTCTCTTTTTCAAAGTATGGCGCCAGTATCTTCCTTACCATTCTTTTTCCTCTTGCGACCCTATTCCTGACAGTGGAAACGGGTAAATCCAAAAAACTTGCTATCTCTTCGTAAGTCATATCATTATACAATTGCAAAACTACCGATTCCTTTTGCGCGTCCGTCAAAGCTTCTAAAGCCCCGACCACTAATTTTGAAATCTCCGACCTTTCTAAATTGTCGTCTTCTATTCCCAAATCCAAGTTCTCTATCGAACCAAGGTTAAAATCAACCCTTCTTTTTTCGTTCAAGCAAATATTTCTCGCGATTCTTATCAAGAAACCGTTGAAATTCGACATAACCTTGTCTTTCTTCGGACTCTTTAGCAAAGTCAGAAAAGTTTCCTGAAACGCGTCCTCTGCTAATCGTTCCGAACCTAATATCCTCCTGCAATACGCGTATATGCCTCTCGCGTACCTGGAGTAAAGCTCGGCGAAAGCTTCGTCCCTAACAGCGTCTTTCTCTTCGTTTAAAAGAGCGTAAAGCCTCTTGTCGCTTAATTTTGCTATGTCTTCTTTCATTTCAATTGAATCGTAGAAGACCGATTCTATACTCTCTATATAATAACATTAACTTCAATTTTGTTTCATTATTTCTTGAATTTAATAAAAAAATTTTCTTTAAAACAAAATCATTTAGCGCGATAGCTAACATATGAACCGCGTTTTTTTTAAATTTGTAGTTTACGTAACTGATATATTCGTAAATTTAAAAAACAACTAACAAAAACAAATGCTTTTTTCTATGATTAAATCAGCGTTTAAAACAAAATACAACAACAATCGAACGAAAGAAAAATTTATCTTCAGAGGTGAAAATGTCCTTTAAAAAAATTTTTGTCGTTTGCCTATCGCTAACTTTTTTTCTCGGTTTTAAAAACCTTAAAGCCGACTACGAGCCTTTAGACAAGTCTCAGATATACGAACTAATTCCGTCGTCCACGAGATACGTTAAAAGCCTGCTGAACGGATGGACTATAACTATCGGCGGAGAAAAGAAAGAATCTCAATCTATTCCGTTCTACGTTTCTAACGCGAAAGAAATAACTTTCGAAAAAAAATTGAACGTTAATTCCCGCGACTTAAAAAACTACTCGTGGAGCTTATACTTCTTAGGCATAGACGACCAAATTGAAGTATATATAAACGAACAGTATATCGGCAAATATTTCGGCGGTATGACGCCCTTCCAAGTCGGAATCCCCGAAAAATCTTTGCGGAGAGCGGGCAACTCCTTGAAATTCGTAATAACTCCCGCCGAACACGGAGCCAGGCAAGCCAAAGAGCAAAACCTTTTCGCGAAAAAGATATACCAAGGAGTCGTAAGAGAAATATTCTTAATCGGAGCGCCTCAAATCTGGATAGAAGATTTAAAATACAAGCTGAGTTGGAACTCGAACTACTCTAAATGGCGCGTAAACGTTAGCTCCGTAGTAACCGCCGGTCAAATAGAAACTCTCAAAAACCAAATGCGGAATGATTCAATTTTCAGCCGCGGTCAGAACGAAGCGAAAGTTACGGCTCAACCCATTATATACGATAGATTCGGAAGAGAAATAGCGAGAGGCTCGGCTAAACAAATCGCGATTACCAACGAAAGAACCGTAAAAACTAAATTTTCAATAAGAGTCCTCAATCCCATAAAGTGGTCTCCTAATAATCCCGTCTTATATCGGCTTACTTTTAAAATAAGCAAAAGAGGGAAAGTAATTGACAATTTATCGAGCGATTTAGCTTTTCGAGCCGTAAATTTTGCAAAAAAGAACAACCAATCCTTTTTGTTGTTGAACGGAAAACCGCTAAAAGTCAAAGGCGTCGATTATATTGAAGATTATTACCATACCGGCGCCAGCTTAGACGCTTCGAGACTCAAAAAAGACGCCGCTAATATGAAAACAACCGGCGTAAATCTAGTTCGATGCAAATACCAAACCCCGCACCCCTACTTCATTAAAGTTTGCAACAAATACGGCTTGCTTGTATTAGTTGACCTGCCGGTTTACGACGTCCCAAACCCGCTTTTAGGCTCCGCCGAAATCCAAGCGAGAATGCAAAACATAGCCGAAAGAACTTATAGAATTTACGACGCAAATCCTTCAGTCGCCGCTTGGGGAATTAGCGAAGGCGCCGTAGAAAATTCCGAAGAAGTTCTCGACTTCCAAAATAAAATACTTAAGATTTTCAAGCCTAAATCCGACAAATTGATTTACAAAACTATATCTTACCGTTCCGAAAACCCCGTTTTCGATAAATACGACTTCGTAATACTTAGAGCTATCGGCGGCAAAAAAGAAGTCTGGCAAATACAACAAAACGTAAAAAGAATAAAACAAGAAAGCCCAATACCCTTAATCTTAAACTTCGGCTTGATAATTCAACCGAATAACCACAACGGCTATTCCGACCCTATGTCGGTAGAATCTCAAGCCTTTTATCTCTATCGCCTATATAAAGTATCGCAAAATCAAAATCTGGCGGGTAGCTTAATATGGTCTTATAACGACTACGAACTCAACAACCCTCTTTTGATTTTAAACAACATAAATAAAAACGTCTGCTTTTCGGGTTTAATGAGCGTTTACAGAACGCGAAGGCAAGCTTTTTCGACGGTTCAGGCTTTATTCAATAACGAAAAAGAGCCGCTATTCTACGCCGGAAGCCACAGAGAAAGCGGACCGACTATCTTCCTCATTATTGGATTAGCCGGCGTAATAATCGCCGTTCTAATGCTGAACAGATTCAAAAGATTCCGAGAATATATTTTCCGGGCTCTTATGAGACCTTATAATTTTTACGCTGACATAAGAGACCAGAGAATCATTTCATCTCTCCAAACTTATATACTTGGAATTTTGATTTCCGTTTCATTAGGTTTGTTCTTCGCTTCGGTATTCTTTTACTATCGCTCAAATGAAATCGCCGAATATATATTTATGTTCGTCTTCCCTCTTGGAAATTTACAAGAGACTTTCTACGATTTAATATGGACTCCGGGATTAATGATATTAACTCTGGGAGTTCTCTTCTTTCTGTTGATTTTCATAATAGCTTTTGTTATCAAACTGCTTTCTTACTTAGTCAAAGGCAGGATATTCTTCAACGATACATTCATCATAACGATTTGGGCGGCTACCCCGATTCTGTTCTTAATGCCGATTTCAATGGTCTTGAACAGAATAACGTCTTTCTATCCCGACTTTATGATTTGGACTATGGTATTAGCTCTGCTGCTATTTATTTGGACTGGTTTGCGAATTCTTAGGTCAACCGCCGTCGTTTTCGACGTCAGAACCTCAAAAAGCTACCTAATCGGGCTTACAATCTTCGCCGCGTTAGTGGCGATAGTGTTATCTATTTACCAACTAAAATTTTCTATTATTTCATACGGTCAATATTTATTCGAAGCTATGCTAAAAATTTAAATTGGAGGACTAATGGAAACATTATTTGAAACAAAATTAGAAAACTTGAACCTGTTCAAAAAAGGCAAAGTAAGAGACGTTTACGACTTAGACGACTATTTACTTATTGTCGCCGCCGATAGAATCTCCGCCTTCGACGTCGTAATGGACGACCCCATTCCCGGAAAAGGCGAAGCGCTATCTACAATTTCAGTGTTCTGGTTCGACAAAATTAAAAGTATCATAGACAACCATTTAGTTACAAATAAACTGGAAGAATATCCCGACGAATGCTCGAAATATAAAGACCAGCTGGAAAACCGCTCTATGCTCGTCAAAAAATGCAAACCTTTGGCGATAGAGTGCATAGTAAGAGGCTACATCGCCGGCTCCGGTTGGAAAGAATACCAAAAACAAGGCGCGATTACGGGAATACCTCTGCCGAAAGGCTTAAAAGAATACCAACGATTGCCTGAACCGATATTTACTCCCTCAACCAAAGCGGAAGTCGGACACGACGAAAACATCAACTTTGAACAAGCCGCCGAAATAGTAGGAAAAGACACGGCGGAAAAAGTCAAGAAAACAGCTTTAGAATTATATAGATTTGGCGCTAAATATTTAGAAGAAAAAGGATTGATATTGGCGGACACTAAATTCGAATTCGGCAAAGACGAAAACGGCGATTTAATATTAATTGACGAAGCCCTTACCCCGGACTCTTCGCGTTTTTGGGCGAAAGCGACTTACGAACCGGGCAAGAAACCGGAGCAATTCGACAAACAAATATTGCGCGATTACTTATTGTCAACCGATTGGGACAAAAAATCGCCCGCTCCGAAACTACCGAAAGAAATTATTGAAAAAACTTCCGAAAAATACGCCGAAGTAGTCAAAATGATTACCGGATAATATGAAAAAAGACGCCGAAGCAAATAAAGATTTCAGAAAAAAAGC
>CAZDXB010000023.1:0-11559 GCA_964509335.1 uncultured Hyphomicrobiales bacterium | reverse complement strand
AGCCGTGCTTTTCGTCGGCAAGACAGTTTCCGGCACAAAAGGATGGTTTCAGATAGCGAATCTTAGCTTTCAACCGGCGGAAATCGCTAAAATCGGAGTTCTGCTTTTAGCGGGAAGATTCTTATCGAGAAAAGGAGTTGAAATAGAAAGCGTTCGAGACGTATTTATTACCGCCGTAATTTTCCTTATTCCAACCGCCTTGATAATTCTTCAACCGGATATGGGAACGGCTTCGGCTTTCATAATTTTATTTCTCGCCGCGCTATTTTGGACCGGGTTCGACTTATTCTTTTTATACTTCGTAGCCGCTATACCTTTTGTATTGGTAATTTCTCTTTTGGGCGTCGGATATTTTATCGCCGCGGTCGTAGCCTTTTCAATCGGCGCTTTGCTTTTTAAAAAGAAATTGCTCGACACCGTCGCCGTTATTTCCTTTATTTTTGTCGTCGGATATTTCAGCAAGGACATTTTACAAGTAGCTCCGCAAAACACGCAAAACAGAATAGAAACATTTATGTATCCGAGAGAAGACCCGCTAAACAAAGGTTACAACGTTATGCAATCGGTTCTGGCGGTCGGAAGCGGCGGTTTTTTCGGCAAAGGATACTTGCAAGGTTCTCAGACCCAACTAAGATACATACCCGAACAGCGAACGGACTTTATATTTTGCGTCCCCGCCGAGGAATTCGGATTTATCGGTAGCGCCGCTGTAGTTTTACTTTACGTAGGACTTCTAATTCGCGCTTTAAAAATTGCCTCCTCCACCGACAGCGAATACCTTAGTCTAGTCTCTTTCGGAATCGCGGCTCTATTCTTTTATCACGCGTTCGTGAACGTAGGAATGGCTATAAGACTGCTTCCCGTAATGGGAATTCCTCTGCCTTTTATGAGTTACGGCGGCTCGGCGGTAATAGTCAACTTATCTCTAATCGGTATTCTCATTAGAACTTACAGAAGAAAAAGAATCAAACCAAAATTAGTTTAGCGAAATGAAATTAATATCCACAATAGGCGACCCCAACGGTATTGGGATTGAAATTCTGCTTAAATCAATACGAAGTTTAAAAGCGAAAGGCGATTTCTTTGAGGAAAATGAATTGACAATCGCTGGAGAAACGCAAACAATCGAGGAATACGCGTCCAAAATTAACGCTTCCGCAAAAATCAAAAACGACTCTTTAACGCTCGACAACCTAAAAATAAAAATAATAAACTGCGGCGAACACGCTCCAATCAAATTCGGCGAAGAAACAAAAGAAGCGGTAGACATAGCCGCCAAATCAATCGAAACGGCTTTAGCAAAAGTAATTAACGAAGAATTCGACGCTTTAGTAACAATGCCCGTTTCAAAAGCCGCTCTTTACAAAGCAGGTTGGAATTTTCCCGGTCACACCGAAGCCCTCGCGGACGCCTGCAACGTTAAAAAGCCGACAATGATTTTACTAACCAAGACTACCCGAGTCGCCTTAGTTACCATTCATCTTCCGCTTCAAAACATTTTCTCGGAAATCACTCAAGAAGCCGTAACAGAAAAAATAACTACGGTCGATTTAAGCTTAAAAAAAGATTTTGGAGTGAAAAATCCCAAAATAGCCTTACTAGGCTTAAATCCTCACGCCGGCGAGGAAGGCTCGATAGGAAAAGAAGAGCAAATTATAATATCTCCCGCAATCGAGAAAACTAACCTACAAAACATCGCCGCCGAAGGTCCTTTCCCGGCGGACAGCTTTTTCGCCAGAGACGAATACAAATCTTACGACGGCATAATAGCTATGTATCACGACCAAGGACTAATCCCTCTAAAACTTTTAGCCAAAGGCGCCGGAGTAAATTATACGGCTAACCTGCCGATAGTTAGAACATCGCCCGACCACGGAACCGCTTTCGCTCTCGCCGGAAAAGACAAAGCCAACCCGAGCAGCGCGATTGAAGCGTTCAAAACCGCCGTATTTATTAAAAACAATAGAATAAACTACGCCAAGTAATTTTATTTTGATATTAGCGAATAAACTTTATATATTAAGATTAATGAAAAAGTTAATTATATATAGAGTTGTCGCTTTAGCTATGTTGGCGTTAGCTTTCTCCTCCTGCCGAGACGCTAACGTAAGACCTATCGTCCCGCCCGAGCTAACGCCGACTCCGAAAGATTCTGTTTGGGGCGGTTATTTCCCTAACTCGCCCAATTCCTCTTGGACATACGTTAAAACAGTTAATTCCATAGTAATAGATACTTTTACCGTTACCATAGAAAAAAGAGTTCTGCTGTTAAAAAAAATATCCGCTTCCAGACGTAGAATAGTCGGCGGCGAAATAGATTCGGTATTTTTCACGGCTATCATCGAAGACAGCGTTTTCATTTACGCCGACCCCGACGACCTAACAAATCCCAAAAAAGTATATAAACAATTGCTTTTACCGGCGTATTCTTTCCAAAACTGGAAAGTAAGAAAACTAAACGACGAATTCGGTTCAGACAGAGCTTCGGGAGGTTCGGAAATTAACGACCTTCAAACGCCGGCGGGGACTTTTCATACGGCGTATGAAATCGAAAGAATCACCGACGCTCAATACCAAAAAGCTCACGAATGGCTCTACTTCGTCCCTTCTATCGGAATAGTTAAGAGAGAAATAATAAACAATTCTACAAACGACAATATCGTTTGGGAATTGATTAACTATCGTATAGAACATTAATCTGACAACTTTTCAGCCGCCGATTCTAACGCGGGAATATAATAACCTTCGCCGTGCGTGGGAACAAAAAACGTCTCGCTCGATACTCCTTTTTCCTTTAAAGCTTTTTTCAAATATATAATCGGCTCTCTATGAGAGTCGTCGGCTTGCCTGAAAGTTCCCCAATGTATTGGCAAAGTCTTATGAGAATGGAGAATCAAATGCGCTTCTACGGATTCAGCCGGCGAACAATGAACCGCCTCCATATACTTTTTCGGTCTAAAAGCTCCAACCGGCAGCATAGAAAATCGCATAGAACCGAACTTATCGTAAATAAGTTTAAAATAGTCGCCAAAGCCAGTGTCGCCAACAAAATAAAGCGGTCCGCCAAGAGTTTCCACCACAAAACCTCCCCACAAAGTCTCGTTCTTATCGCACAACCCTCTCATTGAAAAATGCTGAGCGGGCGTTAAAGTTATCCTTTTCCCAAATAAAACCGTATCCTCCATCCAGTCTAATTCAATCGCCGGCGATATACCATTTTCGTTTAACAATCTTTTATTTCCCAAAGGAGCTAGAAAAATCGGCGAAAACCTATCGTAAAGCCTTTTCAAAGTAGGCATATCCAAATGGTCGTAATGATTATGGCTTATCAAAACAAAGTCGATAGGCGGCAAATCTTCAAATCTAACGCCGGGATTTCTGTGCCTTTTCGGACCTATCCAGCTTACCGGCGAACATCTTTCCGACCAAATGGGATCCGTCAGAACATTCAGACTGTCAAACTGCAAAAGCACAGTCGAATGATTTACGAATACTACTCGTAATTCGCCGTAGCCGACCCGCTTGGGAGGTTTTTCCCCGTATTCCGATTCTATCCACTTAGGCCAATATCCTTCGTCCTTTTCAAACTGCCAAGCGAGTATGTCCCAAAAATCGCTTATCTCAACGCCGGGATTATAAAATTCGTCCCCGTCGTAATGGTCGCTTTTCTGTCCATTATACTCGGGAGAAGACAATACGCAACAGCTAATAATAGCGCTGAAAAATATCGTCAACACTACTAAAGCTCCTATAGATTGAGCTACCCTCTTAATCGCTTTATTATATTTCATTTTAGTCTCGTTCATTATTGAAATAAATAAATAAAACGTTCGATTGCGCCATTAATTGTGAATTAGAATTTTTTCAAAACTCCCTTTAAAGAACCTAATATAGCGCAAGTCTCGTCCCCTTTTTCAACTTTAATCTTAGGATAGCCTCTTACTTTTGAAATCAATTCGAATCCGCCTTGAACGTAACTGATTTTCCTTAATAATATCGAGTCGTGCAGCAAAACAGCCGTTATTTCGTTCTCCTTCGGCTCTCTTTTCGAGATTATCGCCAAATCGCTCTCCGAAACTCCCTCCTTCTTCATAGCCTCGTCTCCGACTAAAATCGCGAACAAATTTTCGTTCTTAGTCTGGAAAAAGTTCGAATCGATTAAAACGCTACCTCGCGAACTCAAAAAGAAAGCGTCTAAATCTAACGCGCTACCTCCGCCCAATACGTTGACGACTTCATAATCGGGTTTTTGCGTAGGAACGGCTTCGGCTTCCGCGCTTTCCTTTAATTTAATCGCCCGCGAAGACCCGCGCTCCCGCTTTTCCAAATATCCCTTCTTCTCCAAAACCCTTATCAGCTCCCAAGCGTAATTAGTTGACTTTATGTTAAACTCCTCGCAAATTTCCATCAAAGTCGGCGGATACCCTTTGTCTTTTATGTAAGACTTAACGTAAAACAACGCGTCGCTTTGCTTTTTTGTAAGAGCTTTTTTTTCTCCCACTTTTCCCCCTCCCTTTCGGAGCTATAAGTTATTAATATTAAATCATTTATAATCTCAACAAACAAAATACTGATAATATTTTCAGTGATTCTGAGTTCAAAATTATCAAAAAAAGTTAAATAAAAAAAATCCAATGAAAGGACGCCATTCATTTTTCTTTGCTATCTAAAAACTACATCCAACGCGTATTTTCATAAGATTCGCGATTAATAAGAAGTAAAGCTAAAAACGAATGTTAATAAATTTTTGAAAAATATGGTGGGACAAAGTGGGATATTAGTGTGAAAAAATATATATTAGTGGGTAGAAAAATGTGTCAACAAGAAAAAACTCTATAATGAGCCGCTTTAAGGGAGAAGAGACATATTCGCTGGACAACAAAGGCAGGGTCAATATACCAGCCAAAATGCGGAAGACTATATCTCCCGAAGCGAACGACACATTCGTAGTAACCCGCGGCTTCGAAAAATGTATATACGCTTATCCAATGGACGAATGGAAGAAAAAAGAAGAGCTTTACGAAGGATTGAACGAATACGAGGAGAAAAACAGATTCTTTTTAAGAATGTTGCTCAGATACGGTCAAGACGTAAAAATCGACAGTCATCAGAGAATATCCTTACCGAAAGAATTGGTCGAATTCGCCGGAATAGAAAAGAAAGTTACTATTGCCGGCGTTTTGAATCATCTGGAATTTTGGAATCCGGAACAATACGACGAGTATATGCGCGGCCACGAAGAATCCTACGAAGACGTAGCAGAGAAAGTAATGACAAAATAACAAAAGAACGGTCTTTGAAACTATAAAGATTTTGCCGTGAGTAGTAAAAAAAAGAAAAAGAAACCGCCTAAGCGAAAAAGGTTAGCCAAGCGAGCGGATTACGAATACCATCTGCCCGCTCTACTCGACGAAGCTATCGAGGCGCTAAACGTAAAACCGGAAGGAATATATATAGACGGCACATTAGGAGGCGGCGGACACACGGAAGCTATACTGGAAAAACTAAACGAAAACGGCAGAGTATATGGATTTGACAAGGACGAGACGGCGATTTCCTATTGTCGGGACAAATTCAAGGGGGAACTCGACAAAGGTCCAAAATCGCGTCTAGTTTTATACAACGAATGCTTCAGCGAAGCCTGCGGCATCGTTGCAAATCGGGGGAGAATAGACGGCGTTCTAATGGACTTAGGAATGTCGTCGCGGCAGCTCAACGAGAGCCGCCGAGGCTTTAGCTTCCGCTCCGAAGCGCCTTTGGATATGAGATTCGCTTCGAGCGGGAAATCAGCTAAAGACATTTTGCGCGCAGCAGACGAGGAGGAATTGGAAAGGCTCTTAGCAAAATACGGCGAAGAGCCTTTCGCGGGAGCAATAGCGCGACGTCTTATTGAAAGGCGTCGCGCTTTTGACGTTTCCACTACTTTCGACCTTAGAACTATCATTGAAGAATCGGTTCCAAAGTCGGCGGCTAATAAATCCGCCGCTCGCGTATTCCAAGCTTTGCGTATCGCCGTCAACGACGAACTAAAAGCTTTGGAAAACGCCCTTAACAACTGTCTTCAGCTTGTTTCGCCTAAATCCCGAATAGTCGTCATATCCTATCATTCTCTCGAAGATAGAATCGTTAAAAACGTATTCAAAGAACGCGCGTCTAAATCCCCAAAGTTGTCTATAAAAGAAACAAAAAGAGCGCCG
This sequence comes from uncultured Hyphomicrobiales bacterium, assembly GCA_964509335.1. Classification (GTDB taxonomy): domain Bacteria; phylum Bacteroidota; class Ignavibacteria; order Kapaibacteriales; family UBA2268; genus CAZDXB01. The sequence goes on along the minus strand of CAZDXB010000023.1, from coordinate 5,362 downwards.
AATTTGCGCGTTTTGACGCCGAAACCTATAACTCCTTCTTACAAAGAAATTTCACGCAATCCAAGATCTAAAAGCGCTAAACTCAGAGTCGCGGAAAAAATCTAGTCTCCGGCTTTCGGCAAAGTAAAATTAAACGTCGTCCCTTCGCCTTCCCTACTTTCAACCCAAATCTCTCCGCCGTGCCTCTCGACAAATTCCTTGCACAAAATCAATCCTAAACCCGTTCCCTTTTCTTGTCCGGTGCCTAAAGTCGTGAATTTAGAATCTTCTTTGAACAATTTATCTTGATTTTCCAGACTTATGCCGACGCCCGTATCCCTTACGGAAACTTCTACGACCTCTTCTTTTTCTTTCGCGGCGACGCTTATCTTACCGCCTTCCGGAGTAAATTTTATAGCGTTGGAAACTAAGTTCCTTAAAACGGTAGTTACCATATTCATATCCGCGTTAGCATTTACGGGCTCGTTTATCTCGCAGCTAAGCGTAATATTTTTCTTTTCTGCCTGACCTTGCAATAAAGAAATGTTATTTTCCGCTACCATACACAGGTCTATAGATTCGGGATTATAACTGACCCTGCCCGTTTGCGCTCTCGTCCATTGCAAAAGATTTTCCAGCAAAGAAAACAATTGATTGGACTGCTCTTTCATCATTCCTATGAAATCCTTCTTGTCCTCTTCGCTCAACTCATCAAAGCTTTCCGACAATACGTTCGCTACGTCCCTAAAAGAACCCAGCGGATTCTTCAAATCGTGAGCTATTATCGAAAGGAATTTATCTTTCGTTTCCAACGCCTCTTGCAATTTACTCTCGGACTCTCTCAACTTTTTTTCAATATCTTTCTGAATGGAAATATCGGTAACAATCGCTACTACCGCTATCTTATCCCTTAATTTCAGAGCGCTTAACCCCACGTCAACGGGAAATACGCCGACGTCCTTGCTTTTTGCGTATAAATCCATATTTTTACCCATAGTTCGGGTTTTGGGATTTTTTAGATATTCGCGTCTATGACTTTCGTGAGCTTCTTTCAATTCATAAGGAATTAGCTTCTCAATTTTTTCTCCCTTCAACTCCCCCCTGCTGTAGCCAAATTGAGTTTCCACCGCTTGGTTCGCCAACTCAATTTCTCCACTCTCATTTACTAAGATAACGCCTTCGGAAATCCCTTCGAAAATCCCGTAAAACTTATTCTCCAATTTATCTAAATTCTCGACAAGTTCTTCGGAGTTGGTTATTTCATCTCCGTACTTTTCCAAAAAAGCTCTTAAACGCTCAATCTCCTTAATTCTACTTACTTGCGCTTTTTTCATATTGCTTCGCTTCTTTTTTAATCAAAAATATAGTCAATAAGATAAATAATTGTATCGACTATTAAAATAATAATTTTTACTTAAAATTCGTTGAATTTTATAATTTTCTTTATTTTTACGATAATTAAATATAACAATATCAATCAATCGCCTATGAAATTAAATATTAGAACAGAAATACTGTTACTATTCTCGCTTTTGATAATTGTAACTTCAATTGCGATTTTATCGCTTCATTACTACTTTAACGATTTAGATTCAAAAAAAACCTCTCCTCCCAAAGAAAAAATCGAAGAAGTTCAAGTAAAACAAACTTTGCGCGAAGTCAAGGCGCTCTGCGACTTAAAAACCTCAGCCTTACAAAAAAGCGCCGAGAAAGACGCCCAAATCGCTATAGAAATAATCAAGCGAGAAGGCGGCGCGAAAAAGGCTGATTACTCTTTCCAATCAAGCGAAGTAATGTGGCAAACAGTCAACGCGAAAACTAAGGAAAAAGAACTAATAGAACTTCCGATTCTTGAACTAGGCGGCGAAAAAATTATGCCGAACGTCGTCCCAAACTGCGTAAACGAAATCAATAATACTATAGACGGAAACATAGAAATCTATCAGAGAGTAAATCCTCGAGGGGATATGCTGAGAATCGTCCATAATTCAACCGGCGGCGGCGAAAAGCGCTACGCCTCCCTGATTGCGGCGTCAAATCCAAAAAACATAGAAAACCTAAAAATAACCAAAGCCCTTTCCGGCAAAACTTTATCGAAAACTTACTTCGAAAACGACGAAATAAAAGTAAAAACCTTAGCGCCGCTTACAAATTCTAGCGGAGAAATTATCGCGGCTATCGTCGTTGCCGACGGTATAAACATTATAGAATCTTTGACTAAAAGATTCGGAAACAACGAAAACATCTTATGGATTTCTCAGAGAATCAACGGAAAACTTCGTCGCTCTATAGTCGGAAAACCGAATAAATCTTGGGATTTCGAAAAACTATCGTCTTCCTTAAAAATTACGCGAGAAAAAGAGCAGGGCGTTAACTACATAGCTGAAATTAATAACGAAACACAAAGCTCTATCGCCGCTTCAATATATTATCAGCCTTGGGATATCTATATAAACGCCGCTCAAAAAATAAAATCCGTTCCGAAAACAAACGTCGAAACTTCTTCCCTTTTATTCTACTTAATAGAAAACAGAAGCCTCGTTTATATTACAATCTTTCTTTACTTTTCAATCATAGCTTTAATCATAGCCGCGATAGTTACAAAACCAATGGTAAGACTCCGCGAATCCGCAAAGTTAATCCAAGCCGGAAAATACGACGAAGCTAAAGAAATGATAGAAAACGCTCGGCGTTTAGGCTCCCGCGACGCCAAAAATGAAGTCGAGCAAGCTCTATACTTTTTCTCGGAGCTTATCGGCAAATTCAAAAAACTTCAAAAAAACAATAAAGAAACATTGTCTAAACTTGCCGAAGAGACGCAAAAAATCAACAACGAAGCTAAGCAAATAAAAAGCCGCCGCCTTAAATACGCCGAATCAATCAAAGAAATCGAAGCGAAATCTGCGGAAATCAGCTCCTCTTCCAAGATATTACGCGACGCCTTCGAAACAGCGTATTCCCAAATAGAAGAATTGATTAAATCAATTTACGATATTTCTGAAGACATATCCAAAATCGATATAAACTCCAAGAACATCATAGAAAAAGCGAATTTCTATTCAAACGAACTTTACGAATTAATCGCCGAAAACCATTCTAAAAATCTATCGTTGGTAAATCACTTAGCCGAAGGAGCAAGAACAATTTACTTTAACGCCGAAATCGAAAGAGAGAAGTCAAACCAAACATATAGCGCCGACTTAACGAACGATTTAGCCAAACTCTCGAAAGATATAAGCCAAACCTCCAAAACGCTCAAAGAAAACCACTCAAAGATAGAGCGATTAGCTAACGAAAACTCCAAAAACATATCTCAATCGTTAGCGGACACAAAAAGCCGCTTGCTTAACATAAACGCCGTTTCGCAAAACTCAATAGAAATACCACTAAAAAACGCAAACCTTCTTTCGAATATTAAAGAGTCGTTGGAAGCGATGGAATATCAAAACCAGAACTTCTACGACTTACGCGAGAAAATCCAATCAAGCCGCCGCTTGTTCGAAAAAACATTAGAAGCTTTTAATGAAATCACTAGCAAAATTAGAAGAATCGAATCGTATTTGATGAAATCCTAATATTCTGAAATCGCTAGTCTTACTTCATTATCCATCTACAATTCAAATTTTTAGTTTTATTTTATAATTAATTATTCTTAATTTATATTTCATTCGCTTTTTAAAATTATCATTAACTTTACTTTTTTGTCGCTGCTTTTTATGAAATTATTATTTGTTAAATTAAATAGAATTATTAAAATGAAAAAGTTATTGTCATTCAGTTTTTTAGCTTTGCTTTTACTGTCCCTTTCTCTATTTTCTCAAATACCAAGAGAATTCAATTACCAAGCTCTGATTTTAGACGACGACGACCCAATTGAGGGATCCGTATCCATAACATTCGCAATATACGATTCCCAATCAGGCGGGAACACCGTTTGGACCGAAGTTCAAGACGTTACCGCCACTAACGGATTTATTAACGTTTATTTAGGAAAAGTAAATCCAATTGATATAGATTTCGACGAGGAATATTGGCTGGAAGTAACAGTCAACGGCAATTCGCCTTTTCCGCGAACGAAGTTCGCGGCGACTCCCTACGCTTTCAACTCAAAAGAGGCGAAAAAAGCGATAGAAGCCGATAGCGCGCAAACAGCCCAATACGCCGTAAACGCCGGACTAGCCCAATCAGTTCCGGATAGCTCTATTACGCAAGTAAAATTAGACGAGGGCGTCCAAGCTATACCTTGGGGAGAAGCGGGCGGAGACCTATCGGGAACTTATCCCGACCCTAGAATCGCCGACAGTTCAATAGTTCAATCAATGTTCTCGGCAAGCTTGACCTTCCCTCCCGGAGGAAGAGCGGGAGGAGATTTAACCGGAAATTATCCTAATCCCACTATTGCTGAAAGAGTAATAAAAACTACAAACTTAGCCCATTGGTCTGTAACTCCAATGAAGATGGCGACAAATTCGGAAGATTCCCTTAAACCGTTAATCGCTCAAGGGTCGAACAGCTCTACATATACTTGGCTTACAAGCGACGGGATTGCCGATTCCACAATAATTGACGCCGATATTAACTCTTCTGCTTCCATTTCCGGAACAAAGATTCATCCCGTCTTCGGAGAACAGCAATTAACCGTTGGTTCGGGGAATAACCAAACCATAATTGACCCAACCGGCTCAGTTTCTTCAAATACATTTTACGGCAACTTGGAAGGAACAGCCGTATCGTCCTATAATATTTCCCGAGGCGCTCAAGGCGACTTAATTTTCCAAAACGGACCTTCCAGTTCCACTTTTTTACCTATTGGAATTCCCGGTCATTATCTAAAAGCCGAAGGCGCTTTGCCCGTTTGGGATTCCGTCTCTTTCAACGATATAGCCGGCGGTATTAACTCGAACGACTTAACTGTAACAGGCTCATTATCGCCTTATACGGGAACCGTTTCGGGAACGATAACCGCTAACGCGTATAAAATGAACGACAGTCAAACAGACGCCGTAGATTTAGCAACCGGCGAAGTGAGCGGGATACTCCCCAGAAACAATATGCCTTCGCAAATCATATATTCGGACGAAACTAACACCTTCACCAGAAATAATTATTTTGCCGACGTATTTGTTAGAAACGTTCAAATCTATGGCGAAGCCGCGTTTTCAAAAGGCGCGTCCATAAACGAATATTCAACCGACGGAACATTATCCGACGACAGCGACGAAGCCGTCCCGACGGAAAAAGCCGTGAAAACATACATAGATAACGCTAAGAATGAAGTGGACGACTCTCTATCCGCCCACAGAACGGACATTGACAACAACGCTCTCGATATCGGCGATAACGAACAAGATATTTCCGATTTGAACGATTCTATCGCTACGCA
>CAZDXB010000022.1:0-47637 GCA_964509335.1 uncultured Hyphomicrobiales bacterium | reverse complement strand
AAGCGAGTGGACGACGAGAGGCGGGATGCGTTCGATTGTTAAGGTCAGATACGGCGGAGAAAATAAGGAGGGACAAAATGAAAGCGAAAATAGCTAAGTTTTTTTACTGGGAGATGTCTCACAGGCTTCCGTTTCATAAGGGCGCTTGCAAGAACATTCACGGTCATTCATATAAATTAAGAGTAGAGGTACAGGGCAAGACGGACGAAAACGGAATGGTTATGGACTATTACGATTTGAAGCGAACTTTCGCGCCTTTGATTGAAAAGCTCGACCATAGCTTTATCGTAGATAAGTCGGATGAGTTAATGCTTGATTTTCTTAAGGCGAACGGCTTTAAATATAATGTAATAGATAAAAACACCACCGCCGAAAATATCGCTCAATATATATTAGAAGAGGGGTCGCCGATTTTAAAACGAGAAAATCCAAGCGTCGCCAAAATAGCGATTCGTTTGTTTGAGACCGAAGACGTATTCGCGGAAGTCGAGGAAAGTTTCCGTTAAAAAATTGTAAAGAATTCTCAAATTCATTATTTTAACAAGGTATCGACTCCGATTTAAATCAACCGCCGGTAAAATTGATTCTGTATTCGTTGCCGTAAGCGTTTTAAAGCGTTGACTATTTCATTGTTTAAATAGGAATATAGAAATTTATTCGACCTTTAATTTAAAAAGAATTTTTTTGTTTCCTCATTAATGTTATATTAATAACTATTTAATATTGTTGTTGGTTCATATTGATTAGGCGGCAATATCCGAGAGAAAGAGGCTCGCGATAAGTAAGTATAGTCCTTTCCTGAAAGGAACGATAGGGAAGAGGCGGAATAACGCTCAAAGTATTTATCGGCTTGCGTCGATAATTCAAATTGAGCGAAAAATAGTTAATTCAACGCAACTATTAGTAGGTATTGCTTATGAAAGAAGCAAAGGTTTTAGATAAAGCAAAAATTTTACGCAAAAGAATAGCGTCTTTGAAAAGTTGTTCTAAAGAAGAAATAAGCGAATTGCAAGGGGTAACCGACGAACTAATCGATTTGTTGGATAACCGCGACGACGAGGAACGGAAATTGATTGATGTCGGAAAATCGACCGACGTTAAGGAAAAACAATCGCGAGAGGAAGAAATCGAAGTTGATTTAACTGTCGGCGAAAACGATGATTTTGAATTAGCCGACTTAATTGACAAGCGAGCTTTGCAATCGTTAATGGATAAACTTTACGAGGTTACAGGCGCCGGAATAGCGATTGTTGACAAAAAAGGGAATGTATTGGTTACAACAGGTTGGCAAGACATTTGCACAAAATTCCACAGAATCCATCCAGAAACTAAAAAGAAATGTATTGAAAGCGACGTTTTTCTATCGAAAAATGTGAAACCGGGCGAGTTCAAGGCTTATAAATGTAAGAATAATATGTGGGATATTGCAACGCCAATTTTTATAGACGGTAAACATTTAGGCAACATATTCCTCGGGCAGTTTTTATACAAAGACGAGGAGCCTGATTATGAAGCTTTTCGAGAACAAGCTAAAAATTATGGTTTCGACGAAAAAGAGTATATAGAGGCTCTTGACAGAGTTCCGCGTTGGGATAGAGATTTTGTTAATAGCGTAATGACGTTTTATTCGGAACTTTCAAATATCATTTCGAGTTTAAGTTATTCTAATATAAAATTGTCCGTCGCTTTAGGCGAATTAAACAGAGCGCAAGAGGGGTTGAAAGACGAGCGAGCTTTTCTTTCGGCGGTATTTGACACAATAGAGGAATCCATTATTCTTTGCGACGAAGAGGGAAGACTTACGCGCTTTAACGACGCCGCGCGCAAATTGCACGGTTTGCCCGAGCGTTCAATTAAACCGGACAAGTGGGCGGATTATTATGATTTGTTCAAAACGGACGGAAAAACCCCGTTGCCTAAAGAGGAAATACCGCTCTTTCGCGCGTTAAACGGCGAAAAAGTCCGCAACGCTGAAATTGTCGTATTGCCGGAAAATAAAGAGATTCGTTATTTGGAATGCAACGGTGAGTTGTTGACTAACGAGAAGGGCGAAAAAACGGGGGCTTTGATTACGATGCACGACGTAACGGAGCGCAAAAAAGTTGAAGAAACTCTTAAAAAAAACGAGACTCTTTTGCAAAATATGTTGAACGCCATACCGGATATGGTTTCCGTGCACGACAGCGAAATGAACATACGGTTCAGCAATTGGAGAGGCTACGGCGCCGTTCCTAAGGAAGCGAGAATAATCGGAAGCAAATGCTATAAAACTTATAGAGGATACGACAAAATATGCCCCGACTGCCAAGCGAAAGAAGTTCTTGAAACGCGGAAGGAATTCCAGAGAGAGTTTGAATTACCCGACGGGACTTGGGTGGATTTACGCGTTATTCCGATTTTCGATATGGACGGCGAGTGTAACCTTTTTGTAGAATGGGTGCGCGACATAACCGACCGGAAAAGAGTTGAAAAGGCTATACGCGACAGCGAAGAAAAATATAGGACTATTTTCAACGAATCCCCCTACGGCATTTTGCTTAGCGATTTGAAGGAAGTTGTCGACGCGAACAATTCTTTTTATAAATTAACGGGATATTCGGAAAAAGAGATAATCGGTTGTCCTATATATAGACTTCCCACTATTCCTCAGAAAAAAATGACGTTTTATTTGGGTTTATTGAAACAAGCTTTTCAAGGGAAGAAAATCGAAGATTTTGAATTTGAGTGGCTGCATAAAAGCGGAGAGAAACGTTACGGGAAAGCTCGTTTATCGATGATAAAAGGCAAAGGAAAATCGAAGGTTTTACAAGCGATTTTAGAAGATATTACAGAACGCAAGAAAGCTGAGGAGGCTTTAAAAGAAAGCGTGGAATTCCAAAAAGCTCTATTCGGATGGAATACCGACCCTTTGACAATAATAGACCTTGAAGATAAAGTTATTGATTTGAATCCCGCTTTTGAAAAACTTTTCGGTTATTCGTTAGAAGAATTAAAAGGTAAAGTTTTCCCAGGCCATATTGGTTTAGACGAAGGAAAGTTCGAAGAGTGGAGAGAAAAATGTAGAAAAGGAATGGGAGTTTCAGGTTACGAAACCGTGAGGCAAACAAAGAGCGGCGAATTAATAGACGTTAGCATATCTATTTCTCCGATTAAAGACCACAAAGGCGATTTCAAAGCTATGTCTTTCTGGTATAGGGATATTTCTGAACGCAAGCGGGCGGAAACGCAAATTCAGGAGAGCGAAGAGCGCTTGCGGGATATAACCGATAATATGAAAGACGTTGTTTGGAGGACGGATTTAGATATGAATATTACTTATGTGAGCCCTTCTGTTGAACATACCTTAGGGACGCCCATTGAGGAACATATTAAAAGCAAACCGGAGGAAAGACATCCGCCGACTTCGCTTCAAAAAATGCGGGAACTTTTAAAGGAGGAATTAGAAAGGGATAAGAAACCCGAAGTCGATAAGAACAGATCGCGAATTATTGAGGTTGAAGAATACTCAGCCGACGGAATTATTAATATTGAAATGCACGTTTCGTTTATCAGAGATTCCGACGGTAATCCGATTGGGATACAAGGCATAGAAAGAGATATAACAGACCGTAAGCGAGCGGAAAAGCAACTTCAGGAGAGCGAAGAGCGTTTCAAAAAACTTTCGAGTTTAACGTTTGAGGGAGTGATAATTCACGATAAAGGCGTTGTAATCGACGTTAACGACTCCTTTAGTAATATGACCGGTTATTCAAGAAACGAGTTAATCGGGGAAAATTTAATAGGTCTGTGCGTGCCGTCCGAGTATCACGATATTGTTAAGGATAACATAATTAAGAAAAGAGCGAAGCCTTATGAAATAACGGCAGAGAAAAAAGACGGAACGCTATTCCCCGTAGAGATTGAGTCGAGAGACGTTATGTTGCAAAACGAAGAGTTCAGAGTTACCGCCATTAGAAATATAAGCGAACGAAAAGAAGCTGAGCAAGCCTTGCGAGAAAGCGAAGAAAAGCTGAGAACTTATATTCATTCCACTAACGACTTCGTCGTGTTAAAAGACGAGAACTTTCGACATACTATGGTTAATAAAGCGTATTTGGATTTTTTAAACGCTGAGGAGGGCGATGTTCTCGGGAAAACCGATTTTGAATTATTGCCAAAAGAGCTAGCCGAAAAATGTTTAGAGAGCGACAAAAAGGCTTTGTCCGAAGGCAAACAAGTTACTGTTAAAGAGAAGTTTGGCGAGAACGTGTTTGAATCTCGCAAATTTCCCGTTAGATTGAAAGATAATTCTATTGGGATAGGCGGATTGATTAGAGACGTAACCGAGATTGAGATAGCGCAAAAGGCTCTACGCGAAAGCGAAGAGCGTTTCAGAAAAACTTTTGAGCAGACCGCAGTTGGAATAGCGCACGTTTCGCCCGAAGGAAGAATTATTCGCTTGAATCAAAGATTTTGCGAAATAATCGGCTATTCCGAAGAAGATGCGCTAAATATGAACTTTATGGATATAACTCATCCCGAGGATAAGAATCTTAATGAACCTTACATTGAAAAGCAATTAGATAATAAACTCGACAGTTTCAGAATGGAAAAAAGATACATTCATAAAAGCGGTCGAACTTTATGGGTTAATAAATATTCATCGGCGGTAAGGAACGATTCGGGCGATATTAAGTATTTAGTTATTGCGATTGACGATATTACCAATAGAAAGAAGGCGGAAGCGGAGTTGCAAAGGATTTCCAAGCTGGAGTCGTTGGGGACTCTCGCTGGCGGAATAGCGCATAACTTCAAGAATATATTGGCTTCGGTATCTCTCAATACCGGTTTAGCTAGAATAAAACCTAAGAATATGGACAAGTATTTAGATAGAATAGAAAGTTCGATTGACCAAGCTTCGGCTCTGGCTAATAGATTTCAGACCTTTACTAAAGGCGGCGAGCCGGTAAAGGAACCGACGGATATTCGCAAAGTTATCGAGGAAGCCGAGAGTATGGCTTTAAGCGGCTCGAATTGCGCCGCTGAGAAAGATTACACGTCCGATTTGTGGACGGTTAACGCCGACCCGAAGCAGATAAACGAAACTTTTATGAATTTGCTTATTAACGCGAAACAAGCTATGCCCCGCGGCGGCAAAATCTTTATACAAGTTGAGAGCGTTAGTTTATCGAGCAAAGATTTAGCGGAACTCCCAACCGGCGATTATATTAAGATAACTATAGAAGACGAAGGCTTGGGGATTCCTAAAGACGATTTGAAGTTCATTTTCGACCCCTTTTACACTACAAAGGAAAAGGGGCAAGGTTTAGGATTGTCCAGCGTTCATTTTATTATTCAAAAGCACGGCGGACATATTAAAGTCTATTCGGAGCTTGGAGAAGGGACGACCTTTAACATATATTTACCCGCCGCAAAAGAAACCCCTGAAAGAACTGAAGAAATAAAGGAGGACGTTGCTATGGGCGAATTCGACAAAGTTTTAATTATGGACGACGAGGAGGATATTCGCGAAAACATAATTGAAATCGGCGAAGCTCTGGACTATAAAATTGCGGGAGCCAAGAACGGCGAAGAGGCAATAGCGATGTATAAGGAAGCCTTGAACGCCGGCGAGCCGTATTCAGTAGTTATTTTGGATTTAACTATAAGAGGCGGAATGGGCGGCGACGAAGCTGTCGAGGAATTGAAAAAAATCGACCCAAACGTAAAGGCGATTGTCTTTAGCGGATATTCTAATAAACCGGTCGTCGCTAATTACGAAGAATACGGTTTTGCGGCTAAGCTAAATAAACCAATAAAGGTTAACCAACTGGCAAAAACGCTCAGAGAGATTATTGATTCGGAATTAAAAAAACTCCGTCCCAAATTGTGAAATTTGAGACGGAGGCGCGTCTGTCGTTGAGTATGACTTTTCAACTAATTGCCGATGTTTTTCTCGGTAAGTAGCTCCTTCATATCGGCTACTTTTTCGTCGAAATTCTTATGACAAGTCTGACATTCTCCCAATTGAGGTTTCTTTAGGATTTCAGCTTGCTCTTTGTGGCAATTCTCGCAATTTTCGTGCATAGAGTTCACGTAACTGTTGGCGTATTTGAAGTTTGTTAAATCTTCCGTAATGTTCATATCTTTTTCATGGCATTCTATGCAAGTTTTTGCGTTTTCCGACGTTTTTGGTTTGTTGGCGTCGTGGCATTTAACGCAACTATAATTTTCCGGATGAATCGCCGTTATGTTATAATCGTCGGCGACGTCTGTTGTGTGCCGTTCGTGGTCGAAAATCATCGTTTTGCTATACATTGACCTGTGGCATCTGGCGCAGGGCGTAGAGCGGTCTTTCGGCAACGACATATGATGGCATTCGACGCAAGATTTTTCGTCCCCTAGCCTTTGTTGATGTTCCAGATGCGGGAACTTGGTCGCGATTCCGTTGTCGTTTCCGTCTATAAGCAACATTGTTCTTTTCACGTCGAGTCCGCTAGCCGGCTCTACGTTTTCTTTTTCATCCGCGTCGTAAGGCGGATACATTAAAACGAAAGCTACCGGCAAGACGAAAATGCCGATTAGCGACACTCTATGCAGCGCGTTGTTCAGAGCGGTTTTCCAAACTCTGGAGAAGGTGTCGAAAGCGGTTTTGAACATACTGCCGCCGAATCTGATTTTGATTGTTTGATATCGCGGCTCGAATATTGAAAATGTTTCCGCTACGTAAAAGAAAACCAACGCCGCTCCGGCGACGACGCCTACGCTTAACGCCCATTCAGCTAAAGAGGGGAAATAGACGGTTCCGGCGTCTCTGAAGTAACCGAGAATGCCTACGTCCACTCGGTTCAGCGCTAATCCCGCCGACGCGAAGAATGCCGCAATCCCCAGTCCGTAGGGCGATTTTCTGGTTTTCTTTATAGCTACTAATACGATAGGAATTATCGAAGTAATAATCAATTCAAAACCGAAAAGCCAACTTTCCCAAGTTCCAGCTAACAGAGCGTTAATGCTACCTTGAGAAAACAAGTCGTAAATTTTCAGAACGAAATAGACGCATAATACCGAGACGGCTATTACTGAAAGTCTTTCCAAGGTCGGCATATCTTCGCCGTAAAGCGAATTATTTTTTGTATTGTTGGTAGCGTCTTTGGCGCAAACCGCGGGGGAGCCGCTTTTGTGATTGTCGCCGAAAATCGGTTTTCTATTGTATAAGCTGGAGTATAGAATTTTAACGAATATTAGGAACATCATTCCGCAACCAATTGCCGAAACTATAAAATGGAGCGGCAGGGCGGGCGTGTACCAAAGTTCGTGCAATCTTTGCGGCGTCGTTAAGAACAGCGAGCCTAAGGACGAGTGATGCAGCGACGAAAGCGATATACCGACGACAACGACTCCGAATGCGATTTTGTGCAAAATTTTGACCGCCTTATCCGCTTTGAATTTTTCGAGAATATTCGGCGCTAATTCAATTGCCGTTACAGTAAAGTATAGCATAACGCACCAAAATACTTCGAATAGGAATGAATGTTCGTTCCACATAATAAACGGATGCCAGAATCTATGCGGCAATCCGATATCGAATAGCAAAGCGAGACAGGACGACCCGTAGCCGAGAAAGGCTATTAGAATTGCCGGTCTCACCAGCGGTTTGAAGCGTTTAATTCTAAGCACGTAAACTAGAAATCCCACGGTGAAGCCGCAAGTGGAAAGAGCGACGCCAGCCACCATATTAAGGATTTTCCATAATCCCCACGGCATAGCGTCGTTTAAATTAGTCGTCGGACCGAGTCCGAACCATAGCCGAAAAACCGCGGCGACTAATCCGAAGAAAACAAAAAACCATAAAGCGTCTTTGAAAAATTTATTTCTTTCTTCCATAACTCTACTCTTCGTTTTTATTATTACTATTTTCTTGATTTTCTTTTGATAGCTTTTCTCTTCTTCTAATAATCCAGTTCAACCCAAGCAATCCGCCTAATACGCCGAGTCCTATTTGCGGGGTTTTTTCGATTAACGGTTCCGTCAATTCGGGAATTGCTGCCGAAGCTTGCTGTGGGAATCCGACTTGAGAGACGTCGAAATCGGATATAAATAATACCGACGTGCCGCCTAATTCCTTTTCTCCCCAAACGCGATTGACGTATTTCGGGTCTTGTTGGATTTTTCTTTTGGCTTTTTTGAGTAGTTCCTCGCGTTCGCCAAATTCTAATGCTCCATAGGGGCAGGCTTCCACGCAAGCCGGTAGTTTGCCTTCCTTGATTCTGTCGTAGCACATATCGCATTTTTTGACGAAGGGTTGCGTTTTCGACCATTCGTATCTAGGAATATAGAACGGGCACGATAGCATACAATATCTACAACCGATGCATTTGTCTGGGTCGTATAATACCGGTCCTTCTTTGCTTTTTGTCAAGCCGCCCACTAAACAAGCCGAGACGCAACTCGGCTCGACGCAGTGCATACAGCTTTTTCGAGCGAACGAGTCTTTTTTGATTTCGTTTACGCTGAGGAATCTATTGTCGGACAATCCGTCTTTTATAACGGCTTTGTCGATTTCCGCTTTCTTTTCGTTTAATCCGTTTGTTTCTATGCAAGCGTCAACGCATTTTTCGCAACCGGTGCATTTGCTCGCGTCTACTAATATAGCGTACATTATACTCTAGCCTCCTTTCCGAATAATTCTTCGGCTACTTTATCTCCAGCTCCGGGTCTTAGTTGCCAGTGAATTGGCGATAACCTATCGAAAATGAACAGAGCGATATGAGATAATTTTGTGAATGGAATCATCAAGAATAAAAGCTCGGCGCTTAACAGATGCAACAGCATCGCCAAATGCCAAGAAAATGGATTTACGTTGGGATGTCCCGCCATATAACCGAAGACGAACGGCAATAGAGTCGCTATTAATATAATATAGTCGATTTTTTCGCTCATCGCTCTAAGTCTCGGAATAAATATACGGCAGAACAGCAACGCCAAGATGCAGAAAATTGTTATAAGCGTCAGCGTGTCGGCTAAAGCTCTGCCAATAGCCGGCAGGTTGATTCCTAATAAATCTTCCCATAAAACGATATGGTCTATCAATAATACCATTACTACTATACCGGCGGCGTGAAAAACAAAAGAAAACATCGTAAAGAACGCTGTCCCTTTAATCATATGCTTTACCGGCACTATCCAGCTCGCTAAATCCGAAAAAATGGATTTCCACGAGACGTTTTTCAATCTTCTACCTTTTGTAAAAAATAGATAGTAGATTTGGATAATAACGTGTCTCGCCAAACCCAATATCATAATAGAAAAGGTTAAGGCAAATAACGGTCCTTTCGCAAAATCTATCCACTCTTCCATACTTATCCTTAAAAATATATAATTAACATATTATTTACATTTCAAACATAGCGGCTTCTTCTTTTCTTTCTTTAGTCGATTTGCCGCCGGGAATGACTAAAGCTTTAAAAATCAAGTCGTGCAAGCCCATAACTTTGCAGGGCAATTTATAGTAATCGACGAGTTCTTTTAATTGCTTTTTGCAGTTGGCGCAGGGCGAAATAACAATATCCGCTCCGGTTTCTTCTATTTGTTTAACCTTCATTTTACCGCCGATTTCCATTCTGTATTCGTGGATTTCGTCGAGCGAAACTAATCCGCCGCCGCCTCCGCAACAGTAATTGTCTTCTCTGTTGGGCGTCATTTCGACGTAGTTTTTAACGAATGATTTGAGAATTTTTCTCGGTTGTTCGACAATCCAGCCCGACCTCGATATGTTGCAGGGGTCGTGATAAGTTACTTTTTCCTCTATAATGTCGGGGTCTAATTTGATTTTTCCTTTTTCTATGCAGTCCAAAGTGTATTCCATAAAGTTGATGACCGGATACGAATTTTTGCCGCAGAAAACCGGCACGAATTCGTGAGCGGACCTTGAAGCGTGTCCGCATTCGCCGATTAGTATTTTGTCGCCGTTTAGTCTATCGACTTCGCCGACAAGTTGTTTAATAATGTTTTCCAAGTGCCAGTCGCTATAGAATAAGCCGTAGTTGATGCCGTCGTAATTTTCAGCGCCGATTGTCCATTTATCCCAGTCGCCGGCGGCGTATAATACCGCGGCGTTTCCCATTAAGGTGTCCGGCTCCATTAAATAATCGCTGACGGCGCAGAAGAAAACGTATTCTCTGTCCTTTTTATCTACGGGAAACTCTAATTTTACGCCGAGTATGTCTTCAATTTCATCGGACAAAAAATCCAGCGTATTCATTAGAGCGGCTTTTGGCACTTTCGATGTGTTTTTGGTTTCGCCTTCTAATTGCTCTCTAGTGCTTACTTGCAGAGCTTTGGAAGAGATGCCTATCATACTTAATATATATCGTCCGAGTCTGGTCAATATGCCGTGGTCGAGACCTAACGGGCATTCTCTGGTGCAACGTCTGCAAGCGGTGCATCGATAAAAAAGCTCCGCCATTTCTTCGACTATTTCGTCTGTTAGTTCGAATTTGTCCATTGAAAAGCGCGATTCGAACCATCCGCCAATCGTGAAATACCTTTTATATATATCCAAAAGGATATTGGTTTTATAGCAAGGTATGTCGCGCGGGTCTTGAGTAGTTAGATAAACCGGGCAAGCTACCGCGCAACGATTGCACTTTGTGTGCGTAGAGCTATAAGAATCTAAAAGCGGCTTATAGTCTGTGTGCTTAATCACCGCCGCGAAAGCTTCCAAAAACTTCTCCGCTTTGTTTTCGACTGGCGGATTTTCAACGTTGTAGAAATACTTTTTCTTTTCTTCTTCGAGGCGCTTCTTCGTTTCGTCAACCTCTTTGTTTTCTTTTTCTTTTTTTTGCTCTTTTATTTCCATTTTCTATTCCTTTTTTGTTGAACTTTTTAACATTTTTATTCCAATTTGACAATTACTATACCGAATAAGATTTTTCAGTTTCCCAATTTTTTATTGCAGGCGGTTTTTAAGCGTTATCGCCCTTTCTTTGTTTTTCATAACAACATATTATATATATAATTATAAAATCGATTTTTCTAGGCGAGTATTTGTCGGAATTTTTTTTATTTTTGAAAAGCAAAAAAATCGCGATAAAAAATAGCGTGAAAATGCGTCGCGGGTGTTGCAACATTTTAAGTTGTCGCGACAACAGTTGCAACGTTATTATGTTGCGAAAAAATATAAAACGAATTTTTATCGATAACTTATTTTCAGCTTAACGTTCCCGCCTTATTTTCGTTAAGTTTTTGAATCTATTGAGATTTCACCGTATCTTTATACTATAAACTCTACTCCGATTTAGCTTTATATTTAATAATTGTCTTGTTGGCATATAAGTTGCCAAATTGTAAAGCAAAAACTGGAGTCGATAGATGACATACGGAGTTCCATTATTTGAGGACAGAGTCGCGCCGAGATGCACAATCTCGAATTCGCTAATGTTGGTTAAGACATTAGGCAAGCGGATATCGTCGGTAAAAAAGTTATCGATTGAAGAAAGTTCTTGGATAGATATATTAAAATGTTTAATTGATAATAGGATAGAGACTTTAGTTTGCGGCGGCATTAAGCTCGAGGATAAAAGACAAGCGATAGCGCGCGGGATATCGGTAATAGACAACGTCGCTTGCGACAAAGAAGAACTGATAGAAGCTATAGAAACAAAAAGCTTGAAATCCGGTTTAGGCATCTCTACGAAAGTAGAGCCTAAGAAAGATTTTAGAGCGCCTATAAGCGAAGAGAAAATCGACTCGATTGACTGTCTTTCTTGCCCCGACAAGGTTTGTTTGGAAGGAGACGAATGCGACAAATTTAAGAGCGTAATACCGATTGAGGAAAAGCGAGAGGACAGAGGAATTTTGGAGTCGGCTATTGATATTTCCTTCGAGGAGGAAAGGAAGCTGTGCCGTTTGTCCGAAGTGATTTATTTCGCTTTAGAAATGAATTACGAAAGGATTGGCGTAGCGTATTGTAACGAATTAATGGAGCCGACGGGAATACTCGTTAGCGTTCTCAAAAGGTTTTTCGACGTGTTTCCGGTTTGTTGCAAGATTGGCGGTCGCGCTTTAGACGAAGCGCACTACGAAGATAAAAGAAAAATATCTTGCAATCCAATCGGACAGGCGAAGGTATTGAATCAAATAGGAACGGATTTAAACGTATTAGTCGGATTGTGCATCGGAGCCGATTGCTTGTTCGCTAAATCGAGCGAAGCGCCCGCGACGACGCTTTTCGTTAAGGACAAGTCTTTGGCTAACAATCCAATCGGAGCGCTTTACTCGGATTACTATTTAAAAGAAGCGACGATTTCTAATGAAAAATAGAGAAATAAATATTATTGTTCATAAAATAAAAGGAGAAGACAATGGCTATACCGTCATTTAACGCAGTAGGATTTTGCGCTCATTATTCCAAGCAGGGAGATTGGGCGTTTGATTACGCTATGCGTTTAGCTAAGCAATCGGGTTTACAATTGAACGTATTTCATTTTCTTAATAATCCTTACGATAAGGAAGACAATACGTCTCGAAAGTTAAACGCCGAAGAAGCGGAAAAATTGGCTCTCAAGAAAGAAAAAGAATTGAGGCTGTATTACGACGATAGAGCCGGCGATTTTCTTAACGTCGGATTCAGAATCTGCTACGACGACAGCTGGATTGAATTGCATCGCTGTTTGTTTATCAGGGAGTTTCAGGCGTTAGTATTGGCGTATCCTCACAAAGGCGCGTTTTTCGCGAAGAAGCCTATAGAGGAGTTCGCCGAGAGCTTTGTTTCGCCCGTTATTTTGGTTGGACCGGACAAGCCCAATCAATTGTTTATTAACAGGCAGGCTGAGCTACTTTCCGAAAATATCGGAATAAAGGAAGAACGTTCGGTGATTAACGAAGTTACAAGCTAAGATTTGTTTTGTTCGTCGTTAATAATAAGCTATCTATTAAATGAATAAAATTTCTTAGCTTGAAGAATGGCAAAAAAGATAAGCGAAATAATATTCGACAGCATTAGCGACGGCGTTTTCACCGTTGATAAAAAGTGCAGGATTACGTCTTTTAATCTCGCCGCCGAGCGCATTACCGGGTTTAAGGCTTCGGAGGCGATTGGCAAGCGATGTTTTGAGATTTTCAGGACGGAAATTTGCAACAAAAGATGCGCCTTGAAAGACACCTTGAAAACCAAGGAGATGGTAGATAACGTTCGGGTTACTATTATAACCAAAGACGGTTGCGAAACGCCGATTAGCGTTTCTACTACTTTATTAAAAGACGAAAACAGCGAGGTTGTCGGCGCCGTTGAGTTTTTTAGCGATATATCGGAAATCGAGCATCTTAAGCGCGAATATGAAAAAGAGAAAGCGTTAGATGAGATTGTTAGCGTGAATCCTCAAATGCAGCGCTTGATTAGTCTGCTTCCGAATATCGCCGAGTCGGATTGCAGCGTTTTGATTCAGGGACCTAGCGGTTCCGGCAAGGAACTGTTTGCGCAAGTCATACATAACTTAAGCCCAAGGAAATACGGACCGTATATTAAAATTAATTGCGCCGCTCTGCCGCCTCAGCTGTTAGAGTCCGAATTGTTCGGCTACAAAAAAGGCGCTTTCACCGACGCAAAGAAAGACAAGCCCGGGCAATTTTGTTTGGCTAACGGCGGTACTTTGTTGCTAGACGAAATTAGCGAGATGGACGTTTCCCTTCAGGTGAAGTTGCTTAGGACTTTGAACAACGGGGAATATCGTCCTCTGGGTTCTTCGGAAACACAACATTCCGACGCTAGAATAATAGCGGCGACAAACGCGAATATGAGCGAGGAAATCGCCAAGGGCAATTTTCGGGAAGATTTATATTATAGAATAAACGTCGTTGAACTGGAAGTTCCGCCTCTCAAGGAAAGACCGGAGGATATTCCTTTGTTGGTTGACCATTTTTTGAAAGCGTTTAGGAAGAAAACTAAATTGCCCGTCCAGAAAATATCGCCGGAAGCGCTTAATTTACTTAGGAAATATAGATTCCCCGGAAACGTAAGAGAGCTGGAAAACGCCATAGAGCACGCGTTTGTAATGTGCGGCAATAACGACGAGATTTTGCCTAAGCATTTGCCTTCGAGCATAGTTAATCAAAGCGCGATTGTCAACAGGATTTCTCATAACGGCGGCAACGAGAAAGATATTATTCTAGAGACTCTGAGGCGGAATAAAGGAAATCGCTCGAAAGCCGCGAAAGAACTCGGTATGCACCGCTCCACCCTTTGGCGAAAAATCAAGGATTATGATATTGAGTCGATGTAGATAAAAATTATAGCGAACTCTCGCGTTTGCTCTTTCGTGTCTTTATAAAGGCGGATAAACATATCCGCTTTTTTTTTGGAGGACATTTCCTAAACGCGAAAAAGCCCTCCTTCTCGAGTTGAGAAAGAGGGCTTAGATTATGTCAAGCCATAGCCTTTAGTCTATATTCGGATTGGCTTGTCTTTCTTCGTAATTGATAGGCAGATGTTGCCAGGTTTTCGATTCGTCTATATGCCACTTATCGAAGCGTCTTTGGTCGATAAGTCTCATTCCGGTGAAGCACAACTCCTTGTCTCTCTCGACGTATATCATTTCGAGATAATCGCCGCCGTACATATCGGTAATGTCTTGGTCGGTCAGAGCGTCGAGGCCGTAAGTACTCCTGACGTTATTTACTATCGTAAGTCCTCCGTCGGGATCGTCGTTTCTAATAGCGATTTCCGCTTTCATAAGCTCGTTTTCCTGCCAAGTCAGGAAAGGCAAGAAAGAGGACATATCGTCGTATTTCAGCTGTTGCATATATACTCTTTTGGTGGTTTCTCCGGCGGTATATTCGACTCCGCCGATAACGGTGTCGTTTTCCACGGTGAAGTCGTTCTGTCCTTGAATAGTATATAGAGGAATTCTATTGGCTTCGTTCGGGTCTTCGTAAACGTAAGTTCCGAAGCGGTCGGCGGCGTGGAATTGAGTTCTGCCGGGTCCAGCCCAATAATACCAATAGTTGTTCAAGCTAGTGTTGTATTTAGCGGACATTGGTTCTGAGCCTTGAGTCAAGCCTAATTCCGCCGCCGCTTGAGCTTGAGCGTAGTCTTCTTGGATTAAGTAAATTCTGGCTTTCAATGTGTTTGCCCACATAACTTGCGTAGGGGAGCCATATTTAATAGCTTCGTCGAGTAAATCGATAGCGTCGCTATACATTTGCTCGGCTGGGATGTAAGGGCTAACGTTAATTACTCCGCCGCCGCCGTCGCCAGGTTCAAGAGCCCAATACGCTCCCCAGATGTAGCGTGAAACGGCTCCGTAGAAATATCCTTTAAACAGAGCTTCGTGTCTTCTGGCGTCAGTCGCGGAGTCAAAATCAATTCGATTTTCAACTCGATAAACCAAGGTGTCAGCGTATAGTCTCAAGCGAGCCAATTCGTTCATAATAGTTTCCGTCGAATTGTTCTGCGGAACGAGCGGATTTCTCGAACCCGTGCCTTCTCTTTCCGCTAGATCGATAGCCTCGAAAGTCGGAAATGTAGCTTGCTGGATGTCGCGGGTAAACTCAAGTTCGTCGGAAAGTCCGCCCGCGAAATTCGAAGTTTCGTCCCATACGATATCGAATGCGGCTTCAACGCCTGTAATAAGAAACGGCGCGTCTTGCGGCGTATTAAGACTTTCGTCCGCGATGTCGTTGATAGGCTCTTCGACGTCGTTTACGAAATCCTCGCAGGATATAAGCGCTATAATAAGCGAACCTATTATTAGCGTTGCCATTATTAGTTTAAATTGTTTTATCATAATTGTCTCCGTATTATTTTTATCAAATTTTTATAAACCGAGATTGACTTGGAAATTATACGTTCTAGCGTTTTGTAGGGTTAAGAAGTCAACTCCTCTAGCGATGTTCGTTCTCGCGCCGAACATATTAACTTCCGGGTCGGCTCCGCTGTATTTTGTCCACAGAGCCGCGTTTCTAACGGAAGCTACAAACGACAGATTTTTGATGTGGCTGCCGGTTAGATAATCGCTCATCCAATCGGTTACGTCGATTCTCAAGCTGATTTCTCTTAAGCGCAACCAGTCGGCTTCTTCAATGAAGTTGTCGTCGTAATTTGGATTGAGTCTGGCTATTTTTTCAGCCGTGGCTCTGTATTCAGCGGTGCCGGGATCTAGCGTTCCTAATTCTTCATTTAGTTCGTTGTATTCTACGTTGTTTCCAAAAGATACCTGAAACGCTCTGGTATTATTATACATGCTGTGTCCGGTAGCCCATTCGAATAGGCAATATACCGTGAAGTTTTTCAGGAAAGTAAAATTGGTCGAGAATGAACCGTTTAGAATTGGAATCGGAGTTCCTAAGTATTCCTCTTCGTCTGAAACTTTAGGTCCCAAGAATTGACCTGTTTCCTCGTCGAATTGAGCTCCCAACACTTTCTTGGCTATAAACGCGGAACGTCTCTCGCCTTCGTACCAGCCTTGATTTCCGAATCCGCCAATTATAGGTTGGTCGGTGCCGAGTTCTATTATTTCGTTGTCGGACCAAGTAACGTTGGCGTCGAAATTCAATTTGTATTGTTCGGTAATAATCGGATTGGCGTAAAATCTCGCTTCGACTCCCCAAGACCTAATTTCGGCTATGTTTGTCGGAACGTCCGAAGCGGTTAAGCCAGTCGAAGGAGGATTGGGTAAATTAATAATTGAATTCTTGCCGTAGCCTTGGAAATAAGTTAAGTCGAATCCATAGGCGTTAAAGAATTGCGTTTCTATTCCCATTTCGAATTCTTCTAATCTTTCCGGTTCGATATCGGAGTTGCCTATGCTGTTAATTAGTCCTCCAACGCCGTGTCCGGATTGCTGTCCCGCCCATCTTAGCGGATAAGCGGCTAAAATACCCGGAAGCTGTCCGGATTGTCCGTATCCCGCTCTCAACTTAAGAAAGTTAATCTGGTCGGGTAGAAAATCGAATTTGTCTAAGCGAACGGCGCCTCTAACAGAAGGATAGAAAATACTTGGCGCGTCGTTGCCTAAGACGCTTGTGTAATCGTTTCTTACCGACAGGGTCATTATGTAAGTGTCTTTATAATTCAAGTCTTCTTCGACAAATAATCCCGCTTCTTTGTAATGAAGCAAGCCGTCGTTTGCCGCTATGTATTCGGCGCCGGCGTCTAAATTGCTAATTTTTGGAGAAGCAAAATCTTGTAACGTAACGTCCGAAAATCTTGTATAGTTTTCAAATATTTGAGCTCCTATGTATGACGTTGATTTTAAATCTTCGATAATCTCAAAGTCGTACGCCGCGTGAAAATCGTAATTTATTTGGTCGCGGGTTCTTTGGAATATTTCTTTTTCGCCTTTTGTGCTCGGTCCGGTATAAAAATATCCCGGCGGATAAAAAGCGTCGTTTCTGTAGTTCATTCCGTCGAAGCCGACAACTCCGTGCAATCTAAGTCCGGGGAGCCAATTTGGCGTATAAGATAATTGAGCCGAACCGATAAATCTTTTGGTAACTACCCCGTTTTGGATTTTAGAAATAGCCGTACTGTCGGTAAATCTGTAGGATTGTGTAAATAGCATCGTATTGCCCAGCCAACCCATAACGTTGTTGTCGTTAATGGGGCGGTTGTTGTCGCTCCAAACGTAGTTTCCGCTAACTTTTAAATTTAACTGCTCGTTTGGAAATACTTCAAAATTTCCTCTAACCGATTCGCGTTCGTAGCTGTTGTTTCCAACTATTCCGTCTTCGTCTCTGTTTGTGTAAGCGCCGTAATAGCTAAACATTCCCGATTTGCCTTGGAAGTTAATTGTGTTTTCGTGAAGAGCGCCTTCGCGGAAGATAGCGTTGGCGTCTTTTGCGCTTACAAAATCGTCTTCGCTGTATTCCACCGCTTGTTCGTTCCAGCCGAAGACTGATTGATAGTTGACTTCAGTGTAATCTTCGGCTCTTTTGCCGTGTTTGGTGGTTATAAGAACGACGCCGTTAGAACCCGACGTTCCGTATAGAGCCGCGCCGGCGGGACCTTTTAATATTTCTACCGACTTGATATCGTTAGGATTTAAATCAGCTAAAGTTGAAAATCCTTGACCGCTAATGTCTATTCCGATTTCGTTGTTGTTCATTCTAATTCCGTCAACGTAAATAACGGGTTGACCGTCGCCGTTAAGACCGCCGCCGCCTCGGATATGGAATCTAATACCGCCGCCGACATTTCCCGAAGCCGACTTAACTTGGACGCCGGAAACTTTGCCGGCAACCATTTGACTGAAATCTTGATAAACGTTTTGCTTTCGGAGTTCGGAAGCGTTAATACGCGCCACTGAGACGTCAGCTACCGCTTTCGCTCTTTTCGAGGCTACGCCCGTTACGATAACTTCGTCGAGCGATACAACGTCCGGCATTAATTTAACTTCCATTTTCCTTTCGCCGGGCTTGACGTTAATATCCTTATAGTAGTTTTTAAAACCGATGAAGTGGGCTACTACAATATACTTGCCCGGAGGTATGTTCTTAATTGTAAATTCTCCGTTCTTGCCGGTTATGTCGCCGTATTTTTTTCCGGTCGCTTCTTTCTCGGCGAGACCTTTCTCGATTAACTCTACTCTAGCGCCCGGGAGTTTCTCGCCCGTTTTCGCGTTTTTGGCTACGCCTGTGATAGAGCCGTTTTGAGCGCGCGTCGAAGTTGCCGCTAATACTGAAAAAATTAATATCGGCAACAGTAACTTTGATAGTTTCATATAAACTCCTTCTAACTGTTAATAAAAACTATGGCATTATTATGCCCATATATTGTTTTTATATAGTATTTAGCCTTTATTATGAAGAAGTCGCCTCGAGAAAAATTTGTAACTGTTTTTTTCATTCGCTGAACCTATTATTAATCGACTCTTCATTACAAATTTATAAAATTTCCTTGTTTTTACAAACAATTAGAAAATCAAGTTTTTGCTGAATGAGAGTTAGAGTCTCGTCGTTAAATAATTGAAATATAGACTATTGGCAGATATTTTTGATTAAATAACGTCAAAAGTTGAAAATAAAAAAGGGCGAAAAGTTTGTATTCGCCCTCTTTTTAATTAATAATATTTAATATTTACGGAATATTTAGCTTTTATCTCCCGTTATTTTGCTTCTTATTAGATTTAAAGCCGAGCCGGCTTTGAACCATTCTATTTGCGTTTGGCTGTAAGTGTGGTTGGTTTTGAATTCGTCTTTCGTTCCGTCTTTATGATTGCAGACGACTGTGAATTGCGAGCCGGGTTTGAATTCTTTCAGTCCGAGAACGTCGATTTTGTCGTCTTCTTTTATTTTTTCATAGTCGTCGGGATTGTCGAATGTAATCGCTAGAATACCTTGCTTTTTAAGATTCGTTTCGTGGATTCTGGCGAACGAGCGCACTAGGACTACTTTTACGCCGAGATGTCTCGGCTCCATAGCGGCGTGCTCTCTGGAAGAGCCTTCGCCGTAGTTTTCGTCTCCGACGACGATAGTTCCAACGCCTTGCTTTTTATAATCTCTTTGCACGTCGGGAACCGTACCGTATTCGCTCGTAAGCTGGTTTTTCACTTTGTTGGTTTCGTCGTTGAAGTAGTTGACGGCGCCCGTTAAGAGATTATTCGAGATATTGTCTAAGTGTCCTCTATATTTTAGCCAAGGACCCGCCATTGATATATGGTCGGTTGTGCATTTGCCTTTGGCTTTAATGAGCAATCTCAATCCTTTATAGTCTTCGCCGTCCCAAGGCTCGAATCTAGATAGAATTTGTAATCTATCTGAATCGGGTTTGACGATAATATCGACGTCTTCGCTTTCTTCGGCGGGCGGTTGATAGCCCATATCCTCGACTTCGAAGCCTTTTGCGGGTAATTCGACGCCGCTAGGAGGGTCTAATTTTACTTCTTCGCCGTCTTCGTTTGTTAAAGTATCGGTTTTCGGATTGAACGTAAGTTTGCCGGCTATAGATAAAGCCGTTACAATTTCCGGCGAAGCGACGAAGCTGTGAGTGTTGGGGTTGCCGTCGTTTCTCTTAGCGAAATTTCTGTTGAAAGACGTTATAATCGTGTTCTTTTCGCCTTTTTCGGCTCCGGCTCTATTCCATTGACCGATACAAGGACCGCAGGCGTTGGCGAGAACGACGCCGCCTATTTTTTCAAATAAGTCGATGTATCCGTCTCTTTCTATTGTGTATCGTATTTGCTCGGAGCCGGGAGTAATTGTGTATTCTGATTTTACTTTGAGTTTTTTGTCGAGAGCCTGTTCGGCGATTGAAGCGGCTCTGGATATATCTTCGTATGAAGAGTTGGTGCAAGAGCCGATTAAGCCCACTTCTACTTTTTCTGGATAATCGTTTTCTTTTACCGCTTTCTTTAATTCTGGGACGGGCCAAGCTTTGTCCGGCGAAAAAGGTCCGTTTACGTGCGGCTCTAAGTCGGACAAGTTGATTTCTATTACTTTGTCGAAATGCTTTTCCGGGTCGGCGTAAGTTTCGGGGTCGCCAGTTAGATGTTCGGCGATATTTTCCGCCATTTCGGCGACTTCTTTTCTGCCGGTAATTTCTAAATATCGGTTCATACTGTCGTCGTAGCCGAAGGTGGATGTAGTGGCTCCGATTTCCGCGCCCATATTGCAAATAGTTCCTTTTCCGGTGCAGGATAGCGAGCGCGCTCCGTCGCCGAAGTATTCGACAATCGCTCCGGTGCCGCCTTTAACGGTTAGTATTCCCGCGACTTTTAATATAACGTCTTTTGAAGCGGTCCAGCCGTCCAATTCTCCCGTTAGTTTAACGCCGATTAATTTGGGGAATTTGAGTTCCCAAGGCATTCCAGCCATTACGTCCACGGCGTCCGCTCCGCCTACTCCTATTGCCAACATACCGAGTCCGCCCGCGTTCGGCGTGTGGGAGTCGGTTCCTATCATCATTCCGCCCGGGAAAGCGTAATTTTCCAGAACGACTTGGTGTATTATGCCCGCTCCGGGTTTCCAGAAGCCGATTCCGTATTTATTGGAAACAGACGATAGGAAATCGTAAACTTCTTTGTTTATGTCTTTCGCGGCTGATAAGTCTTTGTCCGCTCCGACTCTGGCTTGTATTAAATGGTCGCAATGAACGGTAGATGGCACGGCGGTTTTCTTTCTGCCCGACTGCATAAATTGCAAGAGAGCCATCTGGGCGGTGGCGTCTTGCATAGCGACTCTGTCGGGAGAGAAATTAACGTAATCTCCGCCTCTTTTGAATTCTCTGACGGGTTCGTCTTTATGTAAGTGCGCGAACAATATTTTTTCGGCGAAGGTTAGCGGTTTGCTTGTCTTTTCTTTGGCTGTTTTTACTTTATCGGCAAAAGACGCGTAGTGGGACTTTAGCATATCGAGGTCGAATATCATAGCGTTCTCCTATGTTATCTAAAAATTATTTGGCAAAGAACTGACTATAAATTAAAAAAGGAGCGAATTATAGACAAAATATATTTGTTTTTTGTCTCTCTAGTGTTATCTTAAATATTTTGACGACGCAAGATATAATCGGGAAAAATAATCGAATGAAAGAATTTAATGTTGCAAAGAATATAGCGATTTTGACGCTTTTTTTTATAACCGCTTCGTTGAAAGCGCAGGTAATTCAGCCGAGTTTTTTCGACAAACCGTTTTATTTCGACGCGGTATGCTTTAAGGCGGACGACAATTCCGATTCCTCTAAAGGAAGAGTGGACGTTTACGCTCTGATACCTTATCAGACTTTGGCTTTCGAGAAACACAAAGACGTTTTCGGCGCGAAATATCGGTTTATCGTAGAAGTTTATAATTCCGACGGTCAGTCTGTTAGGAAGAAGATATTCAATAAGAGCTTAGCGGCAGGCGGATATTTCAAGGCGCAAGGGGGCAAAGGCGATTTTGTTAGGTTGACGCACAGCTTTTATTTACCAAAGGGAGACTATCAAATAGACGCTATTTTAATCGACGATTTTGCAAATAAGAATTATTCAAAATCCAGAGCTATTAGCGTTATTAATTTTAATCTCTACTCGCTTTCGCTTAGCGGAATTATGCTTTTAAGCGCGATAGAAGAAAGTGGCGGCGAGTATATTATTACTCCGCATCTTTCGGAGAACGTCGGATTAATAGACGGCAATTTCTTTATTTTTTACGAAGTTTACGACAACGTAGGATTAGATTCAATAGCTCTCGTTTATGAAATAGTTGACGAATCAGGGAATAGAATTAATAAAAGCGATAAATTTTGGGTAGAAGCGGATAAATCAAGAACTCGGCATTTTAAAAACGTTCAGATGTCTCCCAATCTGGAGCAGGGCAAATTTAAGATTAGGCTTATAGCTCTGCAACCCGGCGGAAGTTTAGCCGACAAAGACACTTATTACGCGATAGCCGAGCGTTCCATTAAATACTTTAAAACGATTTCCGGTTATTTAATGAAGGACATTAAAAAAGCGATTGAGTATTTGAGATACGCCGCTAATCAAAAAGATATCGAGTATATTAAAAGCGGCGCCAACAAGGCTGAGAAAAGAAAAAGATTTCAAGAGTTCTGGGAAAGTATGGACCCTTCGCCGAACACGGAGAGAAACGAAGCGTTCGAGGAATACTACAGAAGAATAAATTATGCAAATAAGCATTTTCAATCATATACTCAAGGCTGGCTTGCGGATATGGGGCGCGTTTATATTATTTTCGGGAAGCCGGATTACACTGAAAGATACAATTCATACAGCGGCAGGGCGCAATATATAAGATGGAAATATAATAAAAGAAATCGCGAGTTTTTATTTGTTGATTACACCGGTATGGGCGATTATCGTTTAGCTGATTCGTTTCCAATTACTGAAAAATATCGCTATGAAGACTAAAAACGACAAAATTCAAACTGTCGTCGTTATTCCCGCCGCCGGCAAGGGCGAGAGATTTGGAGGTAAAGAACCTAAGCAGTTCTTGGAATTGAGCGGAATGCCTATATTAATAAGGAGCGTAAAGATATTTGACAGCGTAAGCGAGATTGAGCGTATTATTATAGCTTTGAATTTGGACAGGCGGAGTTTGGTTGACAGCCAATTGAAGCGGTTTGGAATTAAAAAAGAAGTTACGTATGCAGAGGGCGGGGCTACGCGGCAGGAATCGGTTTATAACGCTTTGACGTCGGATTACGCGAAAAGTTCGGATTTGGTTTTGGTTCACGACGCCGCTCGACCTTTGGCTACGCCGGATTTAGCGGGGAATATTATTAGCGCCGCGATTGAATACGGAGCGGCGATTCCCGTTTTGAAGCCGAAAGATACAATTAAAAGGGTGTCCGAGGAAGGGTTTGTCGAAGAAACAATCGATAGAAGCGTTTTGAGAACAGTTCAGACGCCGCAAGGCTTTAAAACTGCGACGCTTCTCGAAGCGAACGAGAAAGCTCGAAAGGACGGATTTGTCGGCACCGACGACGCGTCTTTGGTAGAGAGAATGGGAATGAAAGTAAAAACAACGCAAGGAGAGGACGCAAATATTAAAATCACTTCTAAAGCCGATTTATTGGCGGCGGAGGCGCAATTGAGCAATGAATCTGAAAAATCCGAGAACTGATAAACAGAGGAGTTGATTTTTTTCATTTTTTTATTTTTATTATTTGACGGATTTTTGAAATACATTAAGGCGAAATTATGGTTTACGATTCAAAAGACGCTATGAAAGAAAAGTGGAACTCTATGCAAAAGATAGGGAAGAAGAAATTCGTGTTTAAATACGGGGTTTTGCGGTTTGGACTTGTTATGGCTGTTATTTATCTAGTAGTTTCGAACGTCGCGGCGTCGTTTTATCAAGAAGATTACAATTTTTGGACACATATTCAATCCGCGGCTTTTTTAAAACAGCTATTCGCGGCTTTGGTTCTTTGGCTTTTAGCGGGTTGGTGGTTCGGCAGGAGTATTTGGCGGTCGTACCGGAGAAGATTTAAAGATATTAGTAAATATAATTAATTCAAGCGAATAAAATGAAACTGTCGTTTCCATTCAAAAAAGCTAGAAAAGAAGTAGGGCTGCCGCCCGGAACTTTGATTTATACCGGCGACGAAAAAAAGAAGCCCCAACTTACTTTAACGCAATACAGCGAAAGCGAGCATAAAGAAATCTCCTTGTACAGTTTCGAAGAAATTGAAAGTAAAATCGACAAGAGAACAATCAATTGGATTAATATCGACGGTTTAGCGGACGTGAATCTAATCGAGAAAGTCGGGCGACGTTTCGATATTCATCATTTAGCATTGACGCCGAGCATATGAGCTGTTTTCTCGGCGACGGCTATCTAGTTTCTTTTCAAGAGCGGGTGGGCGACGTATTTGACCGCCTTAGAGAAAGATTAGCTACAGGAACTTCGAGAGATAGGCGGAAAAAAGCCGATTATTTGCTATATCTTATAATAGATTCGGCGCTTATTAGTAAAAAATATATTTGTTCGTTAAACATTTTCGATTAGATTGACGATAACTATCTTAAAAAAAAATTGAGGTAAACTATGGCGGAAGAAGCGATATTAACGGAAGAAGAAAAAGTTACTGAAAATCTCTTGCAATTAGTTAGCTTTAGCATAGGCGAAGAGGAATTCGGCGTAAATATCCTTAACGTAAAGGAGATAATTCGAATAATCGAAATAACCAGAGTTCCCAACGCGCCCGGACACGTGCAAGGCGTTATAAATTTAAGGGGCAAAGTCGTTCCGATAATTAATATGAGGAAGCGATTAGGCTTGCCCGATAAAGAGATGGACTCCAGCACGAGAATAATCGTAGTGGAGCTTGATTCTAAATCGCTCGGCTTTATCGTCGATAAAGTGAGCGAAGTTTTAAGAATAGACGAGTCGGTAACCGAACCGCCGCCCGCGATGACGACCGATATCGATACGGAATTCATTACGGGGATAGCCAGACTTGACGAAAGAATTTTGATTTTACTCGATTTGGAGAAAATCATTACGCAAAAGAAAAAAGGCGAGAAAGCGCGAATATAAATAGCGTTTAATTATGTTTACCCCTCTCTAACTCTCCCCGCAAGCGGGGAGAGAATTAAATCATTATTTATTAAGCGGTTACAGTCTAATTTCCAAATTGGAATTCAAACCCTCCCCAGCCCTCCCTTTAGCAAAGGGAGGGGGCTTTAATGCGCTTTAAGATGTGCCACACCTGCGAGGTGTGGCACATCTGAGAGGAGAAAAAAGCCCTTCCCTTTTTCTAAAGGGAAGGGTTTGGGATGGGTTAAAGCGGGAGCGGACGAAACGAGGCAAACTTTTTTTAATTACGAATTACGAGGTTTTCGGTCCTCCGCCCTAAAGGACGGAGCTAGTGAGTTATCAAATCCGTAAAGGAGAACCTTCGGAAGGGTTAAAAAATCTATTAAAAAATCGTAAAATAAATGTGGATAGTTCTCGTTTTGTTCTTATTACGTTAATTGTATTCTCATTAAAGCAAGGAATACTATGAGCGTCAGAGTTGATAACTTAACGAAGTATTACGGACCGAATCTCGCGGTTGACAACATTTCTTTCGATGTTGAGCAAGGCGAGATACTTGGGTTTTTAGGACCTAACGGAGCCGGCAAAACCACCACGATGAAGATTATCACTTGTTTTATGCCGCCTAATTCGGGCGAAGTTGAGGTGGACGGCTATAATATCAAAACGCATTCTATGGAAGTGCGAAAACGAGTGGGATACCTCCCCGAAATGAATCCATTATACGACGATATGAACGTAATGGATTTCTTGAGATACGCCGCTAAATTGCAGGGCGTAAGGGGACCGGAGTTAAGCCGTAGAATGAAAGAGATGATAGACATTTGCGGCATCGGCGACGTTAGGCACAAGGACATAGCGGAGCTTTCAAAAGGTTATAAACAGAGAGTCGGCTTGGCGCAAGCTATGGCGCATAATCCCGATATATTGATACTCGACGAGCCGACTATCGGTTTAGACCCGAATCAAATTGTCGAAATTCGCAATCTGATTAAGAGATTGGGCGCGGCTAAGACCGTGATTTTATCCACGCATATCCTTCCCGAAGTTCAAGCGACTTGCGACAGAGCGGTTATTATCAACAAAGGCAAAATCGTCGCCGACGGCTCTATAGACACTTTAATCGACCAGTTTAAAGGAGCCGATTTAATTAATTTGGAAATAAAAGCCGAAGTCGAAGACCCGCTAAAGGAAATCGTTCCGAAGTTCAACGGAATTGAAGACATCGAAAAGGTAGAATACGTGAAGTCGGAAAACGGAAGTTTCAAATTCAACGTAAGCTCGACGAGCGGCGTCGATTTACGCGAGCAAATATTCAACTTAGCCGTCGAGAGCGGCTGGGTTCTTTTAGAGATGAATCGCGAAGAGACGAGTTTAGAGGAGGTCTTTCATAAGCTCACTCAATCGAGCGGCGGAAGTTACGGCGAAGGCTATTTCCAAGATTCCGAGAAAAAAGAAGTCGCTTCGGGGGAAGAAACTCCCGCTCCAAAAGAAAGCGAGGAGACAAAAAGCGACGGAAAAGAAGACGCGAACAAATCCGAGCCTAGCGAGGAAGACCCGCACGATAAGTATAAGCCTAAAGAATAAATAAATTTAGTAAAAAATATGTTTAAATAATCGTTTTGATAAAAATGAAAGTCGAGAACGGTAGTCTAGACATTAATTTTGCGAACGTTAAGTTCATTTTTCAAAAAGAGTTTCGAACGTATTTCGATTCGGCGATAGCTTACGTTTTAATCGTGGTTTTTTTGGGATTAATGAGCTGGTTTTACGTGAGCAATATATTTTTAATAGGATTGGCTTCGATGCGTTCGATGTTTGAGTTGACGCCGATTATTTTTCTGTTTTTCGCGCCGGCTATTACTATGCGGTTGCTGTCGGAAGAGAAAAAAAGCGGGACTTTGGAGTTTTTAACGACGAGACCCGTCGGCGACTGGGATATTGTATTGGGCAAGTTCTTCGCCGCTTGGGCGCTTGTCGGTATGGCTTTGGTTCCGACGCTGTTGTATTTAATTTCGATAGCTTCTATTGGCGATATAGACATAGGTCCGGTAATCGGCAGTTACATTGGACTGTTGTTGATGGCGGCGGTTTATATCGGCGTCGGAATTTTCGCTTCGAGTTTAACGAAAAATCAGATAATAGCTTTTATTATTGGCTTCTTGATTATGCTCGTGTTGTATTTCTTGGATAAGATTTTGATTTATCTTCCGATTTGGATGTCTTCGACTATTCAATACGCGGGAATAGATTATCATTTTTCTAATATCGCTAAAGGCGTTATCGACACTCGCAATATCGTGTATTTTTTGAGCTTGATTTTATTTTCGTTGTATTTAACGGTCGTATCGCTTGAACGACGAAAACGATAAAATTAAGTGGAATTAAATAAAGAGCTATAAAAATGGAACAGACAAGAAAACAAAGTTTGATTAAAGTTGGGATTTTCTTAGCGATAGTTATACTTGTAAACTTTATCTCGGTGAGGATTTTCGGCAGGATAGATTTAACGGATAACAATTTATATTCCCTGTCGGACGCTAGTATAGATATAGTAGAGAACGTTGACGATATTGTTTCTATACAGGCGTTTTTCACCGAAGATCTTCCCTCGCCGTATAATAATAACAGAAGGGTCCTGCTGGATTTGTTGAACGAATACAAAGCTTACGCCGGTTCGAATCTTCAGTACGAGTTTATTAATCCTGTCGATAAAGAAAGCGAGGCGGAGGCGAGAAAGAATCAAATTCCGCCTTTGAAAGTTCAGGTTGTCGAAGAAGATAAAATGGAAGTGAAAAAAGCGTATATGGGGCTCGTGATTCGTTACGAAGACAAAAAAGAAACGATACCGGTGGTTCAAAATTTAGGTTCTTTGGAATACGATATATCGAGCGCTATAAAGAGGCTCACGAGAGATGAGAAGAAGAAGATAGGATACACTCAAGAACACGGCGAACTCGACTTGAAAGAGATGAATCAAATTTCCGAGCAACTAAAGAAGAATTATAAATTAACGCCGGTAAATCTAAAAGAGAGAGAATCTATTCCTCAAGATATAGCGGCGTTGTTAATTATAAATCCAACCGAGAAATTCGAGGAAAAAGAGAAAGTATTGCTCGACCAATACGTGATGAAAGGCGGAAAGATAGCTTTAATGGCGGGGAAAGTAAAAATCGACCCGAACTTGAAATCGAGGAAGGGAGAGCCGCTGGATTTAGGATTGGACGATTTGCTCGGTTCTTGGGGTATAAGAGTGAATCAAGATATGGTTTACGATAAAAAATGCGCAAATATAAGCGTAGTTCAAAACAAAGGCGGCTTTTCAGTTTCTTCCAGAGTTCCGTTTCCATTGCTGGTGAAAGCTACAAATTTCGCCGAGGATAACGTTATAGTAAAAGATTTGGAGACCTTGGTCTTGCAATTCACAAGTTCTATAGACACTTCTTTAGCTTCTCAGAAGGGTATAGACGCCGAAGTTATAGTAAGCTCTTCCGAACAAAGCGGAAGGGAAACGAGCGATTTTACAATCAATCCTTTCAAGAAATATTCTCAGAGCGATATGGGCGAAGGGAATATTTCTTTGGCGGCGATTTTTTCCGGTTCTTTCAAAAGCCGTTATTATGGAGAAAATCCGAAAGCCGAGCTGGAAGAAAGCTCCGATACGAGAATAGTCGTAGTTGGAACGGGAATGTTCATTCAAGGACAATTCGTTATGAGCCCCGACAACAGAGTCTTTTTCGCCAATGTAATTGATTATTTGGCGGAAGATTCGGGGCTAATATCAATTCGCTCGAAAAATGTTTCGCGGCCCGAGTTGGAAGAGGTTTCCGACGGGACGAGAAACTTTATTAAATACGGCAATATGTTTGTTCCGCCTCTTTTGGTAATCTTTATCGGTCTTTTGAAGTGGCGAAGAAAGATAGCTATTAAGAAATCAATTGAAGAAAGATTATAAATGTTATGTGAATCATAACTAATAAGGGAAAATGAGAAGAAGCGTAATAATCGGAATAGTAGCGGTTGTTGTTTTAGCGGTAGTAGCCATATTAGTCGTAAGGCAACCCGGCGAGCGTTCTACGTCGGTGGCGGGAAAAGAGAAGTTAGCCGATTTAGATTCGGCGTCTATATACAAAATTCATATTAATTCGCAATTCGGCGAAATGGAGCTAGAAAAGAAAAACGAAGGCTGGTATTTAACGAAACCTGTTAACGCTCCCGCTAACGAAAACCAAGTAAAATTAGCTCTTAGATTCTGCCCAAATATGAAAGTTCTGAACGTCGTTTCGAAAAATCCCGATAAGCATTCGATTTTCTTGGTGGATTCGACCGGCGCGAGAGTTAAGATATATCAAAAAGACAAACTAAAGGCGGATTTTTATGTCGGCAAAAACGGCGACGGCTATCAAGATAATTATGTTAGACTAGCCGGGTCGGACGAGACGGTTCTCGTTAAGGGACCTTTGTCCTATATATTCTATTCTCCCGTAAAAAGATGGAGAGACAATTCGATATTGGATATCAAGCCCACCGATATAACGAGCGTTAAATATCAATATGAAAACGAACAGTTCTCGATTGCTAGAAAAGACACGAGTTGGTATTTGGACGGCAAGATAATCGATAAATCAGAAGTAGAGCGCGTTTTAGGCTCCTTGGCAATGTTGAAATCGGACAGTTTCGCCGAAATCGATTCGCTGCCGAAACAGAGCGCTGTAATCGACGTTAACGACGTTCAATTACAGTTCGCGTTGAATGAAGAAGCGTCTAGCTATCTAGTGTCTAGTTCGAAGTCTTCCGAATTATTTATAGTTAATCAACCGAAAGCCGATAAGATTTTAAAGAAGAAGGAAGATTTTGTAAAATAAAAGATTTTTATAGAATTATCGGCGATTTGAATAGAGGGGAGAGCGCCCAATTTTTTGCTAGTTTTTATAGCAAATTGGAGCGACTAATATTTATCTAAGTCTTTAAAAAGCGCGATAATTTTGGTATATTTGATTTTATTTTATTGAAATAAATTTATTGTTAAGAAATAAAGAAAGGAAACGAAATGTCGGTAAAACTAGCGATTAACGGATTCGGACGAATTGGACGCTTGGCTTTTAGGGAAGCTTTCAAAAGAGGCGGTTTTGAGTTTGTCGGAATAAACGATTTGATGGACACTAAAACTTTGGCGCATCTATTAAAGTACGATTCGGTTCACGGCAAATTCCCCGGAAAGGTTGAGGCAAAAGGCGATTCAATTATAGTTGACGGGGTTAAGATAAAAGTGTCGGCGGAAAAGAATATCGAAAATTCTCATTGGAAAAACGACGTCGATATTGTGTTGGAGTCCTCGGGAGTTTTTAGAACTCGCGAGCCCTTAGAAAAGCATCTGGCTAACGGCGCTAAAAAGGTCGTTTTATCGGCGCCCGCTAAGGAGCCTTTGGACGCTATGATAGTTCTCGGAGTTAACGACGACATTCTAACCGGAAACGAGAAATTAATATCGAACGCTTCCTGCACGACGAATTGTTTGGCTCCGATGGCGAAGATTTTGAACGACAAATTCGGCGTGGAAATGGGCTTTATGGTAACCGTTCACGGCTATACCAACGACCAAAGAATTTTAGACCTTCCGCACAAGGATTTGAGAAGAGCGCGCGCTTGCGCGATTAATTCTATTCCGACGACTACCGGAGCGACAAAAGCCACGGGCGTAGTGATACCGGAGCTTCAGGGCAAAATGCAAGGATACGCTATCAGGGTTCCCGTTCCCGACGGCTCGATAACCGATTTCACGGCGACTTTGAAAAGCGAAGTTAGCGCCGAAGAAATTAACGGAGCGATGAAAGAGGCGGCGGAAGGGAAATTGAAAGGTATTATGGAATACAGCGAAGAGCCTTTGGTTTCCACCGATATTGTCGGCAATCCTCATTCTTGTATTTTCGATTCGCAATTGACCATTTCTCAAGGCAACTTGGCAAAAATCGTCGGTTGGTACGACAACGAACACGGATATTCTTGTAGGACGGTTGATTTAATTGAAAAAATAAGTTAACTTTTAAAAAATAATTCGTATATTTTCCGCGTTTTCCGAAGATGAATTGCGACGTTTTCGGAAGCGCGGATTGCTATTATAAGCGTATAAGCGGAGTTTTTAAAAAATAGGGTTATGTATTCGTTTTGAAGGGTTTGTTTAAATGATTAAATCGGTGGACGATTATAATTTTCACGGCGAACGAGTTTTACTGAGGGTTGATTTTAACGTTCCTTTGAACAGAAGGCAGGAGATAACCGACGATTTGAGAATTTTGGAGTCGCTTCCCACAATCGACAAAATCATTCACGACGGCGGGTTGCCTATCATCCTCTCTCATTTAGGAAGACCTAGGGGCAGATGGATTTCTAAGCTATCTATGGAGACTGTAGCGGAATATTTGGAGGAGAGCTTCGGTTATAATGTTATTTTCGCTCACGATTGTTTGGGGAAAGACCCTTACGACGCCATCGAGAAAGCGAAGACCGGCGACGTGGTGTTGTTGGAAAACCTTCGTTTTTATAATTACGAAGTGTCAAACGATAAAGAATTCGCGAACATATTGTCTCAATACGGCGACGCATACGTCAACGACGCGTTCGGCACCGTTCACAGGTATCACGCCAGTATTTACGAGTTGCCAAAGATTTTTGAGGATCGATTTGGCGGAAAGTCTTTAACTTGGGAGTTGGAATATTTGGACAACGCCCTTTCTAACGTTAAGCATCCATACGTCGCGATTATAGGCGGAGCAAAAATTTCAGATAAGATTAACGTTATCAAGAACTTGTTGGATACTTGCGACGTAATCCTTATTGGCGGCGGTATGACGTTTACTTTTTTCAAAGCGATGGGTATGGAAATCGGCAGGTCTTTGTTCGAATCGGAAAAAGTCGAGTTGGCTAAGCAATTGATAGAAGAAGCGAAAGATAAGGGCGTTAAGTTGGTGTTGCCCGTGGACGTAATTGGAGCTAAAAGACGCGCATACGACGTTTCCGGAGAGGTTTACGACGTTCATAAGATACCTCAGGATTGGATGGGAATGGATATCGGTCCGGAAACTCAGGAGTTTTTTACGCAAGAGATATTAAGAGCGGGCACTATCGTTTGGAACGGTCCTATGGGGGTGTTCGAGATGGACCAATACGCCAAAGGAACTTTCGCGGTCGCGAATGCTATAG
This sequence comes from uncultured Hyphomicrobiales bacterium, assembly GCA_964509335.1. GTDB lineage: Bacteria > Bacteroidota > Ignavibacteria > Kapaibacteriales > UBA2268 > CAZDXB01. The sequence goes on along the minus strand of CAZDXB010000022.1, from coordinate 15,486 downwards.
CTAAAGTTACGGCGAAAGGCGCAGTTACTATAATAGGCGGCGGAGATTCCGGCGCGGCTATTAAGAAAATGAATTTTATGAATAAAGTTACTCACGTTACTCCCGGCGGCGGAGCGTGGCTGAAATATATGGAAGGGAAAGGGCTTCCCGGAGTTGAGGCTTTGGAAGTATAATCGAGGTTTGCTATGAATCCTTTTCTTGAATACGAAAGAAAATTTGAGTTGATTAATTCGATAGTCGATTCAACCAATAACTTGATTCCTTTGTTGGAATTGAATTTTCAGTTAGACGAGAAGATTTGTTATACGGTAAAGCAATTATTTAATTTTTTGGGCAAGATATTGGAAACGTTGCCCGAAACATTGATTTCAGGCAAAAAAATGGAGAATTTCAAGACTGAAATAATTGACGTTTTTAGCGGCGTAAAAAGAGGATGGGAAAACTTTAACGAAGATTCCAGCCAATTTTTCCAAGCTTGGGACGAATTTTATTTGTGGTGGGAAACGTTTAAACAGGATTCCGAAGATATGGAAAAGGACGCTAACTCAATCTTTATATCGATGAATTAGCAATTGATTAGCGCTATCGACGTCTAATAGACAAAAGTTTTTTTACAATTAAATTGGAAATTTATGTCTCCACAATATAGATATTACCAACGGGGTCGTTATGGCGGCGGTTCTGGGTTATTCCCTCCCGTTATTAAAGGGCTTTTGATAGCCAATCTCGTTGTCTTTATTATACAGAATTTTTTCAGCGTTTATTCCGTCGGCGATTATTCTTTAGGCGGGTTTTTGTTTAAATACGGCGCTCTGTTTCCCGTTGGAAGCGGCAACTTTTTTCCTTGGCAATTATTCTCTTATCAATTTCTGCACGGCGGCTTTATGCATATTTTCTTTAATATGTTTATGCTTTGGATGTTCGGCGTGGAATTGGAGAATAATTGGGGCGGAAGGAAGTTCTTGATATTCTACTTGTTAAGCGGCGTGGGAGCCGGACTGACTCAGTTGTTTATCAGCCCTATGTTTTCTGGAGTCGGACCGACTGTAGGAGCGTCAGGCTCTATATACGGGGTTTTCGTGGCGTTCGCTATGTCTTTTCCTAATCGCTCGATAATGATTTTTCCGTTTTTCATTCCGATAAAAGCAAAGTATTTGATTATTCTTCTCGTTGGGATGGATTTGTTGATGGGAATTACTACGGTAAGCGCCGTAGCGCACTTGGCGCACATAGGAGGCGCCGCCGCAGGCTGGTTCTTATTTAAATTTGGCGAACAGCTCGGTATTTACAGATTTATAAATAAATTGTTTTCTTCAAAGGAAGGAACGTCAACCGGAGGCGTAGGCGGAGGTAATTTTTACGAGCAACAACAGTCCCAGCAACGCTCCCAAGAAAGCGGACCGAAAATTTTCAAATCCGATTGGTTTAAGAAGAAAGACGACGACGAGCGGGTAGAACCCTCCGAAAGAAAGACTTCGAAGTTCCACGTTAACGGCGAGGAAATCGACCAAGCCAAGATTGACGAGATTTTGGATAAAATATCAGAAAGCGGCTATCAAAGCTTAACGGAGCGCGAAAAAGAAATTTTGTTTGAATTAAGTCAAAAGCTCAAGTAGCTAAAATGGAGACCGCTAATTCTTTCAACCGCCGCCTAACGCGTAAAATCCAAGTAGGCGCGGTAGCGATTGGCGGGGATTCGCCAATTTCCGTTCAGACGATGACAAAAACGAAAACGGCGGACGTCAAAGCAACGCTGGCGCAAATTAAAAGATGCGAAGAAGCGGGCGCCGATATAATCAGAGTTACCGTCAACGATAAAGAAGCCGCCGGCGCTATTAAAGACATAGTCGCCGGCGCAAAAGTTCCCATTGTAGCCGACATTCATTTTAATCATATTTACGCGTTGAAATCCATAGAAGCCGGCGTCGCTAAAGTCAGGATAAATCCCGGCAATATCGGCGGCGAAGATAGAATTAAAGCGGTTCTGGACGCCTCCGCCGAGAAAAACTTGCCGATACGAATCGGCATTAATTCCGGCTCGCTGGAAAAGGATATTTTGGAAAAGTACGATTATCCCACCGCCGAAGCCTTATGCGAAAGCGCGCTGCGGCACGCCGAAATCGCTGAAAAGCTTGGCTTCAAAGATATAGCTATTTCCGTTAAATCTACGAGCGTTCCGCTTACTATTAAAGCTAATCGCTTGCTATCTTCTAAGACTGATTATCCGTTGCATCTGGGCGTAACCGAAGCGGGAACTTACGATACGGGAATCGTAAAATCCTCGGTGGGAATTGGGACTTTGCTAGCGGAGGGGATTGGGGATACTATTAGAGTGTCTCTTACGGAAGAGCCTGAAAAAGAAGTAATAGCGGGAAGGAATATACTCCGCTCGCTTAAGCTGGCGAGTTCGGGGGTTGACGTAATCGCCTGCCCGACTTGCGGGCGCTTGGAAATCGATTTATTTAAAATTACCAGAGAGGTCGAAGAAGCCGTAAATGATATCGACAAAAATTTAACCGTAGCAATTTTAGGTTGCGCCGTAAACGGTCCCGGCGAAGCTAAGGAAGCGGATATTGGGGTAGCCGCGGGCAAGGGAGAGGCGATACTGTTCAAAAAAGGCGAGAAAATCAGAAAGATAAAAGAAAGCGAAATAGTCGAGCAAGTTTACAAAGAAGTCAAGAAATTTTAACTATACCGAAATTATTCCTATCTTAGCGAATTAAAAATCAGATAACGGACGCGAAGTGTCGAGAATAAGAGAATTAGCTTCGGATACTTTAATATACGGCGTCTTCACTATAGTGGGACGTTTTTTGACCTTTTTGTTAACTCCGCTTTATACCAATTATTTAAGCATAGTAGAATTCGGCGATATTGGGTATATCTTCGCTATTCTCGCGTTTATGAATATTATATACGGTTTCGGGATGGACTCGGCTTATTTCCGATTTTTTGACCCCGACAAGAAAGAGAAATCTAGAAACGTTTTCACCCACTCGTATATTACTATAGCGGCTGTAAGTTTGATAACATCATCAGCTTGCATTGTCTTTTCAGGGAATATAGCGCCTTTGATTACTGAGCTTCCGAACGGGAGGGAGTTAATCATATTGGCGGCGTTGATACCGTTCTTGGACGCTTTGATGATAATTCCGTATTCGAGATTAAGGATTACCAGAAAAGCTAAACGCTTCGCATTGACAAAGTTCTTTTTGGTAGTAATTGCAGTCGGGCTAAATTTTCTTTTCGTCGTTCATATGAAGCTTGGCGCCGTAGGAGTTTTATACGCGCAAGTCATAGCGAACGCCGTCGGAGCTTCAATTTTCCTTCCAACAATTGTTAGGCGGATAAAATTCAAAATCGATTTTACTTTGCTTATGCAAATGCTGAGATTCGGCTTGCCGACGATGCCGGCGATGATTTCCGGTATGATTCTACAAGTGGGCGACCGTTGGATTCTGAAGCCTTTGACCGATTCGACGCAATTCGCGATTTATCAGTGCAACTATAAGCTCGGAATACCGATGATGCTGTTCGTTTCGGTGTTCGAATACGCTTGGAAACCGTTCTATTTGACGAGATACAAGGACGCAGACGCTAAAAAGCTGTTCTCTCGCGTTCTAACATATTTTACTTTGATGGCGGCGGGAATATTCCTTATAACCGGAATGTATATGGATTTCCTCGTTCGAGTTCCTTTCGTTGGGGGCAAATTCATCAACCCGGAATATTGGGGCGGAATGGGTATAATACCATTGATTTTAGGCGCTTATTACTTCAATGGCGTATTCAACAACGTCGCTTGCGGGTTTCATATCGAGAAGAAAACCGAGTATTTGCCGATAGCGGTCGGGATAGCCGCCGGCGTGAATGTGGCGATAAATTTCATTTTGATACCTGAAATCGGTTATTGGGGCGCGGCTTGGGCGACTTTGGCGGCGTATTTCACCAGCGCGGCGATTCTATATGTTTTCGCCCGAAAAGTTTATCGAATTCGTTACGAATGGAAGCGGCTTTTGACGATAATCATATTAGCGGCGGCGGTATATTCCTCGTCGATGGAGTTTTCCGGCGGTATGTCTTTGACGAATTCCTTCATAATCAGAACTGCGGGAATAGCTTTATTTGTCGTCTGTTTGGGAGCGTTCGGCTTTTTCACGAAAGATGAGATTCGCGGTATTAAAGGGTTGTTCAAAAGAAGAAACAAATTTGAAAAATAGTTTTAATTGTGGAAGATAACTCGTAATTTTGAGTGTTGTAAAACGCGTCCGTAGCTCAATTGGATAGAGCATCTGACTTCGGATCAGAGGGCTGAGGGTTCGAGTCCTTCCGGGCGCGCTTTTTATTTCCTCTCTGAGCCTCGCTTCCAATAGCTTTTTCTCGCGATTTTAAATCCGCTATACTCTAAGGTATTGCCAAATTTTTTTTAAAAAAATCTACAAAAGTATTTTTTTTATTTGAGATATTTTTATATTTGTAGAAGAATGTTTGTATAAGTATATAAATTATAAAGAGATGTTCACATGTGAACATTCCGCGAAAAAGATGTTCACATATGAACATTTTGAAGATGAAAGATATAAGTAAACGTATAGAGCGCTTCGTTTTAAAGAACTACGGTTCTTACACAAATTTTTGCGAAATTTCAGAGATTGACCACTCTACTATAAGTCGTTTGATTAGCGGCAAAAATACCCCTAGAAGCGAGGTCCTGTCTAAGATGTATGACTCCGGGCTAAACATAAATTGGGTTTTGACCGGAGAAGGCTCTATGTTTGCCGAAAACAATCGCGGATTCGAATTGAACAAGAAGTATAAGAAGAAATTATCTAAGGACAATTTATATAAGATTAAATATAGAATCGAAAGCTGGATATTTGAGAATTTCGATTCAATCGAGAGCTTCGCTAAAGAAGCGGAGCTGGAGGTCGATTTTATCGAATCGGAATTGAAAAGGTTCACTTCGCCCAAACCTAAGCTGATAAGGGGAATAAACAAGTCGGGGTGTTCGGTCGAATGGATTATGAAAGGAGAAGGTTCGCCTTTTACTAATAGTCCTTCCGGATTGATATTAAAAACTAGAAAAGGTAGCTCGTCGGAATTTCCAGACGGAGAAGAAGACGAGATAAGAGTTCATTATTATAAAAAGATATACGAATTAGTTAAAAGAGCAGTCGAAGAGGTTATTAAAGAAAACGAGAACGCTGAGAAAAAAGATGAGTAATACAATAAAAATAACGGCGGTTGTTTTGCTAGTCTTAATGAATTTTGGATTGGCGAACGCTCATAGCAAGATAGACAGCTTGGAAGACGTCGCTTACAAATTGTCGGGAACGAAAAAAGCCGACGCGCTGAACGAACTGTCCGAAACGTATCGCGGTAAGGACGAGGAGTCCTCTTTCGCTACGGCTCACGAAGCTTTTCATATAGCGTTGGCTTTGGATTATAAGAAAGGAGCCGCCGACGCTCTAATGAACGTCGGGATTTATCACGCCATAGTGGGAGATTATAATATAGCAAAAGCTAAGTTCAAAAGAGCCTATGAAATTTATCAAGAGATAGACGATAAAATAGGCGAGTCCAAAGCGAATATAGCTTTTGGAAGGCTTAACAAGTTTAAGGGGAATTTACAAAAAGCTCTTAGATATTATTTGAAGGCTTTGAATTTAAGTAAAGACGCGGGATGTAGAAAAAGAACCGCGGTAGCTCTACATCAAATTGCGGGCGTATATAAAGATATGAGTATTTACGATAAAGCTTTAGAATATTATTTGGAGTCTTTGGAGTTTAAGAAAAAATTGAAGGATTCCGTAAGTCTCGCCAACACGTTAAACAGCATTGGGGTAATTCATTTTAAGAAGGGAACATTTGAACAAGCGCTCCGTTACTACGACAAAGCGCGTAAAATATACGAGAAATTCAACGAAGAATCATATTTGTCAAATATATATAATAATATATCCTTGATTCATTTCAATAACGGAGATTACGACGCGGCTATTAAAAATCAGCTTATTTCACTGAAAATAGATAAGAAAAACTGCGACAAGCCGGGAATCGCTATATCCTATTTAAATCTCGGCAATTTTTATTCAAGCAAGGGCGAGAACGACAAAGCCAAGTTTTATTTGGACTCGTCTTTGGCGATTTCAAAGGAAATCCACGACAAAAGAGGCGTCGCCGACGCGCACAAGATAATGGGAATGCTGGGTTTGAATATGAAACGTTACGACTTCGCGATAGGTCATTTAAGCAAGACGATTGATTATTATCGCGAACAAAAACTCTATCCAGATTTGAAAAAGACTTACAAATATCTGTCCGAAGCTTACGGAAAAAAAGGCGAGCACAAAAAAGCTTTGGGTTGCTTACAGCTCTATTCAGATTTGGGCGACTCTTTAGACGGAACAAAGAAGAGTTTTTTGATAGAAACGGTTACTAAGTCTGTGGAAGCGAAAAACGCCGCGGATGAGGCGGAGAAAGAGAGTAAGTTACAAGATTTAAAGCTGACTTATTATAGATATATCGGCGTCTTGATAGGATTGATTATTATATTATTAGTAACGATTATCGTTATGATTAGGAGAAAGAACAAGCGGTTGAGGAAAACGATAGAAGAGTTGAGAGGCGCTTACGAGTTTGAAAAGAGAGCTTACGAGGTTTTGAAAGACGAGATTAAGGATTCGCTGAGTCCGCTGGCGTTTAACATAGCGGAGGTGCATAGCGAAGAGGAGTTCGCAGAGTTGAACGAATCGTATATCGGTTTTTCAAACAAGTTAGAGAAGTTCATCGACGATTTTAAAGAGCGATTGAACGAGTGATTGTTTAACTAAACGGGGAGGCGATGCCGACGCCCGAAAACATAGAAAGCTATTTGAAAGCGGAAGAGCTTTTGCATAAGACTCTAAGAGAGAGAACTTACGACGGGGAACGCTATGGGAGCGACTCCGACGGCGTTTCGGGCGCGTTTGAGCTTAGCGAAAATTTGACGCGACAAGGCGTAAGTCCTAACAATAGCGACTATACTGAAGTTTCGGTTTGGACAAAAAAAAGCCGAACCGGCTTTTTTTTGTGGAGGGGCGAAGCCGGTTCGGAGAGGGATATAGACAGGATGTTTTGTTTAGAGGAAACCCAAGCGCTCAAATTGGGATGAACTCGAAGTTGAGTATCCTGTCCATATGTGCTTACAAATATAATGAATGAATTAGTGAAAAAAAAGCTTTTTTTAAAAAAGTGTGAAAAAAAGTTGACACTTTTAGCAAAACATAAGAAAAAATTGGCGAAAGTCGTTGAAATATATGACTATATATCTTTTCTTGTCCGCAAGTCGCCTATCATTATCCTACATACTAAGTCGGTTTTCCCTACCTATAATGATAGGCGACGCTTTTTTTTAAATAAATCAGAGAGACGTTATGGCTTTTTATGTCTTTGTTAACTCGAAACTTAGAATCGACGTCAAGAAGTTAATCGGTAGGTTTGTCGCCAAAATCAACGACGAGGTCATAATGGATTATACAGATTCGGACGAAGAGATTACCGTTCAATTCGCTTTGATAACCAAACGCTCTAACGTATTGGAATTAACTGCGATGAACGTCGGCGATTCGAAATTCGACGTCGCGTTCGAAGTCCAAATCGAGTCGAAGGACATGATGACGCTTTTGGACGGACCTTATCGTTTGACGAACAAAAATCCGAAGAAGCCGACAAGTATGCAAACCGTTAATATCATCGTCAAAACGGTGGAGCCTATGAAGGAACTGTCGTCTCATAAGTTCGATCCGAATGCGTGAGAGTTTTGGGAAAGGAGAAATTTAGGGTTCGAACGCCGAAGCTACGATTGTAAAAATTCGTCAAGGAGGCGTTCGTCAAATATTATGTATATCAAAATCCGAGGATTCTTATGAAGAAGACGCTGATAGTTGTTATCGCACTTTTGTTGAATGTCGGCTCGGCGCTTTCCGACGAGAAAGATTCCGTTGACAAGTACAAAGGGACGACTTACATCGGCGATATTCACAAAGAGTATGATTAACTGCCCAAACCTATAGACAAACAATTGTCCGTTTCCATTTCAAACAACGCTCTACCGATGGGCGATTATGTTATTTATGAAATCGGCTTCGACGTTTCATATCGTATTCCTAAATGGAGGCGAAAGGACTTCGATGATTGGGCAAGGGGGAATATGGGCGTTTATTTTAAAAACTCTTTCGGCGTTAATCCGATGCAAACTTTTGGATTTTCTTTTAAATCCGCTATGGATAGTTTTTCGGGAATATTTTTAGCAAGAACTGGCTTAGTGTTCGCTCGCGATTTCGCTGAAATGGGTATAGAAGTAGAATTTTCCTTTGGATACGATATATATTTTAGCGATTGGATAATTTCGCCTAATCTGACGTGCAATTTTAGTCCGACGTTAAATTTCTTAGATTACGAAACGTCGTCAATAGAACGCCCTCATTACAAAAGCTTGTTATATTTCGGCGTAAGCATTGGAAGATTGTTTTGGTAAAAGTTTCACTCATCCGATGACTTCAAGTCGTCGGATGAGTAAGTTCTTTATATGGAAGGAATCTTTATCAAAGGGAAGGGATTTGAGAAGAGCGCCCCAGCCATCCGAAGAGACATTTTGTCTTCTACCCCTCTCTAACTCTCCCCGAAATCGGGGAGAGGACTAAAAGGTTAGCTGGAGCTTTTTCATCTTGTTCCGTTCGCTCCGACGTCTTGGACGCACAAGTCCGCGCTCTGCGCGGCAATTATAAAAGAAGAACGACGCGGAGCGTCTTTGTATGCATTCCGACGCAGAGCGTCGGAACGAGTGTGGGTTTCACTCATCCGATGACTTGGAGTCGTCGGATGAGTAAGTTCTTTTTACAACTTTATAAATTTCCTTGTCGTTCTTTTGTCGTTAGAAATCATTTCAATTATGTATATTCCAGTCGATAGAAAGCTTAAGTCAACATAAAAATCGAGCTTTCTGCCGTCGTTAACTCCTTCCGCCGCATAGGATATATCTTTGACAAACGAGCCGTTTATATCGTATATTTTTAAATTTATAGAGCTTTCGCCCGTGTGTTCTATACCAAAAATCATAATTCTCGCTAAGTTTACGACTGGACAGGGAAATATTCTAATCAGATACAAATACGTATATGCGACCGCTCCGTTAATCTCTCCTTGCCTATAATAAGATTCTTTATCTATCTGTGTATAGCTCTCGAGAAGTATCGTTCCCTTTGTTTTAATCGTATCGGAAGTTTCCGTTTGTTTATCCAAATTATTAAATTGGGCGCAATTTTTTAAAAAGGATTCATCTTGAGCTATAATCTGCGAAGCGGAAATCAACAAGACGATAGTATAAAATATAAATCTGTATATTTTCATAGCTAATTAGCCTCGTTTAATTTTTCATAATTTTACTAACGCCAATGAGCCCGTCGTTAGTTCTTAACTTTATTATATATACGCCCATCGGAAGACGGCTCAAGTCGATTTTGATATTGTTTTCTCCCGCTTTAAGTAATTTATCGTAATTTAGAACTTCCATTCCATACAAATTACTAACGATAACTTCACCTGTTGCAGGTTTATCGGCGAATACAAAAATACGACAGATATCGTTAACCGGATTTGGATAAACCTTTATATCTGAAAAGTCCGTTCTTGCTTCATTTACTGCCGTCTCGTCGCCGGTAATAAACTTAAATCCGCAAAATTTTGTTTTCGAGGATTCGCCTACTGATTTTAATTCCAGACGATATACCCTATTAGGAAGCAAGCCTTCCAGAGTTACGGTCGTGTCTTCAATATAATTATAAACGTCCCAAAATTCATCGTAATCATAATTCACGTTCAGTATATAACTAGTCGCGGCGGGAACTTTTGTCCAGCGTACTGTAATGTTCGTAGGAACATTCATAGAATTATGAACGGGATAAATAAGGTCGGGGAAATATAGCGAGTCTTTTGCGTCAGTCATAAAAACATAGTCTTCGTCCGACCAATCGCTTTCCAAACCGTCGTCCAGCGCCCTAATCCAAGCGTAATAAAAAGTACTGTCATCGAGCCCGTTCAATGTTATGCTATTGCCGGAAAGCGTTGTATCCAGCCAAGGATTGTTAAAACTCGAGGTGTCGTCGGGTTTGTTCTTATTTGATTTCCTCATTCTTATTTGGTATTCTTCCGCTCCTTTAATTTTTGTCCATTCGAGCTTTACATTGTTAAGAGGTTGGTCGTACATATTCAAAATGTGTTTAAATCCGGGAATAGCAAGGCAACGCTCTTCGCCGCTTTTTATTATTACGCCGTCGCTCGTTCCGATAGCAAAATCCTCGCAGGGATAATAAACTTGCTCTAAGTAACCGCGTTTACCGTCAATATTTGGAGTAAATTCGGTTGACCAAGTTTCGCCTCCGTTGCTTGTTCTTCTAATTGTTCCATCCTCTACTCCTATAATACCGTTCATCTCATCAAAGAAATCCATAGACATATATCCGTCATCTGAATAAATACTGTCGTTATATATGCTTTTTACTTCCGACCAAGTAATACCGTCGTCTTGGCTGCGGTATAAAACAGGATATTTCAAAGAAGGAACAAGTTCGTCGTATCCAACGGCATAAGCTGCATTGCCCGCGAAAGTTATGTTCCTAACAGAAACATCGTTTCCGATATTTTCGGAACGATACCAGCTTTCCCCGCCGTCGCTAGTAAAGTTAATATAGCTTTGTTCCAAACTCCAAGTAAGTAAAGCGTATTTTTTTCTTGTAAAGCAAAATACTTTTAAATAAGAATCGCTGTCGTTTGGCAGAGGAACTTTTTTGATTGTTTTCCAACAATCGTCGGTCAGCCAAAGGCTATCTTCTCTGGGAGCCGGCGTATCGTTCGCCTTGTTGCTGGTATATCTGTGTAATACAGCGCCAAAAACGCTGTCGCACATAGAGACGTCCGCAAAATACGTATTTGAATCTCCAACTACTTTTTGCCAGCTTTCGCCCCCGTCCCTGCTGATAATCATCATTCTGCGCTTAATTTTTACAAATGTATTTGCATAATATTCATACACGGAATCGCCTACGACTACAATCACGTCGGAGGACGGATGCGCGACGGAATTCCAATGTTCAAAAAAAGCATTTTTTTTCCTATATATTTCATTTATTTCTTTTCCTTCATTTTTAATGTGCTCAATGAATTTATCTTGAGTAGGCAATTGGGAGCATAAAATGATACTGTTTTTATTAGCTGCCGCCATTGATTTTGGAAACGGGATATAGGAAGTGTTCCTATCCCTTTCACTTGTATCTACGACAATCCACTTCCTTGTTATTTGACATTGGGAGAAATAACTACTTGCAATGAAACCGATAAAAATAAACGTCAAAAATAAATAAAAACTCTTTTTCATTTTATGCTCCGCTATATATTATACATACTCATTAATTTATAAATTTATGATTTCCAATTTATTATTCACATAATGTTGAACAATCCGTTGTAACTTCATTAATATCGCATGGCACAATCGATTGCCACCCCTGTAATACTGGATCTTCGAATTTGTTTTGGTTATCTTTACATATATACCATTCCATCCTACAGCAAGATTCAAGGTAGCAAGGTTCTTTCCAAACATTTCCTCCCGGAGAGGTTGTCCAACGCCAACAATCGGCAGCATACCCCATAATATTAATATCGCATTCATTTGGTCCTAAGTCAGGAAACCACTCATCTTTATGGGCCCGTATGATTTCAGAACCTGCTTCTTGAAACAATATGTCGCCATTGTTTTTATTGTCGCAAATACTCGATCAGTTTGGATTAACCTTTTCCACTTTAGTAATTTTAAATGTCGTTATATCATCATACGGAGGATCAGTACAGGTTCTTGTTTGATAATATGCAACATATAGACATCCTCCGCAATTAAATCCTATTGTATATGTATCACCCCAAGGACAATCTCCATCATCACAGAAATATTGGTCGTCTGCGAACGTTTCGCTACCGCTTAAAACAAGTAAAGTAAAAACTAAACTAAATGATATTGCTAAATACTTCATGATTTTCTCCATAATTAATATTACTATAATAAAAAAACCAATCCTACTTTCAATTTTAAAAAAATTGAACTAGTAGACAATTACATAGCAAAATATAACTTCCCTTATTTTAAAAATAAAGTATATAATTATATTGCTAAGTAATAAAAAAGGCTTTTTACGAAGTCTAATTCTTAATTACGAATTTCATTGCCATAGCCCTCCTTTCTGGCATTTCCTAAAACTTGTAGCTTACGTATTACCGCCATATACGTTCACTCCATTACTTTCAATTACAACTTCTCTAAGATATGAATCACAAATTAATAATAAAATAGTAATAAATACTTTTATATTGTAGCAAAAATAACTACATTGCTGTAGTGGTAAATACTTTGTGTTTTCGCTCTTGTTCTTGGAAACTCAGATTTGTCCTTATCATAACCACAATTAAGCTCGTTCACTTTCTTCTTCTTGTATGTAATTTCTAAAGATGAAGGCGTTGAATTTTACCAGTTGCGCCTCACTTAGGGAAGTGTCAAATATATCTATAGCTGAAAGTTTCACTCCCCAAACCCCGCCTCTATCGCTACTCTTCTGTTGCGTTCGGTTTGCTCGAAGCTGGAGTCGGCGCCTTTGCCTTCCGCCGCCCATATTATAGCGCTTTCGTTCGCTTTGTATTTGGGCGATTTCTTCAGGATTTTCTTTAGCGCTCGAGCGGTGAAGTAGGCGCGCAGTTCGGAGAGAAAGGCATTGTTGATTCTCTCGCCCGGATAAGCGCTTATTCCCAAGCTCTCGCTTTCAATGACGGGACCGACGTATCGCGCTCGGTCGCTTATCGGGCGCGGGTCGGCGTATCCGTAAACCTTGATTTTTAGCTTGCCGTTGGTCGCGCTGTCGCCGCAATTCAAGAAGTCGATTTTCCTTAATATGAATTCGGCGGCGTCTTGGAAGGCTATTTCCGAGATTCTCACGTATTCGTCGTAGTTGTTTTTGGGGTTCTCTATGTATTTTGTCGAGTCGGCGTCGCCGAGTTGATTGTAAGCGAATTTCAGTTTCAGGTCGGCGAGGCTTTCTTCCGTTAGCGGCTTGTAGTAGCCGGAAACGAAGACGGGTATTTCGTAGTAGTCGAAGGAGAACATTGTCGGCTTAAGCGATACGTTAATGTCGAGCCTGACGGCTACCATGCTGGAATCGGAGCAGGGCGCTTCGAATTCCGCTTCGGCGGTTTTCGAGGGGACGCAGGCGTTAATGTATTTGAGTTTATATTTCTTTTCGGGCAGCAGAGTGAGGGCGAATTTGCCGTCGGCTGGCGCTCGGACTTTTTCGAGCGTGTCGCCTTCGGCGCTCAACAAGTAGGCGTCGCCCGCGAGCGGTATATTAGCGTCGGAGCGGACGCGCGCTTTCAGCCGCACCGGACCGCAAATTTCGTAGCCGTAAAGGTCGAAGCCGCCGCAACCGCCCGGACGGTTGGAAGCTATTACGAACTTGCCGCCCAATTTCGTCGGGCTGATTTCGCCGTATTCGGTGGAAAAGGGGAAGGGCATTCGCTCGCCTTCGCGCCATTTCAATTTGCCGGCGGGTTTTGCTTTTATTATATCGAAGCCGGAATTTTGCGCGTAACCGGTCGAGGCGAAGTAAAGCGTTCCGTTTTTATCGAGATAAGGCGACATATCGTTTTGCTCGGTGTTTACTTTGTCGCCTAAGTTTTTCGGTTCCGACCAAGAGCCGTCGCTTTGCTTTTGGCTAAGATAAAGGTCGATTCCGCCGAAGCCGCCGTCTCTATCGGAAGCGAAAATAAGCGTCTTGCCGTCGTCGGAGAGGCAAGGCTCGGCGTCGCGGGCGTCGGAGTTAATACTAAGGGGTTGCGGGCGCGTCCAGCCGCCGTTTTCCCGTCGGCTGTAATATATATCCTTGACTTTGCTTCTGTCTCCTGGTTGGGCGGCGGCGAAATAGGCTTCGAGCGTTCCGGCGCTTTCGTCGCGTATTAATACGGGCGTTTCGCATTCGGTTAGATTTCCGAAATAGAACTTGTCGGCGATTTTGGCTTCCCTGAAGTCTTTTTCTTCGAGGACGGCTATGAAGTAGGTTTTACCGCCGCGCGGTCCTTTGTCGATTGAGTAATAGTATAACTTGTCTTCGATTGTAGTCGGGGAAAGGTCGTCGTCTCTGGTGTTGACCACAGAGCCTAAGTTGCCGTAAGCGGATATATCGGGACAGCGTTTAGCGGTTCCGCACCCGTTCAAAGCGATTAAAACGACGCTAGCGAGCGATACGACGATAATATTCGAAATCCTTTTCATTTTTAACGCCTTTTTTTAAAAAGTATTAACTCATATTTACAATAATCGACTTTTTTAAGGAAAAATGAAAATTTTGCGGTGATTTTTTGGAAGTAGAGAGGTAAGATTTTGCGTATTTGCGACAGCGCTAAACGATTTGATTTATCAAATACTCATAATGCTCGCATAATGCGCATCAGTCTTGATTATAGGAATTTAAAAAATATATTTCATACATATTTCATACAAAACAACCTATCACATAGTATCTTAAAAGTTTTGTTTTATACTAATTTAATTGCTTTATTCTTAATATACAACTTTTAACTTCATTTGCTTTCGTTTATGTTTCGTCTTGATTCAAAAACGACCGGTCTAACAAAATACTATAGCGCGATATAGCAAATCGTATGAAATTGAAAACCGAGTTTGCTCAAAAATAAAATCTAAACAAAGAAATTTGCGTTCAGAGTTCTAAACGCCTATATAAAACCACTCACTGCTTCGTTAAAAGCTCTTAGAAGCGATTTATGAAGGTTGATTCTTCTAGTAAAGGCTGAATCTTGATTTCAGACGGATAGATTTAATTTAAAACCGACAGAAAATTGTAAATCTTGTTCTTAAATTTTAATCTTATTTGGCGAATATTAACCGTCTTATCTTTTTAGTTTCAAAGGGTTAAACGCTAATGAATCCAAATTTATCCGTTCTGGGACTGCCTTTTGTTTTTTTTTACCGAAATACCGACAAAACTCGATGTCGGTTAATTTATCCGCTCTGGGACTGCGTTTTTAGCATTTACCGACATTACCGACATCCCTAGGTACCCCAAGAAATGTCGGTTCTTTTTTTTTTAGCAGTTTTAAAAAGGCAAATTATCGTCGTTTTCGTGTTGTTGATTATCGTCGTTTTCATTTTCGTTAATACGATATTTTTCGTCGATTTTTATAATCAATCCGTTATTTTTAGCGCTCTTAATTTTTCGTTCCGCAGTTCTTTCAGATTTTCCGATTACTTCTTTCAACTGATATTTTAACTCGGCATACCTTAGCTCTGACTTGCCGGAGCGCTCGAAGGCTTGTTCTAATTGCTCTTTTAAGCTCCGTTCACTGCGTTCAGCTCCGAACGCTTTAATTATTTCGTCTTCTCGTTCGTAA
>CAZDXB010000021.1:0-53143 GCA_964509335.1 uncultured Hyphomicrobiales bacterium | reverse complement strand
CCATATTCGCGCTGTCTAATTCCCAAATCAAAGTCTTTTCTTCTAATTCCCAAATTGTAATTTGGGAATTTGTTTGAACGGGTAAAACCGCTCTTTTTTTTCATTCCAATGAACGAGTCGATAACAATATATCAAAATTATTTTATTTGACAAAGAATAATATTATCGTAAATCTAAATCGGATGTTCACTTATGAACATAGGTTTTCTATAAAGCTTGTAATGAAGCGGTATTAGGCTTAAAATATTTTCTTAATATTTGCTGGAATTATCCTCTTTTCCTCAGCCTCGACTCGTTTGCGGGCGTTCATTAGTAGCAGGTGCAGGCGGTTGTGCAAATTGACGGGGCTCGCGCCGGCGTCTATGTCTAAATATAGGACGTTCGGTTTTGACTTTTGTTCTCTAAGCGATTTTTCGACGCCGCGCGCCGCTATATGATTTGCTATGCAACCGAAAGGCTGTAGGCAGAGGACGTCGCGTATTCCGTCGTTGGCGAGAGCGAGAGTGTCCGCCGCGATAAGCCAGCCTTCGCCAAAGTAATGCGAGGATAGGTCGATTACTTTTTTCGCGTAAGCGGCTAAATCCCGCAAGGAATGTTTCGGCAGGTTGAATTTGAATTTTCTCATTACGCTCTCGTAGTCTTGGTCGGTTTTGTTGTAATATTTTTCTAGCAGGTTTGCTAATCGCTTGACAATCGGCTTTCTCTCGATTAAGTAATCGTTTTTTATTTCTACGTTGACAAGCCACTGCGTAAATAAATTAATTAGCGGCGGCAGAACGGGTTCCACGCCTTTATCCACGAGATAATCGACTACGTGGTTGTTGCCCGCGGAGTTGTATTTAACGTATATCTCGCCGACAATGCCGATTTTTGGAACGTTTTCTTTCGCTAGTTCGATACTATTAAAGTCATCGACGGCGTCGTTCAGCGCGCCGAGAATCTTTTCTTTATCCATATCGGCGACGGCTTTTTCGGCGGACATACTATATCGGTCGGCGAGAGCTTTTGCTTCGCCTTTGTTTTTTTCTCTCGAAGCTACGGCGTAATACATGCGGGAAATACAATCGCCGTAGAGTAGCCCTAATATTGCATGACGCATGAATTTTATTTTGCTTAATTTAAATCCGGGCTGATAATTCAGTTCTTTGTTCGACAAAGTAACGCCGACTACGGGAATATCCGAATAGCCGTTTTTAACCAATCCTTTTTTTATTAGCGAGACGTAATTTGAAGCTCGGCACTGACCGCCCGTTTGAGTGATTCCTACAGCGAGTTTTCTGTCGTCGTATTTTCCGGATTTTAGCGCTTTGAGCAGGTCGCCTACGAGCAAAGTAGCCGGATAGCAAATCTCGTTGTTAACGTATTTCAATCCTAATTCGACGGACTCGTCGTCGGAAGGCGGCAGTTGTTCAAAGTCGTAACCGAGAGCGGAAAAAGCCGCTTTTACGTAAGCCGAATGGAAAGGCGAAAAGAAGGGAGCCAAAACTAATCTGTCCTTTTCGTCTTTCGTGAATGGTTTGGTCGTTTTTCTCGGTTTCGGTTTTATCGCGTTTTCATCGTTTTCTTCTTTCAGCTTAATTGATTCGATAAGCGAGCGAATTCTCAGTTTTATGGAGCCGGGGGCGGAATGTTCGTCCACTCTCAAAACGGCGTGTATTTTGCCTTTTGATTCCATGTAGTCTTTAATTTCGTCTATAACGACGGTGTCCGGTCCGCAACCGAAGCTGTTTAATTGGACGAACTCGGCGTTTTTGTGTCGGCAAGTCCATTTCGCCGCTTTATATATTCGATTCGGGAAATACCATTGAGTCAATACGTTCATGTCGTCGAGCGATTCCTCGTCGCCGTATGGCAAAGAATCCTCGAGTAAAACGTCGTAGCCGTATTCGGCGAGTATTTCCGGAGCTCTTTTATTTATATACGGGTCTATTTGATAGGGTCTCGTTCCCAAAACGAATATTTTTTTGTCGTTCGCTTTGGCGTTTAGTATTATTTCGACGGATTTCGCTTTTAGTTTTTCTCTAAAATCGGCGGATTCGTTCAACGCCGAGTCGAAAGCTATTTCAAAATTACGCTTATCGACGCCCAATTCTTTGAAGTAGTTATAGCAAGCTTTTTTCAGCGTTGACAAACGTTTGAAGTTTATGTTTGGATAGTCGAACGGAATTCCGTAATTCTTTTCGGGATTTATCGAGCTTTTAATTACGTTAGGATAACCCGTAACGACAGGGCAGTTAAAAGCGTTGTCGGCGTCGGCGTATTCGTCTTTTTCAAAGTTGACAATCGGGAAGAATATTCTATCTACGCCTTTTTCGATTAAATCGATTATATGTCCGTTCGCGGATTTCGCCGGCAGGCAAATGTTGTCCGACATTATCGTTCCGGCGCCTTTTTGCGTTATTTCCTCGCTCGGCGGAGCGGAAAGCTTAACTTCGAATCCGCACTCAGCGAAAAGCGCCGCCCAAAACGGATAGTTCTCGTATATATTTAATATTCTGGGAATCCCGATTACCGCTTTCGGATTTTCCGGTTTCGCTTCGCGTTCGAAAATCAATTTGTATTTATGGTCGGTTAAGTTGAATCCTTTGTTTTTGCTTTTCCCGCTGGAATTTGTAAATACTCTTTCGCATCGGTTGCCGGTGAAGTAGTAATTGTCGTTTTCGAAAATGAGTTTGCTTATTCTGCAATTGTTTTCGCATCCGCGGCAGTTGTGATATTTTATTTCGTATTTGCCTTGCGTTTCGAGTTTATTTAAGCTAAATCCGCCGGCGGTTTTGTTTTCGCTCGCCGCTTTGTCTTTGGCGATTAAAGCCGCGCCGTAAGCTCCCATTAATTCGGATATTTCGGGACAGATTACTTTCCTGCCGGAGATTTCCTCAAACGCTTTGTGAACGGCGAAATTCTTGAAAGTTCCGCCTTGAACTATGATGTTGTCGCCGAGTTCGCGGCTGTCGTATATTTTCAGAACTTTGTGCAGACAATTTTGTATCGCCGAGTAAGCCAGTCCGGCGGATATGTCTTCTATTTCTGCGCCTTCCCTGAACGATTGTTTGACTTTTGAGTTCATAAACACGGTGCAGCGCGTTCCCAAATTGCAGGGCTTTTTTGCTCGGCAGGCGATTTCGGCGAATTTTTCGACCGAGTAGTTCAAAGAATCCGCTAACGTTTCTATAAAAGAGCCGCAACCGGACGAGCAAGCTTCGTTTATCTCAATATTCTGTATTACGCCGTTTTTGATAAAGATGGCTTTCATATCCTGACCGCCGATATCCAAAACGAACCCTACTTTGTCGTCGAATTCTTTGGCGGCTCGGTAATGGGCGATTGTTTCGACAATGCCGTAGTCGATATTAAAAGCGCGTTTGATTAAATCTTCGCCGTAGCCCGCTACCGCGGCGGCTTTAATGTTTATATCGCAATTCTTTCGCTTTATTTCTTTTTTTAGTTTCGTCAAGCCGTTTCTTACCGCTTCTATCGACGCGCCGCCGTTATTTTGGTAGTGATAGAAAGCTAATTCGCCTTCGGAAGATATTAGCGCTATCTTAGTTGTCGTCGAGCCGGAATCTACGCCTAAATAGCAGTCTTTACCGTCTAAATCTGATATATCGATTTTAGGCGTTTTCGCTCGTTCTTTTTCATTTTTCCATTCGGCGAATTTTTTTTCGTCTTTGAATAGGGGGTTAAGCGAGCCGACTGTTACAATTTCCTTTTTTCTGGATTTTATTATTTTTCGCTCCAACTCTCCGATTGTAGTTTCAAGTCTGTCGCAGGAAGAAACGGCGGCTCCCATAGCGGGCAGAGCTTCCGAATTAGGCAAATCGGCTATGTCGGACTCTTCGAAGCTGAAAGATTCGATTGTCGCTTTTCTTAAGTTTTGCAAGAACGTAAGCGGTCCGCCCGAGAACGCTATTTTCGCGAGAGCTTTCTTGCCGCGCATTATAGAGTTTTTTATCTGCAAAGCGAGGGCGTTGTATATGGAGGCGCTGATGTCCGGTTTCGGAATTTCTCTGCTTAGCAGGTTCTGGACGTCCGTTTTAGCGAAGACGCCGCATCTCGAAGCGACGGGATAGATGTTTTCGCTTTTGCCCGCTAAGCTGTCGAGTTCTTGCAAAGTAATATCGAATAGCGTAGCCATTTGATCGATGAACGCGCCCGTGCCGCCTGCGCATCCGTCGTTCATAATTAAATCGACGCTGTCCTCTTGGAAAAAGATTATTTTAGAGTCTTCGCCTCCGATATCGATTATTGTTTTAATCTCCGGTCTGAAAAGTTGGATAAATTCGGCGGAAGCCGCTAATTCCTGAACGAAAGGCAAGCCGTTTTTCTCGGAAATGCCCATACCGGCTGAGCCGGTTAAGGCGACGCTAATTTCAATGTCGCCTAGCGTCTCTTTAATTTTGCGGCAGGAAAGAGCTAGAGCTTCGTCGGGGGAGCCGTAATGGCGCTTATAATCGGAAAATAACAAATCCCCCGCCGGCGAATAAATTACAGCCTTCGCCGTTGTCGAGCCGACGTCGATACCCATTTTATGCGGTCGGAAACCCATCGCTTTCGTCGTCGTTAACTTTCTAATAATTAGCTCAATAATTTAATAAATATTTTATAGATAATACAATAAGAATTTTTTTTTATAAAATATTAATTTGCTTTAAAAAAAGGGATTCAAAAACGACCGTCTTTTGCTCGCGATAAGCCGCGCCTAAATTAACTTTAATGATTTTCAATTGTTTCGGCATATTATTTGATAGTAAAGAATAAAAATTAAAAGGATAGATTATGCAAGAGACAAGCGGAATAGACCCCGGAAACGGGATAAAGGGAGTAGGCAAGGGCTTCTCCGATAGCGCGTATTACGAGAGAATGCCCGCCTCTCAAAAAAAGAGAGTCGTTAAGCTCCGAGTGGGGGAAACGGTTCTCGGATCGGTAGTAAGAATTCCGCAAAAAAACGTCGCCGTAGTTAGGCTTCCCATCGGAACGGTAACGGCAGAGTTGCGAGGGAGACTAAAAGAGGGCGACACTCTTTTATTTAAGGTCGAGAAAATCCAGCCTAATTTGGTGTTGAAAATATATTCCGCTTACGTTAAGAAAGACGGCAAAGAGGTTCCAATTTCTGAATTGCTTAGGATTTTGGATCTGCCCGAAGTTCCAATTTTTAGAGAGGTTATCAATTTTCTAAAGAATAGGCAAAATTCTATAGAGAGAAACGAAGTTCTGAATTTTAGCTCTCAACTAGATAAGCTGAAAAACGCCGACATACCAAAAAGCGATTTTGCGACGCTTATGAACGCTTTGCGGTTTTTGAGGCAAGTCGGAATTAAGTTCGACGAGAAGATATTTTCTCTTTTGGTTCCGGCGTTTCTCGGCGCGGATTATTTTCAGTCGCTTTTTGACAAGTTGTCGGCTAACGCGATGTATTTGCCGGAGAATTTAAGAGAAGTTTTTTTGCGCTTAACTTTAAGTATGAAAACTAAGAGCGGTTCGTCGGCTCTTTTCTCTACCGAATACGTTAAGGGCGGCAATTTATATTCGCTTTTGAGCGATATATTGGGATTGTCCAGAAGCGCCGTATCGGAAAAATTCGTCGAGATTGGACGGCTTTCTGAGAGCTTGATAAACTTCATCGTTTCGCTGCATTTGACGAACGCTTTAGCGGCGTCGAGAGGACTGCCGATTTCCGCTTTGGTTCCTTATTTAAGCGGCGACAAAATATTTTTTATACCGTTTAAAATAAAAGATTTAACAAAAAAGAAGATAGAAAGCAAAAAGAGGCTCGAATTTACTTTGGAGTTGGACACTCAGGATTTAGGCGAAGTGAAAGCAAAAGGAATAAAAGTAGGAAAGAATGTTTCTGTGAAGATGACGGCGGAGAGCGAAGACGTGAAAAAATATATACAAAAGAATTCTGGAATTTTAAGGGAAAAGCTAAGCAAGAGCGGTTTTATTGCCGGCTCGGTGGCGGTCTTAGAGTTGAGCGAAGCGAAAGGCGGACGAGAAAGCGATTTTGACGATTCGAAAAGTATTTCTGTAGTTATTTAATAAATCTCAGGGGGGAATTATTATGAGAAAAGCGATTTTTCTTTTACTGTTTTTAGCGACGGGTTTAAGCGTTCAAGCGCGGAATAATGATTTGTCGGGCTTGAACCGGTATTATTTTGTCTATCAAAATTACGACGTTTGCAAGTATTTGAGCGGCTTTAAGAACGCTATGAACGTGGGTTATTACGGATTGCCGAATTGCGTGAAAAAGATAACGACGAGAGATTTCGATTCGGACGGCGAGCCCGCTTCTTATGAATTTTGGTTTGACGAGGAAGGGAGACTGGCGTATTATATTGATTCGTCAAAGATAGTCAAGTACGAATACGATTTTGACGGGAAAGACAAAATCAAGGAAAGACGAGCGTATCTTATGCCGAAAAAAGAGTTGATTAGCGTTCTGAAATACGAAAGGGACGAGCAAAACAGAGTCGTTTATGCTGAGGAAACGCTAACCGAAGATTACGCGTACGAATTCGAATATAAGAACGGTTCTCTTGTAAGCATCATCGAACAGCTTGAAGAACCGAACGAATTCGGTTACGACGAGGTGAGATACAAGTTAAACCGAGACGGCGACGTTTATGAAGCGAGAGCGCAAGACGGAAGTCTGTTTTCCAGTTGGAAGCTGTTTTTAGCTTACGATTACGATAAAGAGGGACGTTTAAAAGCAGTTCGCAATTTCGCCGACCCTGACGATACGAAGATTTATACTTACGACGAAAAAACGAATTCGAGAATTTGCAGACGAGGCGACGGCAAAACATTAATCGCCGATTATATCTCTATACCGTATAGACAGGCGAAAAGAGCTACTCTCTCGGCGTCGAGATAAGTTTGTATTCAGGAAAAGCTAATATTATTATCTCATTCCCAAATACAAAAATGTAACAGTCCTCATTCCCAAGTTGTAACTTGGGAATGAGGTATTTATAGTGAATGAGGTCTTTGTAATAAATTTGGGACGAGATTATTTTCTTTAAATAGAAATGATTTTAAGTGCCGGCTGTGTAATCTTTGATGTATTTGATTTGGTCTTCGGTTAACTCGTCAATCAAATATCCCATCATCTTCAACTTTGTTTCCGCTATAAATTCGTCTTGCTCGACGGGCAAGTCGAGAACTTCCAGCGGCAATTTGTTTCCTTTTTTATGCTCATCGACTATGCGCAAGTGCGACATAAATTGATTCGCGAAAGACATATCCATAACTTCCGAAGGATGTCCTTCAGCCGCCGCTAAATTTATAAGACGACCTTGGGCGAGCAAGAATATCTTATTGCCGTTCTGGAGAGTGTATTCGTCGCAGTTAGGTCGAATAGTTCTTTTTGAAACGGCGATTTCTTCCAGCTCGGGTATATTTATTTCAACGTCGTAGTGTCCGGTGTTGCAAACGATAGCTCCGTCCTTCATCGCTTCGAAATGTCGCTTTCTGAGAACGTCTTTTACGCCGGTAGCGGTAACGAATACGTCGCCGACTTTTGCCGCTTCGTCCATAGACATTACTTCGTGTCCTTCTAGCGCGGCTTTTAACGCGGCTGTGGCTTTTACTTCGGTAATAATAGTATTGGAGCCGAGTCCCTTCGACCTTTTCGCTACGCCCGAACCGCAATGTCCGTGTCCGGCTACGACGACGTTTTTTCCGGCGAATAGAATAGACGTCGCTCTTAATATGCCGTCGAGAGTCGATTGTCCCGTTCCGTAAACGTTGTCGAAGTCCCATTTGGTTTCGGCGTCGTTTACCGCGAATACGGGGTAAAAAAGTTGCTTCGCTTCGGCTCTGGCTCTCAAGCGTTGTATTCCTGTGGTGGTTTCTTCGGTGCCGCCCAATATATGATTCTTCGCCATATCTTTGTGTTCTTCGTGAGCGGTGTTAATTAAATCGCAGCCGTCGTCCAAAGTAAGATGCGGCGGCTCGTCGATTGTTCTTTCGATGCACCAGTAGAAATCGTCGCCGTTGTCTCGCCAAGCGTAAATAGATATTCCGTCGTCGGCTAAAGCCGCCGCTACGGCGTCGTTAGTAGATAGAGGATTGCATCCCGACCACGAAACTTCCGCTCCCGCGGCTAAAAACGTTTTAACCAACACGGCGGTTTCTTTAGTTACGTGAAGACAGCCGGAAATTTTATATCCTTTAAAAGGCTTGGTCTCTTTGTATTTGTCGCGCAAGTTCATCAACACGGGCATTCTCGATTCAGCCCAATCGATTAACATCTTTCCTTCGTCGGCGAGGGATAAATCTTTTACGCAGTATAGTCCCTCTTTCTCGTCTAATTTCTCTTTTGATTTTCTTGGCGGATAATTTGCCATTTTTATCTCCTTTTATTGTTAGTAATTTATATTTTCTTGAATAAATCGACTAAGTCTAATTCCTCCCAAGGAAGACCTTTCTTTCCGTAATGGCCGTAAGCGGCGGTTCTTCTGAAAATCGGACGTTTTAAGCCCAATCTTTCTATGATGCCCTTCGGCGTTAGGTCGATATTTTTCCTAATAAAATCGGAAAGGACTTTATTGGGAACAAGCTCGGAATTTTTTGGCGTTTTTACGTAAATAGAAACCGGCTCGGCGACGCCGATAGCGTAGGAAATTTGAAGCAAGCACTCGTCGGTCAACCCGGCGGCTACTATGTTTTTCGCGATATGTCTCGATGCGTAAGCCGCCGACCTGTCAACTTTTGTCGCGTCCTTTCCAGAAAAAGCTCCGCCGCCGTGAGGCGCTCTTCCTCCGTAAGTATCGACAATTATTTTTCTGCCCGTCAAACCCGTGTCGCCGTGAGGACCGCCTATTTCAAATTTTCCGGTTGGATTTATATGAAAAATCGTGTCTTCGTCTAAGTAGTTTTCAGGCAATACTTTTTTGATAACGTTATTGATAATATCCTCGCGGATTTTCGCTTGTGGGACGCCCGGGTCGTGCTGTTGAGAAATAACGACCGTATGGCATCTAATGATATTGCCCTCGAAATCGTATTCGAATGTGATTTGCGATTTAGCGTCAGGCCGAAGATACGGCATCAATTCTTTTTGTTTCTTTCTAATGTCCGCCAACTTTTTCACTAATTTATGGGCGTAAGTAATTGGCGCGGGCATTAATTCTTCTGTTTCTTTGATAGCGTAACCGAACATCATTCCTTGGTCGCCCGCTCCGCCGGTATCTACGCCTTGGGCGATATTCGGCGATTGCTTGTTTATTACGTTCAAAACGCTGATTGATTCGGCGTCGAAACAGTATTCGTTGCTTGTGTAGCCAATATCTCGAACGACGTTTCTCGTAACCGCTTGTAAGTCGCACCAAGTTTTAGTTGTTATTTCGCCGCCGATGATAATCATACCGGTGGAGGCGAAGCATTCGCAGGCGACTCTGCTTTCCGGGTCGTCGTCCAGCATCGCGTCTAATACGGCGTCGGAAACTTGGTCGCAAATTTTATCGGGGTGTCCTTCCGAAACGGATTCGGAAGTGAATAAATATGTTTCCTTCTTTTTCATCTTCTATCGAGCCTTTTTGTCTAACAAACCTTATTTATAATTTATCTCGCTTGAAGCTCCGGCGTTCAGTCGATTAAAATTGCCTTTTACCGAAGCGTTGTTTCCAATGATTGATTCTTCGAGCAGCGAAGATTTGACTACGGCTCCGTCGCTGATAATAGAATCTCTTACCACGCTGTCGCTCACTTCGGCGCCGTTGGCTACTGTCGCGTAGGGACCGATTACGGAACGCTCAATTTTTGAGTCGGGGGCGACATATACCGGCGGGATAATTACCGCTTCGTTCGCTTCAAAGTTTTGCTCGATTTTATCCAACAACGCCCTGTTGGTCGAAAGCAAAGTCTCCGGCTTGCCGCAATCGAACCAGCCGTGAACGGGGAAAGTCGTGAAATCTTCGCCCTTATTTAACATAATTTCCAGAGCGTCGGTTAACTGATATTCGCCTTTCGTTAATATTTCCTTGTTAATAATCTCTTCTAAACTATCGGCTAGCAATTGGGGATTCTTGATATAGTATATGCCTACTATCGCTAAATCGGATATAAATTTCTTCGGCTTTTCTACGAGCTTGCTAATATTGCCTTTAGCGTCGGGAACGACGACGCCGAATCTCCTTGGGTCTTTAACTTTCTTGACGCCGATTGAAGAATAACCAGATTCCGTGGCTTCTTCTAAATTAGCGTCGAAAAGCGTGTCGCCGAGAATAATCATCAACGGTTCGTCGAAAGTTTCTCTCGCTGTCCAAATAGCGTGTCCGAGACCCAAAGACTGACTTTGTTTTACAAATTCAACGTCGATATCGTATTTGTCTTTAACGTATTCCTCTACTAGCTTGCTCATATAGCCCGTTATTATAGTCGCTTTATTTATTCCTTGCTCTATTATAGCGTCGAGAATATGAGCTATTATGGGTTTGCCCGCTACGTTCAGCAACGCTTTGGGAAGCGCGTAAGTGTGAGGCCTTAATCTTGTGCCGACTCCCGCCACCGGTATTATTGCGCGCATAACGTCCTCTTTTGTTTACTTTGAAAAAATCAGGATTTCAAAGTTACGATTTTTTAGGGAAACTTTATAAAATAATTGACGGGTTAATGTCAATTATGTTAGCCTAATTCCCAAATTCCAATTTGGGAATTATAACCAATCAACGCTCCTTTTACTCCGCTCCGTTTTCCTGATTCCCAAATTCCAATTTGGGAATTAGAACTAATCAACGTTTCTTCTACTCCGCCGGATTAGTTTCTTTTAGAAGTCGAGAGCGCTCGACAATTTGTAAGTTTTCTATGATGTCGTCCAAATCGCCCTCGATTATATCGTCTAAATTGTAGTTTTTTTCTTCGCCTTCCAAACGGTGGTCGGTAACTCTGTTTTGTGGGAAGTTGTAAGTGCGAATCTTTTCGGAACGGTCGCCGGATTTTACCATTGAGCGCCGCGATGAAGATATTTCTTGCTGGCGTTTTTGTTGCTCCATTTCGAACAGCCTCGAGCGGAGCACTTTCATCGCCTTCGCTTTGTTCTTCAACTGCGAGCGTTCCTCTTGGCAATTCACTACGATGCCCGTCGGATTGTGAACTATCCTAACGGCGGTTTCTAATTTGTTTACGCTTTGTCCGCCCTTGCCGCTGGAACGGAAAACGTCGATTCGCAAATCGGATTCGTTAATTTCCACGTCCACGACTTCGGCTTCGGGCAATACTGCTACCGTAGCGGCGGAAGTGTGTAATCTGCCGCTGGCTTCGGTTTCGGGAACTCTTTGGACGCGGTGAACGCCGCTTTCGAATTTAAACGTTCCGTAAGCGTCTTCGCCGTTAATCGAAAATACTATTTCTTTAAAACCGCCGCGGTCGCTTTCGTTGAAAGCTATTATTTCGATGTCGAAATCGTTTCTTTCGCAATATCTTTGATACATTCGGAAAAGGTCGCCGGCGAAAATGCCGGCTTCGTCGCCGCCCGCGCCCGCTCTTATTTCGAATATACAATTTTTTGAATCGTTCGGGTCTTTGGGAATCATCATCAGCTTTAGCTTTTCTTCCAGCTTTTCTTTTTCCTCGATTAGCTCTTCGTTCTCTTCTTCCGCCAGCTCTTTCAAATCATCTTCGGCGTCCGAGCTTGCAATTAACTCTTTGTTGGAGCTCAAGTCTTTGTCAATTTTCAAATACTTTTTAGCCGTTTCCACGAGCGACGTTAGCTTCTTGTATTCCCGGGAAATCTCCTTTAATTTGTTTATATCGCTCGCTATTTCCGGTTCGTTTAGCTTCTTTTCGATTTCTTCGTGTCGTTCTATTACTGAATATAGCTTCTCTTTCATTTTAACCTTGAAAATTAATAAAAAGCAAAGTTATGTTAATATAGTTTAATTCTACAAATATTTATTCGAAAAGCAAAATAAATAGCGTTTAACTCTAATATTTATTTTAATATTCTATTGTAAATGCCGCGCGTTATTTAAAATTCTTGTCTAAATAATCAGAAATGTTTTGCGTTTTAACTAAATTTTTTCCATTTTTGCAATTTTCTTTACAGCTTTAAAACGATTAGGAATGATAATTATAGGAGAGCGTAAAAGAATATGAGTATAAGTTACATTGCTCAACAAATAAGTGAGTCGGCGACTCTAAAGCTCAACGAAAAGGCGGCGATTCTACGCGCCAAGGGCGAGCCGTTAATTCATTTGGGCGGAGGCGAGCCGAAATCGAAAGCCCCGATAGACGCCATAATTAGCGCGGTGTCCAACTTAAATTCGGGCGAAACGAGATACACCCCGCCGGACGGCACGCCAGAGATGAAACAAGCGGTTATTAGATACA
This sequence comes from uncultured Hyphomicrobiales bacterium, assembly GCA_964509335.1. Taxonomy (GTDB): domain Bacteria; phylum Bacteroidota; class Ignavibacteria; order Kapaibacteriales; family UBA2268; genus CAZDXB01. Next base: position 40,816 of record CAZDXB010000021.1, on the reverse strand, counting down.
CCGAAGAGTATTACGACAGGAAAGTCGAACCGGAAAACATTATGGTATCCGGCGGAGCCAAACAAGCGATTATGGTCGCTTTGCAAACGATATTAAACCAACAGGACGAGGTAATTTTTCCCGCTCCTTACTGGGTGAGTTATCCGGAGATGGCGAAGCTTTGTATGGCGGTTCCGGTTCCGGTTTACCCCGAAGACGGAACGTTTTATCCTAGAATTCAGGATATTGAAGAGCATACTACGGCATACACTAAAGCGGTGATTATAAACAGCCCAAACAATCCCAGCGGGGCGATGTATTCCGAACAGTTCATATCGGATATCGTCGATTATTGTGAAAAGAAAGGGCTTTATCTGATAATGGACGACATTTACCATCGCTTGCTTTTCGACGGTAAAAAGCCCATTAATTGTTACGATTACGCTAGCGACTTCAGCGACAACTCTAAGCTGATTGTCGTTAACGGCGTGTCGAAGCAATACGCTATGACCGGATATAGAATCGGCTGGGCTGTAGCGAGCAAAAAGTTGATAGAGGCGATGACGAACATTCAAGCTCATCAAACTTCCGGTCCGTCTGTGGTATTGCAAAAAGCCGCCGTCGGAGCCTTATACGGCAGTCAATCTTCCGTAGATAGCTTGCGCAGAACATTAGAAAACAATAGAGACGTAATGGTTCAAGAGTTGAACGGCTTTGAGGGAGTTTACTGCCCCAAACCCGACGGCACTTTTTATTGTTTTGCCGACTTCAACTATTACACAAAATTATATAATAAAACATCGAAAGAATTAGCTGAATTCATTTTGGATAAAGTAAGGGTCGCGGTCGTTCCGGGCAAAGATTTCGGAATGGAAGGGTATTTTAGATTATCGACTTGCGGAACCACCGACGACATAACCGAAGGAATAGAAAGAATGAAATGGGCGTTAGACCCGAACTCTCCGAACGAACTTTATATTGGCGACAGAAAATTAGTGAGGGATTGGATATGACAAAATATTTAAAATTCGAAACTCCGGCGATGAAACACGCCTATGATTTAGAAAGCGAATACGGATTAGAGAATCACGGATTCAAAGATTTGGATGTCGTATTTTGGAACTTGCCGGAGCCGGCTCTTTACGAGGAGGCTTCCTTTCGAGGCGAAGGACATATCGTAAACGGCGGACCTTTTTTGGTCCATACAGGCAAATGGACGGCTAGAGCCGCCAAGGATAAATATATAGTTAGCGAATACTCCACCGAAGATAAAATTTGGTGGGGCGAATATAACAGACCTATGACCGAAGATAAGTTCAACGGCATTTTGACTAGGCTTTTGTCTTATCTTCAGGGCGAAGAGGTTTTCGTTCAGGATTGCTATATCGGAGCGGATCCGAAATATTCGATGCCAATTAGAGTTATAACCGACAAAGCTTGGCAAGCTCTTTTCGCGAGGAATATGTTCATACCGCCTAAATCAGTGGACGATTACAAGAAGTTTGTACCGGACTTTACTTTAATTTCGCTTCCGTCGTTTAAAGTTGACCCAAGAGTTGACGGCACGCGAAGCGAAACGGCTATCTCAATCAATTTCAACAAAAGATTAGCTGTTGTAGCCGGTTCCAGTTACGGCGGCGAAGTTAAGAAAAGTATGTTTACCGTAATGAACTTCCTTATGCCTTTGGAAGGCGTTATGGCAATGCACTGTTCTTCTAACGTCGGCAAAAAGAAAGGCGACGTTGCTTTGTTCTTTGGGCTTTCGGGAACGGGCAAAACCACTTTGTCGGCGGACCCGAGAAGAAAATTAATTGGCGACGACGAACACGGATGGAGCGAAAAAGGCATCTTTAATTTCGAGAACGGATGCTACGCGAAAGTTATTAGACTGAACTCTGAACACGAACCGGAGATTTACTCTTGCACTCGCAGTTTCAGGACGATTTTGGAAAACGTTCTATACGACCCGAAATCTCGTTTAATCGATTTGGACGACGAAACTCTGACGGAAAACACAAGAGCGTCTTATCCGTTAAGTTTTATTCCTAGTTCCGTGGACGAAAAGAGATACGACGCGCATCCGCAAAACGTAGTATTTTTAACCTGCGACGCTCAAGGCGTTATGCCCCCGATAGCTCGATTGGACAGAAACTATTCAATGTATCATTTCATCAGCGGCTATACTTCTAAAATCGCCGGCACGGAAATCGGTTTGGGAATCGAGCCTGAAATCACTTTCAGCGCTTGTTTCGGAGCGCCGTTTATGGTGCATCATCCATATTTTTACGCCGATTTGCTAAGAAAGAAAATGGAAAAACATAATTCGCGATGCTGGCTTATTAACACAGGCTGGGTTGGCGGCAAATTCGGCGTCGGAAAGAGAATCAGCATAAAGCACACTAGAAATATGCTTAACGCCGCTCTCGAAGGCGAATTGGACGAAGTAGAATATAGAAGAGACAAGTTGTTTGGGTTCGAGGTTCCGGTTACTTGTCCCGACGTGCCGCCTGAAGTTCTAGAGCCTTCAAACGCTTGGGGCAACAAAGAGGAATACTGGAGAAGATACGATAACTTAGCGGCGCTATATATCGAGAACTTCAAGAAATATCAAGACTGCGTTCCCGACGAAGTTATCGCCGCCGGACCGAGAAGACTGAAAGAAATAAGAGACGAGCTGGACTTTTAAATATATTATAACTTCTTTCAACGTTGACAGCTGGGGTGAACGGCAGTTCGCCCCGCGAAACAAATTTCATAAGAACTTATGGAGGCTGCGTATATGTGTTTTACCAGCCTCTTTTTTTTATTGTTTATACTGGCATAATATTTGTATTTTTAGCGCTAAAATTAATTTCAGTTTAATCAATCGGGAAGGTTAAATGGGAAAATCAAGCGAGGGAAAGAAAAAAACTAAGAGAGAATACGCGGTAATAGGTATCGACGGCGGAGGAACGAAAACCAGAGGAGCTTTATACGTAAGCGGCAAAAAAGTGGCAGAGACTATAGCGGGAACTTCCAGAGTCGGCGCCGTCGGCGTCGGAGAGTCTTGCGAAAGATTGCTCAACGTAATAAAATTGCTTTGCGAGCAAGCGGATATGGATTCTTTAGATATCGACGCGACCGTAATAGGATTAGCCGGAGTTTGGCTCGAAGAAGAGAAGAAGCGCTCCGCTCATTTACTAAAAACTTTATCGAAAACCGAAGGCGTTATTTTAAACGATTTAATTGTTACGAGCGACGCTGAACTCGCCGCTCAAGGAGCTTTCGACGGCAAACCCGGAATCGTTTTAATTGTCGGCACAGGCTCTATCGCCATCGGCAAAACATCAAAAGGTAAAATCGAGCGTTGCGGCGGATGGGGCATTGAACTTGACGACGAAGGCAGCGGCGCGTGGATAGGAAGAGAAGGCATAACCGCCGTATTTCGAGCGCTCGACGGCAGAGGCAAAAAAACGGAATTAACGGAAAAGCTCGCCGAGATGATTCCGACTATAGACGTAAAAGAGCCGCGGACTATAGTAAAAGCTTACGCCGAACGAAACTTCGAGTATCAGTTATTGACGCCGCCGGTAATGAAAGCGGCGGAAAACGACGACGAAGTTTGCAAAGACATTGTCCAAAGAGCTTCGAATCATCTTATAGAGCTTGTCGAAGCCTTAGGAAGGAATTATAAAACTAAAGAAGTAAAAGTAGTTATGATGGGCGGAGTAATAGAAAATAAAACTTTGCTCGCCAATTTAATGAGAGAAAAATTCAAGAAGCATAAGAAGTTTAAACTGATTTCTCCCAAAAAGAACGCCATAGACGGAGCTATAGATATGGGCGTTCAATTGCTTGAAGAAATGGAGTAGTGGGGAGTCTTATTCATTTGCTTTTACGAGACTGTCTCAAAACTCAATTGTATTAATGTTTTTGCAATTTCTAACGATAAGATTCCATCAATAATCGTTTTCTCTGGATTCCCAGTCAAGCTGGGAATGACGTCTATGAGTCATTCCCGCGTAAGCGTTAATCCAGAGATAAAGATTTTTTGACGCGCAAAAATTAGAAAAGAAAAAGCGCTTTTTTACTTTTTAGACAGCCCCCGAATAGATACAAAGATAGCCCTAAAACCAGTAGAGACGCAAAATCTTGCGTCTCTTTTATAAAAACCTATTTGTTTTTAACTCTTTCCCAAATTACAATTTGGGAAAGAGATATGAAGAGATATAGAAAATCACTTAGCCAAAGCGTGCTTAAGCGATAGATAACCGACCGCTCCAAATCCGAAAAGGAACAATAGCTGGAACGGTATAGCGGCTATTTCTAAGTAGTAGGCGGAAATTCCTATTCCCACAATAAAATACAGGGTAAAGAATAACTCGACTATAATCGTTCCGTTGATTTTCTTTTGAACGTATTTCTTTTTATTCCACTTGTCTGTGTTCTTCATTATATTATATTTTGGCGTTCTTATGAAGCCGGATTTTCGATTTAACAGGGCTTCAATTACCGCTTTCGTGTTGTTTATCGCCAAGCCCATACTGCCGCCGAGGAATATAGGGAAGTAAAGGAGCCTGCGCCTCCAATCCAAATGAAGCGACCTCTGCCCGTAGAGATAGAACAAGAAAGTGGCGATAGACGCCAACACAAAGACAGACATCATTGTGTAGTATTGGTCGAAGCCGATCACGGAATTTTTAATAACAACTAGAGGCACGTTAAGCAAAGCGACAAGCGCTATGAAAGGAAACACGATATTGCTAGTTAAATGAACAAAGCATTCGAGCTTAACTTTCAAAGGAATCATTGATTTGAAAACTTTCGGCAGGATTTTCTTGGCGGTTTCGACGGCGCCTTTTGTCCACCTGAACTGCTGTGTTTTAAGAGCGTTAATGTCCGCCGGTAGCTCCGCGGGCGAGGTAACGTCCTGTAAAAAGACGAACTTCCAACCGTTAAGTTGCGCTCGAAAACTCAAGTCCATATCTTCGGTTAAGGTGTCCTGCTGCCAATTTCCGGCGTCGATGATTGTGTCTTTGCGCCATATTCCGGCGGTTCCGTTAAAGTTAATAAAGAAGCCGGCTTTGTTTCTTATTTGTTGTTCGACGGCAAAATGACCGTCCAACGCAAGAGCTAAAGCTTTGGTCATTAAAGAGTAATTCTCGTTAATGTGCTCCCAGCGGGTTTGAACGCAGCCGACATTTGGATTTTGGAAATGAGGAATTGTCTTAAGCAAAAATTCCTTTTTGGGCATAAAGTCGGCGTCGAAAATTGCTATAAACTCGCCGCTCGCTCGCTCTAAACCGTACTTAAGCGCGCCGGCTTTGAATCCTTCGCGATTTTCGCGATGTAAGCGTTTGATGTCATATCCTTTGCTTCTATATTCTTCGACGATTTTTTCCGATATTTCTAAGGTCTCGTCGGTTGAATCGTCGAGGACTTGTATTTCCAATTTCTCTTTCGGATACTCAATGCCGCAAACAGATTTTATCAGCCGTTCTACAACGTACATTTCGTTGTAAATCGGCAGTTGAATCGTTACGTTTGGCAGCTCGTCGGGTAGCTCGTTTTTCTCGGGAGCTATTTTCGACGTCTTGTAATAGTAATACACGAGCACAATGCCGTGCATTCCGAATCCGAATAAAATTGTAAGTCCAAGCACATAAACAATTAGTATTATGCTTTCCATAGGCGGTTAAAGACCTCGCCGTTGTTAATAATAATAATTGAAACCATTCTACCAGCCCGAAACTACGGCTAAAAGAATATCGTCCGACGTTTGCTCTAAGGCTTTTGAAACAGCGTTGTCTCTTTCAACTTGCGCGTTCGTCAAATCATAAACTTCAAAATTTGAAAATGATTTTTCCCAAATTACTTTCTTTTTCACCGCGTCGTAATATTCCGCCGTGCAAGATACGGATATTTTCCTTTCGCTCTCTACTTCTCCGGGCTTTACTGTTTGCATCTCGTCTCTAATATTTGTTATCGCTACCGTTAATCTTGCGTCGCCGTTTCTGTCCGTTAAATCTAACGCGTTGTCGCTCTGGAAATTCGATACCAATTTCCTATACAAATCTTCCCTATACGTCGGATTCCCGTAACCGCTATTGTCCTTTACCGCCGTTATACTTATCGTATTTAAATGTTCGGGTACCGAACCTCCTCTGAACGAATAACAACCCGTTAAAATCAACAAACACAAAATGCAAATTAAGCAATAATAGCTTAGATAATAATTAAGTAATAATGAAAATTTATTAATTATATTATAAAACATTGTGTATTAAGAGATTATCCATAAGATATTTCTTTGAGAAAAGGATTGTTTTGTTTTTCCTCGCCAATAGTCGAATTGGGTCCGTGTCCGCTGTAAACGACGTAATCGTTTTCCAGCGTTAAAATTTTCCTCGCAATAGACTTTAACAAATCGTCCATCGAGCCGCCGGGCAAATCCGTCCTTCCAATACTTCCGTTAAAAAGCGCGTCCCCAGAAAAAATAATTTTGCTTTCTTTTTCGACGAAAGATAAACTGCCTTCCGTATGTCCGGGAACGTGTCTCGCTTCTAATTTTATATTTCCGAATTCTAAAACGTCTCCGTCCTCGACGTATTTATCTATTTTAGCGCTTTGTAATTCCTCGGGTAGCGGTATAACAGTATGTTTGTTTGGTTCTTTTAATCTGTATTCTTCTTTTTTGTGGGCGTAAATCGGAGCTTTGGTTTTTCTTTTCATTTTTGCCGCGTCCCCGCAGTGGTCCCAATGGGCGTGGGTCAATAAAATCGCTTTCACTTTGAGCTTGCGCTTTGTGATTTCTTGCAACAACTCCGAAGAGCCTTCCAACGGAACGTCTATAACCGCGCATACGGAGGCTTCCTCGTCTATAGCGAGGTAGCAGTTCGTTAATAACGGTCCCGCTTCTTTCTTTATTACTTTCATTTTTCTTTTGCTTCCATAAATAAATAACAAATATAAAATCTTTATTTGAAAAAATAAAATTAAGATATCATTGAAAAAAAAGACTGAAATTTGATTAGTAAATTATTTTTAGTTAATTTATTAGAAAAAGTTGAACATTAATTTTACCTCTTTTGAAACAATAAAAAAGAAAGGACGATTATGAGCGCAGTTATTCTATCAGCCGTAAGAACGCCGATTGGAGCTTTTATGGGTTCTTTGTCATCTGTTACCGCTCCTAATTTGGGAGCCGTAGTAATTTCCGAATCAATTAAAAGAGCGGGAATCAATCCTCAAAAAGACGTGGACGAAGTTATTATGGGCAACGTCTTGCAAGCGGGTCAGGGCCAAGCGCCAGCGAGGCAGGCTTCTGTTTACGCGGGATTGCCTAAATCCGTTCCTTGTATGACTATTAACAAAGTATGCGGTAGCGGATTAAAATCTGTTATGCTCGCCGACCAATCGATTAGATTGGGCGATACGAAACTCGCGGTGGCGGGCGGTATGGAGTCGATGTCCAACGCTCCGTATTATCTTTTTAAAGCCAGACAAGGTTATAAAATGGGCGACGGAAAGCTTGTTGACGGAATGATAAAAGACGGATTATGGGACGTTTACAACGATTTTCATATGGGCAACGCAGGCGAGCTATGCGCCTCCGAATGCGATATTCCTAAAGAAGAGCAAGACGAGTTCGCGACTACGAGCTATAAGAGAGCGCAAGAAGCTCAGGAAAAAGGCTGGTTCGACGAAGAAATCACTCCGGTTACTATTAAAACCCGCAAGGGCGACATAGTTGTAGATAAAGACGAAGAGCCGGCGAGAGTAAAGTTCGAAAAAATTCCGAAATTGAGACCCGTATTCAAAAAAGACGGGACTGTTACCGCGGCTAACGCGTCCTCAATCGACGACGGAGCTTCGGCGGTAGTAGTCGCTTCCGAAGAAAGAGCGAACGAGTTAGGAGCCAAACCCTTGGCAAAAATCATAGCCTATTCCACTCACGCTCAAGAACCGGAATGGTTTACAACCGCGCCGGCGGAAGCGATTAAAAAAGTATTGAAGAAAACGAATATGACAGTTGACGATATCGACTTATTCGAAGTCAACGAAGCTTTTTCTTCGGTCGCTATTATTACTCACAGATTAGCCAACGTTCCTTACGATAAAATGAATATTCACGGCGGAGCGGTTGCTTTGGGGCATCCAATTGGAGAGTCGGGTTCCAGAGTTCTTACGACTTTGATATACGCCCTGAAGAAAACCGGAAAGAAACGAGGACTAGCTACGCTTTGCATCGGCGGAGGCGAAGCCGTCGCTATGATTATTGAAATGCAGTAAAGCGTTAGTTTGTTTTAAACTAAAAGAGGCTGTCCGAAAAGGGCAGCCTCTTTTTTTGTTTTGCCTTATATATAAGTTCGCGTTATTCGCTAGAATTTTCTGGATATAAAATGAATTGGCAATAGTTGTCGAAGTTGATATATCTGTTTGCCGCTTCGATTATCTCCTTCTTTTTAAGGTTGTCAATTCTTTTTTCGTAGTTCAAAATTATATCCTTAAGGTCGTCTTTCCTGTAATAGGAAGTGTACATATTGTTAAGCCAGAATCTATTTTTTTCTAAATTTACTTCTCTTTGCTCTTTTGCAATTTCCTTAACCTTTTTGAGATAAGAGTCGTCGAAATTGCCTTTTTGGACGTTTTTTATAACGTTTTTTAAGGCTTCTACTAGTTCTTCGGTTCTTCCAGGGTCGCATCCAAATCCAATATCTATTCTGTAGGCGGTTTTGGGATATTTGTCCGGGCTTCCGAATGCGTAAACGCCGTATGTGCCGCTTTTTTCTTCTCTAATGGTGTCGCGCAAAATAATGTTTAACGCGTCAATCATTGATTGAAATTTGAATTTATTATTCTCGCTCCATTCGAAGTTTCCCGTGAAAACTAGTCTGATTGAACTTTTGTCCGCCATTCCTTCTTTTAGTTCTTTTTTGACTACGCCTTTCGGATAGCGAACGCCTTGGTCCTTGAATATCTCTTTGCTCTTTTTCGAAGGTAAACTACCTATATATTTCTCAATTAAATCTCTAACGCTATCTGGGTCGAAGTTGCCGACAAAGAAGAAGGTAAAATCCGAAGCGTCCGAGAATCTTTGTTGATAAATTTCGAAGGCTTTTTCGTAGTCTATCTCTTTCAATCTCTCTGTCGTCAAAGGCATCTCCCTGAAATGGTAAGAACCCGTAACGGCTTGTATAGTGTCCCTGAAAATTGATTCTGGGCTTAGCTTTCTATTCTTTAATTGCTCTTCGAGCTTCGCTATATATGAATCGAAAGCTTCCTTGTCTTTTCTAGGCTCGGTAAAGTATAAGTTGATTAATTGGAAGAGCGTTTCTATGTCTTTTGTCGAGGAATTACCCCTAATACCTTCGGTAGTTTCGCCTATATACGGCGAAACACTTACAACTTTTCCGGATAAAAGCTTTTTCAACGATACTATGTCGATGTCGGCTATGCCCGATTGGTCTATAATTGAGCTTGCCATAGTAGCGGAGAGATAATCTTTGTTATTTTCAATGAGCGACGAGCCGCCGTAGCTATAAGCGCGGAATTGTACTTCGTCGTCTCTGAAATCGGTCGGTTTCAGGATTACTTTCGCTCCGTTAGTCAATTTGAGTTCTTTTATACCAAGCTCCGGTATTTCTTTTTCGCTAATTATTTTGCCTTTTCCAATTTCTTTAGTAAAGAGTTCCGAATCGGAAACTTTGTCTTCGTATGGTTCCAGTTCCATAGCCTCGACTTTATCGTATAGCGTCATAATTTCTTTTTCGTTGGGTACGTCTATTTCAGGCTTTTCCGGCGCGCTTACGGCAATGACCAATCCATTTTTGTTTAAAGCCTTCTGAGAGAAATCATTTACGTCGTCGAGCGTAATTTCGGGAAGGAATTTCTTGAATAGAGCGAGTTCGTATTCAATTCCCGGCACGCCTTCACCGTGAAGGAAGTTTCGAGATATTTCCATAGCGTATTGCATAGATTTGGTTTTGTTTCTTTCGTCGTATGCTTTTTGGATAAATCTCATCGATTCTTTTTTGGCTCTTTTCAGTTCGGATTCTGTAAATCCGTGCTGCTTGGCTCGGAAGGCTTCTTTTAAAATAGCTTCGATTCCGCTTTTGAATCCGTCGGAATTTATAATTCCGATAATGTAAAACGCGTCCAATCCGTCGTAAAATCTACTTTCAGCGGAAATTGAGTATATGAAAGGCGGCGGAGACTTGTGAGTCAATTCGCTAAGTCTGTCGTTTAACATTGAAGTTGCTAAGGAGCTTATTCTGCTTTGCTTATAACTTCTAAAAGTCCCTTCTTCTTTGGCTTTATGCTTAAAGTAAAAGCTGATTTCAGAGCGGGGATATTCTTTATCGGTGGCTATGGAAACTACGGGTTCTTCGTTTATCGGAATTTTGTATTCTTTCTTCTCTTTAGCGTTTTTAGGCTTTTGAGTATCGCCGAATTTTTCTTTGATTTTGCTAATCACTTCCTCTTTGTCGAAGTCGCCTACGGCTATAATAGCCGATAGGTCGGGGCGATACCAATTGTTGTAAAAGTCTAGAAATCTTTCCCTCGGAGCGTTTTTTATAACGGCTGTGTCGCCGATAGGAAGACGGTCGGCGTATTTTGAATTATAAAATAGTTTGGGCCAATGCTGTTTCATTACTCTGTAGTTCGCGCCTCTGTATACGCGCCATTCTTCCATAATTACGCCCCTTTCCTTTTCTAATTCTTCAGGGTCGAAACTTACGTAGTTTAGCCAATCTTCTAAGACCTGAAAACCCGAGTCGAGCATATTTTTCTTATCGGTGGGAATCTTTAGAAGATAGTAGGTGCGTTCGAAACCGGTGTTTGCGTTCAAGTCGGCGCCGAACTTCATACCGGTGGATTCCAAAAAGTTTTCGAGAGCTTTTTTAGGGAAATGCTTTGTTCCGTTAAAGCACATATGCTCGATAAAGTGCGCTAAGCCTTTTTGGTCGTCAGTTTCGTCTATCGAGCCGCCTTTTACCACTAATTGTAGTTCGGCTCGGTTTTCCGGCTTATGATTTTCTTTAACGTAGTAAGTAAGACCGTTGTCCAGTTTTCCTTTAGTTGCAGACGGGTCGAAAGGTATCTTTTCGTCTAAGCTGGAGTATTCGATTTTTGGTTGAGCTTGCGCGGCTATAGCTGAAATTGAAAATATCGCCGTTATAACCGCAATTAATAATTTCCTATACATTTTTTAATCCTTCCAATTTATTAATCAAAAATTCGTTAATAAGCTATTTAGCAATTTAGTAATTTTCTTTTACTAAAAACAAACGACTAAATTTTACTTAAATGAATTACGAAAAAATAGCGAGAATGTTTCAAAAAACTAATGGGAAATTGATATTTTGTTTTTAATGAAAAAAGTAGTATTATTGTCGTTTGTTTTTAGCAAATAACGGTTTGACTGTATAATAAATCACGGCGTTAATGAAGTATGTATGAGTCTTTAACAGACAAGCTTTCGTATCCGGAATTGGAACATAGGATATTAGATTTTTGGGAGAAGAACAAAGTATTCGAACAAACTTTGGATAAGGGCGAAGGGTCTAAGGTTTTTTCATTCTACGAAGGACCTCCTACCGTCAACGGCAAGCCGGGGATTCATCATATGATGGCTAGGACTATAAAGGATTCCATTTGCCGTTACAAGACAATGCGCGGCTATCGCGTCAGGAGGCAAGCGGGTTGGGACACTCACGGTTTGCCCGTAGAGATTACCGTTGAAAAAGAGCTCGGATTGAATAACAAAGCCGAAGTTATTAAATACGGTATAGATAAATTCAACAAGAAGTGCAAAGAGTCGGTTTACAAAAATATAGAAATGGACTTAGGTTGGCGTTATCTAACGCGCCGAATGGGGTATTGGATTGACTTGGACAAAGCCTATATAACTTGCACTAACGATTATATCGAATCGGTTTGGTGGGCGTTAAAGCGGTATTTTGACAAAGGCTTGATTTACAAAGGCTTTAAAGTCGTTCCTCAATCGCCTACGAGCGAAACGCCTTTAAGCTCTCACGAGTTGGCTTTGCCCGGCGGCTATAAGGAAGTAAGAGACCCCAACTGCTATTTGAAGCTAAAAATAAAAAGCTCGCCAAAGAAGGAACTGGAAGGCGCTTATTTTCTAGTTTGGACGACGACGCCTTGGACGCTTTTGGCGAACGTCGCTCTCGCCGTCGGAGAAGACATTGATTATGTTTTAGTGGAAAACAAACGAAAAAAGAAAGATAAAGACATTACCGATAAATTAGTCTTAGCCGAGGACAGGCTTTCCGTTTTAGACGGAGAATACGAAATCCTCGATAAGTTCAAGGGAAAGGAAATACTAGGAACGTCATACGAGCAAATCTTCGATTTTAAACCGATTGATTTGGACAAGTATTCAGACGCCTTGACGGCGCTTCCGGGCGATTTCGTTTCTACCGAGGACGGCAGCGGAATCGTGCATATCGCCCCGGCGTTCGGCGAAGACGACTACGAAATGTCGAAAAAATACAAGATACCCTTTTATCAACCGGTAACTCCTAACGGACACTTCGACGACGACCAAGGCGAGTTCGCCGGAAGAGCCGTTAAAACCTTCACCTATCCCGACAAAACGGAGGAAGGCGCGGACAAAGATATTGTAGTATATTTAAATAAAGCGGGAAAAATCTACCGCTCGAAAAAAGACTACTTTCACAGCTATCCGCATTGCTGGCGAACCGGCAATCCCGTTATATATTACGCGAGAGAAGCGTGGTATATTAAATCGCCGGAGTATAAAGAGGATATGGTCAAGCTGAATAAAGAAATCAATTGGCAGCCGCCGGAAATAGGTTCCGGCAGATTCGGCAATTGGCTGGAGGAAGTCAAAGAATGGAACTTATCCAGAGATAGATTTTGGGGAACTCCAATCCCTATTTGGCTCTCCGAAGACGGGGAAGACTCTTTAGCCATAGGCTCAATTGAAGAATTAAAAGAAGGCTATTACGAACGAGACAACGGCGAACTGGTTCCTTTGAAGGAGGCTGGGTTGGAAATTGATTTGCATAGGCCCTTCGTCGATAGAATCGTTTTCAAAAAAGACGGCAAAATTTATAGAAGAACGCCGGAGATTGTGGACGTTTGGTTTGATTCTGGCGCTATGCCTTTCGCTCAATTTCATTATCCGTTTGAAAATAAAAAAGAATTTGAGGAGAATTTCCCGGGAGATTTCATCGCCGAGGGCGTCGACCAAACTCGCGGTTGGTTTTACACTTTGCATAATATTGCGACGGCTCTATTTAACAAACCGGCGTATAAAAATATAATAGTCAACGAGCTAATATTAGACGAAAATGGCGTCAAGATGTCGAAATCTAAAGGCAACGCTGTTGACCCGTTCGATATTATGGAACGTTACGGCGCCGACGCCGTTCGATGGTACCTGTTCGTAAACAATCCGCCTTGGAAAGCGACTTTATTCAGCGAGAAGGATTTAGCTAAAACCGTGATTTCTGATTTCTTTAGGTCGTTAACAAATACCTACGCTTTCTTCGCTTTATACGCTAATATCGACAAATTCGACGGGACCGAAGAAGAAATCCCGATTAGAGAAAAGCCGGAGATTGATAGATGGATAATATCCAGAGTCAACACCCTTATAAACGTTTACTTGAAAGATATGGACGAATACGAGATTACAAAAGCCCATCGCGAAATTCAGAATTTCGTAGTCAATGAGTTGTCAAACTGGTATATAAGAAGAAACAGAAGACGGTTTTGGAAAGGGGAGAAAGACAAAGACAAAATAGCGGCTTATCAAACGCTTAAATATACGCTGATAAGAACGTTGAAGTTAGCGGCGGACTGCGCTCCGTTTTTGACCGAAGATTTATATCAAAAGTTAAAAGACGACGATATGCCGCTTTCAATTCATATGACCGAAATAGAAAGCTCCGACAAATCGGCTATTGATAAAGAGTTGGAAAGAAGAATGGACAAGGCGCAAAGGATTGTGTCATTAGCTAGGTCGTTGAGGGAAAAGGCTCAAATAAGAGTAAGGCAACCTCTTAGGAGAATTCTTGTGCCGACTATGAACGATTCGGATAAGAAAGATATCGAGTATTTCGAAGATATTATCAAAGAAGAGTTAAATATAAAGAAAATTGAATACGTAAGCGGCGCGACGGATATAGTTCGCAAATCCGCTAAGCCGAATTTCCAAACTATCGGAAAGAAGTTCGGCAAAAAGACTCAGAAAATTGCCCAAGCTATTAAGGACTTTTCCGAGAAAGAAGTAAAGCAGATTGAATCGGGCAAAAGTTATGAGTTGGAAATCGACGGCGAAACTGAAACTCTCGCTCCCGAAGACGTTTTAATCGTGAGCGAAGATATTGAGGGATGGTTTTCGGAAAGCGAGGGCGGAGTAACCGTCGCTTTAGACGCGCAAATAGACGAGGAGCTTGAGAAAGAAGGAATAGCGAGAGAGTTTGTGAACAGAATACAGAACTTGCGGAAGGATTCGGGCTTTGAAGTTACGGATAGAATCGATATAAGCTATTGGGCAAGCGAAAAAGTAGCCGACGCGCTTTCCGCCGAGGAAGATTACGTAAAAAACGAAACATTAGCGCAAAAGATGAAGTTTGGAGATATAAAAGAAGGAGAAGTCTTTGATATAGACGGCGAACGTTTGAAAGTTAAGATTAAAAAAACGTAATAATTTGATAAAAATAACAAAAGCGTTTGCAATTTAGATTTATAAACCTTATTATTATTAAATTATAAGATTAGCTAAATTTAAAAAAGCGAAAACAAAAGGCATTTTAAGGAGAATAAAAATGGCGGCAAAAAAAACAACAAAATCGAAGAGCAAGACCGCGGCGGAAAACGGCGAAGAAAAAGAAAAGAAAACCGCCGCCGCTAAAAAAGGAACAAAATCAACCGGTAAAGCTTCTAAGACAGCGCCGAAGAGCGCCGGAAAGAAAAAGTCCGATAGCGGAACTACAAAGAAAACCGCTAAAGGAAAATCCGCCGCGACCAAGAGCGGCTCCAAAGCAAAAAAAGCCGGAGCAAGCAAGACTTCCTCCAAAACCGGAGCAAAGTCTAAAAAGGCGGCTACCGCTAAAAGCGGAACAAAAGCCAAAAAAGCGGGAACAAGCAAAACCGCTTCTAAGGGCGGCGCAAAAACAAAGAAGTCGAGCGCCAAAAAAACCTCGACGAAAAGCGGAACGAAAAAGAAGAAAACAAGCAAAGCCAAATCTACAAAGGCTAAAACAACAAAAACTTCGCCAAAGAAACAGACTGAAACAAAGAAAACCGCTAAGAAAAAAGCCGAAGAAGCGCCCATCGCCAACAGCAAGCCCGACGTTCCTCCCGACGTTAGATATTCGGACGAAGAACTTGAAGCTTTCAAGAAAAGAATACTAGAAGTCAGAGAAGAAGCTATAGAAGAACTGCGTATGTTGCGAGAAAGACTGGACGATTTGACCAGCTGGGACTTCGCCGAAGAGAGTATGATTTACTCGATGCATATGGCGGAGCAAGGCTCCGAAGCTTTGGAGAAAGAAAAAACTTACGCTCAAATCCAAAGAATAAATGAATACATCAAAAAATTAGACGACGCTCTCGGCAGGATTAAAGATAAAACATACGGGATTTGCCGCGTTTGCGGCTGTCTGATAGCTAAGGAAAGGCTGTTCGCCGTTCCTATAACTACTTTGTCGGCTTCTTACAAAATACAAAAGAAATGCCCCGAAGACGGTATCGATAAAATAGAGCCTATTAAGAGATAATACAAAAACAACCGATTTGATTTTACAAAATCAGGGACGGGATTTTACGCTTTAATCGGTTTTTTCTTAAAATTTATGCAAGGTGGACGGCGATTTGGAAAATGGGCAAATCAAATTCAAATATAAAGAGCTTTTTTACTCTCGCGTTTGTTTTAGTCCTACTCGACCAAGCGACCAAAATCGCCGTTAAGGGATTTTCTACTTTTGGAGTCGAACATCAAGGTATGTTTTTAGGCGAATCTATTTCAGTTATAGGAGATTTTCTCAGGATAACTTACGTGGAGAATTCGGGAATGGCGTTCGGTTTAGAAGTCGGTAGCTTCAAGATTTTCCTGAGTTTGTTTTCTGTTGCCGCCTCGATTGTTTTAATTTATTATTTGTATAAGATATCGAAATTTTCAAACTTTGTAAAGACTGGCGTCGCGCTTATATTAGCTGGAGCGATAGGAAATCTTATCGATCGCGTTTTTTACGGCTTTCTTTACAGCGAGGCGAGTCTTTTATACGGAAGAGTGGTGGACTTTATACAAGTGGACATCCCGGACGTTACCGTTTTCGGAGTTCATTACGACCATTGGCCTGTCTTCAACGTAGCGGACGCTTGCGTTACCGTCGGAGTGATAATCTTGATTATTTTTCATAAAAAGATACCGACTTTAAAAGAGATAAGCGGACAAGAAAATAAATAGTTTACAAAAGATAATGAGATTTTTTTTAATAGTAGCTTTTTTAATAACAGCAAGCTTCACTAGTCTATGCGGCGAGGACTTAAAAAACGCTAAAGATAGCGCGAGCTACTATTTAAAGAAAAGAGATTTTAAAAAGGCTACTTTGTGGGGGGAAAAAGCCGCCAAGCTAACAAAGGAAAAATACGGAGAGAATTCCAAAGAATACGAGAAAATTGTATATAAATTAGTCGATGTTTACTTTTACGCGGGCGACTACCAAAAGGCTTTCGAAACCGCCCGTCTCGACAGCTCTATAACTAAGAAAGTCTTCGGGGAAAAACATCAAAAATATTGCGGCGCTTTGAACAACCTAGCTATTATATACTTTTATATCAAAAGCGATTACAAAAGCTCCGAAAGTTTGCTTCTAGAGGCTAAGGGCATTCAAGAAAAGATGACGGCGGACGGCGATTCCGCTTACGCTTTTACTTTGAATAATTTGGGGATGCTCTACAACAAATTAGGCAAGTATAAGAAAGCCCAAAGGCACTACGAGAAAACGATAGAAGTGGAAAAGAGAGTTGGCAAGGTAAACAGCCAACAATACGCCGAGGTTCTCAATAATTTGGCTAAAGTATATCGTATGCTGGGCAAATTTTCCGAAGCGGAAGATTTGTACCAAAAAAGTATGGAAATTACCGGAAACCTTCAAGGCAAAAATTCTAAAGAATACGGCAGCATACTTACTAATTTAGCGGCAGTATATAAATTAAAAGGCGAATACGGCGAAGCGGAGAAATTATATAAGAAAGCTCTATCTGTTAACAAAGAACTTTACGGCAAAACGCATCGTTCATACGGCGCGACCGTAAGCAATCTTGCCGGCTTATACGTCAAAATGGGCAGATACGAAAAAGCCGAGGAATTATACAAAGAAGCGATTGATATTCAAAAAAAGACTTTGGGCGAAAAGCATCTTAAATTTGCCACTAGAGTTAATAACTTAGCTTCTTTGTACGAAATTATAGGCAAATACGACAATGCCGATTCTCTCTACAAAAAGGTTTTAGAAGCTTACAAAAAAATAGTTGGCGAAGAGCATTTCTTCTACGCTAAATCTCTAGGTAATTTAGCTCAATTGAAAAGCAAGCAAGGGGAGCTTGATAAATCCGAGGAGCTTTTTAAAAAGACGCAAAAGCTGATGAAGAAATCTATCGGGGAAGACCACCCCGATTACGCCAAAACTATGTTTCATCTTGGCGAGCTATATACTTCCAAGAAAAAATATCCTTCGGCGATGGAGTATATGAAGAAAGCTCTTAAAATCAGAGAAGATAAGTTAGGCGAGAATCATCCGGATTTTGTTAAAACCCTTTTGAAAATCGCCGTAATTCATAAAAAAATGAACGAGTACGACAAAGCCGAACCCTATTTTCATAAAGCTCTCGGCAAGTATTTGTATTTGGTCGAGCGATATTTCCCTTATCTAAGCGAACAGGAGAAACTACAGTTTTGGTCTTCGATAAAAGAAGCTTTCTACGAATTCAATTCATTCGGCGTAGATTATTGGAGGCAGAATCCGAATATAGTCGGCGAAATGTACGACAATACAATCGCCACCAAAGGTTTAATATTAAGCTCGACGAAAAAAGTATTCCGTAAAATCAGAAACAGCGACAACAAAGAAATAGTCGAGCTTTTCGACCGATGGAAAGGAACGAAAGATTTTTGGTTGTGGTTGGTTCAAAACACCAATCAAGCTAAAAAGTTGGGGGTTGACGTAGATTCAGTTGAAAATTTGGCGAACGACTTAGAGAAGCGGCTTTCTATGAAATCCGATGCATTCCGAAAAGCTTTTCAGCCGGAGAAGCTTAGCTGGAAGAATATAAGAGATAATCTAGAAGACGGCGAAGCCGCTATTGAAATTGTTCGCTTGATGGAAAATCCGGACGACGCGGAAAGCGGCGAGGGGAATGTATTATACATAGCCTTAATAACTAGAAACGATTCAAAAGAACGTCCCGAAATCGCCATTATTCGCAATGGAGAAGAGCTTGAGAGTAGTTTGATCAAATTATACGGTAATATTGTAAAAATACAAAGATTGGATAGATTCAAAGACGTTAGCGGGTTTGGCGAAGAGTTAATAGCCAATGACTTGATGCTTCTTTACGATAATTTCTGGAAGCCGATTCAAGAGAAATTAGAAGCAGTGGATAAAGTGTATTTGTCCGTTGACGGAGTTTATAATTCGATTAATCTATCTACTTTAAGAGACTCCAAAGACGGCGAGTATTTATTGTCTAATATAGATATCCGCGCTCTTACGAACACTAAAGATATTCTGAAGTACGAAAAAGAGGAAAAGCTGGCAATGTCGCAAACGGCTACTCTGGTTGGCGCTCCCAAGTTTAATTTAAAAGGCGAACCGGAACAATTCGCTCCGTTGCCCGGAACAAAAGTGGAAATCAATCTCATTTCCAATATGCTGAAAGAGCGCTCTTGGAAAGTCGAAAAGTATTTACAGAGGGACGCCGTAGAATCTAAAGTCAAAGAAGTTTCGTGTCCTTACATTCTACACATAGCTACTCACGGCGTTTTCTTGGAAGATATAGACGTTGCTTCTGGGGGCTTGCAAGCGGGAGCTAGTAAAAGCGCTTTGCAAAATCCGTTGCTCCGCTCGATGCTACTATTTGCCGGCGTCGAAAATAAAGACGAAGATAACGCCACGACAAACGACGGAAAATTAACCGCTTACGAAGCTATGGACTTGAATTTGGACAAAACCAACGTCGTTATACTATCCGCTTGCGAAACCGGACTTGGCGAAGTCAAGAACGGCGAAGGCGTTTACGGTTTGCAAAGAGCCTTCCAAGCCGCCGGAGCGAAATCTTTGATAATGAGTTTGTGGACGGTTAGCGACGAAGCCGCCAAAACCTTTATGATTAACTTTTACGAAAAAATGTTGGCGGGCAAATCGAAAAGGCGTTCGTTCAGAGAAACCCAACTTGAATTGAAAGAAAAGTATCCCGAACTATACTATTGGGGCGCGTTCGTTATGGTCGGCGAATAACGCGCTTATTGTTATGCCTAATGATTTAGACGATAAAGTTAATTATCCCGATTACGTCGAGCAAGTTTACGAGTTTACCGTTCCGGATTTGAAGAACGCTCAGAGACTCGACGTTTTCTTGACTAATAATATTAAGAACGCCAGCAGAGCGAAAGTTCAAAAAGCCGTAGAGGAGCAATTAGTTACGGTAAACGGTTTGCCCGCTAAAAGCTCTAGGAAATTAAAATCCGGCGATAAAGTAGTTTGCAAGATATTAAAGCCTCCGCCGCTCGAATTGATACCGGAAGACATTCATTTAGATATAGTTCACGAAGACGATTATATTGTTATAGTTAATAAGCCGCCCGGGATGGTAGTCCATCCGGGAGTCGGCAACAGACGGGGAACTTTAGTGAACGCTTTGCTGTATCATTTAGGCGAAGAACCGAAAACGCTCGAAAGTCCGGACGACGAGGAAGAAGAAGCCGAAGACGAGGAGATATTCCTCGATGAAAAAGCCAGACCTTGCATAGTGCATCGTCTTGATAAAGATACTTCGGGATTGCTCGTCGCCGCGAAAAACGATTACGCGCATTCGTTTTTATCTGGGCAGTTCGCCGAGAGGACTGTCGATAAAACTTATTACGCTCTCGTTTGGGGCGACGTTAAAAATCGAGGAAAAATTGAAGCCAATATAGGACGCTCAAGCCGCGACAGAAAAAAATTCGCCGTTACCGAGAAAGGCGGCAAGCCCGCTTTAACCGAATACAAAAAAATTGAGGATTTTAGATACTTAAGCTTAGTAGAAATAAAATTAAGAACCGGCAGAACTCATCAAATCCGCGTTCATTTTTCTCACATAAATAAACCCGTGTTTGGCGACTCCGCTTACGCCGGAAATTCGGTCGTTTACGGCGGAGAAAATACAAGATTTAAAAAGTTCGCTCAGGAATTATTGAAATTTTGCGACAGGCAACTCCTTCACGCTAAGACTCTTGAGTTTACCCATCCCGATACAAAAGAAAGAGCCTCGTATGATTCTAATCTGCCGAGCGATTTCGAAGAGATTTTAAGCGAATTGAGGGCGAATAAAAATATTATTTGGAACGCTTAAAGGGTAATCGGCAATAAGCGAAATCCCAAAAGGTTTCAGGCGGCGAAAATCCCAGCCGGCGCAAGCCTCAAAGACTCATTCCCAAGTTGAAATATGGGAATTAGAAAAAGAAAAACGCCGTTAAATCAACTTTCGCTTACCGATAGCGTCTTCAACCGCTTCGCCTAATAATTTAATAAGTTTGACGGATTCAGCTGAAATAGAAGTTTCAGGATTTTCTCTCTCCAACATCGATTCGATACATTTGTTGGCGTTTTTAAGTTCGCTTGGATTGAATATATCTTGAAGGAGTTGCGAGGATTTAGCTAATTTTAGCAAAGCGACGCTTCTTTCGTCGCAACTTTTATCTTCCAAAACGTATTTTCTCAGGTCGTCTCTTAGCTTCTTTTCCGGTTCGGGATTTTTTGTTGGATAAGTCGTTCTGGGAATGAAGCCCAGTATTTTACTCTTTTTCTCTTCCAGCACCTCGTTTTCTACCAGTTTTTGAATTGCCTTTTCCTTAATGTTTTTTACTTCGCCGTCAAGTTTTAAAAGCAAGTCTTTCGGTTTCGGCGACGACTTCATATTCGAAATGAAACCAAGTATTTCGTCGAAGAGCGAATCGCCGGTTGGTTCCGAATCTGTTAATTCGATTTTATCGCCGGAAAAATCGATTCTGTTTTCTAAAAACAGTTCAAACAAAACCGACGCCAACAATGAATACGGAAGCGCTTCCGTCGCCGCTAGCAAAACGGAACCCTTCTCGTCTTTTAAAGCTATTAATGCTAATTGTTCGGGTAATGTTAACATAAAGGTTGTCCGATTATTATTTTCCACGTTATATTTTATCAATGTATTGTTTTATTTTCATATATGCAAGAAAAATTTCTAAATTTTTAATATACTTTTACCAAAAAGAATAGGAGCGCCGAGACGACGATATTAAGCGTCGCGAGAAATGTCGAGGTCGTAGTAACCGTCGTTCCTAGTCAGTCGAGAAACGAAAGCCGCTTCTTTAATGACCGGAGCTATATTGGTAAGGTGGTCGTATAAGAAATCGAGCCTTTTGTTTTCGTTTAGAATTTTTAATAGCTTATACTTTTGATTAAGGCTCAAGCCGCACTTTTGGGCTATATAGAAGGAAGGTTTTGAAGATTGGATTTTGTTGGCGTTTATTCTCTTGATATCTAAAGACTTGATTGAAGCGACCAGTTCGTTGAATTTATCTACGCATTTTGCGAGAGCGGTTTCATCGTAAGAGCTCTCGTCGTCGTTAACGAAATCTACGGAAGCGATTTTGTAGGCGTTTTCGTTTTTCGTCAAATCTTTAACTACGTAACGTTGAATCCCTTGTAGAAGGACGTTCATTCTTCCGTCGTCGAACCTTTTTACTTCGTCGAGTATTCGAGCGCTGCAACCGTAATCGTATATCTTTCCGTCGTTCTTCAGATTAACGCCTATTGGCTTGCCTTCTTCGAGAGATTTGTTCATCAAAGAAATGTACTTCTTCTCAAAGACGTGTAAAGGCAACGCCGATTCGGGGAAAATAACGTTTTTTATTGCAAAGAGTCCAATTTTTTCCATAGGCAATTGCGCGTTAATTATTTTTTATATTTTAATCAACTATTTAAAAGCCCCAATATTTTAAATTTTTCGCTTAAAATTCAGAATAGCTCCAACTAATTCTTCAATTCTAATAGAGACGTTCGCCGCGTTATTGCCGCCGCTCCTAATTCCCAAATTCCAATTTGGGAATTAGGAGGATAAGAGATTGATGACGCGAAGTCATCGGATGAGTTAGCAAATAGCATGATTTACAGTTGTTTTTCGGCGAAGTCCCAGTTAACTATATCCCAGAACTTCTCGATGAATTTGGGACGGGCGTTTCTATAGTCTATATAGTAGGCGTGTTCCCAAACGTCTATAGTTAAAATCGGCTTTTTGTCGAGAGTAATAGGCGTGCCGGCGTTGCTCATTTGCAGTATTTCGAGTTTGCCGTCGGCGTTTTGGGCGAGCCAATTCCATCCCGAACCGAACAAAGTAGCCGCGGCTTGCGAAAACTTTTCTTTGAAATCTTCGAAAGAACCGAAGCTATTGTTTATTTCTTCGGCTATTTTGCTTTTTTCTGCTGGAACGCCGCCGCCGTCGGGAGATAGACATTTCCAGAAAAATGAATGGTTCCAATGCTGCGCGGCGTTGTTGAATACTCCGCCGTCGGATTTCTTTACTATATCGCCTAATTCCATATTCTCGAATTCAGTTCCTTTGATAAGATTGTTCAGCTTGTTAACGTAAGCGGCGTGGTGTTTGCCGTGGTGGTAGTCGAAAGTTTCTTCGGAAATAATCGATTTCATCGAGTCTTTTGCGAAAGGTAAGTCTGGTAGTTGAAATTCCATAATGCCTCCAAATTATATAAATGAATTATAAGTAATACTTTCGTTACGTATAAGATGTTTTTAGAGCTTTTATATTGTTTGGCTTACTATGATTTTCGTTTCTCGAGAGCGAAGCCGCCCGCTTCTTTCTCCGAAGGGTCTTTATAAGATAGGTTCATTCCCGATAAATAGAATAGGGTATTTGAATTTACTACGAACTTCGTCTCTCCGACCGTAAATGCAACGTCGCTTTCCTCGACGTTGTTGTCGAATTCCAGAAAGAATTGGACGCCTTGTTCTCCCGATTTCAAACCGGCTCTTAGGTAAAATTCCTCAGATACCTCGTTTTCTTCAATTTGTTTTTGGATTTCTTCCGTCGCCGATTCGTGAATATTGAAAGCGTCGCTCTCGTCGGCTCCTTGAATTTTCGGCTTAATAACGTAATAATTGTTCTCTTTAGAAATGTCGATTTCAAACATCCGAAATTCATTTATTTTATAACATACCTAATTCTAATTTGGCTTCGTCGCTTAGATTATCCGGATTCCAAGGCGGCTCGAAAGTTAAAGTAACTTTAGCGTCCTTTACTTCGGGGATTTCCTTAAGGTCGAATTCTACTTGATTTACTATATTATCCGCTACAGGACAGTTTGGAGCCGTTAAAGTCATCTCAATCGCTATTTCGTTTTGCTCGTCAACCTCCATTTCGTAAATCAATCCCAAATCGTAGATGTTTACGGGAATCTCGGGGTCGTAAATCTCGCGTAATTTTTCTATAGCTTTCTCTTTTATTTTTTCTTGGATTTGTTCGTCGCTTTTTTCGGGCATATCTTTAATTTATCGTTATTTTAACATTTTGATAGCTTTATTAAGAGATACGACGAAATAGTCGATTTCTTCTTTTGTGTTGTAAAAAGCGAGCGAAAGCCTCGCAGTTCCGGGAATATTGTATTTATTCATAATCGGCTCGGTGCAATGATGCCCCGTTCTGATTGCGATTCCATATATATCCAGCGCTATTCCGATATCGTTTGGGTGAACGTCTTCGACAATAAAAGAGATTACGCTCGCTTTTTCCTTCGCCGTTCCGATTATTTTCAGTCCTTCGACTTCTTTTACTTTTTTTGTCGCGTAATCTAAAATTTCGCGCTCGTATTTATCAATATTTTCCAAGCCGATTTCTTCGACGTATTCCAAAGCTTTTGCCAATCCGATAATTCCGGCGATGTTTTGCGTGCCGGCTTCGAACTTATAAGGCAAATTGTTAAACGTCGTTTTTTCGAAAGTAACCGACATTATCATATCGCCGCCGCCTTGGTAGGGGGGCGTTTCTTCGAGTAATTTCTTCTTTCCGTAAAGAACTCCGATGCCCGTCGGTCCGTAAACTTTGTGTCCGGAAAAGGCGTAGAAGTCGCAGTCCAGCTTCTGAACGTCGATTTTTTTGTGCTGGATTGACTGCGCTCCGTCAATTAATATTAAAGCGCCGTTTTTGTGAGCTTTTTCTATTATTTCTTCGACCGGATTCACCGTTCCGAGCGAGTTTGATATATGTGTTACGGCGACAATTTTCGTTTTCTCGCTCAGTAGCTTGTCGAACTCTTCCATTATCAGTTCGCCCTCGTCGTTTATAGGCGCTACTTTTAATTCAGCTCCCGTCTTTTCGCAAGCGAGTTGCCAAGGAATGATATTAGAGTGATGCTCCATCTCGCTTATGAGAACTTCGTCGCCCCGCTTTAAGTTAGCGTCGCCCCAGCGGTCGGCTACTAGATTTATCGCCTCGGTCGCTCCTTTAGTGAATAATATTTCTTCGTAATGTTTGGCGTTAATAAAGTTTTGAACGGTTTTTCGCGCTTCTTCGTATTTTTTTGTCGATATTTTGCTTAGCTCGTGAACCGCTCTATGAATATTCGCGTTGCTGTTTCTATAAAAATCCGCGATTTCATCTATAACAGAATTTGGTTTTTGCGTCGTAGCGGCGTTGTCGAAGTAAACGAGCTTTTTGCCGTTTATTTCCCGCTCTAAAATTGGAAAGTCGTTTCTTATCTTTTCAATATCTAGTTTTATTTCTTTGGTCGCTTTATTCATTACAATTATTCCTTTCAATCGGTTTTTCTTTTTCGCTCTCTTTTTCGTTTTCGACTAACTCATCCAAAGATTCGCAGAAATATATGTCGTCAACGCTGAGTCTTTCCGCCACCTGTCGCTTGATGTCGTCTCTGATTTCGGCGATTTTGATAGTTTCGATTATGTCGCTTGCAAAAGAATTCAAGAGAAGCGACTTAGCGACTTTTTCGCTTAAGCCGCGGGAGCGCATATAAAACAGCGCCTCTTTGTCCAAATAGCCGGTGGTCGCTCCGTGGCTGCACTTTACGTCGTCGGCGTATATCTCTAATTGAGGCTTTGTATGGATTTTAGCGGCGTCGTTCAGCAAAATGTTTTTGTTCTTCTGATGGGAATTTGTGTTTTGCGCGTCCTTTTGAACTACTATCTTTCCGTTAAAAACGCCTTTTGACTTGTCTTCCATAATTCCCTTGTAGAACTCGGAGCTTTCGCAGGAAGGGGCGCTGTGGTCGATTATCGTAAAGTTGTCGATGAAGTTTTCGTCCGTCATATAATACAAGCCGGATAAGTTCGTTTCGGCGTTTTCTTCGGCTAGCTTAGCGTAGATTTCGTTCCTGATAAACTTCCCGCTAAGCGAAATTGTCGATACGTCCAAAGCCGAATTCCGTCTTTGATTGGCGTGAGTCGAACCAATGTAGTATGTATTGCCTTTATCGTTTTGAATTTTCGTGAACTCCAATCTCGAAGAAAAGTTAGTGAAGATTTCCGACGCCATATTAATAAAAGCGGGGTTGTCGCCAATCGTGTGGTACGTCCCGACTATTTTTAATTGGCTGCATTTGCCGATTAAAACTAAATCTCTCGGCGCGCTGAAAACTGGTCCTTTGCGAGTGTCGCTAATAAACATAGCGTGAATCGGCTCGTTGATAATGACGCCGGAAGGAACGTTAACATACATACCGTCGGTCGCCAACGCCGTGTTTAAAGCGGTAAAGAAATTGTTTTTGTAATTCGCTAAAGTCGCGAAATGTTTATTTAAATTTGGCGATTTTCTCTTTTCAGCGGAAGCGAAGTTTTCGATTATTATTTCTTCCCTAGGATACTTTATACTGGATAGTTTGTCGGAGTAAACGCCGTTTACAAAAACGAGCAAATTTTCCTGCAAATCCTTAATAATAAAAGGCTCAATGTCTTTCCGGGAAAGATTCTCGTCGGGTTTATCGCCGCTAGCCGAAAACTGACGCTCGCCGACGAAAGAAACGTTCGTGTATTTCCAGTCCTCGTCTTTTTTCGTCGGAAGCGAAAGGTTCTTAAAGGTTTCCAACGCGTCGCGCCTTATTTGATGGACGCGGTTGTCTTTTTGACCGTTTAATCTATTCTCAAACTTAGTAAATTCTTCTATCGCTAAGGTTTTTATGTCTTGAGCCATTGTTTTTCCTTTTGTTTAATCTTAAAATTTACACCGCGGCTGTTTCTTTTTTGATAGCTTCGTATCCTTTTTCTTCTAACTCGAGAGCGGTTTCTTTGCCGCCGGTCTTAACGATTTTGCCGTTGTAAAGAACGTGAACGAAATCGGGGACAATATAATTAAGTAGCCGCTGGTAATGCGTTATAACGAGAAAGGCGTTGTTTGCGCTCTTGATTTTATTCACGCCGTCGGAGACTATTTTTAAGGCGTCTATGTCGAGTCCCGAATCGGTTTCGTCGAGAACGCCTAAAACCGGATCCACCATAGCCATCTGAAAGATTTCGTTTCGTTTTTTCTCGCCGCCCGAAAAGCCCTCGTTCACAGAGCGATTTAGAAACTGGCTGTCCATTTCGACTAATTTGGCTTTTTCGCGCATTAGCTTCAAAAATTCGGCGGCTTTTAGCGGCTCCAAGCCTTGAGCTTTGCGTTTTTCGTTAATAGCGGTTTTCATAAAGTTCGCGTTTGAGACGCCCGGAATTTCGACCGGATATTGAAAGGCGAGAAACAAGCCGTTTCTAGCTCTATCTTCCGGCGGCGTGTCCAAGAGATTTTCGCCTTTGAATTCCACCGTTCCATTTGTAACCTCGAATTCGCTTCTTCCGGCTAAAACGTTCGCCAAAGTGCTTTTGCCGGAGCCGTTCGGTCCCATTATCGCGTGGATTTCTCCGGCGTTTATTTCTAAATTAATTCCTTTCAAAATCTGAGCGTCTTCTATGCTCGCCGATAAGTCCTTGATTTTTAATATTGACATTTCTAACCCATATAATTTAATTTAACATTGTTTTCGTCGTTTATCCTACGCTTCCTTCCAAGCTGATTGAGAGGAGCTTTTGCGCCTCCACAGCGAATTCCATCGGCAGGTTTTGCAGAACTTCTTTCGCGTAGCCGTTTACGATTAACCCGAGGGCTTCTTCCGTCGATATGCCTCTTTGATTGCAATAGAATAGTATATCGTTGGAAATTTTGGAAGTTGTCGCTTCGTGTTCGACTATCGCGCTTTTGTTGCTCAAGTCTATATAAGGGAAAGTGTGCGCTCCGCATTTGTCGCCCAAGAGAAGCGAGTCGCACTGGGAGAAGTTCTTGGCGTTTTCGGCTCTCGGTCCGACGCTGACTAGTCCCCGATAGCTATTTTGGCTGTAGCCGGCGGATATGCCCTTCGATATTATTCTACTCTTCGTGTTCTTGCCGAGATGAATCATCTTTGTGCCGGTATCCGCTTGCTGATAGTTGTTAGTTAAAGCGACCGAGTAAAATTCGCTCGAAGAATTGTCGCCTTTCAAGATTGTGCTCGGATACTTCCAAGTGATAGCGGAACCGGTCTCGACTTGCGTCCAAGAGATTTTCGCGCTTCTGTGGCAAATTCCTCGCTTCGTTACAAAATTGTAAATCCCGCCTTTGCCTTCCGAGTCGCCGGGGTACCAATTTTGCACGGTGGAGTATTTTATTTCGGCGTCGTCGTGAGCGACAAGCTCTACGACCGCCGCGTGTAACTGGTTTTCGTCTCTCATTGGAGCCGAGCATCCTTCCAGATAGCTAACGTAGCTTCCCTCGTCGGCTATTATTAATGTGCGTTCGAATTGTCCGGTCATTTTCGCGTTTATTCTAAAGTAAGTCGATAGCTCCACCGGACTGCGAACGCCTTTGGGAATGTAAACAAAAGAGCCGTCGCTGAAAACAGCGGAATTTAGAGCGGCGAAATAATTGTCGGTTTTCGGAACGACGGAGCCTAAGTATTTCTTTACCAATTCGGGATGCTTTTGTATCGCTTCGCTAATCGGTAGGAATATAATTCCCTTTTTGTTTAATTGTTCTTTGAATTGAGTAGTAACCGAAACGCTGTCCATTACGGCGTCAACCGCCACTCCCGCTAGTTTTTCCCTTTCGTGTAGTGGAATTCCCAGTTTGTCGAAAGTTTCCAAAATTTTTGGATCCACTTCGTCCAAGTTCTTTGGTTGGTCTTTTTGGTTTTTTGGCGCGGAATAGTAGTGAACGTTTTGATAATCAATCGGAGGTATTTTTAAATTAGCCCAACTCGGTTGTTCCATTTCTTTCCACCGCCTAAAAGCTTGCAGACGCCATTCGAGCATCCATTCCGGTTCTTTTTTCTTTTGGGAAATCAAGCGAACGACGTTTTCGTTTAATCCCTTAGGAATTGTGTCCGCGTCTATGTCGGTGTAAAAGCCGTATTTATAGTCGCTTCCGGTCATTTTTTCGACAATTTTTTCGTCTTCGGTCATTTTTGCTCCGTTAATTATATTTTACATCGTCAATTCACTCTCGCCGTAAAATCCGCGATTGTAGTTTTTCTTAATAAAGAACTAACGTCTTTTTGCAAAAGTTTTATTCCGCCTCTAATCGTGCAAATTTCTTTTCTGCCGCAACTCTCGTCGTCCGTTGTCAAACAGCTGACGATTGCGGCGTCGCCGTCGATAGCTCTCATCACTTCTTCTAAATTTATGTCGTCCGCAGATCGCGCTAAATAATAGCCGCCTTTATATCCCTGTTTCGATTCTATTATGCCTTTCTTCAAAAGGTCTTGCAGTATTTTCGCTATGAAATCAAACGAGATATCCAAGCTGTCGGCGATTTGTTTCGCCGAGACTGTTTTATTCGGGTGCAAAGCTATGTATTGCAGCGCCGCCAGCGCGTATTCCGTTTTTTTTGTTAATTTGAACATCTCATTTATTCAATATGTTAATTTCTCGTCGTTTTATTTTCGCCGACGATTATTAAATAGGACTATTGTAATCTTATTTTGAAATTATTTGTTTTGTATCGGCGTTTCTATTGTGATTTTTACCGTGCGGCAATAGAACCTGCCTTCTGGGGTGGAGTTGTCGTAAATAAGAGAGCTTTCGCCGAGCCCCAAGATTTTCGCGTCGCGAATCCCCAAATATCTGGCTACGGCTTTTGCTCTTGATTTGGAAATGCGTCTGTTGAGCTTCTCGTCGCCTAATTTATCCGTGTATCCTCTGATTATTATCCTCGAATTTTCTCTTAACCTATCTTGAATAAATTTTAGCACTTTTCTGTGTTGGTTCCTAAGCCGATATTTGCCGTAATCGAAAAGAATCAAGCTATAATATTCGTACTCTCTGTCCAAGACTTTCTTGACTCGCTTTTTCTCTACCGTTAAACGCTCTACTGAGAAACTTTTCGAAGGCGTTTGGAATTTGTTGCTTAAGCTATCTTCCGCCGTGAACCGGTATTTCAGTTTTGAGGCGTCGGCTACGTAGGACGAAGTCGAATCTATACGCAGCGCGATTGAATCGGGCGGCGAGCCTTCGCCTTCAAATGTTTTAAGCGTCTTTTG
This sequence comes from uncultured Hyphomicrobiales bacterium, assembly GCA_964509335.1. Taxonomy (GTDB): domain Bacteria; phylum Bacteroidota; class Ignavibacteria; order Kapaibacteriales; family UBA2268; genus CAZDXB01. The sequence continues at coordinate 11,052 of CAZDXB010000021.1, read as the reverse complement.
GTCGTCGAATAAAGTTAGTTTCCACTTAGCTAAACCGGCTTCCGCCTTCGCTTTCGGATAAAAAATAATTTTTGTTTTCGTAATGCTTCTTGTCGTGTCGTCAACTATTACCGGTTCTATTATATCCCAACTGTCAGAATGTATTTCAACGCGGCGGTTTTCCTCCTGTCCTTCCGGCTCTTTAATATTAGAAGGTTGCTTAGGAAGATGTCTGTATTTTACTTTTATTCTTTCCGAGTCGATTTTCCAGACGTATGTTAGATAATCCTTGACCGACCTTGCTCGATTCTTTGACAGCTCCAAATTTCTTTTCTCTTCGCCGCTGTAACAATTCGTTCCGATTAATGTAATCCCGGCGTCGGGTTGTTGTTTTAACCTATAACCGATAATATTTAAAATATGTCGATAAGTTTCGATTGTTCCTTTTTTTCTAAGCGTTGTCAAACTGAAGTTCTTCGCTTCTTCGGCGGTTAGCAAATTATACCTTTCGGGAATTTTGAATGAGTTTTCCTCGAAGAAAACGTATGTTAAAAGCGGACTCATATAATGGGATATGAAGTCTTCCACTTTAACTTTCAGTTCGCTTTTTTGATAGCCCGCGCTGTCGATTTGAACCGTTTTGACGCTAGCGTGAATCTCCGGCGGTTCGGAAACTTTCGGGTATTCCGGCAATGGCGCGTTCGCGGGCGGTTCCGGCGGCGGGGGAGGCGGAGGCGGCTCGCGATATTTGACGGAAGCGCCCAAACGAATCGAATGAACGTTCCATCCGGAATTTTCGACTACGGGCGATATTAGAAACGAATAGAAGATTTCCGGGCAGATAAAAAAGGAACTGTCGGGATTAGCCCTTAGCTGATAGCTCGAACCCGCCGTTAAAGAAAATCCCAAATTGTTGGTCGATTGCAGTTCGCCCGATTGTTCCGCTCGAGTTTTACTGCGGTTCGTTCCAATAAAATATCCGTGATTTTTCGGTTCGACAATCTCTTCGAAATACTCGTAATCCTTAATAATTAAATAACTAAATTTGAATCCGCCGTAAGCGAAAAAATTATCCATTATTTTATAGACGGCGAGCGGTTCTATCGACAAAGCGCCGAGAACGGGCGAAAGACGATATTCAAAAATGCCGTCTCTAATTTCGTAATCCTTTGTTTCTTCGTCGTAAACGAGAACGTCCGCGTTCTCTCTTTGAGTTAGTTCGCCGCCAAATGAGTTATAAGAAACGCGCAGTTGCCCCCTCCACTTTTCGTAAAAGGGATATTCGGCTAAGCCGCCTACCGAAAAACGACCTCCGAAACCGCCCATATCTTTTTTGCAACAAGAAGAAATTCCCGGTAACTTGGCAAAATTGGAAACGTGAAAATTTGCCGAGTATCCGCCAAAAATTCCGAATTTCGGTTTCTTTTCGGTCGTGTCGATTCTTTCGGCGAAAGCCGCGGCGGCAAAGAAATAAATTGTCAGCGTCCATAAAAAGGCGCGCTTCATATATGCGTCTCCGTTTTAAGATTAGCCTAGCGACAAAATTAAGCAATAATTACTTTAAGACGAAATTTGCCGTCAATTCTCTTTTTATTTATTTTTGAAGATTATCAATTTTTATCAAAACGTAAAACGGAGTAAAAGTATGAGGAAAATATCATTCGCGTTAGCTATACTATTCGCTTTCGTCGCGTTAAACTCGACGGCTAAAGCCGACAAGCCCGGAAAAGATAAAGGCGAAGTTATCGAATACAAAAACGAGTTCTGGGAGAAAATTAAAAAATCCTGCGAAGAATACGCTAAGGAAGAAGAAGAGCCGAGAAAAGTGTTTAGGATGGACTACAGCGGCTACGATTTGCCGCAATCCACCGAGGAATTTGAAAGAATTTGGCACAACGACCCCGTCGCTCAAGGTTGGTCGGGTATGTGCTGGAATTATTGCGCTGCTTCGTTTCTGGAGTCGGAAGCCAATAGAATTTACGGCAAAAAGTTTAAATTCTCCGAATTATACACAACTTATTGGGAATACGTAGAAAAAGCCAAACGCTTCATCGAAAAGAGAGGCGATTCCTATTTCGCCCAAGGCTCTCAAGCGGACGCCGTAACGAAAATTTGGGAGAAATACGGATGCGTTCCCGCCGAAGAATACACAGGCTTGGACGAAGGGCAAGAATTCCATTATCATTCGGAAATGTTCAAAGAAATGAAAAACTATTTGAACTTTATTGAAGAAAACGATTTTTGGAACAAAGACGTAGCTTTGGAAACGATTAAGTCCATATTAAATCATCATATTGGCGAACCGCCTAAAGAGATAGCGGTTGACGGCGAAACTATGACGCCCAAAGAATACTGCAATAGGGTAGTCAAGCTCGATATGAGCGATTACGTTAACTTCATTTCTTTGAAGAAGGATAAATTCTACGACAAAGTGGTTTACGACGTTCCCGACAACTGGCGTCGTTGGGACCAATATCATAATATACCTGTCGAAGATTTCATTTCCGCTATTAAAGAAGTCGTGGAAGACGGTTACACAATCGCCATCGGCGGCGACGTTTCCGAGAGCGGCTATAGCTCTCACAATGAAGTTGCGATGGTTCCGAGCTACGATATACCGGCGGAATACATCGACGACAACGCCCGTCAGTTCAGATTCAGCAACAAAACAACGAAAGACGACCACGGAATACACATAGTAGGCTACAAAGAAGCCGACGACGGTAAATATTGGTTCCTAATTAAAGATTCCGGCAGCGGTTCGAGAAACGGAAAGAACGAGGGATACTATTTCTATCACGAGGATTATATTAAGTTGAAAATGCTTAGCTTTATGATTCATAAATCCGCCGTCGAGGATTTGTTGGAAAAGTTTAAGGAAAATTAAAACGATATGGAAAAACCGATAAGCTTCGAACGTGAGTTTCCCAAGATAATGGGAATATTGAACGTAACGCCTGATTCGTTTTCCGACGGCGGCGATTTCTTTTCGAAAGACAAAGCGGTGGAACAAGGCTTTAAGCTGATAGAGGACGGGGCGGATATAATAGATATAGGCGGCGAAAGCGCCCGTCCCGGCGCTTCGGCGATTTCTACGGAAGAAGAAATGAAGCGGACGATTCCCGTAATAGAGGCAATAAGGAGAAAGAACAAATTCATTCCAATTTCCATCGACACGACAAAATACGAAGTCGCAGAAGCTGCGGTCGATGCGGGGGCGAATATAATAAACGACGTCAGCGGTTTGGATGTAGAAGAAAAAATCGCCGACTTAGCCGCCGAGAAGAAATTAGGATTGATTTTGATGCATATGAAAGGAACGCCGCGCACTATGCAAAAGAATCCGCGCTACGACGACGTAATCGAAGACATTTTCAGCGTGTTAAAGAAAAAGATAGAGAAAGCCAGAAAGCGCGGAGTAGTTTTTATAACCGCCGACGTAGGAATTGGTTTCGGGAAAACCGTGGAGCATAATCTCAAATTGTTGAAATATCATAGACGCTTTGATAAGCTCGGCGTTCCTATGATGGTAGGTTTATCCAGAAAATCTTTTATCGGGAAGATTTTAGGGCTAGACGAGCCGAAAGATAGAGATTTTGCGTCCGCTTTAATTCATTCCTTGATTATTAACAATGGATTTCATATAATAAGGGTTCACAATGTTGGTCTTTTGAGCCAACTTAAAGGGATTTACGAATCTTTTAAGCGAGTAAGCGAGTATGAATAATAATTAATTTTTATCGCAAGTTTGTTTATGCGCGGGTTTTAAGGTGTTTTTTTTAAGCGAATTAAAATTTTTTAAAAAAACAAAAAAAAATTGAGACTTTTTAATGGTTTATGTGTCTATCTAGTTAAAGGTAAAAAGCGCGTTTATGATATGTTCTTTAAAAATTAAAAATTTAAGCGGCGAAAAGGCAGAGCGCGGGCTAAATCGAGAGGTTTTTTCTCGCGTCGCGATATGCGTTACGGCAATGTTTACGCTTCTTTTAGTTTCTATCGGCGGTTGCACCGATTGCGAACCGTTGCCGCCAATAGATACGAGTTCCGGCGATATAATTTTCGTCGGAGAAGCGTTAAATTCCGAAATGCCAAGCGTTTTTGTTGTCGCTGAAGACGGAGAGGGATTGTCGGAGCTAATTAAAGAAGCCGTAATCTATTCGTCCAAAACAAATAACGAGATTTTGACTTATTTGGATTTGAGCGACATAGAAAGCGGAAACGTTCTTTTAAGAAGCTACGATTTAAATTCGGGCGAATCGCAACCTCTCAGAGAGCCGGACGAAAAGGATAATGTTAATTATCCGGTAGTTTCTCAGGACGGAAGATACTACGCGTTTGTTCGTCACGGTCAGATTGTTGTCGGCGACGGCTCTGGCAACTGGAATAGCGAATTTTATAATATATGCCCGAACGCTTTGCCGACTTTTTCGCCAAGCGGAGATTATATCGCCTTTTTTGTTGGCGATAGTCTCGAAGCTCCTTTAAGAATAACGGCGGTAAGCTCAGCCAACCCCGGAAACGAAGTTTATTTCAAAGAATTAGTTTTCGGAATAGATGGCTTGAAAGGCGAAGCGGAGCTTGACTGGAGTTCGCCGGATTTTATAGTTTACGCCGTTCAAATAGACGAAGATTCAAGCGAGATCGGTCTTTGGAATATTAAGGACGACTCCGAATCGTATAAGATAGGGGTAAGGGGATTGGGAATGTACAATCCTAAACTTTCGCCGGATGGAAAACAAATAGCTTTCACCGACGCGAAAGGGGATTTGTGGATTAGAAACGCTAAAGACAATCCCGAAAATCCCGGTTGGGAAGCCGTTACAGCCGTGGAAGAATACGAGTATGTTCGCTACCCCAGATGGTCGAAAGACGGAAATAAGATTATTTTCGTCAAAGATTATATAGGCGGCGGCGTTTGCGACGGAGCTTTGCAAATAGTCGAACTTGACGATTTGGAGACGAAAATCGTAGCTAACAACGTTTATCGCGCTTTTTGGCATAATGACCAATAACGAATTGTAATGAAAAGGAAGTTTAGCAAATACGAGGATTTAGAGCTTCTTAAGTTGTTAAGAGGCGAAAAGCGCGAAGCCGAGGCGGCTTTTGCCGAAATTTACGCGAGGTATTCGCAAAGGATTTACGCTTATTGCGCTAGAATTCTCGGAGAAGGCGAAGACGCTAAGGACGTTTTTCAAGAAACTTTTTTGAAGTTCTTTGACGCGGCGAAAAGCAACGATAAATTGAATTCCGTTAACTTTTATTTGTTTAAGATAGCGCGGAATATTTGCTTAAACTACAAAAGGGATAAGAAGGTTTCTTATAACTTGGACGATTATCAAATTGCGGCGAGAAACGACGATTACGAGAGAATAGAAATTATGGAATTATTAAAAACGGCTCTGGATTTACTAGAGTTTGATTATAGAGAAGCTTTTATTCTTAGACAATATCAAGGAATGGCTTACAAGGACATAGCGACGATTACGGGGGACTCGGTTAGCGCGGTGAAAAATCGGGTCTGGAGAGCGAAAGAAAAGATTAAAGAGATATTGTCGCCGTATTTAGAAGATTATGTTTAAATCATAAATATTGAGTTTAAAATGGGTTATTCAAAATTAATTCACGAGTATCTGGACGGGCAACTAAACGAAGCCCGAGAGCAGGCTCTGTTTTCGGAATTAGCGAAGAGTTCCGACCTCAGAGGCGAGTTCAACCAGCAGGTGCAGATGCAGAGCGCGGCGATGCAGGATATGAAAACGCTCGCCCCGCCGGCTGAAAGTACCAACGCGATATTCTCCCAGCTAGGGTTCTCGATACCCTCGGAGGATTATCTGCAAGAAGTTTCCACCGACGGAGGAGGCGGAACAACAACGAAGACAGCCGCTATGGTCGCGGCGCTATCGCGTTTCTGGAGTAAATATATGAACGTGATTCTGGCGACTTTGATTACGGCGAGTCTGTCAACGGTTCTATTCGTCTTTACCGGCGATATATTAAAATCCGAAAACGAAACGAGACCGAGCCGAAACACTTCAGGTCCGGCTATAGTTACGTCTTACGAGAATCCAGTTCCGTTCGCTAACGTAGATAACGAAACCTCGGCGACTGAAGTCGCGCGAACGAACGAGAAAGCCTCGTCGGCTAACCGCAGCCGAGCTAAAGCTACTTACGACGGCTCCTTAGCCGGAGATAACGAGCGTAATCAAAGCTTAGCGGCAAGCGACGAAAATAAAGATTCCGAAGTCAATATGCTTTCGGCTCTCGGAAAGAATTCTCAATTAATGAATAACTCAAATTATGGAATATATTCTTCGCAATCAGTATTAGACGGCTCAAACGTTAACGCGCAAAACGCGAACGATTCTTGGTTGAGTTTACTACCGGCGCCTAAGCGCAACTTCAACGACGCCGATTTAGCGGTAATTTTGAGCGGCAACTTAAACGTCGCTTCCGAAGTTGGCTTTAAGCTTACTAATCCTTCAAATTACCAGAACTTAAACAACGCTTCTTTAACCGTGATGTATAAAGCGTTTGATAATTTATATATCGGCGGTAAAGTCGGCAAAGAAAGATTCGCTCAGGAATTTGAACGCGACTTTAACGGCGAAAATCTGGTTTATCATCAAGAACCTTCGCTATACATAGTAGGCGGACTTTTAAGATATTCGTATCCTTTGAGCGATTACGATTATTATTTGAAGATGATTGCTCCTTACTGCCAAGTTTTCGGCGGTATAACTTCCGCGGGCGGGTTCCTCGCCGAGCCGGAAGTCGGTATAACGATAGCTCCTCACAACGCTTGGGCTTTCAACATTGGATACGGTTTCAACTGGCACGGCTACAAAGTTGACGGTAAATCATATCTTAATAACAAGCAAGGTATAACTTTTGGAGTCGGTTTAGGATTTTAACTACGATATGAAGTTAAGAATAATAACTTTATCGTTATTTCTCGCGGCTTTTCTTTTCGCTTGCGAAAACACCTGCGATTCTGGCGGACCGCGAGAAATTGAACCGACCGAATTTGCGAATCTGTTATTTCTCAATTGCGCCCCGGAAGTCGAACTATCCGAAATTGGCGTCGTAGCGGGCAATAGAAGCGTGAAGCATACATTTTATAGAAGCTCTCCGCCATACGAATATTCAAAAATTGGGTCTAGAGTCGGTCAAAACAAAAACACAATTAGATTATTTAGCCATACGGGCGACGACTCTACTTTAATTTATAATTCTTCAATCGATATAGAAGAAGACAGTTCTTTTACGTTAATTATTTTCGGATTGAACGACGGAATCAGAACGCTGTTTCTTAACGATAATCTTAAAGACATCTCTGAAACGAACGTATATTTAAGGGCGGCGAACGTTTCTCCGGATTCCCCGTTATTTTATATATCAATTTTCAACGATTACTTTTCGAAAGATTTTGAACTAAAATCTGGCGAGGCTAGCCGAATAGCCGCTTTACCGACGGGCGAATATACGGTTAAGCTAACCTCGGCAGATTCGTCGTATATGGCGAACTACAAGAAAATAGAATTTCAAAAGGGGAAAATCAACAATTTGATATTGAGAGGTTTCTTTCAAAACGGTATAACTAACCGGTTTGAGGTTAAATTGGCGGCGGTTAAACCGCCTATTGCGGAAGAAAAGGATTAATCATACAAAAACCCCAAATCTAGAGCATTCTAAATTTGGGGATTCCTTTTAAATCTTTATTTTTGTATTATCAAGTAACGTCTTTGGCTACGAAGGGCATAAGAGCTAAATGCCTAGCGTATTTGATCGCTTTCGATAGAATTCTTTGCTGAGTGGCGGTAACGCCCGTTATTCTTCTAGGCAAAAGCTTGCCTTGGTCGTTTGTGAATCTCGTGAGTAATTTTATGTCTAGATAATCGATTATTTCTACGTCTTTCAGAGGATTGATTTTCTTTTTTGGCTGCTGTTTTTTGCCGCCTTTGAAACCGCCTCCTCCTAATTGCATTGGATACAGTGGACTCATTCTTTATTCGCTCCTTTTTTTTGTTCGCGCAGTTTTTTAGTTTTTTGCATTCGTTTCTTGAATCTATCTACCCTACCGGCTGTATCGACAAGCACCTGTTTGCCCGTGTAAAACGGATGCGACTTTGAGTCGATTTCCAAAACGAGCTTTTCCTTGTCGATGCACGACCTAGTTTTGAAAGTCGTGCCGTCGGTCATTTTTATTTCTATCGTATGATAATGTGGATGAATTCCTTTTTTCATTTGAACCGCCCAATTAATTTATGTCAATTTTACTTATTTCGCTCATATCTTTTATTTTGACCGTCTTTTCCTTAAAGCTCACGGAGCCTTTTGCAGTCTTGACTCCCTTGATAACCTTAACGTTTATTTTATCTTCTTGCTTTTTCTTTTTAACTTTATCCGCAAATGTTTGTTGCTTTGCCATTGCTTATTCTCTCATTAAGATTAAAAATAATGAACTACAAAAATAATATTCATTTCGTAAAAAACAAAATTATTTTATTTTTAATAGTATATAGTCGAGATATTAAATAATTATTGTAAAGGCGAGCGGATAAATGAGTAAAAAAAGCCGAAAGAACGAAAACGAATCTCTTTTTGACTCGGGAAACGATAAGAAGAAAGCGAAAGAGAGAATCGAAGAACTTAAGGAGTTAATCAGCAAATACGATTACGCTTATTACGTAAAAGCCGAGCCTTTAGTTTCCGATAGGGAATACGATAAGTTGTTCAAAGAGTTGGAAGAGTTGGAAGAGAAGCATCCCGAATTCAAAAGCGAGGATTCTCCCACTCAAAGAGTCGGCGGCGAACCTTTAGACGAATTCGAAGCCGTCAAGCACGAAAAACCGATGCTCTCGCTGTCAAACACTTATAGCAGAGAGGAAATAAAGGATTTTGATAGACGCGTTCGCGAACTGCTGGAAACCGACGATTTTAAATACGTAACGGAGCTGAAATACGACGGCGTCGCGATTAGTTTGCGGTATAAGGACGGCTCGCTGGACGTTGCGGTTACCAGAGGCGACGGTTATTCGGGCGACAACGTTACGAACAATATAAAAACTATGCGCCAAGTTCCGCTAAAAGCCAGAGATTTTAAAATGAAAAGAACGCCCGTGAAAAACTTCGAGATTCGCGGCGAGCTTTATATGAACGAAGACGATTTTTTAAAAATAAACGAGAAGCGAAAGCAGAGAGACGAGAAACCCTACGCCAATCCGCGAAACTTAACGGCGGGGACTTTGAAGCTACTCGACCCCAAGCTTTTCGCGTCTCGCCCCTTGAAATTAGTTTCATATCATTTGGATTGTAAAGACGTCGAACTTGAATCTCACTACGATAATTTAAAATATATAAAAGAATTAGGATTCCCCGGTCCGGAACAGTTTAAGCTATGCGACAATCTAGACGAAGTTTTCGCTTTCATCGACGAGTGGGAGAGCGAAAGGCACAAACTGCCGTTTCAAATTGACGGTATAGTGATTAAAGTAGATAATTTGCGCCAGCGCGAGATAATGGGCTTTGTTTCGCGCTCGCCGCGCTGGGCTATTGCGTATAAATACGAAGCGGAGAGCGCGGAAACCGAATTAAAGGACATCTCTTTCCAGGTTGGGCGAACCGGAGCGGTTACTCCCGTCGCGGTTCTGGAGCCGGTTTTTTTGGCGGGCTCCACCGTTAGCCGGGCGACTTTGCACAACGCCGATTTTATAGAGGATTTGGACTTGCGAATCGGCGACATAGTAGAAGTTCAGAAAGGCGGCGAAGTAATTCCCAAGGTAACAAAAGTCGTTAGCGATAAAAGAAAGCCGGGCTTGAAAAAATTTGAATTTCCCAAAACTTGCCCTTGCGACAAAAAGCGCCCGATTCACCGACCTCCCGGCGAGGCGAATTATTATTGCGAAGCTCCCGATTGTCCTTGGCAGTTGCGTAAGAAGATAGAACATTTTGTTTCGCGAAACGCTATGGATATAGCGTCGGGCGAGAAGACAATTGAATTGTTCGCCGATATAGGCTTGCTTGAAAACGTCGCCGATTTATACGATTTAGCCGATAAAAAAGATAAAATAGTCGAATTGGAAGGCTGGGGAGAAAAGAGCGCGAAAGTCCTGCTCGACTCAATCGAAGAAAGCAAAAAGCGACCGTTCGAAAAAGCGTTATACGCTCTCGGCATTAGATTCATCGGCGAGAGGGCGGCAAAGATTCTGGCGAAGAATTTCAAATCGTTCGACAAGTTAGTGAACGCTTCAAAAGAGGAGCTTACCGAAGTTCACGAAATAGGGGAAAAGATGGCGGAGTCGATAATCGCTTATTTCGACGACGAGAAGAATCTCGAAATAATAGAGCGTCTGCGAAAAGCGGGCGTTAGATTTGAAGCCGAGAAAGAAAAAGTCGAGAGCGAGGATATCTTATCTGGAAAAACGTTCGTTCTCACTGGCGAGTTGGAAAGAATGACGCGAAAAGAAGCTAAAGATAAAATCGAACGGTTAGGCGGCAGAGCGACGAGCTCGGTGAGCAAAAGCACGAGTTACGTCGTAGTCGGCGATAACCCCGGCTCAAAATACGATAAGGCAAAGAAACTAGGAGTCGAAATATTAAACGAAGAAGATTTCTTGAAGATGATAGAATGAGTGGAGACGCGAGATTTCCTACTCCTTCCCAAATTGGAATTTCCTACTGGGGCTGTCACATAAGTAGGATTTTGTTTCCCCTCAAGGTAAACCTTGAGGTTGACGTTTCTTTGGAATCACGCGCTAGTCAGGTGTTTATGTAAACCTTCGGGTTTACCCGAAGGGTTCGAAATTCGATATAATTAAGTTTTGAGACAGCCCCAGATAGATAGAAGTAGAGAAAAGAAAAAAGCGATAAAAGAATAGACAAATAGCCCCGAACTTTAGTTCGGGGAGAAATAAATACGAAAACTAATCCAATCCCCGCCCTAAAGGACGGGGCTAGCGAATTTCTATCCGACCGAAAATCTGATTTCCCTTTCCTCTCCTTCCCAAATTAGAATTTGGGAAGGAGATAATTAGAATTTGGGAAGGAGATAGAGGAATATTTGGGAAGGAGATA
>CAZDXB010000020.1:30222-55841 GCA_964509335.1 uncultured Hyphomicrobiales bacterium | reverse complement strand
CCGGAGCTTTATCCGGACAAGCAAAGCTATTACCGAAAGACCCTTCGCAAACTTTGGTTGCTTTACTCGGAGGATTGTTAATAGGAATAGGTGCGGCAATGACAAGAGGTTGCTCCATCGGCAATATTCTGTCAGGTTGGGGGCTAATGAGTATTGGCAATTTTATTTTCGGAATCTTTGTTTTACTTGCTAACTGGGCGGCAACGTATTTTTATTTAATGGGCGGTAAGATAGGGAGAGAAATAATATGAACTGGAAAACAGAAGGAAAGATATTATTAGTAATCGGAATTGTCTTTGCAGGTTTCTTCTATCTGCCTCTTGGAGAGCCAAGATTTGACAACGCGATTTTTGAAGCGCTGCATCTAACGAAATGGTATGCACAGGAACACGTGATACTATGTCTTCTGCCCGCGTTCTTTATTGCCGGCGCTATAAGCGTTTTTATTAGCCAGCAGTCAGTAATGAAGTATCTTGGAGCAAAAGCTAATAAAGTTTTAGCATATGGGGTTGCTTCAGTATCGGGCGGAATTTTAGCGGTTTGTTCTTGCACAGTATTGCCGTTATTTGCCGGAATATACAGGATGGGGGCGGGATTAGGACCTGCTACTACGTTTCTGTACTCAGGTCCGGCTATTAATGTTATGGCGGTAATCTTGACCGCAAATGTCCTCGGTATCGAAATAGGAATTGCACGCGCTTTGGGAGCTGTCGTTTTCAGCATTATCATTGGTATTATGATGCAATTCATATTCAGAAAAGAGGAATTAGATAAAGCTAACGCCCAAATGGCTGTGCCTGACGATGGAAGTGAAAGACCGCTTTGGAAGAATGGAATTTATTTTGCGTTAATGGTCGGAATCCTTATATTTTCGAATTGGGGCAACCCTGATAATTCGGCTGATTTCTGGGCGTTTATATATTCAATAAAATGGTATCTAACGGCTGCTTTTTCGATTGGCTTGCTGATAGCGCTTCTTGCATGGTTTGATATAAGTAAAAAGAAACTTTTAATAATATCGTTTCCGGTAATAATACTCGCGCTTTTATTCAACAATGAACCAATGATACCGTTTATTGCGGCAATAATCGGATTATCATGGGTTACTTCAACAAGCGGAGGCGAAGCAAGTTCATGGTTCGACGCGACATGGGATTTTACCAAACAAATAATGCCTTTGCTGTTTTACGGGGTGCTGATTGCCGGATTTGCGCTCGGAAGGCCCGGCAATGAGGGAATAATTCCATCTGAGTGGATTAATTCTGCTGTGGGCGATAATTCAATATTTTCTAATTTGTTTGCTTCAGTCGTAGGCGCTTTTATGTATTTTGCAACTTTGACAGAAATTCCGATTCTGCAAGGGTTGATTGGAAGCGGAATGGCTAAAGGTCCCGCTTTGGCTTTGCTTTTGGCGGGTCCCGCTTTATCTTTGCCGAATATGTTAGTAATTAAGAGCGTTGTTGGATGGAAGAAAACTGGAGCTTATATTGTTCTAGTTGTAATAATGTCAACTATTTCAGGAATGATTTATGGAAGTGTTTTTTAAAAATATAATAGGAGGTAAAAATGGAAATGAAAGTTTTAGGTCCCGGGTGCGCTAAGTGTAAGAAATTAGATGAAAACGTTCAGTTGGCTATCCAGCAAACGGGGAAAGAAGTAGATTATGAATATATAACCGATATTCAGAAGATAATGGAGTATGGAATTTTGATGACTCCCGGATTAGTAGTTGACGGCAAAGTTAAATCCTCTGGGAGGGTTTTGCCCGTCAAAGACATTGTCGATTTACTTAAGTGATAAATATTTTAATAATTATGGAGGTTTATTATGAAATTAAAATCAATTTTGTTTATCGTCTTAGCTTTATTTGTAGCGGCTATTTTTAGTCGGACGAGTATAATTAGAGGCGCGGAGAAAGCGGACGATTACGTAAAGGTTGTTTATTTTCACGGCGATTATCGATGTTCGGCTTGCATTAAATTAGAGGAATATTCTAAGGAAACGGTCGAGAAGTATTTTTCAAAAGAACTAAAATCCGGCGAGTTAAAGTGGACGACGATAAATTACGATAGGGATAAAAACAAACATTATATCAAAGATTTTCAGCTTTACACAAAATCGCTGATTATTATAAGGTACAAAAACGGTAAAATTAAAGAGTGGAAGAACTGCCAAAAAGTATGGCAAAAAATTAGAGACAAGAGCGATTATTTTAAATACGTTAAAGAAGAAGTTGAAGATTATATGGAGAAAGTATAAATGGAATTTTTAACCGCGGGAATTTGGACGGCAATTTGGCTAGGCGTGTTAACGTCGATTAGCCCTTGCCCGTTGGCTACTAATATAGCGGCGATTACGTTTATCGGCAAGAAAGTCGGGAGCGCGTCGGCGATTTGGCTTTCGGGTTTGTTTTACACTTTGGGCAGGATGTTGGCTTATTTGATTATCGCGGTAATAGTAGTCGGCAGTTTATTATCGGTTCCGGAGGTAGCTCATTTTTTGAGAAAGTATATAAATATCATTCTGGGACCGTTATTGATAGTTGTGGGATTGTTTTTGCTGGAGATAATAAAGTTAAATATCGGCAGAGGCGTTTCATATTCGCAAAGGTTTCAGAATTCTATGCAGAATAAGGGTATATGGGGCGCCGCGGCTCTCGGCTTTTTGTTCGCGCTGTCTTTTTGTCCGGTTTCGGCAGGTTTGTTCTTCGGCAGTCTTATCCCTTTAGCGATTAAATTTGAATCGACGACTGCTTTGCCTTTAGTTTATGGCATAGGCACGGCTTTTCCGGTGATTGCGTTCGCTTTTGTCATAAGTTTCGCGGCGAGTTACGTCGGCAAAATATTCAACCGTCTAACTAAGTTTGAATATTGGGCGCGGCGAATAACCGGCGGCGTATTTGTCGTTATTGGAATTTATTTGAGCTGGGAACATATATTGTAAGCTGTATGATTAACTATGGCTTACTTAGTTAGTGGTCAGGGACGGAATCGAACCGCCGACACGAGGATTTTCAGTCCTCTGCTCTACCGACTGAGCTACCTGACCGTATAATAAAAGAACGTTCTCTGTTCTACCGACGCCGATGGAATCGGCATCCACGTAAAATGACGAAATCTACGATTTCGTCATTTTACGGGACTGAGCTACCCTTCTAGTATTTAAAAGAACGTTTTCAGCTATCCGCTCGCTCAGCTTTTAAGAACTACAAATTTAAGTCATATTTCTCTTTTCACAAAATTATTTTGGATATTTTTATTTTTATACTATCTGGAAAATTTGTTAAATTAACTTTTTTTTAACGAGAAATTGACAGGATAAATTTGATGAATACAAAATTATGCGGCGGAAGCGGTGATTGCCTAAGCTCTTGCGAAATAATTGATAAGCCGCGATGCAACTGCGGCGTATTCGGAATTTACAATCATCCGCAAGCGTCGATTATGACTTATTACGGTTTGCATTCGCTACAGCACAGGGGACAGGAAGCCGCGGGAATAACGAGTTTTTACTGGGACGAGAAAGAGAATAGGAAGAAGTTCGCCTATACGAGAAACGATGGGCTTGTCCTCGACGTTTTTTCAGACCCAAGGATTTTGACCAACGTTTTAAAAGGGGATTCAGCGGTAGGGCATAATAGGTATTCTACTACCGGAGCGTCGAAACGGGCGAATATTCAGCCGTTTACTATGCGATATCACAGCGGTATATTGGCGGTTTCTCATAACGGGAATTTGACGAATACTCGTTTTTTATGGAGGAAACTTCAAGAGGAAGGCGCGATATTCCAGACTACTTCGGATACCGAGCTGTTTTTGCACTTAATTGCGAGAAGTAACGAGCATACAAAGACGCGAAGGGTCAGGGACGCTTTGAGAACTGCGAGGGGCGCCTATTCCGTGGCAATTTTGACTGAAGATTCCTTAATAGCGGCTCGCGATCCGCGCGGAGTTCGGCCGTTGAGCATTGGAAGGATGAAGGTTGGCGACGAGTATTCCTATTGCGTCGCCTCGGAAAGTTGCGCTTTCGATATAATTGGAGCGGAGTATATAAGGTCTGTCAAGCACAACGAAATGGTTGTGATAGACGACGAGACGGTCGAAACGGGCGAGATTAAATCCTATAAGATATTCGACGAAACGCCGGAAGCTAGGCATTGCATTTTCGAGTATATATATTTTTCCCGACCCGACAGTAAGATATTTGGACATAACGTTGATAAAGTTAGGCGGAAACTCGGCAAGAATTTAGCGTTGGAGAGTCCGCTTATTAAAAACGGAGCGGATAAAATTACGGCTATAGCTGTGCCTGATAGCGGCAACACTGCCACTTTGGGATTCGCTAAAGTAAACGACGAGGAATTTCAGAAAACGGTTTACGAGATTGGTTTAATTAGAAGCCATTACGTAGGCAGGACTTTTATAGTTCCGGGACAGAACAACAGGGAGCTAAAAGTAAAAGTCAAATTCAATCCAGTCAGAGGAGTTCTTGAAGATAGATATGTAGTAATAGTGGACGACTCAATAGTTAGAGGCACGACATCGAAGAATCTTTTGAAATTAATTAAGACGGCGAATCCGAAGGAAACGCACATAAGGATTACTTCGCCAATGATTAAATATCCTTGCTATTACGGTATGGATTTCCCAAGCAAAGAGGAGTTGATAGCGAATCATTATAATAGCGAGGAAGAGATAGCCGAAGCTATCGGGGCGGAATCATTGCATTATTTGAGTTTGGATAAACTCCTCGAGTCGGCGCCTATAGACGACGGCATAGGTTATTGCGACGCTTGTTTTACGGGGAATTATCCTATTCCTATCGACGAGAAGAGCAATAAATATTCTGTGGAGGCATAGCCGCGTATTTATGTTCCGAGTTAATTAGATTCGGCTTTATTTTATTATATTGTCGTATGTCATTAGGATTTGTTAAGGTATTGTTATGATAGTCAGATTATCGACGTTTGTAATAGCCGTGTTTTTCGCTTTTGTCTTAAACGTCTCGGCGCAGTCGGCGGGCGAAACGAGCAGACAAGCGAAAAAAACGCCGAATGAAAAAGCGCCTAGTTGCTCTACCAACGTTCTCAATCCCGACGAAGATTCTATGAGCGGTATCTTAAAGTGGCAAGTCGTGATAAAAGACGACAACGGGGACGTGGAGTTGCCTAAAAGATTCAGGACTTGGTGGTACGTTAGAATCGACGGGGTTAATACGGAAAAAGTAACGCAGATAAATATTAGAGGCGACGGCTTCTCCGGCGGAACGGTCGTTTTGCCCGTTTATTCATACGACAAAGTGAATTGGCACAGGCTAAAGCCGGAGAATATCGTGAAAGCCGAAGGCTCGAACGCTCTACACCGCTATACTATAGCCAAGCGATTCGATTCGTCTAACACTGTTTGGCTGGCGAGGTATTATCCGTATTCGTATCGTAGATTAAACGAATTCATTAATTCAGTTAAGAAGAACAAGTATGTGAAAGTCGAGAAAATCGGAACTTCCAAGCTCGGAAGAGATATAAATATGCTAACGATAACCGACCCGGAAACCGACGATAAAAACAAAAGGAGGGTTTGGATTCATTCGCGAACGCATCCGTCGGAAACGGGGACTTCGTTTGTTGTTGAAGGTTTGGTAAAGTTTTTAATTAGCGAATGTAACTTGTGTTGCGGCGCCGCGGACTTGAAAAAACTGATATTTAATATAGTCCCGATGGTAAATCCCGACGGGGTAGCGTTGGGTAATGGCAGAGTAACCCCCGACAGCAGTTACGATTTGGAAAGGATGTGGTTTCGGGAAAAAGACGATTTCGCTTTGCGAGACACCTGCCCGCCGGAAGTTAAGGCTTTACATTCGACAATAGTTAAGCTTAGTAGGAAAGGACCGCCTTTTATTATAGCTCTAAATCTACATTCGAAGAACGCGCCGCCGGAATGGGGTCCTTTTATATATACGAATTTTAGTAACGGGGACAAATTCGAAGCGGAAGGCGATAGTTTATTTAAGCGACATTTGCAGTTGGCTAAATCTATTAGCGAATTTTACTGCGGCGATTCGATTGACGTCCGTCCGAGCGTCGATAGCAGAAAGGAGATGAAGGAGAAGAAATTCCCCGAAGTATGGTGGTGGCTGAATTATAAGGACAAAGTTACGGCGGCGACTTTGGAGACTACCTCCGGCTACAACGGATGTTTTGAGGAGTGGACAATTTATAAAGACCATATGAACCTCGGCGAAGCAGTAGCGAAATCCTGCCAGCGGTTTTACGACTATTTCGTCGCTAAAAAGTGGCATAGATACCAAAGACCGACGGATGATATGAAAGAGTTAATTCGTTATTTTAAGGGGCATTATAAATTTCCAAAAGAGTGATAATAAAGCAAAAAAACGTTATAAAACGCTTGTTTTGGTTTATTTATTTCGTTAATTTAATTTTTCAATAACTCCAATTGGTTTATTTTTCGTAGCTAATTGGAGTTGTTTTTTGTAAATTAAAGTTGTGTTAAATTGTTTTAAATAAGAGGAATAAATGAAAGTTCCATTATTGGATTTGAAAAAGCAGTACGAAGGAATACGAGAAGAAGCCGAAGAGGCGATGTTGAGAGTGGCGGAATCGCAAGCTCTGATATTAGGCAAGGAAGTGGAAGAATTGGAAGATTTGTTGGCGGATTATTCGGGCGTGAAATACGGCATTGGCGTTTCGAGCGGAACTGACGCTCTTTTGGCGTCGCTAATGGCGTTGGATATTAAGCCGGGCGACGAAGTTATTTTACCGACGTTTTCTTTTTTCGCTACGGCGGGGGTCGTCGCCAGATTGAACGCCGTTCCTAAATTCGTCGATAGCGACCCAGTTTCGTTTAATATAAATCCCGACGGAATTCGCAGTTTGATAAACGCGAAGACCAAAGCGATTATTCCGGTGCATTTGTTCGGTCAATGCGCCGATATGGACGAAATTATGGCAATTTCCGAAGAATATAATATCCCCGTGATAGAAGACGCCGCTCAATCGATTGGCGCGGCTTACGCCGACGGACGACAAGCCGGTTCGATGGCTTTGGCTGGATGCTTTTCGTTTTATCCGACGAAGAATCTCGGAGCGTTCGGCGACGGCGGCTTGATTACGACCAAAGACGAAGAGTTCTCCGAAAAACTCAAGAAGATGAGAAATCACGGAATGGCGCCGAAATATTATCATAAATTCGTTGGCGGCAATTTTAGATTGGACGGTATTCAAGCGGCGGTTTTGAAAGTTAAATTCAAGCGTTTGGAGGAGTGGCACGCCGCGAGAAGGAAGAACGCTAATTTGTATAACGAGCTATTTATCGACGCTGGGTTAGCCGAGAAGGTCGGCGTTTTGGAATTCGACGAGAATAATACCGTATTGCTTCCGAAAGCGGTTTATAAGGACTCTGCTCATCATGATTATCATATATACAATCAATACGTTATACGCGTGCCGAAGCGCGACGAATTGAGGGAGTTTTTGAATGTTCACGAAATCGGCTCGGAGATATACTATCCCGTTCCATTCCATCGGCAAGAGTGTTTCAAACATCTCTGCCAAAAGGACGAGGAATTTCCGGTAGCGAATTTCTTAGCGGAACACAGCTTGGCTCTTCCGATATACCCCGAGATAACAGAAGAGCAAATCAAATACGTAGTCGGGAAAGTAGCGGAGTTTTACGAGAATTCAGCTTAGGTTATGTAAAAAACATCGCTGTTCAGATTTCCTGCGTCTTTTTAATTATCGTCCCATTTTTTCTTAAAACTGTTTATTCTTTTCGAAAAAAAAATATTATCTTTGTAGTTCGTTTAAATTGAGAAAAAATAACTAGTTTAATATAACGAGGATTTGATATGAAACGCACTTTTCAACCGAGCAGAAGAAAGAGAGCGAACAAACACGGCTTCAGAGCGAGAATGAAGACAAAGAACGGCAGAAAAGTCCTTTCGAATAGAAGAGCGAAAGGAAGACAGAAGTTGTCGGTAAGCGACGAAAGAAACAAGGCGTAAAGGATTCTAACGTTTTATCCATCGCGCTTATTTAGCGTAATGTCTAAGGTATTTTTAAAAACGATAAAGAGCAAAAAGAAATTCGACGAACTTTTCAAGGTCGGACGAAGATTTAGGATAAACGACGGTTACGCGGTAGTTAAGTTTAGAGACGAGCAGAGAGAGCGGGATAGGATTTACACTTATTACGCTGTCTCGGTGGGAAGAAAAGTCGTTAAAAAGGCGGTCGTTCGCAACAGAATAAAAAGGTTGCTAAGAGAGAGCTTAAGGCTTGCGGCAGAGGAGAAAACGGAAAGTTTCGCTTGTATCGAAGAGATATTTTTAGGCTGGAAGAAGGCGCCGAAACATCCTAAATTAATAAATTTGAAAAACATCGCGCCTACAGTCGAGAAGCTAATAGACGCGGCGGTTGAATCATACGGTAAAGAGGAAAAAAGAAGTTGAAAACGATAGTCATATATCTGATAAAGTTTTACAAAAAAGCGATTTCTCCTTTTTTGCCGAATTCTTGCCGTTTTTACCCTACTTGCTCCGATTATTCAATGCAAGCTATAAGAGAGTTTGGATTGCTCAAAGGCGGCTTTATGTCTATTAAACGAATCGGCAGGTGCCATCCTTTTAATCCGGGCGGTTACGACCCCGTGCCGGGTAAAAACGCCAAAATAAAAATTAAGGGCGACGCAAACGCTCTCGATTTGTCAAATTATTATGAATTACTTTAACTTCGGGTTTTTGTATGGATAAAAAATCACTAATGGCGATAGCTCTTATAACGATAGTCGTAATGATATGGCTATATTACACATCCGTTAAAACGCAACACGAACCGCTTTCCGAACAAAGAAAGATGGACAGCGTGGAATTAGCCGAAAGGGAAGCTACCGCGCAAGATACGGCTACAAAAGACGAAATCGAACAAGTAGCTACGGAACACCCCGAAGAAGAGCAAACATATATTAATAAAGATTCGATTGAAGCGGTAAAAAAATACGGGGTTTACTTAGCCCCTTTCGCAAATAAAAAAGCAGACAGGATTACGATAGAAACCGACTTGGTTACAGCCGTCTTAAGCGAAAAAGGCGCGTCTTTAGTCAAATGGAAATTGAAAGAATACGACAAATGGGACGGTTATCCGACGCAACTTATATGGAGCGACGACCCGAAAAGAAGAGGCGAGCTTTACTTGCGCTTTATAACCAAACAAGCGAAAACTGTTGACACCAGAGATTTAACCTTTGAGTTTCAAAACTTGAGTAAAAATCACTACAGAATAACCGGCGGCGATTCGCTTTCTTTTATCGCCAAGCTGCAAATCGCG
Source organism: uncultured Hyphomicrobiales bacterium (assembly GCA_964509335.1). GTDB lineage: Bacteria > Bacteroidota > Ignavibacteria > Kapaibacteriales > UBA2268 > CAZDXB01. The sequence goes on along the minus strand of CAZDXB010000020.1, from coordinate 46,504 downwards.
CCGGACAAATATATACAAAAGAAATTCACTTTTTACGGCGACAAATACATATTCGACAACGCGATTGAGGTTAGCAATCTTACGGACATTCTGACTACCCGAGGCTACGATTACGTATGGTCGGACGGGCTGAGATACCAAGAGAAAAGCACGGTTGACGAATCCGACCAAGCCGAGGCTATGGCGTCCTTGAACGACGAACTATTGACTTTAAACGCCGACGAGGACGAGCCTGTAGAAGACCACGGCACAGGATTAATCGATTACGCGGGCGTAAAAATAAAGTATTTCGGCGCGGCGATTATCCCTCAACCTTACAAAAGCTTCGACGGCACAGTCGATTTAACGGGAACTAAAACGAGAGTTAGCAACGACGGAATAGTTGAAAGATACGATTTGTCTTTCCGAGTTCCTTACGACGGCGGCAAAGATATAAAAGAGTTCAAGATTTTCATCGGTCCGCTCGATTACGACAGAGTGGATAAATACGCCCTATCGGATATGATGTATTTCGGCTGGGGACCTATAAGATACATCGGCGAATACCTAATATTGCCGTTCTTCCATTTCGTTCATCTTTTCATCTCGAGTTGGGGGCTTACTATAATCGTTTTCTCGGTATTGATGAAAATTGTCCTTTATCCTCTTTCGGTGCAACAAATGCGTTCGGCGCAAAAGATGAAGCTGCTGAACCCCGAGATGGACAAAATCCGAAAGAAATACAAAGACGACCAGCAGAAGCAACAAAAAGAAACGATGCAGCTTTATTCCAAATACGGAATAAATCCCGCGAGCGGTTGTCTGCCGCTATTGGTACAGATGCCGATACTTTTCGCGCTTTGGAGCGTTTTAAGGACTGCTATAGATTTACGGCAGGCGGACTTTATTTTCTGGATTAACGACCTTTCGCAACCGGACGCTCTGGTTACTCTTCCGTTTCCGTTCCTTGGAATTCAATTCCTATCTGGCTTAGCTCTGCTTATGGGAATCACTATGTTTATACAGCAGAAGCTAACGATAACCGACCCTCGCCAAAAAGCGCTGGTTTACGTTATGCCTATTATGTTCACGCTGATTTTTTCTAATTTGCCGTCCGGCTTGAACCTATACTACTTCGTATTCAATCTTATGGGAATCGGACAGCAAATATATATAAACAAATTCTCCAAGAAACGCCCGACTCTCGAGGATTTAAAGAAAGCGCCGAAGAAGGAAGGATGGTTCCAAAAGAAAATGAGGGAGGCGCAAGAAATGGCTGAAAAACAAGGGAAATCTATGCCCGGAAAAGCGGGTTCTGGCTACAAAAGACCGACAAAGAAGAAGCCTCCGAAGAAAAGGAAAAAATAAGTTTGCGCTTTTATTGTTTTTTTAACTAAATTTGTTATATAGGTTTATTAGAGGAATGGTATAAAATAGGCGATGAAAGATAAAAATCATATCAAAATAGTTATAGACGAAGTTTACTTATTAACTAGGCTTTTAGTTGACGTGAACAACTCGAGGGTTTTTATATAGAGCCTCCTTACCTTTTTTAAAATAAGATTAATTCGATAGCTTAAGGAAACGTTAGCGTTTCTGTTTGTTTAGGCTTAGGCTAAACTGTTTAACGATTTAGCGAGGACTGAGACGTTCTTGTGAAAACGTGGATAGACAGAAAGAATTTTTATTAAGATTAAATTTAGATTTAATCAATATATTTTTTAAATTTTGATTATGAAAAAAGAGCTACATAAAAGAATTGAAGTTTTGCTAGAAAAATTCGAGTCAACGAGCCTCGAAGAACTGGAGGCTAAAAATCTAATAAATAGATTCGAGCAAAAATTCTTCTTCAACGTCGATATATTGCCGGAACTCATAAAAGAACTGAGGGAGAATTATAAGGTCTTGGATATAAAAGGCGATAGAATTTTTTCGATTGAGAATTTTTATTTCGACACGCCGCAATACAAATTATATACCGACCACGTAAACGGAAAGAAAAATAGATATAAAGTAAGAAACAGAAGATACTTAGAATCGAATATCGCTTTTTCGGAAATAAAACGCAAAAGCAACAAAAGAAGAGTAGTAAAACACCGCATCCCTCAAAGCGCTTTATCCAATAAAATTGGCGAGGACTTGAAAACTTTAACTTCTAAGATTACAGACATAAACCCTGAAGATTTAGTTTCAAAGCTAAAAGTTTGCTATAGGCGCATAACTTTAACGCATAAAATAAAAACCGAGAAAATAACCTTAGACACCAATCTTTATTTTAAAAACACGGTGAAAGACAACGCGCTTAAGAACTTAGCTATAGCCGAAGTCAAATTTCCAGATAGAAAGCTAGTTTCTGAATTCACTAGAATTATAAAAAAATATGGAATACAGCCGAGTTCTATCAGCAAATATTGCGTCGGCACAGCCTTGACTACTCCCAAAGTCAAGTATAATCGTTTGAAGCCCAAGCTAATGTTAATCAATAAGATATGTAACAACAATTCGGGACAAAGCCAAGATGATGGGTATCGAATTATTTAACTTCTCTTTCATAGAAGATTTCGCGCCGAGATTCATTTTAAATGAAATCGTTGTTTTTATTATCTCAAAGCAAATTTACTTTAAAATAACTCAAAACAGAGATTATCTATTTACGATGGTTATATTCAATTTAGCGGTTTTTATCGTTTGCTATTTGCTCAACAGCGTTAGTCTAAGCATAGGGTTCGCTTTCGGTCTTTTCGCCATTTTCTCGATTTTACGATATAGAACGGAAACGGTGCCGATTAAAGAAATGACATACTTATTTATAGCTATCTGCGTAGCTATAATTAACGCTCTTAGCAATCCGAAAATTGGATTTATCAACATAGTCATAATTAACGCGATTATAACTTTATTCGCTTTAGTACTCGAAAAAGCGTGGATAAAGAACGAGTTGAGCAAAAATATTACTTACGAAAAAATCGAGATGATAAAGCCGGAAAACAGAACGGCTCTGCTGGAAGATTTGAAGAAAAGAACGGGCTTGAATATACACAGATTTGAAATTGGCAGAATTAACTTTTTACAAGACACCGCGAACGTTAAGATATTTTATTACGACGACGGGCTTGAACAATAATTCTATTGAATAACGATGAAAAGATACGACACAAATTCTCAAAAATTCGGGATTTTAATTCTAGTTATCTTTATTTGCGCTTCTTATGTAGTTTCGGCGCAAGACAACGAAAACGAAATATGGAAGGGATTGGAGGTCGAGCTTGAATTAACCAAGGACTTCGCGATAGAAATTGAAGAGGAAATGAGGTTGCGGAAAAGCGGCGAAAAAATAAAGAACAACCTTACGTCAATAGGCTTCAAATACGAATTAAACGACTTCGTCAAGTTAAAAATGGCTTACAGATACAACCTTTATACCGATAAAAGACAGCACGAGCTAAGACCCACTTTGTATTTTGATTACGACCTTGACCGCTTCGAATTTACGTATCGACTACGATACGACAAAGAATACCGCGTCGATAAAAGCGACAGGGATTACCTGAGAAACAGATTATCTATCGATTACAATCTAAGCGGACCGGTAAATCCTTTCGTTAATTCCGAAGTTTATTATAGGTTCAATTGGAAAAAAGGCGACAGATTTATGAAGTATCGCTTGACCGCCGGAGCTGAAATCGACTTGGGAGGCGATAGCGAGTTGGAGCTTTTTTATCGCTACGAAAACGATTTCAATATGGACGAAAACGACATCGAAAGAATTTTCGCTATCTATTATAAATATACTTTTGAATTTCATTAATAATTTGAGGGTTCGAAAATTTTATGGCGGCTTTTTACGGCTTTTAAAAATAAATTGTTATTAATAAAAGGACTTAAGTATGAATTTAGAAAAGAAAAGCGCCGTTTTGCTGTTAATTATAATCTTATTTTCCTATAACGCTCGAGCGGAAATGAAAATAAACGAGATAATAGCGTCGTGTCACGCGTCCTATTTAGACGAAAATATGGATAATTGCGATTGGTTCGAGCTATACAACGACAGCGAAAAAGCCGTAAATTTAAAAGATTTCAAAGTAAGCGACAAAAACAACTACGCCGAAGCTTGGACGTTTCCCGACACTACAATCGAACCGAAAAGTAGGATAACTGTATTCGCTTCAAATAAAGACTCAAAATCTTCGGGCGCGTATATTATGGAATCTTCAGGTTGGGGTATAGGGCAGAGCTATACAGCCGACGGCATTAGATTCGATTATATTGAAATTGAGGGAGATTTCGAGATTCAAGCGAGATTTAACTCAATGCGTTTTGTTCCTAGAGGCGCCGAAGCGGCTCTAATGCTTCGAGAAGAATTAAACGAATCCTCGAAATACGCCGCCGTAATTTGCGAAAGTCCGGAACTAAAAGGTTATAGACTGCTTTTCAGAAGCGAAGCCGGCGAACTACCCGGAGTAAAATATTTTTGGAACTGCGATTTGGTATATCCTAGTTATCTTATCAAATTAAAAAGGAAAGGGGATTCCTTATTAGGTTTTAAAATGAAGGACGGCGTCCATTGGGATTGCGAAGCAAGAATTAGTCTGCCAATCAATCAAGACAAAGCTTATTTGGGAGTCTCGTTTTCCAGCGGCGATTTTGATACAAACTCTAAACTAGCCATATCTGAATTGAAGATTAACGGCAAAGAATTTTCGCCGGAAAACTTCAAGCATTTTGAGATTAATTGCGGTTCGCAAGGGAGAAGTTATTTTTCTAGAGAGTTACACACGGATTTTAAACTAAATAAGCAAGCCGAGTCTTTGTTTTTGTGGAACGCGGACGGCGAACTAATAGACGAAGTCCCGTTCGCGAATCAAACTACCGATATATCCTACGGAAGATATCCCGACGGCGCAGACAATTTTGAATATTTTACCAGCCCGACGCCCGAAAGTAAAAACGAAAAAGGATACGCCGGCAAAACGCCTGTTCCGATTTTTTCAAATAACGGAGGCTGGTTTTCGGGCGGAACTAGTATTACCTTGAACTGTTCTGACCAGGACGCCGAAATTTATTATACGACAGACGGCTCTGAGCCCGATAATGAATCGAACAAATATACGGGCGAAAAAATAAATATTGACACTACGACCGTTATCAGAGCGAGAGCCTTCAAAGAAGATTATATTCAAAGCGATATTGTATCTAATACGTATTTTATAGACGAAGACATCCCATTAAGAACGATATCTTTAACCGCCGACCCGGAAGACCTTTGGAACGAACGAGACGGTATTTTCATCGAAGAAAATTTATTTAGCAAAAAAGAAATCCCCGTCAACTTTGAATTGTGGGGAGAGGATAAAAAATTAAAATACGAAACCGGCGCGGGAGCGAAAGTTCACGGGCACACTTCGAGACTCTATCCTCAAAAATCCTTGAGATTATACGCCAGAAGCGTATATGGAGACAGATATTTTGACTATCCTTTTTTCGAAGAAAAGGGACTTGAAAAATACAATCATATAATTTTTCGCAACGGCGGCACCGAGTGGGAAAGAAGCATAATAAGAGACGCCGTGTGTATGGTTCTCGCCGAGCGTTTTCCAAATTTGGACGGAATGGCGTTTAATCCGGCTATATTATTCTTCAACGGGCAATATTGGGGCGTTCAAAACATTAGGGAAAGAATTCACGAAGATTATTTGCATTTAAAACACGACATACCGACGAATACTATAGATTTCTTTGAAGATATCGACATATTGCTTTACGGAGACGCGAAAGAACTATACGAAATGTACGACGGCGTCGATACTATAAATTTTAGCGAATCGGGGACGTACGACTTCATCGATAAAAATATCGACGTAAATAATTTAATTGAATACGCCTTAATGCAGATTTACGCCTCCAATATCGATTGGCCTCATAAAAATCTCAAATATTGGCGTTCGGATTCAATGGACGGAAAATGGAGATGGATTTTGAACGATTTGGACTGGACTTTCGGAATCAAGGGACAATTCGATATGCTAATACATATAGCCAAAAGCGATGATTGTTCCTTTTCCAAAATTTTCATTAAATTTCTAAAGAACGAAAAATTCAGACGCAAATTCATTAACATAAGCTCCGATTTTATGAATTCGGTTTTGCTTCCTAAAAATGTCGTTCCTATAATAGACAGCTTAGCGGGATTAATAAGACCGAGCATAGCGCGACATCAAGCAAGATGGGACAGCGCGGCGATAGATTGGGAAAACGAAATCGTTTGGATGAAAAAATTCGCCGATGAACGGATAGAATTTTTACTTGAAGACTACGTTGATTTCTTTGATTTGAAAGGCGTCGCTAATCTAAATCTCGAAGTGGAACCCGCCAACGCCGGAACGATAAATGTCAATAAACTAACAATTTCTCAATTTCCTTGGGAGGGCGTTTACTTCCAAAATATTCCGGTAGAATTCAAAGCCGTTCCACGCGAAGGCTGGCAATTCGACGGCTGGGTATGCGAAGGACTTGCGTTCCCCGACTCTCTCGACGAAGAATCTAATCCCAATATTTCTATCGCTCTGCCAGATTCCATTGAAATAAAAGCCAAATTCGTCGAAGGGATACATCAATACGAAGGGATTGTCGTAATTAACGAAATAATGTACAAATCCCCCGATAACGAATACGACTCGAAAGATTGGATAGAGCTTTACAACGCCGGAGATTCCGATTTAGATATCGGCGGATGGAAAATCAAAGACGAAGAAGACGCGCACGTTTTTACTTTCGCCCCCGGAACCGTTATCGATAAAAACGAATACCTTGTTATCTGCAGAGATATTAACAATTTCGAAAGCGTTCATCCGGACGTTGAACATTACGATATAGATTTCACCTTCGGATTCGGACCGAACGACGCGGTAAGACTATACGACCTGGACGACCAACTTGTAGATAAAGTAGAATACGATTCCAACACCCCTTGGCCCGCCGGTTGCCTCGAAACCGGAAGAACAATGGAATTGACTAACCATGGTTTAGATAATTCTTTGCCCGAAAATTGGCGCGCCTCATACGAAATGAACGGGACTCCCGGCAGAAGAAACTCGGTTTACATTCACGCGGAAGAATACGCAACTCCTTCAAAGCTAAAAATGAAGGTTTACCCAAATCCCGCTTCCGAAACAATTAATATCTCATTTCAAAATCCCGATAACGGTTTTGCTTCTATTGAAATACGCGACATTTTAGGGAACGAAATATACAATTCGGGCGACCGATATTTTTCCGCGGGAAGGATAAGCGAGACTTTGAACATAAGTGATTTTAAAAACTTTCGTCCGGGGTTATATTTAATTTCAGTAAAAACGCGCCGCGAACGGGCGAGCGCGAAAATAGTCGTAACGCCGTAATGGCTATAGATATAAAAATTCATTATTTAACGTTTGGCTAATTCGGGAGCGTTTGTTATTTTTGCAACGCTCCCTTAGCTCAGCTGGCTAGAGCAACGGACTCTTAATCCGTGGGTCGAGGGTTCGAGTCCCTCAGGGAGTACTGACTTGATGTTTATAACATTCATTCTCAAAGACTTAGAGTGGCAACTAAGTTTGTTTCCAACACATTTCCAACGCTTTTTATTCATCTTATCAATAGATGATTGAAGCAAAGCTCTCGCCTACAACTTAAACGACAAACTTACTTCCGCTCCGTGTCCGTCTCCGTCTCGGTTTTTGACGGTTATATCGCCTCCGTGAACGTTCATAATTATTTTCGCCATAGCTAATCCGAGTCCATATCCTTCGCTGTGGCTCATTAGTTCGTCCGATATAGAGATTGTGTAATAGCCGTTGTTCTTTGAATCTTCAATGAAGATTTTTCCATTGTCGCTTGAAAATTTTGCGGCATTATCTAGTATTATTTCAAATGTTTTAGTAACTATATTGTAAAGGTAGCCGGAATGAATCTTAGATATAGCTTTTAATTTTATCATTTTTTCTTTATTTAATTCAAAGGCAGCTAATTATATAGCAAAAACAAAAATTATATTGTAGCGAATGAGGATACTATAATTTTTTGCAGTTTCATTTTGGTTAAAATATTTTTATAAAATCAAACTAATTGACGATAATTCTTAGCAAAATCCAATATTTTACTCGTCCCGCCGCAGAGCGGACGGAACGATTTAAAAATCGGGAGCTAATTTTCTGTTCTTTACATCATTTCCAAATTCCAATTTCTGAACGAGATAGAATAGGAAGGGCTTTTGTGTGTTTCGTACGGACTATATGTAAATAAATTGTAGGTATTCTATTTACTTATCCCCAACTTTGCCGCCGCTCTGATAATTCCTTTGAGGACCAAATGTCGGTTTTCGATTACGTTATGCTTCCAATTCTCAAGGTATTCGGCTATTAGTTCCGAGTAGCCGCCCGTGAGAACGACGTCGCAACGCGCGCCGTTGAAATGTCGGCGGTCGATTCGTTCGACGATTTCTTTTATCGCGCCGGCGGTTCCTAATACTATGCCGGCGTTTAGGGCTTCGTCGGTCGTTTTGGCGGAAGCGTAGGAGATTTTTCTGGGTAGGATTTTAGGCAAAGCGTCTGATTTTTCGGATAGGGCTTCAGTTTGAGTGTAAAAGCCGGCGAAAATCGCGCCGCCTAAACATTTGTTTTCTTTGTCAAGCGCGTTTACTGTTACCGCCGTTCCGCAATCGACAGTTATGAGCGGGGGAGCGGTTTCGTTCAGAGCGCCGATTAAGCCGAGCTTGCGGTCTTCGCCCATTCCCTCTATTCCCGAAAAGTCGATTATTTCTTGTTCGCTAAGAAGTTCGGAAGCGAAAATATTGTCTATTCCCAACGATTTGAGAGAATTAGCTATTTTATTTTTTAGCGCTTGATTTACCGAAGCTATTACGAAAGTTAAGTCTTCGCCGGCGAATAGCTCTAAATAGTTTTCGACGTTCGAGAAATGGACTTTGTCTAATTCGAAAGATATAAACTCGTTATCGCGAAAGAATTTGATTCTGCTGTTGCCGATATCGACGGCGACTATGTTCTTGCGAGCCATAGTTAAGAGGCTTTTTTAACGGCTTTTATTATTTCCAATAATATTTCGTCGCTTACTTTAGAAGCGGCTTTTGAGAAAGCGGAAGCTATACTCGGGATTTCTTCGTTTTTTCTTTCGACTTTTTCGGTGAAAACTTTGTTGAATATTATGTTTTCCGAAGTTTTCAGATGTTCTTTTTTCAACAAAGTAATTCTCAACGCGATGAATACGCTGTATTTTTCGTTTTCTTCGTCGTTTTGGGCGGTCATATCGAGTATTTGCCCTTCCAGAATGTAGTCGGGCATAATCAAGCTGCCGCTTTTAACGACGCCCTCGGCGAATACGTTTATTTGATTGTAGCGATTTACCAGAAAGTCCGTTGTAAGGTCGGCGACGTTGGCTATCCAGCGGTGATAGTAGTATTTTTTCATTCTAGTTTCGTCGTAAACGGCTATGAAGTGGTCGGTGTTAACTCCTTCGCTGGCGCAGAACCCCCGGACTTGCAGGGAGGCGTCAAGCGGGGCGAGGTCTTCCTCCTCTAAAGTACTAGGCAATTGGGTTAAGCGGTAATACTTGTATTCAGGATACTCTTCTTTCAGCGAGATGCAAGAGGCCAGCAAGATTATTAGCGCTAAAGCTGTCGTTAACTTTTTCATAATCAACTCAAATTTTATTAACGTAAAGTTTTTGTTTAAAAATTATTATCTTTACTTTTTCATATATTGAATTTACAAAAATTTTTTGAGCAAATAAATAATAAGACGCTATATGATATATTTTTTTTCTGACGTTCATCTCGGTTTATACGACCGAAAGCGTGAAATAGAGAGGGAAAACAAGTTATTGCGATTCTTGAACGCTATCGAAAGAGACTGCGAACGTTTGTTCGTCGTCGGCGATTTGTTCGATTACTGGTTTGAATATAAAGAGGTTATACCGAAATATTACTATAGAGTCTTGTCCGCTCTCAAGGATTTGCGCTTAGCCGGCGTAGAAATCGAGTATTTGATGGGCAATCACGATTTTGGGCATAAGGATTTCTTTGAAAACGAGCTTTCGATACCAATTCACCGTAACGATATAACTATAGAGCTTAACGGAAAGAAGTTTTATATCACTCACGGCGACGGGAAAAATAACAAAGACGTCGGATACAAGATATTGAAGAAGACGCTCAGAAATCCTATCGCGCAAAAGCTGTATTCTTGGCTTCATCCCGATTTAGGCATTTGGCTCGCTTCGAGTTCATCCCAGAAAAGCCGTAAACACACTTCCAAAAAACAAGGGGGCGCGAGCGACGGAATGGAGGATTTCGCCAAAGCGAGATTCAAGGAAGGCTACGATTACTTTATCACCGGACACAGACACACGCCTACCTTCAAAAAGTTCGACGACAAGATTTTCGTTGATTTAGGCGATTGGTTGCGGTTGAACCCGACTTTCGCGAGTTTCGACGGGAAAGAATTGCGTCTTCATAATTACGAAGATTTTATGAGCGGGAGATAAAATAATGAAGCCGCGCAATCTCATTCCGAAATTGTAATTTCAGAATGAGGAAAGGTTGTAACTCATTCCCAAATCTCAAGGTTGTAACTCATTCCCAAATTCTAATTTGGGAATGAGGCTTGGGATAAGTATTACTAGAGCGTTAAACAGTAGGAGCGAACGTCCGTTCGCTCCTTAGACATTCAAGGAAAGAAAAACTCGTTTAAATAAGTATAAAAAAATAATTAAATTGCAAGTTTCGTAGAATTAATGATGAAAAAGAAAGCGAGGATATGGAAAGAATTTTAATAACTTCGGCTCTGCCTTACGCTAACGGACATATTCATTTAGGGCATTGCGCGGGCGCTTATCTTCCGGCGGATATTTGCGCCAGATATTTGAGGCTGAAAGGCGTCGAGACTTTGTATATATGCGGCTCGGACGAGCACGGCGTTGCTATAACTATCGCCGCGGAAAAAGAGAAGGTAAAGCCGGAAAAGATTATTGATAAGTATCACTACGCCAACTTGCAAGCGTTCGAGAAGTTTGGAATGACCTTCGACAATTATTCCCGCACGTCGCTTCCTATTCATCACAAGACAGCCAAAGAATTCTTCAAGATATTTTTAGATAAAGACTTGCTTTTCGAGAAAGAAGAGAAGCAATTTTACGACGGCAAAGCCAAGATGTTCCTGCCCGACCGCTACGTCGAGGGGGAATGCCCCAATTGCGGTTACGACAAGGCGAGAGGCGACCAATGCGACAGTTGCGGCGCTTACTACGACCAACTGGAATTAAAGAACCCGGTTAGCTTAGTAACGGGCGATAAGCCGACCGTTAAAGACACTATTCATTGGTATATGAAATTCGACGAGTTTCAGGAGTTTTTGGAAGATTATATCGACAGCCATAAGGACGATTGGAAACACAACGTTTTACAACAAACGAAAAATTGGCTTAAGCAGGGTTTGACGGATAGAGCCATAACGCGAGATTTGAAGTGGGGCGTTAAAATCGACGACATTGACGGCGTTCCCGAAGAAAAAGCGCGCGGCAAGGCTTTATACGTATGGTTCGAAGCCGTGCTGGGGTATATTTCTTCGACGAAAGAATTCTTCGAAAAGCAAAACAAGTCCGCCGACGAGTGGGAAAAATGGTGGAAAGACCAAGAGACTAGATATATCGCTTTCATCGGCAAAGACAACATAGTTTTTCACACTTTAATATTTCCGGCGCTTCTTAAAGCTCGCGGCGAGGGATTCATTTTACCCGACAACGTTCCGGCTAATGAGTTCCTTAATTTAGAGGGTAAGAAGTTCTCCAAGTCTAGGAACTGGAGTATCGATTTGAAAGAGTTCGTCGAGGAATTCGAAGAGCCTCATTATATAGACGCTCTGCGCTATTCCTTGACGATGAATTTGCCGGAAACGCGGGATTCGGATTTCGCTTGGAAGGATTATCAGTCGCGCAACAACAACGAACTTGCGGCGATATACGGCAACTTCGTGAATAGGACGCTTCATTTTATCGGCAAGAAGTTTGACGGCTCTGTTCCTAAACTGCCGGATAAGTATAAGCAATTGCCGGACGATTGGAAAGCGATTTACGACGAACTAAAACCGACCGCCGATTTAGACGATTTGGCGGAGAAATACGAGATATTTTCCGAGAACGACTTGTTAATGTTGTCAGCTTTGAAGGAAGGCGTAGAGAAAGTATCTTCCAATTACGAAAAGTTTCGCTTTAGGGACGCCGCTACGGCTACTATGAACATAGCTAGAGCCGCTAATAAATATTTCAACGACGAGGAGCCTTGGAAGACGGCGAAGTCTAATTCGGATTTATGCGCTAAAACGCTTTACGTATGCGCGCAATTGGTTCGTTCGCTATCTATCTTATTCGCGCCGCTCGTTCCTTTTTCTACGAGGAAAATCGCCGATATGTTCGGCCTCGAACCTTACGCGGGCGAACCCGCGGGCGGCGAGAAGACCGAAGATTTATGGAGCCGCGCTTTCTTTCCTTCGGTAGAGCAAGGAACGCGAATGAAGAAAACCGACGTATTGTTCGAGAAAGTTGAGAATAAATTCGTTAAGCGGCAAGTAGCCAAGTTGGGCGCTAAGGAAGAAGAAGCGGCGAGCGAGAATTTAATTACAATCGACGATTTTTTCAAAACAAAGCTAAAAGCGGCGAAGATAGTTAAAGCAGAGAAAGTTAAGAAATCGGATAAACTGCTTCGTCTCGAAGTTGATTTAGGCGACGAAAAGAAGCAAATTATAGCGGGACTTGCGAAGCAATACTCGCCGGAAGATTTATTAGGCAAGACGGTCGTTGTCGTCGCTAATCTAAAGCCGGCGAAACTGATGGGCTTGGAGTCGCAAGGTATGCTCTTAGCGGCTAAGGACGGCGGCAAATTCGCGGTTCTATCGCCCGATAAGGACGTTAAGCCGGGAGCGGAAATAGGTTGAGGACAGGCGGTTATCATACCCTTCGGGTAAACCCGAAGGTTGACGCGATAGCGCAACTATCGCGTGTTTTTGAAGAAAAGTCAACCTCAAGGTTTACCTTGAGGGGAACAAAACTCTAGTTATAAGACGTTCTATAATTGCGTCTGATTTTTTTAGCGAAATAGACGGCTTAGAAAATTGAAATTTGTAGCGTTTGGTTGTTTTTGAAGGATTTAATATTCAAAACAAATTGGGAAACGAAATGTTAATCAAAAAAATATCGATAGAGAATTTCAAGAGCTATAAAATGCTCGAAATGGATTTGGAACAATTCAACGTTCTTATAGGTCCTAACGCGGCGGGCAAGTCGAATTGCATACAGAGCTTGAAGTTTTTCAGAGACTTAGCGGTCGGCGGTTTGAAAAACGCGATATCCCTACAAGGCGGAACGGAGTATTTGCGGAATATAAATATTGGTTCTGAGGGCGGCGTTATGAATTTCAACGTTGTTTTTTCGCCGGACAAAAATTTTAAATTTAATAGCGAAAAAGTCGGGAACGAATATTATTTCGAAATAAACGAGTTCGATTATCGATTTTCGCTCGAATTAAAAACTGAAACGGATAGCTATAATATTATCGACGACGAGCTATTCTTCAGGAGCGTTATAGCGCCGATTTTTTACGACGATTACGACGACGTGGAAATCATACAATACGCTCAAACGAAAAAAGAGAAAGTCGATTTATTCTTGAAAAGCATCAAAACATTGAAATTCGATTATATATTATTCGGCGATATAGATTATTTCGACGGCGTCAATCAAAAGAAAAGACAGCTGAATAATCGTTTTAGCGTTTTGGACTATGATATGATAGTTGTGGTAATTCAAGAAATCGAGAGTTGGTATATAGCGGGCCTTACCGACGAGAAATCGAGGGAGTTCGGCTTAAAGCCAATGAGCGACACCGATAATTTAATAAAGGAAGAGTTCAACAGGCTGTATCATAACAAGTTTCAATCGCGGATTGATTTTATGCTGGAAATATTGAAGAATTATTCTTTGGAAACTGCGACCGATAAAAACCGGTCGTTTTCCTATTTTTATAATAGATATTTAAACAATAATTAAAGCATGTAGAATTAAATAGGGACGGATATATGATAGTCAAGGAATTATTGGAACCGAAAAGTATAGTAGTGGTGGGAGGCTCGAACGAGTTGGCGAAGCCGGGAGGCAGAGTATTGAAGCATGTTAAAGAAGGCGGCTTTGACGGCGATTTATACGTAATAAATCCGAAAGAAAGCGAAGTGCAAGGGATAAAATGCTACAAAGGGCCAACGGATATGCCGAATGTCGATTTGGCTATAATCGCCATAGCCGCTAAATATACTAACGACACGGTTAGATATTTAGCCGAAAATAAGGCGACGAAGGCTTTTATTGTTTTATCCGCTGGATTTGGCGAGGTAGGCGGCAAAGGAGCGGAGCTTGAAAATGAATTAGTCGAAATAATAGATAAAGCTGGCGGCTCGTTGATTGGACCGAATTGCGTGGGCGTTTTAACTCCGAAATACAAGGGAGCGTTTACCGGACCAATACCTAAGCTCGACCCCAAGGGCGTCGATTTCGTTTCCGGTTCGGGAGCTACGGCGGTGTTTATATTAGAGTCGGCGGTTCCGATGGGTATTAGTTTCGCGAGTCTATTTTCCGTAGGCAACAGCGCGCAAATAGGCGTAGAGGACGTTTTAGAATATTGGGACGAAACGTTCGACCCCGAGAAAAGCTCTCGCGTAAAAATGATATACATAGAGCAGGTGGAAAAACCGAAAAAGTTTTTGGAAAACGCGTCTTCTTTGATTAATAAGGGATGCAAAATTTGCGCGATTAAAGCCGGCGCTACGGAAGCCGGTTCGAGGGCTGTTTCGTCGCATACGGGAGCTTTAGCCGGCTCCGACGAAGCGGTTGACGCCTTGTTCAGAAAAGCGGGCATAATTCGCTGCAAAAGCAAGCAAGAGCTTGTTTATACGGCGGCGGTTTTTCAGCAAGAACAGTTGAGAGGCGAGAATATAGCTATTATAACCCATGCCGGCGGACCGGGCGTAATGCTTACGGACATTTTGGCGAAGAACGCAATGAAAGTTCCGCATATCAAGGGCGAAGCCGCCGAAGAGCTTTTGGAACAGCTATTCCACGGCTCTTCCGTCGCGAATCCAATCGATTTTTTAGCGACGGGAACAGCGGAGCAGTTGGAAACTATCTTAGATTACGTTGACAATAAATTCGATAATATAGACGGCTCGGTCGTTATTTTCGGAACGCCGGGGCTTTTCGACGTAACGCATGTTTACGAGACTTTGCACGAAAAAATGAAAACATGTAATAAACCGATTTATCCCGTTTTGCCGTCCGCGGTTCAGGCGAAGAGAGCGATTGATAGATTCGTTTCTTTAGGGCGACAGTATTTCCACGACGAAGTAGTTTTAGGCGAGACATTATCTAAAGTCTATCACGCGCCTAAGCCGGCTGTCGTAGGGGGAACGTCGCAAGTTGACAAGGAGAAGATTCGCGGCGTAATCGACGGCGCCGAAAACGGTTATCTGCCGCCGGAAGACGTTCAGTCGCTCTTGGACGCCGCCGGAGTTCCGCGAGCGAGCGAGGCGACGGCTACCGACGAAACCGAAGCGATTGAAAAAGCTAAGTCATTGGGGCGTCCAATTGTAATGAAAGTAGTCGGACCGGTTCACAAATCCGACGTTGGCGGAGTAAAGTTAAACTTGAGCGACGATAAGGAAGTCGCCGAGGCGTTCAATAATATGAAAGGCATAGAGGGATTCGAAGGCGTTTTAATGCAGCCGATGGCGAAGGGAACCGAAATATTCATTGGAGCGAAAAAAGAGCCGAAGTTCGGACATTTAGTATTGTGCGGGCTGGGCGGCATTTTCATAGAGGTATTGAAAGACGTAGTTTCCGGCGTTTCGCCAATCGGCGACGCTGAAGCCAAGGATATGATAAAGAGCCTAAACGCATACGATTTGATTAAAGGCGTCAGAGGACAAGAGGGCGTAAGCGAGGACAAATTCGCCGAGGCGCTCGTTAAAGTGTCCACTTTGCTGGAAGCCGCGCCAGAAATCGCCGAGATGGACTTAAATCCGTTAATGGGCGACAAAGACGGAGTCGTAGCGGTGGACGCGAGAATTAGAATAGAGAAGTAAATATGAATAGAAATATATATTCATTGAATTAGTCTCCGTCCCAAATTGCAGTTTTAACTAATTCCCAAATTGTAATTTGGGAATTAGGTAGGCTCTGGCAGGGAATTTGGGAATTAGGTAGGCTCTGG
>CAZDXB010000020.1:23749-30122 GCA_964509335.1 uncultured Hyphomicrobiales bacterium | reverse complement strand
AATTTGGGAATTAGGTAGGCTCTGGCAGGGAATTTGGGAATTAGGTAGGCTCTGGCAGGGAATTAGGTAAAGAAAAAAAAGCGAAAGAATTCAAAATTTTACTTCATAAATCTTTTTTGTTTTAAGAATTATTTTTTATTTTCAGATATTATTGTATCATAAGGATATTATTATTTGGTTATATTGTACAAATATAATACTTGAGAGGCTAAGGCTCGCTTCAACGGTAAATTTTAGTATCTCTTTCCCAAATTGGAATTTGGGAAAGAGAGAGAGAAATTTGGGAAAGAGAGAAAGAGGCGAGAGAGGAATTTGGGAATGAGAGAGGCAATGAAAGAGAGAAAAGTAGTTTGGTCAAAAAAATGAAAGAGGCTTGTTGAGAAGTTGAATAATTAAGAAAATCGAGAGCGCTGACGACAACCGCTGTAAGTATAAATATTGAAGAGGTAACTGTATGACGTTTAACGGAAATGATTCAAGTAGGCGAACAGATTCATCGCCGCAAATTACTAAAGTATCGACCGGCATTGTCGGTTTGGACGAAGTTCTAAGGGGAGGATTTCCGGAGGATTCGTTAACATTGTTAAGCGGCGGGCCGGGCGCCGGCAAGACTATGTTTGGATTGGAGTTTCTCACTCGAGGAGCGCAAAACGGGCATCCGGGCATTATGCTGACTTTCGAGGAAAGAGAAGAAAGTCTTTATAGCTACGCGAAAAATCTTAATTGGGACCTACGCGAACTCGAGAAGCAAAATTTATTGTCTATAATAAGCGCGCGCATACAGCCGGAAGCGGTTTTATCGGGCGATTTCGATTTGCAAGGGATTCTCGGTATTTTGCGCAAGAAAGCGGAAGATATGAACGCCCATCGGATAGTAATAGACGCGCCTGACGTTTTTCTGCGTTTGCTCGACAACGTAGCGAAAGAAAGAGCGCAGCTTCAAATACTTCAAGAATGGCTAAGAGACCATAGTATGACGACAGTGATGTCCGTCAAAGCCCAATCGGGAGACAAGAGGTTTTCTTCGCATTCCGAGTTCCTCGATTATATGGCTAACTGTGTAATACATTTGGACCAGCGAGTTTACGACCAAATTGCAACTCGGCGCCTTAGATGCGTTAAATATCGCGGGTCTGCATACGGCAGAAACGAATATCCTTTTGGGATAACCGACCATGGCGTTTGGATTATCCCGATAACGCAAGCGAGTTTACAGCATAAATCTTACGGAGAGAACTTGTCCAGCGGCGTTGCAGGCTTGGACAAAATCTTGGGCGGCGGCTATCGTCGTTCTTCCTGCACTTTGATTTCGGGATGCTCGGGATCGGGCAAAACTACTTTCGCTTGCTCTTTCGCGGTGTCCGCTACATCAAAGAATGAGCGGGTCCTATACATAGATTTCGAGGAGTCTTGGGACGCTTTAGCTAATTTAATGCTCAGCCCGGGGCTTGATTTAAAGTCGGCTTACGAATCCGGGCTTTTGAGGTTTGTTTCTAATATGCCCGAATCGCAAGGAATAGAGGAGCATTTAATTCAAGCTTTTAGGGAAATCGAAGATTTTAAGCCCGACCATATTATAGTTGACGCGATTTCGGCTTGCAGCCGAATGGGCTCTCGCAGCGCGGCTTTCGATTATCTTTTAAGGTTAATCGACCATTGCAAGCAGCGCGGTATAACTGCGTTTCTTACTAATCTTGTTTCGACTAAGGGCGCCGCTCACGAAATAACGGGGATTGATTTATCGTCTGTAATCGACACCGTTGTTATTTTGCGCAACTATGAATTAGACGGCGTTTATAGAAGAGAGTTGGGTATTATGAAATCCCGAGGGCGCAATCACTCAAGCAAAATACACTCTTTTAAGATAACGGAAGACGGTATAAAAATCAACAACGGGGAGGAAAACGATGGCGAATAGAGACGGAAGCAGGGCAGATAAAAAGTTCTGCAAGGTTAGGCTTTTTATAACGGGCGAAGCGACTAATTCCAGAATAGCGAAAGAGAATTTGGAGCGACTTCGCGAAAAGCTAACGGATTGCGATTTAGAAGCGGAAATTGTGGACGTTTTGGAACGTCCCGAAGCGGCTCTTGAGCACGGCGTTTACGTTACGCCCGCGCTGCAAAAGCTTGAGCCGGGACCGCAGACTATGATTTTTGGCAATTTAAGCGATATTGATTCATTAAAAAAGGTATTCCCAGAGGAAATAAAATGAACGATAAAAGAGAACCTTCTAACGACGAACTAAAACGCCGCCTTAAAAATGCCGAAGAGGCGATACAAGCTCTACGCGAGGGCAAAGCCGATACCGTCTTGGGCGAAAGCGAAAAAACGGTCGTTCGTCTTGTGGAATCGGAAAGGCGCGAAGCTCACACTAGACGGATTTCATCCGCTATTCGCAACGTCAATCAGCTAATGGTTAGAGAAAACGAGCGAGAAAAATTGATTCAAGGCGCTTGCGATATCCTCGTAGAAAATCACGGATATTATAACGCTTGGATAGCGCTGTTCGACAATTCGCGAAAAGTATCTTATGTAGCTTCGTCGGGTTTTAACGGAGCTTTTAAGCCTATGCGCGAAAAGCTGGAAAGCGGCGATTTTACTGAATGTATTGAAAGAGTTCTCCGCCGGGATAGATTTTCCGTAATAGAGAATCCGGCGAAAGAATGCGAGGATTGTCCTTTGTCTAGCGAATATGAAGGCAGAGCGGGATTGACGCGACGCTTAGAATACGGCGGGAGCGTTTTCGGAGTTTTGTCGGTTTCGATTCCTCTGGAATATTCTGAAGACAAAGAAGAAAGCGAGCTTTTCAATGAATTAGCCGACGATTTGGTTTTTGCTTTGCATAAGATTGAAGGCGAGGAAAAACGAAAAAGCGCCGAAGAAGCTCTCGCTCGCAATGAACAACGACTGCAACTCGCTTTGGAGGGCGCCGATTTGGGCTTGTGGGACTGGAACGTTAAAACCGGCGAGGTGGTTTTTAACGAGCGCTGGGCGGAAATTGCAGGGTATGAATTAGACGAAATAGAACAAAATCTGGCGACTTGGGAGAGTTTTCTGCATCCGGACGACAAGCCCGAAGTGATGAAGGTTCTGAACGCTCATTTAGAAGGCAAAACCGAAAGTTACGAGACCGAACATAGAATGAAACATAAATCGGGCGAGTGGATTTGGATATTAGATAGAGGCAGGGTGTTCGAACGCGATTCCGAGGGTAATCCCGTTCGCGCTTGCGGGACGCATTTGGATATAACTCAGCGTAAAAGGAACGAAGAGGCTCTGCGCAAAAGCGAAGAAAAATATCGCACTTTGTATAATACAATGAGCGAGGGAATAGTTTATCAAGACAGCGAAGGGAATATAATTTCGGCTAATCCGGCGGCTCAAAATCTGCTTGGATTAACGCTCGAGCAGATGAGAGGAAGAACTTCAATTGATAAGCGATGGAAAGCGATAAGAGAGGACGGTTCAAATTTCCCCGGCGAAGAGCATCCAGCTATGGTTTCTTTAAAAACCGGAAAGCCTGTTTACGGCGAAATTATGGGGGTCTTTAATCCGAAAATCGAGACTTACACTTGGATTAGTATTAATTCGATTCCTTTGTTCAGAAATAACGAAGAAAAGCCTTTCCAAGTTTACGCTACTTTCCGAGATATTACCGAGCGAAGGAAAGTTGAAGAAGAACGCAATAGATTAACTCAACGCATAGACGCCGGCTTGCGAGCCGGCAATTTGGCTTGGTGGGAAATGGAGCTTCCTTCCGGCGCTGTTTATTTTGACGACCGCAAAGCGGAAATACTAGGGTATTCGCCCAAAAAGTTCAAACATTTCGAAGATTTTATGGAACTTGTGCATCCCGACGACGCCGAAAAAGCTATGTCGGCTATGCGAGAACATCTCGAAGGAAAGGCGGAAAATTACGAAGTCGAGTATAGAATAAAGACAAAATCGGGTGATTATAAATGGTTCAGAGATATTGGAGCGATAACGGAAAAGAACGAAGAGACCGGCTTAACGAGAGTCATCGGCATAGTGGAAGATATAAGCATTCGCAAGAACGCCGAGAGAGCGCTTAAAGAGAGCGAAGAAAGATACAGAGTTTTGTTCGACAGCATTCGCGACTCAATTTTAGTGGCGGACACCGACAGGAGAATAATTGATTGCAACATGGCTTTTACCGAGAAATTCGGATATACTTTGGACGAGATAAAAGGCAAACTGACTAGCTTCGTTTACAAAAGCGCCGAGGAATTCAATCGAATGGGCGCGAAAATTCTTAAACATTTAAAAGCCGAAGAAGACTTTTTCTATAAGATTAATTATAGAAAGAAAGCCGGCGATTCGTTTTTAGGGGAGACGAACTCTTGTTATTTAAAAGACGACGACGGCGAAGTAATCGGCTACGTGGGATTGATACGCGACATAACCGAGCGCGAGCGAATGGAAGAAGAGCTGCAATTCCAATCCACTTTGCTCAATCAAATTAAGGATTTAGTAACCGCTACCGACTTAAAAGGAAAAATCATATACGTGAACGACTCCGAAGCCCAAATGTTCGGGCTTCCAAGAGAGGAGCTTGTCGGCAAAACAATTTTCGATTACGGCGAGGACGAAGAAAAAGGGGCGACTCAAGACGAGATTTTGGAAACGACCTTGAAAGAAGGCGAATGGCGCGGCGAAGTAGTTAACTACAGCGCCGACGGCAAGGAGTATATTCTAGATTGCAGGACTTGGA
Organism: uncultured Hyphomicrobiales bacterium; assembly: GCA_964509335.1. Taxonomy (GTDB): domain Bacteria; phylum Bacteroidota; class Ignavibacteria; order Kapaibacteriales; family UBA2268; genus CAZDXB01. The sequence continues at coordinate 25,389 of CAZDXB010000020.1, read as the reverse complement.
CAATAGAGAACGAAAAGGGCGAAGCGGTAGCTCTTTGTAGCATTTCCACCGACATTACCGAGCGCAAAAAAATGGAAAACGCGCTTCGCGACAGCGAGGAAAAACTATCGCATATTGTTCACGGCAGTTCCATCGCCACTTTCGTCGTCGATAGCGATAATAAAACAACCCATTGGAATAAAGCTTGCGAACATTTGACCGGAGTGAACGCCGAAAAAATAGTAGGAACAGATAAGCAATGGGAGCCTTTCTATCCTAAGGAAAGACCGACAATGGCGGACGTCGTTATCGACAAATATTCCGCTAAGAAGTTAGAAAAATACTACAAAGGTAAATATAGAAAATCCGAGTTAATCGAGGACGCTTACGAGGCGGAAAACTTTTTCCCGAGCCTTGGCAGAAACGGCAAATGGCTGTATTTTACCGCCGCTCCAATTAAGGACCGCGAAGGGAAAATAATCGGCGCTATTGAAACCCTGCAAGATTTTACCGACCGAAAACGAGCGGAAGTAGCGCTACGCGAGAGCGAAGAAAACTTGCGAACGACTTTAAATTCAATCGGCGACGCCGTAATTGCCACTGATTTAAACGGCAAAATCGTTAGAATGAATCCGGTGGCGGAAGAATTGACAAGTTGGCAATTTGAGGAAGCGGAGGGCGAGCCGCTAAGCGAAGTGTTTAATATAGTCAACGCTAAGACGGGAGAAAAAGCCGAGAACCCGGTAGATAGAGTATTGGAAAGCGGCGAGATAGTCGGTCTGGCTAATCATACGAAGTTAATAGCGAAAGACGGGAGCGAATACCAGATAGCCGATTCGGGGGCGCCGATAAAAGACGAGGAAGGCGAAGTTTCCGGCGTAGTATTGGTGTTCCGCGACGTTACAAGGGAATACGAGATGCGCGAAGCTTTGAGGGAGAGCGAGGAGCGCTACCGAACAGTCGCCTCGAACATCCCCGACACAGACCTTTATCTATACGATAAAGACCTAAGATATATTTTTGCAAGCGGGTCGGAGATGATAAAGCACGGACTTTCGAAAGAGTATTTGGAAGGGAAAACCCCTCGTGAAGCTTTAGGCGACGAAACTGCGGACTTTTTAGAGCCGTATTATCGAAAAGCGTTTAAGGGCGAGACGGCGGAAATAGAAATGTCATACGAAAATCATTATTATTATATTAAAATAGTTCCGATAACGAACGAAAAAAGAAAAGTAGTCGCCGGATTAGCTTTCATTCATAATATAACGGAAAGAAAAAAAGCCGAAGATAAAATACGCGAAAGCGAACGACGTTTCCGAACCGTGATGGAGAATATATCGGGAGGCTTATTCGCGCACGATTTGGACGGACGCATTATATTGGTGAACGAAATGTCGGTTCGCAACACGGGTTATTCCAGAGACGAGCTTTTAAACATGACGGTTTCCGAGATAGAACCGAGCAGCGTTACCCGCGACGATAGGGAGCGCTTGTGGAATAATTTAAAGCTGGGAGAGACGACAACAATTGAATCTACTCATATCCGAAAAGACGGAACGGAGTTTCCCGTCGAAGTTAGACTGAACGCGCTTAAATTAAAGGAGCAACCGGTTATTTTAGCTTTAGCTTTTGATATTACTGAACGTAAAAAAGTAGAGGAA
>CAZDXB010000020.1:21920-23649 GCA_964509335.1 uncultured Hyphomicrobiales bacterium | reverse complement strand
TTGTATTACGAAGGGACGGTAGAAAACGTTACCAAGCGAAAAGAAGCCGAAAAAGAGTTGCGCGAAAGCGAAGTGAGATTTAGAACGACGTTCGAGCAAGCCGCGGTGGGAATAGCTCACGTTTCGTCCGAAGGGAATTTCATTCGCGTGAACGAAAGATTCCTCGAAATAATCGGTTATTCCGAAGAAGAGGTATTAAATGTAAACTTTGAGGACATAACGCATCCCGAGGACAAGGAAATAAGCAACCCGTATCTTCGAAAGCAATTAGACGGCAAAATTGATAGTTTTAGGGTAGAAAAAAGATACGTTCACAAGAGCGGCAAGGCTGTATGGGTAAATCTATTTTCATCGGCGGTAAGAGACGAAACCGGCGAGATAAAATACAACGTATTGGCTATAGACGACATAACCGAGCGAAAGAAAGCCGAAGCGGAGTTGCAAAGGATTGCTAAACTGGAGTCGCTCGGCACTCTCGCCGGCGGCATAGCGCATAATTTCAAAAATATACTGGCGTCGGTGTCGTTGAACACCGGTTTGGCGAGAATAAAGCCGAAGAAAATCGATAAATATTTAGACAACATCGAAACGTCGATAGACCAAGCTTCGGCGCTAGCTACCAGATTCCAGACTTTCAGCAAGGGCGGCGAGCCGGTCAAGGAACTTACGAATATAAGCAAAGTTATCGAGATAGCGGAGAGCATGGCTTTAAGCGGTTCGAACTGCGCGGCGAAAAAGTATTTCGCCACAGATTTATGGAGCGTAAACGTTGACCCCAAGCAGATGAACGAGACGTTTATGAATCTGCTTATCAACGCTAAGCAAGCTATGCCTATGGGAGGCGAAATTGAACTGCAAGCAGAGAATATAACTTTGGCGGGCAATGAATTAGCCGACCTTCCCGCGGGCGATTACGTAAAAATAACGATAGAAGACGAGGGAACGGGAATACCAAAGGACGATTTAAAGTATATATTCGACCCGTTTTATTCTACTAAGGAAACCGGGCATGGTCTCGGACTTTCCAGCGTGCATTTTATTATTCAAAAGCATGGGGGACACATTAAAGTTTATTCGGAAGTAGGCGAAGGAACGTCGTTTATTATATATTTGCCCTCCTCAAAAGACGAAGCGTTAAAAGAAAAAAAGAAAGAGGTGGAATTAGTTAAGGGCGCACACGACAAAGTATTAATCATGGACGACGAGAAGGATATACGCGAAAATTTAATTGAATTCGGCGAGGTTTTGGATTACGAAGTAGTCGGAGCGAAGAATGGCGAAGAGGCTATAGAGCTATATAAAGAAGCCATGGACTCCGGCGAGCCTTTCTCGGCGGTTATTTTGGATTTAATGGTCAAAGGCGGCATGGGCGGAAAAGAAACAATAGAGCGCTTGAAAAAAATAGATTCAAACGTTAAGGCTATTGTCTTTAGCGGATATTCGAATAAACCAGTCGTCGCGAATCATGAAGAATACGGTTTCGCCGCCAAGTTAATCAAGCCGGTAACCGTTCAGCAGTTAGCCAAGACGCTGAGGGACGTGATAGAGAGGTAGGAGGGGCGGCTCTTTCTCATTCCCAAATTAAATTTTCTCCTCATTCCCAAATTACAATTTGGGAATGAGACATAACATGGTATTTTCTTTTTCATTTCCAATTACAATATCGTCCTCTCCTCATTCCCAATTACAATATCGTCCTTTCCTCATTCCCAAATTACAATTTGGGAAT
>CAZDXB010000020.1:6640-21820 GCA_964509335.1 uncultured Hyphomicrobiales bacterium | reverse complement strand
ATTCCCAATTATAATATCGTCCTCTCCTCATTCACAATTACATTTTCATTCTCCCTCATTCCCAAATTACAATTTGGGAATGAGACATAACATGGTATTTTCTTTTTCATTCCCAATTATAATATCGTCCTCTCCTCATTCACAATTACATTTTCATTCTCCCACATTCCCAAATTACAATTTGGGAATGAGGTTTATGAGGTTTAAACATTACAAACTAACCGTCTCTTCGTTAATATTCTCTAAACTGTCAATAATTGCCGCTAAGCACTGTCCGGCGAGCATGCCGTCGATTACTCTGTGGTCGTATGTGATTGATACGTACATCATTTTTCGGATGGCTATTGCGTCCTCGCCGTCTATTTCTTTTACGACCGGTCTTTTCTGTATCGAGCCGACGCCGATTATCGCCGCTTGCGGTTGATTGATTATGGGGCTGCCGAAAAGAGTGCCGAAAGTTCCGACGTTAGTGATTGTTATCGTGCCGCCTTGGATATCGTCGGGATTTAGTTTATTCGAGCGGGCGCGAGCGGATAAATCGTAAATTTGACGCGCCAAACCCGTCATAGATAAATCGTCGGCGTTTTTTACTACAGGCACGATTAAGTTGCCGTTTTCCAGAGCCGTCGCTACGCCGAGATTAATGTCTTTATGTTTGATAATGTTTTTTTCGTCAACGCTGACGTTTACCATTGGGAACGCCTTTACGCCGTCGATTACCGCTTTTGCGAAAAACGGCGTGTATGTTAATTTAAAGCCTTCGCGCTCGCCGAAAGCTTCTTTTTCGCCTTCTCTTAATTTCACCATGTCGGTAACGTCCGCCTCGCCGACGCTCGTAACGTGCGCCGATGTGCGTTTAGAATATACCATGTGTTCGGCTATTAATTGGCGAATTCTGTCCATTGGGATGACTTCGTCGCCTTTCATAGGCGCGATTTTTCTTTCCGTTTCCTTAGCCGTAACCGGTTCCGATTTTTTAGAAGGCGTTTCTTTTGGCTTTCTGGCGGCGGGTTCGGCTTTTCTGCCGCTTTTAATATAATCGAGCAAATCGTTTTTGGTGATTCTGCCGTCTATGCCCGAACCTTTTATTTTCTGAAGTTCTTCTACCGCTACGCCTTCCTTTTGGGCGATATTGCGAACGACCGGCGAGAAGAATTTGCCGTCTTTGGAGCGCGGTATTTTACCGCCTTGTTTAGCCGCAGGTTCTTTTTCCTCGACTTTTTCTTTTTTGGGCGACGGCGCTTCTTCTTTTTTGGGGAGCGGCTTAGCCGGTTTGGCGTATCCCGAAGCGATTTTCGCTATTACTTGTCCGACCTCGACAGTTTCGTTCTCCTCCGCCGTAATTTCAACTAAGGTTCCCGCGACCGGCGAGGGAACTTCTGTATCGACTTTATCGGTCGAGATTTCGAGAATTGGCTCGTCTCTTTCGATTTTGTCGCCGACTTTTTTCAGCCATTGAACTATTGTGCCTTCCTGCAAGGATTCGCCCATTTTGGGCATAACGACGTCTGTCGTTTCGCCGTCGTCCGCGCTTTGTTTAGCGGGCTGTTCTTCCGCCGCTTCCGTTTCGGCGGGTTGTTCTTTTGGTTCATCGTTCGCCGGCTTGTCGGGTTCGTCTTCTATCTGGGCTTCGGATTCTTCGGTTTCGATTATCGACACGATTTCCCCTACTTCGACGGTTTCGCTTTCTTCCGCCAGAATTTTAGTTAAAATGCCCGAGCTGGGAGCGGGAACTTCTGTATCGACTTTGTCGGTGGAAATTTCGAGAATCGGCTCGTCCCTTTCAATTTTGTCGCCGACTTTTTTTAGCCATTTAGCAATCGTTCCCTCTTGGAGCGATTCCCCCATTTTCGGCATAGGTACTTCGATTTTCATAGGTTTGTCCGAGTTTTTTAACTTATCATTTATTGTTTGTTCTTCCGTTCCTCTGTTTCCCTTTCTCATTCCCAAATCGGAGTTTGGGAATGAGGGGGAGGAGACGGAACTTATCATTTATTGTTTGTTCTTCCGTTCCTCTGTTTCCCTTTCTCATTCCCAAATCGGAGTTTGGGAATGAGGGGGAGGAGACGGAAACTTAGCGTTTATTTTTTGTTCTTCTGTTTCCCTTTCTCATTCCCAAATCGGAGTTTGGGAATGAGGGGGAGGGAGGTATTTTTGTTTCGCTTTCTCGTTCTTTCCTCATTCCCAAATTGGAATTTGGGAATGAGTGAGTTTTTTTCTTTTCTTCGTCTTCGTCTGTTTCCTCGTTCCCAAATTGGAATTTGGGAATGAGAAAAAGGTGTTTGTCGCGACTATTTAGGAATTGAAAATAACGAGTCTTCCAGTTTCGGGTTGACTTCAATTTTATCGATTATGTAAGCGAACTTTTGTTCGCCGGCTGCCACGTTGATTTTATGCGGCACCGAAAAACCGTTAACTTCTTTGAAATCCGAGAAACTGATTTCCACGTCCATTGTTTTTTTCTCCTTTTCATTCTCGACTTGCGCGAAAAGTTTAAACAATTGGTAGTTGTTTTTATCGAGGTAAGCGTAGGTTTCTCCGTCGTTTTTCTCCATTTTCAGCGTGTAAGCTTTTCTGCCGTCTTCGGTTGTCGCGCCGGAAAACTCGATTTCTTTGTCTTTTTCTTTGTAATCGGCGAGGGGACCGACCAAAAAGTTAGGTATTTGCTTCAAGCTTTCGACCGCTTGTTCGGTGTATTGTTGTGGCACTGCTTGAGTTTGTCCTTGCGCCGACTGCCACATTTGCTTGCCGTCGTAGCCGGTTATTTGCTCTTGCTCCATAGCTTTGGATTCTTGGCGCATTTTATCGGGCGCTTTGTAGTAGAAAGTAAACGGAATTTCCATTCCCATAGCCGTTTGTTTGCCTTTTATTTTATAGGACTTTAGATTTTTGAAGGCTTCGTAGTCGCCTCTTTTTTCCATTGATTTCTTTATTATTTCCTCGGCGTTTTGGCTAAATAGTTGCAAAGTTCCGAAAGTTAACGTAAGCGCTATTGCGATAATTCTAATAAACATAATTACTCCTAATATTAATGATTAAATTTAGTTATTGAACGATTCTTTAATTGATTTATTTTTGCTTTGAACTCTTTTTTCTCCAATCCTTTTATGTCGTGTTTTTCGATTAATTCGTCGCTTAGTTTGCTTTCGTCGAGAGCGGCGAGCAGAATCGGCAGTTCGCGCTTGGAAAACGAAGCGGATTCGATTATATAGTCCTCGAACGCTTCGTAAGCCAACGGGACTATCGGCTTGATTAACTCCGCCATTTTTTCGGCGTAAACTCGTATTTCGTATTGCGCGTTACTTGCCATTCTAAGCTTCAAAAAGTGAAACAGATTGTGCAAATCAATCTTCCAATACCATTCAGTGTACGTCGTTAGCGGCAGATTAATTCTCGCCAGTTCCCTAGCTAAGTCCGTCGCTAAGTATTCCTTATAGTTTTGATAGAGACGATTTTGCTCGTCTTTCATTTCCTTTAAAATTCTGTCGGTTTGTTCTTTCGGCAAAGGCTCGTCGGCTCTGGCTTGTCTGTTCGTCTCGCTTTGCGGTCTTAGCTGCTCGGCTTCCGGCAGGAAAAACTCGTCTTTCATCTCCGAGTATCTGCCGCTGTATTCGTTTACGTTCGCGGTGCGGTGGCGTATCCACTGCCGCGCGACGAAAAGCGGCAGTTTAGCGTGGAACTTGAACTCGACCATCTCGAACGGGGAGGTGTGCCTGTGTCTCATCAAGTATCTAATCAGTTCCCTGTCCTGCCTGACCGATTTAGTCCCCTTGCCGTAAGAGACTCTCGCGGCTTGAACGATAGCGGAGTCGTCGCCCATATAATCGACCAGCCGAACGAAGCCCTTGTCGAGGCAGTCGTATTTTTTTCCTATGTTCGTTTTCTCGGACATAATCATCCATTTTATTATAACATAACTACAAAGATAAAAATGATTTTTTTTTCTACCAATTGTATTAAAAAAGAATTTTTTGTAAATTTATGTTGTGAGTTGTTTTAAAGTGAAATATTTGCGTTTTTTGATTGGTTCTTTGGCGTTTGCCTTTGGATTTGGGGGGTGCTTTTGCCCGGTTTGCGAAAACATCTTTTTGGATTACGAGGCGACGGCTTTGATAACGGAGGTAACGGACGGCGACACATACAAAACCCAACGGCGCGGCGAAACGATTATAATTAGACTGCTCGGCGCGGACGCATACGAAACGAGGCGCGGCAAGAGATTGCGGAAACAAGCGGAAAGCGCCGGAATAAGCGCGGATTCGGCTTATCGTCTTGGCGAAATGGCTGAACGGCTCGCTATCGATAAGCTACTGAACAAAACGGCAACCTTAAAACGAGACACGACGCAAGCTAACATCGACGCATACGGGCGGCTTTTAAGGCGGGTCGAAATAAACGACTCGTTGTTTGCCGAAATGCTGAGGGCGAGAGGGTTGGCGGCGGAGAGAGAATGATTTTTGTTTATTTAATATATAAAAGGTGAAGCTATGAAAAAAGCTTGGAAATGGATTTTAGGCGTTATAGCGGCTATTTTATTTATTAGCGCTTATTCAATAAAAGCCGAAGAGGAGTGGACGGTTTTTAGTGTTTCCAATACTGGTTTGCCTTCAAATATTGTTTTTACGATCGTTATAGATAAAGACAGTAATAAATGGATTGGAACTAATAAAGGCGTAGCAAAATACAATGATGAGGGGTGGATTGTTTATAATAATTACAATTCTGGTTTGTCTAGTAACGAAGTTTGGTCAAGCGGTATAGACGGCGGCGGGAATAAATGGTTCGGGACTCGTAACGGCGGCGTTGTGAAATATGACGGCAAGGATTGGACGGTATATAAAGAATCCAATTCCGGCTTGCCCGATAATGACGTTATGTCAATAGCGATAGACAGCGGCGGGAATAAATGGTTCGGGACTTTCGGCGGCGTAGCGAAATACGACGGCGCTAATTGGACGGTATATAAAGAATCCAATTCCGGCTTGCCCGATAATGACGTTATGTCAATAGCGATAGACAGCGGCGGGAATAAATGGTTCGGGACTTATTACGGCGGCGTTGCGAAATATGACGGCAAGGATTGGACGATATATAATAGATTTAATTCCGGCTTGCCCAATAATGACGTTAGGGCAATTGCGATAGACGCAGAGGGTAATAAATGGTTCGGGACCTCTTTTGGCGTTGCGAAATATGACGGCAAGGACTGGACGGTATATAATACTTCTAATTCCGAATTGCCTGATTATTTTGTTAGAACAATTACGATCGACGGAGACGGGAATAAATGGTTCGGTACTGACGGCGGCGGCGTTGCGAAATATGACGGTAAAAACTGGACTATATATAATGTAAATATTTCCGGTTTGTCTGATAATGACGTTTTGTTAATAGCTTTAGACCGCGACAGCAATAAATGGTTTGGAACTAGCGGCGGCCTCGTTAAATATGACGGCGAGGACTGGACGTTATATAATGCTTACAATTCCGGTTTGCCTGATAATGACGTTTTTTCTATTGCTTTAGACCGCGACAGCAATAAATGGTTTGGAACTGGCGGCGGCGTTGCGAAATACGACGGCGAGGACTGGACGCTATATAATTGTTCAAATTCTGGCTTGCCTCATAATCGGATTCTAACAATCGCGATAGACGGCGACGATAATAAATGGTTCGGTACTGACGGCGGCGGCGTTGCGAAATATGACGGCAAGGACTGGACGGTATATAATACTTCTAATTCCGAATTGCCTGATAATTTTGTTCGGACAATTTCTATTGACGGAAACGGGAATAAATGGTTCGGTACTGACAATGGCGTAGCAAAATTTGATGACGTAAACTGGATGGCATTAAATATTTTTGATTCTTGTTATGCTAATAATGATGTTAGGTCAATAAAGATAGATTGTCATAATAATAAATGGTTTGGAACTAACGGTGGCGGCGTTGCGAAATATGACGGCGCGAAGTGGACGCTATATAATCGTTTTAATTCTGGTTTGCCTCATAATCGGGTTTTGACAATCGAGATAGACGACAAATATAATATATGGTTTGGGGCTTATAACGCAGTAACATACGACGGAGGCGTAGTAAAATTTGACGGCGAAAACTGGTTCCTATACAATTACTTAAATTCTGGCTTGCCCAATAATGGTGTTTTTTCAATCGCTTTAGACGTTGATAGTAGTGAATGGTTCGGAACTAACGGCGGCGGCGTTGCGAAATATGGCGGCAAAAACTGGATACTATATGACACTTCAAATTCCGGCTTGCCTAATAATTATGTTAGGTCAATAGCGATAGATAAAAACGGCGATAAATGGTTCGGTACTGACGGCGGCGTAGGCGTGTTAAAGGAAAGCGCGTCGGTGGTAGAGGAAAAGCGCGAGAGCGAGAATGGATTTCTTTCAGTCTATCCGAATCCCATTAACGACAAAGCGACGATAGAATTCAGAATAAAGAAAGCGGGAAGCGTAACAATAAAGGTTACTGACGCTTTAGGACGGGAAGTAAAGCGGCTCTCCGCCAATGAATTATACAGCTCGGGAACGCACACAATAGCTTTCGACGCGCGCGGTCTGCCGAGCGGCGTTTATTATTGCACGATACGAACCGGAGCGCGAACGGAGACGGTGAAGATGATGGTTGTGAAGTGAGGGAGGTTCCGTTTGTTCCGACCCTCCGCGTTTGATTAGAGCGCGGCGCGGGGCGGTAGTAACGAGAAGAAATGAGATGGGCGGAATTGTTTCGGTCGCGGAAAAGCTCATTAGCCCCGTCCTTTAGGGCGGGGACTGGTTTTTTTAGTATTTATTTTCCCCCGAACTAAAGTTCGGGGCTATTTATCTTCCTTTCTTCTTGAGATGCGCCGCGCTTGAGAGGCGCGGCGCGTCTGATAAGGGGAGCGTAGAGACGCAAGATTTTGCGTCTCTACTTCAGAGGCTATCTTAAAACTCGATTGTATAGATAATATTGCAATGTCTGATAATGAAATTCCAAAAATAATCGTCTTTTCTGGATTCCCAATCAAGTTGGGAATGACAGCTACTAGATAATATCGCACGGGCAAGCTCGTGTGCTTCCGTGTATTTTATGGACGCATTGGGGCTTGCCCCAATGTGATTTTCTTTGCCGCCCCAATTATTAATATTTATTAACCAACTATTTATAATAGATTGCGTATTATCTATTATATTGCGTTTTGTTTACTTAATGAGAGCGAAAAAATGAATTTTAGAAACGTTTTAGCGACTGTTTTGATACTAATCGGCGTCGCTTATCTTTTAGGCTCGTTCGGTTTATACGAAGTGTCGGATATAATAGCGAATTGGTGGCCTATTATCTTGTTGATTTTCGGCGTCGAGAGAATCGCTACGAGTAAGAGTTCTCTGCTGTTTGGCGTGTCGATAATTCTAATCGGGCTTTTGATATTAGCCGGCAACTTGGGGTTTTATCAAGGCGGCTTCTGGGACGCTGTTTTGCCGATTATCTTGATTTTGATAGGAATCAGCTTGATTTTCCCGAGAACGCGACGACACAAGCATTCCAACGCCGAAGGTTCCGACGCTATGGTTCACACTATATTCGGCAGTTCGGATAAAAAAGTAAAGGACGCTTTTTCGGGCGGCAAAATCGTGTGCGTCTTTGGCGGCGCTAATCTGAATTTGCTCGAAGCGCGAGCCGCGGAGAAAGAGATGGTTGTCGATATCGACTGCGTTTTCGGCGGCGTTCAGATAGCTATTCCGCGAAATTGGAAGGTGGAGTCCAACGGAAGCCCGATTTTCGGCGGTTACGAGGAGAACGTAAGTCAAGAAACCGAAGAGAGTTCGCCTGTTTTGGTTATTAATCACGACGTGATTTTCGGCGGAGTTGAAATAAACAACAATCCCAAACGTTAATTTAATTTTAAAAATATTTCAATCGATTGAATTATGGCTAATAACGACGGCGATAAGAGGAAGGTAATTCTTAGCGGAATACAGCCTTCCGGCAAGTTACACATTGGCAACTTGGTTGGAGCGATAAGGAATTGGGCGGCTTTGCAGGACGAATACAGCTGTTATTTTACTGTCGTCGATTTGCACGCTATCACTTTAAAGCAAAAGCCGGCGGAGCTGAGAAAAAGCTCGCTGGATTTGGCGGCTTTGCTGATAGCTTGCGGCATCGACCCTGAGAAAAGCGCGCTGTTCATTCAATCTCACGTAACCGAGCACGCGCAGTTGGCTTGGGTGTTGAATTGCTTCACTCCGATAGGCGATTTGAACAGGATGACGCAGTTCAAGGATAAATCGTCGAAAAATCCCGAGAACATAAACGCGGGCTTGTTCACTTATCCCACGTTGCAAGCGGCGGATATATTGCTTTATCAGGCGGATTTGGTGCCGGTCGGCAACGACCAGAAGCAACATTTAGAGTTGACGAGGAACTTAGCTCAGCGCTTCAATAATACGTATTCGCCGACTTTTAAGGTCCCCGAGCCGTATATTCCGAAAGTGGGAGCGCGAGTGATGAGCTTGCAGGAGCCGACAAAGAAGATGTCGAAATCCGACGAGAACGAGAAATCGGCTATTTATATTACGGACGACGACAATCAAATCAAGAATAAGATAAAGCGAGCGGTAACCGATTCCGGCGGCGAAGTTAAATATAATCCCGACGGAAAGCCGGGCGTTTCGAATTTGATTTCATTGTATCATATTTCGACCGGCAAGTCGGTGGAGGACATCGAAAAAGAGTTCGAGGGCGAAGGATACGGCGCTTTTAAAGCCGCCGTTGCGGACGCGGTCGCCGACTACGTAAAGCCGTTTCGCGAAAAATACCTAGAAATTCGAAGCGAGAAGAAGTATTTGCAGTCGGCGCTTGCCGAGGGAGCCGAGAAGGCGAGAAGAACGGCTTTTAAAACGCTGAGAAAGGTATATAAAAAAGTCGGTTTTGTCCAATTCTGATATTTATTAGCCGTTTATTAAGTTTGTTTTAGTATGATGTGTTAGTTATAAATTTATGATGCGATTTTTTATCATATTGGCTTTAATTCTCGCGGCGGTAGCGATAGTAATATCCTACGCTACCAAGAAGCTGCGTAGTTTCTTCAGCGCTTTCGCGCCGCCCGAAACCAAAGACGACGAGCGTAAAAGAGGCGACGACGGCGAAATCATTTACGATAAAGACGACGTAGTGGTTTTAAAAGGGGACGCTAACAAAAAGAAGAAAAAAAATTCGGACGATTGATTTTAGGGTTGAATTATGGATAAGAACGCGCCAAAAATAGCGGCTATAGACGTTGGGACTAACTCGTTCCATCTAATTATAACTTCGATGGACCACCGCGGTATGTTGAAAGTTCATCATAAAGAAAAAGAGATGGTGAGGCTCGGCAGCAGCGGTAAAGATATGAAATACATCCAGGCGGACGCGATAGACAGAGGCGTCGCGGCGTTAAAGAAATTCGCCGATATCGCTAAGTCCGAGAAAGCGGAAATATACGCGATAGCCACCAGCGCCGTGAGAGAAGCCGCCAACAAGGAAGAGTTTTTGGAGCGAGCGAAAAAAGAATCCGGCGTCGAAATACAAGCCGTTTCGGGAGCCGAGGAAGGACGATTGATATATTTAGGAGTAACAAAGGCTCTACCGGTCGAAAACCAGCGAACTTTGGTTATAGATATTGGCGGCGGCAGCACCGAAACCGTAATCGGTAATAAAGGAGAGGTTAAGTTTGTTCACAGCGAGAAAATCGGAGCTATCAGATTAACGAGGAAATTCTTTCCGGACGGGGTTTCGACGCCCGACCGCGTAGAGAAGTGCCGCGAGTTTATCAACGGCGCTTGGGGACCGGTATTCAAAAGATTGATTGAGACGGGATTCGAGACGATCGTAGGTTCTTCCGGCACTATTACGAATATAGTCGCAATGGCGATAACCGCGAGGAACGACATTTTGCCGGAGGATATGAACGGCTCTACCGTTGAAAGAAAAGAAATTCTCAGAATAATTGAAAAAATTGTTAGCAAAGAAACGCCCGAGGAGAGAAAAGAAATACCTAGCCTCGACCCGCGGCGGGCGGATATAATCGTAGCGGGCGCTTTGATATTGGAGAGAGCGGTTAAGAATTTGAATATACAACATTTAGTCGTTTCTTCTTACGCTTTGCGCGAGGGGATAGTTTATTACACCATTCAGAAAAACGAAGCCAGAGTAGAAAGAAAACAGTTGAGTCATTTGAGGTATCAGACTATACGGAATATTTGCGACAGATATAACGTAATGCTCGAGCATTCCGAGCGCGTAAAGAAATACGCTCTTAAGATATATGACGAACTGCAGTTAGCTCATGGCTTGAATTTTATCGAGCGTGAATGGCTCGAAGCGGCGGCTTTGTTGCATGACGTTGGCTATTATATATCCAGAGATAAGCACCACAAGCACAGCTATTATTTAATCAGCAATTGCGATATGCCCGGCTTCACGGAAGACGAAGCGGAAGTAATCGCTAATATATCGCGCTACCACAGGAAAAGCCATCCAAAGCCCAAACATAGCAATTATATGAAGCTGACGGAGGATAAAAGGAGAGTCGTGAGGATTTTGGGCGGTATTTTGCGAATAGCCGAAGGAATCGACAGGAGACAGCTCGGCATAGTCGGCGATCTAGAATTTAAGCAAAATGGCGGCGATTTTAAGATAATATTGGTTCCAAATTCAAGCGATGTAAAGCCGGATATAGAGCTTTGGGGCGGCGAGAGAAGGAAAAATCTGCTCGAAGATACATTGGACTTGGAAATATCGTTCGAAATTAAACATGAAGAGATATTTAGTCTCGAGAATAATTCCGTAGAAAAGAATGAATAGGGCGGAGCTAAAGAAGAATTTAATTGAATTTTCAGAAGGATTTTATTCCGAAGAAGAATTGGATTTCTCTTCTCGTTTGTTCGATTTAGCCGACGCGCTCGGTAGCGCGCAAGCTATTCCCAAAAGCTTTCAAAACTAAAGCCATTTCCTCGTTCCGAAATTGTAATTTCGGAGCGATTGTGTATTTAATTGACAGAGTTTAATTTACGTAATGCCCAAATTTTGTAAGGACAGGTCGCAAACTGTCGCTACGGATTATCGTCTATGGGCTGTCTCAAAAGAAATATTAAGAGCTTTTTCTAATATTGGCGCGGCAAAAATCTCCATCTCTGGATTCCCGCTTCTGCGGTAATGACGCCATAGTAGTCATTCCCAGCTTGACTGGGAATCCAAAGAAAACGATAATTTTTGGAACCATACTATTAGACTTTACAATATTGTCAATACAATCGAGTTTTGATACAGCCCTTTGCCGTTTTTTCCGCCTGAATTTTTTGTTTACTCGTTAATTATGTTATTTTGTAATTGAGTTGTTGCAAAAATGGAAGGCAGAGTGATGAAAATATTTGGACCAGTTCCTTCAAGACGACTGGGAAAGAGCGTAGGAATTAACAATATACCGCCCAAGATATGCACATACACTTGCGTTTACTGTCAGTTAGGGCGTTCGCTTAAAATGATAGCCGACAGGCGCGAGTTCTACAAGCCGAAAGATTTATACGAAGAAGTAAAAAAGAAAATACAGGACGCGGAAGCGAACGACGAGCGTATCGACTATTTGACTTTTGTTCCCGACGGAGAGCCGATATTGGACAAAAACCTCGGTAAGATAATAAAGCTATTGAAGCCTTTGGGCATAAAAATAGCGGTTATTTCCAATTCGACGCTAATCGATTTGCCGGACGCCAGAAGCGATTTAATGGGAGCCGATTGGGTTTCTTTAAAGGTTGATACGGTTGACGAGGAGCTTTGGCGGAAAATCGACAGACCTATTAAAGCGATAAAGTTTAATTCAATGATGGACGGAATCGTTAAGTTCGCCGACGAGTTCGAGGGCGAATTGACTACGGAAACAATGCTCGTGAAGGATTTGAACGAAGGCGAAAAGAATATGCGAGAGGTTTCCGAATTTTTGGGGAGAATAAAGCCTTCGGTAGCGTATTTAAGTATTCCCACGAGACCGCCGGCTGAAGAATGGGTAAACGCGCCCGAAGAGGAGACTATTAACAAAGCGTATCACATTTTGTCCGAGAACGTTCCCAAAGCGGAATATTTAATCGGTTACGAAGGCAACGAGTTTGCTTTTACGGGGAACGTCGAGGAGGATATATTGAGCATTACGTCCGTTCATCCGATGAGAGAAGACGCCTTAGAGGAGTATTTGCGCAAAGCGAACGGCGATTTTTCTTCGGTGGAGAAGTTAGTCGAGGAGAATAAAATAATCGTATCGGAATTCAAAGGCAGGAAGTTTTATTTGAGGAAGTTGAAGGCGTGAATTTATTTAGCGAAGTTCCCTCGTTCCGAAATTGTAATTTCGGAATGAGGGGCGGCAAATTTGTAATTTGTTGGCAACCGACCGCTTAAGCGGTCGGCGCGCGTTAGGTAAAAATTCATTTTTTCAAAGAAACGACCTATTGATAGGAATTTTCTTTAAACTTTTTGGAAAATTAATCGTCTAAGCGTTGTAAAGATTTTGTTAATATTTTTGAATGATAGCGAAGGCGATAGATGAAAGCTTTGAAATTGATTTTTACGGCGGTTGGCATTGGATTGATTGGCTTTTCCCTTTTTGCTCAACGTCCAAGCGGAGAAGCTTCAGATAAATTAAGAAACGCGCGGGTTGGAAAGATAACCGGAACCGCAATTGACGGCTCTTCGAAGGAGCCGCTATCTTACGCTAGCGTAGTTTTAAAAAGACTGAAAGATTCATCCACCGTTACCGGAGCTATAGCGGACAAAAACGGGAAATTCGAGATTAACGACGCTCCTTTCGGCAAGTTTTTTTTGTCGGTGAAGTTTATCGGTTACGAACGTAAAATCATCGAGGACGTTAATATCACGCCTCAAAAGCGGTCTATCGATTTGGGCGAAATGAAATTGAGGGCGGCTTCGACGCAGACCGGCGAAGTAACCGTAACCGGCGAGAAGGACTTTATAGAATTTAAAGCAGATAGAAAAGTCGTGAACGTAGCGCAGGATATTACTTCCGCTAGCGGCTCGGCGGCGGAAGCTTTGCAAAACGCGCCGTCGGTTAACGTCGATATTGAAGGCAACGTTACGCTCCGCGGCAGTTCGAATTTTACCGTTTACGTTAACGGCAAGCCCAGCGTGTTGGACGGAAGCGACGCTCTGCAGCAGATGCCCGCTTCGGCGATTCAGAAAATCGAGATAATAACGAATCCATCGGCTAAGTTCGACCCTGACGGAATGGCGGGTATAATAAACGTCGTTTTGAAGAAGGAAGAGGATTTAGGATTAAGCGGAGTCTTCGACGCGTCAATCGGAACTAACGATAAATACAGCGGCAATTTTCTTATTAATTGGCAGCCGGACGATTTTAAGATGTTTATAGGAGCTTATTACAGGGATTATCATTTTGAGGGGGACGGACGCTACGAACGGCAGACTTTTTTCGAAGACACTACGAGTCATATGAATAGAACAGGCGATAGGAATTTTAATCGCGGCGGTTGGAACGTAAAAGGCGGAATCGGATACGATTTTACGGATAAATTTACGATGAGTTTGGAGGGGAATTACGGCAACCAAGGTTTTTCCGGCGACGGCGATATGCTTTTAAAGACTTTTACCGACCCGGGCGTTGACGACGTAACTTATTATAAGAATTATAGCGGATGGTCGAGGGACGAAGACTACTATAAAATTGTTATGGACGCAAATTACGACTTTAACGACGCTGGGCATAAGTTATATTCGACGATATATTTTTCAAACGAAAAGGGCGGCGGCACAGACGAACAAAGACAAAGATTGACCGATAGCGATTGGAACGTGATAGACGACAATCCTTACGAAGTTCGTTCTGAAGAAATCGAGGACGAAGATAATTTGCGCGCTAAAGTGGATTATACATTGCCGATGGACGAAGATACTAAGTTTGAAGCGGGCTTGCAGTTCAGGCTTAACGACGACCCCGAGGAATATGTTTTCGAGGAATTTTTGCCGGATTCGAACGGCTGGGTTGAAAACGACATATTTAGTTCCGACATGGATTTCAGAAGAAATATATACTCGACTTACGCTACTTTCGCTTCCAAATTATTTGGAGTGGATTATAAGCTAGGTTTAAGAGGCGAATATACTGATAGAAAAATGTCTTTTATGGATACGTCCAAAATTTTCAGAATAGACAGAATAGATTTTTTCCCTTCCGTTCATCTTTCAAAAAAATTGGGCGGGGGTCATCAAGTTATGGCGAGTTATAGCCGCAGGATAAATCGTCCGCATGGAAGGCATTTAGAGCCGTTTTTAAGTTACATAGACGATTATAATTACAGGCAGGGGAATCCCGAACTAGAGCCTGAATACACTGATTCATACGAATTAGGTTATCAGAAAATGTTTAACGGCTCCTTTATATCTCTTGAAGGGTATTATAGAAAGACGTTCAATGAAATGGAACGCTTGCATAGAATGACTAACGACAGCGTAATGGTTCATATGTTGGCTAATCTTTCGAGCGCGGAGTTTTTGGGAGCGGAGCTAATGATAAATTATCGCCCGTCGAAATGGTTGAACTTAAACGTTTCCGGCAATTATTATAAGTATTCAATCGCCGGCGATATAGTAGAGCAAACCGCCCAGACAAGCGCGAACACTTGGAACTTAAGAATGCACGGCTCCGTAAATATATTTAAGAACACTCGCCTGCAAATTAACGGATTTTATCGCGGTCCTTCGATTACTTCGCAAGGCGAACGCGAAGGTATGGGCGGATTAGATTTCGCTATTAGACAAGATTTTCTGGATAAAAACGCTTCGCTAACCTTGCAAACGCGCAACGTTTTAGGGACTATGAAACGCGAATCGACGTCTTACGGACAGAATTTTGAATTGTACCATCGCTTCAGAAGGGAAGCGCAAATTGTCGAACTGACTTTTAGCTATCGTTTCAATAATTATAAAGAGAAAAAACAAGGCAGAGACGGCGTAGGCGAAATGGACGGCGAAATGGATGCGGGATTTTAGAAGTTGCGCAATTATTACATTGGGCAAGCCCCGATGCGTCCTGTAAGAAGCCCCGATGCGTTTGTTTGCCTTCCCAAATTCCAATATGCCCTGTTCGTCTCCTTCCCAAATTCCAATATGCCC
>CAZDXB010000020.1:0-6540 GCA_964509335.1 uncultured Hyphomicrobiales bacterium | reverse complement strand
AAAAAAATCGGAGTTTTGAAGGAGAGAAAAAAAATCGGAGTTTTGAAGGAGAGAAGAATAATGTCTATACAATCGAGTAGTGAAACAGCCCCTGAGCGTTTCTACCCAATAATAATGTCGTCTAATCTGCGTTTTGGAACGCGATGTATATCGTTTTTGTCGCGCCAATATTTTATGTCGCCGTCGGAGCCTACCGTTTCCAATTCGATTTCTTCGGCGCATTTTCCTATTGCGATTACCAGCATTATATCAAGATATTCCGGTATATTCAACTGTTCGCGCAGTTTGTCTTTGTTTATCGCCGCTACTATGCAGCAGTTAAATCCTAGTTCAGTCGCGCCGAGCGTTATGCTTTGCGCCGCTATGCCGTGGTCGCAGTTTATTTTCTTTTTGATTTTCGTATCGCCGAGAATTATAATATAGCCCGCCGGTCGCTTGCCTTCCGAGGGTCCTTTCCAATCTTTTAAGTAGCCCGCCCATTCGAGATTGCGAAAAATCGTTGCGTTCTTCTCTTTTTCGCACGATAGAATATACTTAAGCGGCTGCAAGTTCGCGCTGGCAGGCGAAAGACGCGCTAAATCAACTAAATTTCTAAGCGTTTCTTCGCTTATCGGCTCGTTTTCCTTAAATCTTCTGCAGCTTCTGTTCTTTAGAATCAAGTCTTTTAGTTTCATTTTTTATTTTTTTTGTTAAACGAATTCCATTGCGCAAAGTTCTAGAAAATCAGTTCAAAGTCAAAGAAATAAAACAAATAGTTAAAATTTGTTTTTTTAAAAAAAATTGAATACTTTGTTAGGCGAAACTTAAAATAATATTAGTTTGAAATAACTTGATTAATAAACAAAAAAAGGAGTAGTCAAATGATTGATATGAAGAATGAATTTATTTTCGCCCCGATAAAGTTGGGATATACCGAAGGGGACGGCGTCGTAACTGATAGACACATAGCTTTTTACACAGCCAGAAGCAAGCATATCGGAGCTGTAACGCTCGAGCCTTTGTATATGGAGAAAGGCTTGCGGGAATTACCGACGCAGTTGGGTATAGACCGAAACGATAAAATCGAGGGATTAAAGAGATTGAACGGCGAGTTGCATTCGACCGGCGCGAAAGTGATAGCGCATCTGAACCATCCGGGCAGGCTGGCTAATCCGAAACTGCCGGGCAATTATTATATTTCAGCGACAGACAAGCCTTGCGAGACGAGAAACGTCGTTCCTAAAAAAATGACCGAAAAAGATATGGACGACGTTATCGGCTTGTATAAAGACGTCGCCGTTAGAGCCGAAAAAGCCGGCTTCGATATCATCGAGATGCAGTTCGGACACGGGTACTTGATGGCGCAGTTTATTTCGCCCGCCGTTAACGATAGGGACGACGAATACGGCGGCAGTTTCGATAACAGAATTAAGTTCCCGATGAAGGCGCTGAACGCGGTTAAAGAAGCGACGGATTTACCAATAATAGCGAGAATCAGCGGCGACGAAATGATTCCGAACGGAATAAAGTTGCCGGAAGCGATAGCTCTTTCGAAGAAATTGGAAAAAAACGGCGTCGAGGCTATACACGTTTCAGCCGGAACGCTTTGCTCTACGCCGCCTTGGTTCTTCCAACATATGTTTATTCCCAAAGGCAAAACTTGGGAACTTGCGAAGGAGATTAAAAAAGAAATTAATATTCCGGCGATATTCGTCGGCAAAATTAATACTCGCGAGGACGTCGATAAAGTCGCTAAAGAATACGGCGCCGATTATATCGCTATGGGCAGAGCTTTAGTAGCCGACCCGAACTTCCTCGGCAAGTATTTCGGCGAAGTCGAAGGGGCGATTCGTCCTTGCCTCGCTTGTTCAGACGGTTGCGTCGGCGGCGTAAAAAGCGGTATGGGTATCGGTTGCGTGGTAAATCCTTCGGTCGGCAAAGAAGCCGAGAAAGTATTTCCCGCCGAAGAAAAGAAGAGCGTCGCAATAGCCGGAGGCGGATTAGCCGGTATGCAGGCGGCTCTAACGCTGAAAGAGCGCGGACACGACGTTACTCTTTACGAAAAAGATAAGCTTGGAGGACAATTTAACTTGGCTTGGTTGCCGCCAAAGAAGGGAAATTTGAAAAAGTTAGTCGATTATTATTTAGAAGAGTTGGACAGGCTCGACGTGAAAGTTAAAAAAGAAGAGGCGAACGAGGATAATTTGCTGAAAGACGGTTACGAAGAAATCATAATAGCGACCGGCGCGAAACCGGCTACGCCTCCGATTAAAGGCTTGAAAGAGTATTATTGGGCGGACTTTCTGAAGGAGGAAAATCTGCCGCAAAAAGAGAAGATATTGATTGTCGGCGGCGGTCTGATAGGAATCGAGGTAGCGAGCAAAATGACCGATTTGAACAACGAAGTTATAATAGTTGAAATGCTCGGCGAAACTGCGCGCGGTATGGAAATGATTGAAAAAGGGATGACTTTGAAGAAGCTGAAGGAAAAGAACGTCGAGATACACCTCAATACGAAAGTCGAGGAAATACAAGACGACAAGGCGATTATCGAGAAAGAAGGCGAAAAGGGCGTTATCGAAGGCGTGGATAAAATAGTTATGGCTACCGGAATGAGTAGCGTAAATGATTTGAGAGATAAATTAGCCGGCAAGGCGTCGATACATTTAATAGGCGACGCCGCCGAGCCGAGAAAAGCGCAAGACGCTATTAGCGACGGATACGAAATAGCCAAGAAAATATAAAAGAAAATCGCCCCAATTTTGTCTTATAAAGAAAGGAATGTTCGCTAAAAATGGAATAGAAAAATGGCTAAAATAAAACCTTTCGAGAACTATCCTTCGCGATACGAAAGATGGTTCGACGAAAACAAATTCGTTTACGAGTCCGAACTGAGAGCCGTTGGTGAGCTATTGCCGGAAAGCGGCAAAGGCGTCGAAATCGGCGTCGGCGGCGGCAGGTTCGCTATCCCTTTCGGCATTGAAATTGGATTAGAGCCTTCCAGTCAAATGAGAAAGATAGCGGAGATGAAGGGAATCAAAACGGTCGCCGGCGTCGCCGAGGAGCTTCCTTTCGACGAATCTTCTTTTGACTACGCGCTTATGGTAGCTACTATATGCTTCGTAGATAGCTTGGAAATGTCGTTCAGAGAGGCATATAAAATACTCAAGCTCGGAGGCGTTTTCGTGGTCGGTTTTATCGATAAAAACAGCCCCGTCGGCAAATCATATCAAAAACACAAGGACAAAAGCGTATTTTACAGTGAAGCGGTTTTTTATTCGACGCAAATTGTCGCGAGCTATTTAGAGCAGGCGGGCTTTAGGGAATTAGATTTTCGGCAGACGATTTTCAAAAAACTCTCGGAAATTAAGGACATAGAACCGGTTAAAAAGGGCTTCGGCGAAGGCTCGTTCGTCGCCGTGAAAGCGGTCAAGTGAATAATTAGCGTAGCGCAACTAATATTGTTCATAAATAGATAAGTTAAATTATGAAGAAAATAATCTTACTTGTTTTTTTGTTCTTTTTCGTTTTATTAGAAGCGGAAGCGACAAATCAAGACGGGGAGTGGTTTTCTAACAAGGACTTAATCAAGCCTGATTCTATGAATCTTACTATATTAGCAGTCGATTTTGAAACTTATGAACTTAACGGCGCGAATATTTCTTATTATCCATTGTGCGACAAATGTGATTCGGACAGTCTTCCTTTCGATATCAACTTCAAGTCCCCCGGCGATTACGGCGAAATCCTTTTCAGATATACTTACAATATGGACACTTTGTTTTACGCTTCGATTTGGTGGATGGGGATGGGACAAATCTTTTATCCTAAAGAGATTATTCCCGCCGACTCATTTAAAAACACGGCGAACCAAGTCGCTCTACCTGATAGCGCTCAATATTTTGACTATTGGCTTGTCGGCGATTATTGTTCTTCCGACCAATACATAGAGAGAGCCGATTCCGCTTGGGCGGCTGTTGATTCTTTGGATATAGTCAGCGAGTTCGCCGAATATAACTTCCGAGTCGGATTTTACGCTTACACGCCGGCGGTCGGCGTTTTCGACCCAAGTTCGGCTAAATGGATTATCTTTCTGTATTACGGCAACGACCTCACGGGCGTTCCAAACGACAAACAAGACGACGCGGCGTTTTATCTATATCCAAACCCGAGCGACGGAACGGTTAATTTAGCGAATCAAAAAGATTATGTCGGTATGCGCTACGAAGTGGCGAACGCTTACGGACAAAATGTCAAGAAAGGCAGAATATCCAATTCGCCAATATCGCTAATGAATCTAAGCGACGGGATATATATTGTAAGAATTTGGGACGGCGAAAGATGTATTTCGAGGAAAATAACGTTGGTTAAGTAGAAAGTTGTTAGCATCTTCTAATATAAAGAGTCAAAAATAATCGTTTTCTCTGGATTCCCAGTCAAGCTGGGAATGACTTCTAGGAGTTGTTCTCGCGCAAGCGGGAATCTGGTAATAATCGAACTAAATATAATAGATTGTCGTTTGAAAATTCGGCGGAATGCCGTATATTGATTTCCGTGATAAGACGTTTAATTAATAAGGATAAGGATGGAACTGAGTATTGCCGAGAAGTTTTTGTTGTTGATAATAAATCCCGTAAAGCCGAAGTATTTGGTTAGCTCGGAGATAAGGAACGCGGCAATTGGCGGCTCTATTTTAATGGATTTGCTTTTGGAAAAGACGATTGAAATAGCCGACAAGAAAGTAGCGGCTAAATCTTATGAAACTAATATGTCGGAAGCTCATAGGTTTGCTCTCGGAAAGATTAACGACGCTAAAAAACCGAAGAAAATCAAGACTTGGATTTCTAAATTGTCGTATAGCAAGAAATATCGCAATTCAATTCTGTGGGATTTAGAAAAGAGAGGTTATATTCGGGTTGAAGACAAAGAGTTTCTGTTTTTCAGCTACAAAAAGCCGCGCTTGGTTAATAAAAAAGCGAGAGAAGATTTAATAAACGAGTTAAGAAGCAAAGTTTTAAGTCGCGAAGAAATCGACGGCGAAACTTCGTCGATTCTCGGGTTAATTCAGGCTTGCAGTATGCGCAAGTTGCTTAGCGAGGATAAGGAGGAGCAGAAAGCAATAAAGCTCGCTTTAAAAGAAATAATGAAGGGGGATTCTATATCTAAAGGCGTCGATACAGCAATACAAGAGATGCAAGCCGCCGTTCTGGGAGCGGTTGTCGGAGCGGTAGTCGCCGGCTCGTCGTCGAATTGAAGTTTGTTGTGATATATTTATAAACGACGTCGATTAGATTTATTTACGAGGAGAAAACGCTATCGGGGCTGTTGGCGAGACACGAAGAACATCGTTTGATTGTATTGAGCAATTTGCATTATTACGGCTTTTGTAATTATACGGTTTTTAGGGGGATTGTTTAAATATAGACTAATGGGAAAAATATCGAGAGCTTTTTTCGTAGATATAGAATTTGTCTCAAAGCTCGATTGTATCGACAATATTTCAGTGTCTAATGATAAGATTCCAAGGTAATCGCCTTTTCTGGATTCCCAGTCAAGCTGGGAATGACGTCTAGAAGTCATTCCCGCGCAAGCGGGAATCTGGAAACCAAATATTTCAAACCATCAAATTCCGCCTACTGTTCTCATTCCCAAATTCCAATTTGTGAATGAGTTAAACTCCCACACAGGAAGGAAATGTCCGGTATTTTTGAAAATCTTTATTCCAGTATGTCATCTAAAGGATTTTTCACAGATTGTATGTTTGCCGATGAAATATGTGTGTAAATCTGGGTAGTGCGGATGTCTTTGTGCCCGAGTATTTCCTGAATTATCCTTATGTCAGCGCCCTGCTCTAGCAGATGTGTTGCAAAAGAATGACGCAGGGTGTGCGGCGTTACTTTTTTCTTTATACGGGCGTTTTTTGCCGCTCTCTTTACGATTGTTTGAATGCTTTTGGCGGAGTACTTCGGGCTTTTCTGACCGCTGAAAAGAAACTCAAGCGGTTTGTACGCCATCCAGTATTCCCTCAAAAGCTTCAGAAGCTTTCCTGAAACCGGAATATACCTGTCTTTCGCTCCTTTAGACTGCACGATTTTAATAAGCATCCTATCTGAATCAATGGCGTTTACTTTTAAATTGAGACATTCGCTCACCCTTAATCCGCAGGAATAAATCAGAGATACGATTGCCTTGTGCTTGAGGTTAGTAATATTTTCAAGAATGGATTGAACTTCGCTTTTTGAGAGTATATCCGGCAGTTTATGTTCACGTTTTATCTCCTTTAGAAGGGAGTTGTCAAATTCCTCGTTTTCAATCAGCTTCAGATAGAGCCGCACAGCCATAAGAGCCATTCTGACAGTACTTGAGGAATAGTCTTTCAGACGCATCTCATTGAAATAAGCCAGAAGCAATTTTTCAGAGAAGTCAAACCCCTTAATTCCTATATACTTATTGAGGGCGGAAACATAATTAGAAATTGATGATTCGCTATAACCCCTTATTCTGAGGACTTTACGAAACAGCTCAATTTTTTCATTAATCATTCTTAATAATCCTTTTTTT
>CAZDXB010000019.1:44910-57927 GCA_964509335.1 uncultured Hyphomicrobiales bacterium | reverse complement strand
AGAGGGGAAACCACCGCGCCACACAAAAGCCGTCAACCTCAGGGTTTACCCTGAGAGTATGTAATATACCGGCTCGCGCTTGCGGCGGGAGCGATTGTTTCTACAACCCTTCGGGTAAACCCGAAGGTTGACAAGAGGGGGAACCGCCGCGTCACTCAAGAGAGCCGTCAACCTCAGGGTTTACCCTGAGGGTATGTAATATACCGGCTCGCTTGCTTCCCTAACCGACTGCTTCAGCCGTCGGCTCGCGCTTGCGGCGGAAGCGGTTGTTTCTACAACCCTTCTGGTAAACCCGAAGGTTGACAAGGCGCAATATTCCGACGGAACGAGGAAAAAGCTCTGGGCAAAAGGCTTCAGTAAAACCTATCTGGACACGGAGAAACACATCAAAAACGCCGTTGAATATACTAAAAACAATCATCTGAAGCACGAATTGCCGCCGCTATCATATAGATTTCGCCATACAACCCCGCTCGCCGACGCCTTCAAAACGATTGCTTCCGGCGGCTTCGACTGCGTTATCGGTAATCCGCCGTATGTAAGCAACAAAGATTTGCCTGACATATTTAAAAACTATTATAAGTTAAAATTCTCAACAGCTAAGTTACAGTATGACTATTACTCATTGTTTATTGAAAAGAGTTATAAATTATTAAAACATAATTGTTATTTTGGAATGATAGTTCCAGATGCAATATTAGATCGTAGTGAACCGTACCCAATTTTACGCGCTTAGTTAAGGCGGCAATAATTTATTAAATTACAGTCTGAAAGACGAGAGCGACATTTTAAAAAAAGCGGCGGCGTTCTTCGCAAAAGAGCCGTAATAAAGTATCGTTTTATCAAGGCGTATCGCCGGCAATGGTCAGTCCGGTTGATGCGCGAGGCGTTGGGAGCGAGTAGAAGCGGATTTTATCGCTGGTTTAAAGCTCATCAGACCCTCTAAAATCGTTTTGAAAATAATTGCCGACTAAAAGAAATTTATAAATCCAAAGGCGCTTTTAATAGTAACGATTTCAATCGACGTCTAATTATACGATGCCTAATACGTATAGTAATCGAAGTATCGCTCAACAAGGACTAGTTTAGTAAACATTCAAAAGCGTTGGAAATATATTGGAAAAGCGATGCGTCTTTTCGGCAAGGCAATGTGAAATAAGGGCTAGAAAAAATAGCTTGCGATCCCGGCAGGACTCGAACCTGCGACCACAGGTTTAGGAAACCTACGCTCTGTCCAGCTGAGCTACGGGACCGTTTTTATTAATTTATCGCGTCGTCGCCGCTTAGCATTATTCTGTTGCCCGACGAGTCGCCGTTGTCGGCGTTGAAGATTATACCCGCCGCGTAACTTTTCAACGCGTCGCTGTCTATTCGTCTGGAGCCGGACATTATTCCGCGCTCTATTATATAATCTATATGGTCGGCGGTTAACAAGCCCAAAGAATGCAATTGCACAAGCTCGCCCCAAGCCTTTGTGGTGAACATATCGCGTTCTACCTCGTGTAAAACTCGAAATGAATCGGGGTTTACGTAAGTCTTGTCCTCGACGAAACTTTCCGACAGCTCCAGCCTATCGGCTATCCAGCTGAACGCGGTGGATATTTCCGACTTCGTGTATCCCTTGCGCGATAGCTCGTCAATATTGATTTCGCTTATTTGCTTGTTCTGTTTTAGTTCTGAAACTACGTAAACTATTATTTCAACTATTCTATCGTACATTCCGCCAATTATTCCAAAATATATTTATCTTCTAACTTTCTCATTTCAATTTTCGCTTTTTCTGTATTATCGGCATATCCCAGTAAATGTAAAGCGCCGTGAACCGATAGTCTTAAAATTTCTTTCGTAAAACTTACTTTATACTCCTTAGCCTGTTCCAAAGCCCTTTCAGCGCCGACGTAAATTTCGCCTTCCAGCGGGTCGTCCTCTTCGTTCAGCTTAAAAGCCAAAACGTCCGTCGCTCTATCCTCCTCTAAAAACTGCTTGTTAAGGCTTCTTATCTTCTCGTCGTCGAAGTAAATCAAATTGATTTCCGCTCCTTCGACTCCTTCGTCCTCCAGAGTTCTCTTAACCGCTTCGACCGCTTTCTTCCTCGGCAAATATTTTAAAGAACAATCCTTAAAAACTCTTACTCTATTTTTCATAGAACCACTTACCTATGACGATTACTTAGAGTCATTCGTTTAACTCCCCTTCTATTATGCTCTCCGCCAAAGAAAGTTGCATCGCTGAAAGCAAGACCGCCGGGTCGAGATTCTCGAAACTCGCGTTCAACATATCCTTGCGAATGTTCGAGTAAAGCGAACAGGAGCATTCCTTGCCGACTATCAAGCTCGAGACGCGATTGCCTTCCAGTTGGGCGAATATCGTTTCGTCCGGCTCGAAAACTAAGTAGCCGACGCAATCGTGCAATTCATAGTAGCCGTGTTGCGTTTGCGCCGATACAATCGAACCTTTTTCAGTCTCGCTCAATTGAACTTCGTTATATATAGTTAGAATCAACGCTTGATTGTTCTTCGGATTTCTCAAGCTCCAAGTCCAACTGTTCTCGGCTTTCTTAGGCTTCGCGCCTAATACTTTCGAAATCTTCTCTATGTCTTTGTCGCCAAAGCTATAGCTCATTAAAGTATATCGTTATATATAAAATACATTATTTTTATCGACAAAATAACTTTTCAAATTTATGAAAAATTTGCCACAATTTATCCATTTAATCGGTATAGCAAATGAGTAAAAAGCCCAAATCAAACGTTGCGACCGCTTCTACAAAAATAAATCGACCGCTCCGGCATTAAAATTTATCCGATAATTTGCCGAAGCGGTCCTAATGAAATTGGCAAAATCTATCTTAAAGTTCTAAAGTTTCGCCGTAAGCCATTACTTTGCACTTCTTGCCGATAGACTCAACCTTCGATTTAAATTCGTTTGGGTCGGCTTCGATTATTGGAAAGGTATCGTAATGTATAGGGATAGCGAGATTTGGATTTACGAATTCGACCGCCTTAACGGCGTCGTCTATTCCCATCGTAAAGTTATCGCCGATAGGGGCTATCATAACGTCGATATCGTCGCGCTCGCCGATTAGCTTCATATCCAAGAACAATCCAGTATCGCCGCAATGGTAAATCGTTTTTCCGCCCATCTCGATTACGACGCCGGCGGGTTCGCCCATATACTGACCGTCCGCATTAGCCGAGCCGTGATGCGCTATCGTAAACTTCACTCGACCGAACGGGAACTTCCAAGAACCGCCTATGTGCATCGGATGCGCTTCCAAATCCTTCGATTGAGCGTGCAGAGCCAATTCGTTCACGGCGATTACCGTAGCTCCGTTGTTTTTCGCTATCTCGAATCCGTCGCCTATGTGGTCTGGATGTCCGTGTGTTATAACGACATACTTCGCCTTAATATCCTCCGGTTTCGCCACCGAATTCGGATTCCCCGTAAAAAAAGGGTCCACAACTACCTGATTCTCTCCGTCGTCCAACAGAAAAGCCGAATGACTTAGATAAGTTAACTTTAGCATCTTTTCCTCTTTGTTTTTGTTCTACAAAATCTTTGTTTCAATATGATACAATACATTAATTTAAAATAAAAACTCCAAAATGAAAATCTTATTTTAAATTTTTTTTGGTCAATCAATATCTCGTTGAAGCGATTCTTTATATACCCGCAAAGCCTTTTCTCTCGAGGACTTGTAATCTATAATAGGCTCGACGTAGTTTTCGGAAT
Organism: uncultured Hyphomicrobiales bacterium; assembly: GCA_964509335.1. Classification (GTDB taxonomy): domain Bacteria; phylum Bacteroidota; class Ignavibacteria; order Kapaibacteriales; family UBA2268; genus CAZDXB01. Next base: position 54,195 of record CAZDXB010000019.1, on the reverse strand, counting down.
CTTTGAATTCTGGAACAAACTTCTCGATAAATTTATTGTCGGGGTCGAACTTCTTCGCTTGAGTATATGGATTGAATATCCTGAAATACGGCGCGGCGTCGCACCCGGAGCCGGACGCCCACTGCCATCCGCCGACGTTGCTCGCTAAATCGTAATCCAAGAGCTTCGACGCGAAATAACGCTCGCCCCATCTCCAATCAATCAAAAGCAGTTTCGTCAAGAAATTCGCCGTTATCATCCTCAATCTGTTGTGCATATACCCCGTTTCGTTCAACTGCCTCATTCCCGCGTCCACAATCGGATAGCCCGTCTCGCCGCTCTTCCACTTCTCGAACTTCGCTTCGTCGTTTTCCCAAGCAATATTGTCGTATTTCTTTTTGAACGAAGAATTTGCCGAATAGGGGAAATGATATATAATCGCTTGATAAAAATCCCGCCAAATTAACTCTTCCAGCCATTTCTCGCTGTGTTCCATTCCGACTTTCACGGCTTCTCTCACGCTTATGGTTCCGTATCTCAAATGCGGTCCTATTCTCGTTGTTCCGTGCAAAGCGGGGAAGTCGCGAGTCAATTCGTAATTCTCAACTATTTCTATGTCGATTTCTCTGAGCGGCGGCTCGAAATCAACTAGCTCAAAACCGAACTTTTCAAGCGGGGGAATATCCAAGCCCCTAGTCTTTCTTAAGTTAGTAAGGCTCTTAGAAACGTCGTAGCGCTCGACGCCTTCGCTCTGCAATTTCGCTTTCCACTTTTTCATATACGGCGTGTAAATCGTATAGGGCGAGCCGTCTTTCTTAACTACTTCCGATTTCTCGAAAATAACGGCGTCCTTTTTTAGCGTAAACTCGACGCCCGCCGAATCTAAATATTCGCCGACTCGCCGGTCTCTCGCGACAGCGTATGGCTCGTAGTCGGCGTTTGCGTAAACTTTTTCGATATTATATTTATCCGTCAGCTCGCGAAAGACTTCCAAAGGCTCGCCGTTAAATATCCAAAGCGCCGAGCCGTATCCCAGCAACTCCTCGTTCAGCTCTTTTAGCCGCCGATAAATAAAAGAGACTCGCTTATCTCTATTATTATCAAGCTTTTTTAAAATATTCGTATCGAAAATAAAAATCGGCTGAATGCCGCTCGACTCTTTCAAAGCGAAATACAAGCCCGCGTTGTCTTCCAGCCTCAAATCCCTTCTGAACCAAAAAAAAGTCATTTTTCGTTCCTAACAATTATACTTTTCCCAAGATAATATATTTTTGGAAACCGAAAAATCGAGACGTGGAATGTAAGCGCGCGCCGACAGCTGAAGCTGTCGCTTCGTGATGCGCTCAATCCGGTATAGCTCATACAGGGAACTTTCCCTTGTATTTACATTAAATGTCGAATATTTAACAACTCCCCTACGCTGTTTATAAATATTATGTCATGCTTATGATAAGCCATAACGACAAAAACGTCTAACTCCGCGTTATGAAATGTTTTGGTATTTCCGTCCAAATCGAAGATAAATATTTGCTACATGTTAATAGCGTATCCCAAGCGTTTTCCTACAATTTATAGCTGTCGTCGACGCGGACGCTTATTACGCTATTACCGCCGACTCTTTTATCGACGAGAAGGAACTCAAAAATTTATATCCTATCGACGAGAAATTGCGGTTCTTTTTCTCTTTTGGTATAAGTTACGCTTTCGATATTTAGTCTTTAGTATATCCCAAAACGACGGGCTCCAAATATCAAAAATAAAATCATTCGCTCTCGCCGCCGAATAAAGCTTCGACAAATAGCGAGGGTTGAAAAACCTGTAGGTTGTCTATTTTTTCGCCGACGCCAATGTATCTCACCGGTATTTTCAATTCGTTGGCTATGGGAATTACGACGCCGCCTTTTGCCGTTCCGTCTAATTTAGTCAAGACTATGCCCGTTATGTCCGCCACTTTCATAAATTCTTTTGCCTGCAATACGGCGTTTTGTCCGGTCGTGGCGTCTAAAACTAAAAAGACTTCGTCGGGCGCGTCGGCTTTCAATTTTTTCATAACGCGAGATATTTTTTCCAGTTCCCGCATTAGATTCGCTTTGTTATGCAATCTGCCGGCAGTGTCGATAATAACGACGTCTTTGTTCTTCGATTGCGCCGATTTGAGAGCGTCGTAAGCCACGGCGGCTGGGTCTGAGCCTTGCGCTTGTTTTATTAGGGGAACTCCGGCTCGCTCCGCCCAAATCTCTATCTGTTCGTTAGCCGCCGCTCTGAAAGTGTCCGCCGCGCCGATTACGACTTCCTTGCCAGCGTTTCTATAATTGTAAGCTAATTTTCCTATAGTCGTCGTTTTTCCGACTCCGTTCACTCCGACGACCACTATTGTGTGAGGCTTATTGCTTTCGTCTATTGAATAAGTCGCGTCGTTTTCCGCCGAGGGCGACTCGATTAACGTATCCGCTATCGCTTCTTTCAAAAGCGTAAAAACGTCTTCGGAGGATTCGTATCCTTTTTCTTTGGCGCGTTCTTTCAGGTTTTCTATTATCTCTTCCGACGAATTAACCCCCACGTCCGCCGAAATCAGTATATCCTCGATGTCTTCGAGCGCTTCGTCGTCGATTTTTCTCCCGCCCAATATCGATTGAATATTACCGACGATGGCGTTTCTCGTTTTTTCCAAACCGTCTTTGAGCTTATCGAAACCGACGGCTTCGCCTACTTTATTTTTGAACTTATCGAAAAATCCCATTCAAAACTCCAAAAGTTTATTTTCAAACTACGCAAAATTAATATTTTCCGCCGTGGATTAATAACTCCGCGAGGGATAAACGAAAAATTTTCAAATTTATTTATTTACCGAAATAAGATTTTTCATCGAAGTCAATAATCCAGAATCGCTTTTCTCGCTTTCCCTTTCGCTTGTTAAATCTGATTTTATCTCGCAACCCCAAAACAAAGATAAAAATTTGAATAAAAGCGGCTATTTTATTATTATGCGCTTTGAATGAAGTTAAATAATAAAAACTGGATGAATAAATGAATAATTATCGTTTGTTAGCAGTCGCGCTGGCGGGACTTTTGTTGTTAGCGCAAAGTTATTCTCCCGCTTGGGAAGCCCAAATAACGAAGTCGAAAATCGGCGGTCAAAAAATATTCGCCAACGCCGTAAAAGTTCGATTCAAAGCCGGAAAGACCAATCCTTTTAAATCCGACAAAAAAATACAATTGTCAGGAGAGAGCGTTTCTCTCGGCGAGCCTATGCTGAAACCGTCGCAGAGCGTAGAGTATAGCAAAAAAGCCAAGCTCCGGGCGCAAAGCGACAATTTGAATTTAGCCGAAATAATCGAAGCGGAAGAGCCTTTGTTGCGAACTTACGTAATTCGGTATAACTCCGACGCGCATCCGGAGAGCTACTGCGAATATTTATTGAAGAATTATCCGGAAATAGAGATAGCCGAACCAATATATCCGCCCGAATTGCGGCAGAATCTCCCTAACGACCCTTACGCGGCTCAGCAAGCTTTGCTTTATAATTTGCAAGTCATAGACGCTTGGCAAATCGAAGAAGGAGACAGCTCAGTAGTTATTGGTATAAGCGACAACGGCATTCAGCAACATCACGAGGATTTGCGCGAGTCGATAGCGCCTAACTGGGCGGATCCTACAAACGGCGTTGACGACGACGAAAACGGTTATACAGACGATTTTTTGGGATACGATTTAAGCGGAAACAACCAGCCGCCTTGGAATACGTATCATTACGACCTTCACGGCACTCAAGTAGCCGGCATAGCCGCCGCCGTAGTAAATAACGATACCGGAATAGCCGGCATCGCGAACAAATGCCGATTTTTCCCGATAAAAATTGCCGACGGCGCGAATTTAGCGTATAGCTACGAATCTGTGATTTACGCCGCCGTTAGGGGATTCGAAGTTCTGAATTGCAGTTGGGGCGTCGAAAAACCGTTTTCCGTGATTGACCAGAGCATTATTAATTACGCGACCGCCAGAGACGTTTTAATTGTAGCTTCGGCGGGGAACGAATACGGCAGCGTAGTAGCGAATTATCCCTCAGCATATGACAAAGTATTGGCGGTGGGCGAAGTGGACCAAAACGACGTTTTTTCCGGAAATAATATAGGCGAATGGCTTGATATTTTAGCTCCGGGCGGCGGCAATTGGTACACGGACTCAAACGACGGTTACGGCAACTCAGCCAAAGGCTCTTCTTATTCATCTCCAGTCGTATCCGGAATTGCGGCTTTAGTTAGAACCAAGTATCCCGAATTAACGGCTTTACAAGCGGCTGAAACGGTTAGAATAGCCGTGGACGACGTTTCCGACGATACATTCAACGAAGATTGGAAAAATATCCTGCCCGGAAGAGTTAACGCGTATAAAGCGGTTTCGCGAGACCCGTTTTCAAATCCTTCAATTAGACCGAAAAAGATAACATACGTTAATCAAAACGGCGTCGAAGGCAACCGATTCCCAGTCGGAGACACAATTAATATAAAAATAGACGCGCATAATTTTCTAGGAGCGGCTTCCGACGTTAATTTCGAAATATCGACCTCTTTGGACGAAATGGAGAGCGTTAAAATAATCAATTCGACTGTCTTTGTCGAGGAAATCGAAAGGGAATCCGATTTAACTTTAGACGGATTTAATTTCGTTATTGAACGGAGCAATTCCAACAAAATGTTCTTCAGAGTTGAAATAGAAACCGGTTCGGGATTCAAAGATTTCTTTTTAATAGAATTTATACCGAGTCCGGTCGTTACTACTTTTTCTAACGAAGCCATAAAGTTTTCCGTTTCCGACAGGGGAACTATCGGTTTCGGCGGAAATAAAAATAACGAAAGCGGCGCGGGTTTTTCTTATAAAGATAAAGGAAATCAATTATATAAAGCTTGTTTTATGGCTACCGAATTTATGGGGCGCTTTGTAAGCTCCATTTATTGGGACCAATACAGCGGCGATTTCAACGATTTTTCAACGCTGAAATCCTACGTGCCGCCTAATAAATACGTCGGAGTTTTCGACGATTCAAAAGCTTCCGAAGGCTCGCTTATCGGAATTAAGGTAACGCAACAATTAGAAGTTAACGACGGCGTTTTTCCGGTAGTAAAAGCTAACTTGACTATAGAAAATATAACGCAAAACAGATTCGTGGATTTTTCCTCGGGTTATTATTTCGATTGGGACGTTAAAGACAGCGACAGCAACGCGGTGAGCCTTTTTCCCGAAGGCTTGCCGGACGGCTACGACCCCGCCGCTTACGCCGCCGAAATCGTCGAATACGTAGGAGGCGATTATCCCGTATGCGGTTGCGGGGCTTTGTCTTTCGAAGATGGAGCGGAAGGTCAAGCCGCCGGTTTAAATAACAGAACTAATTCGATTCACGACGACGACGTTCCAATCCAAGCGCTAACTAGCGGTAAATCTATGCAGGCTCAAGGTATGATAGACGGCAGCGTAGTCGTCGGCGCTAAGTTCAACGGCGAATTCCAAGCCGGCGAAAAGAAAGATTATTCCTTCGTTTTCGGCTGCGCGGAAAATAAAGACAGCTTGGCGTATTATTTTAAGAGCGCTTTAGACACTAACTATACCGACGCGGCGAGAGCGATTGATTACGGATTCGACGCGAGAGTATATCCTCAGCCGGCGAACGATTACGTCGTTTTACGCGTTAGCTCGCCGATAAACGCTAATTTAACCTGCGCGGTTTACGATTTATCGGGGAGAAAGATCCTTTCATTCGTCGAATTCGTGAACGAGGGCGTAACAGACATTCCGATAAACTCCAGCGGGATAGAAAGCGGAATCTATTACGTAAAGATGACGATAGGACGCTACTCGACGGTAAAGAGGCTGGCGGTGGCAAGGTAAGGGAGAGAATATTGCTTAATAGCTAAATCTTAAATTAAAATCTACAAAGGATTTGTTAATGAATAATAAACGACAAAACTTAAGTTTATTTCAAGAAAAAGGAGAAGAATTGGTTGGATTAAAAAAAGCTAGCGAGTGGGCTTCGCGATACTTAAATCGTAACGTTTCCACTTATAATATTTCTTATTTACTACAGTATGGGAGGATAAAGAAATATGAAAGCAACGGCTACTCCTTAATAAATATAAGAGAACTTAAAGAATATTACGACTCTTATGATAAAGAAAAAAAGTGGAAGGAAAAACTAGGCGAAGACTTAAATTGGCGTTTGTCGTTTGTAGAATATAAGGAATCTGAAAGAACGAAACACGTTCATAGATTGCATCCATATAAGGGAAAGTTTATACCGCAGCTAGTTGAGTATTTTTTAGATTCGCACACAGACGAATTTAAGCGAGAAACTTTCTTTGGCGAAGAAGATATAGTTTTAGACCCATTTTGCGGCAGCGGAACTACTTTAGTTCAAGCGAACGAACTGGGTATGAACGCCGTTGGAATAGACGTATCGGCTTTTAACGCAATGATAAGCGCCGTTAAGATAGAAAAACATAACTTTGGGTATTTACGAGAAGCCGTTCAAGAGATTACTTTTAAATTAAAAGATTTCCAAAAAACAAGAAATAACGTAGCGTTTGAAGAACGTCTTCTTTTAGAATTATCAAAATTTAACAATGAATATTTTCCCTCTCCTTATTACAAAAACAAAGTAAGGGAAGGTAAGATAGACGAAATAGAATACACAAAAGATAAAGAAACTAAATTTCTAAACAGATTTAACGAGTTAATCGATAAATATAATATTAAAATCAAGCAAGATAAAAACGACGCTTTTTTAGATAAATGGTTTCTTTTTCCGGTAAGAGAAGAAATGGATTTTGTTTTTAACGAAATCAAAAAAATAAAAAACAAAAAGATTAAAAAGATATTGGCGATAATACTGAGCAGAACTGTTCGTTCTTGCCGAGCCACCACTCACGCCGATTTAGGCACCTTAAAAGACCCAGTAACGACGACATATTACTGCAAAAAGCACGGCAAGATTTGTAAGCCGTTATTTTCAATAGGAAGATGGTGGCAGAGATACTCAATAGATACGATAAATCGCCTACAAGAATTTGACAGGTTAAGAACCGACACATTTCAAATATGTTTGATAGGCGACAGTAGGACTATCGATATCTATAACGAAATCAAAAGGAAAAATTCAAGATTCGCGGAACTAATAAAAAATAAAAAAATAAAAGGGATTTTCTCTAGCCCTCCTTACGTCGGTCTGATAAATTATCACGAACAGCACGCTTACTCTTATGAAATGTTTTGATTCGAGCGTAAAGACGACTTGGAAATCGGACCTCTTTCCAGAGGTTACGGAAAAGAAGCTAGGAGAGCGTATGTTCAAGGAATAGCGGAATCTTTAAGGAATTGTAAGAAGTATCTACAAGACGATTACGACGTTTTCTTAGTCGCAAACGACAAATTCAATCTTTATCCCGAGATTGCTAGATTTGCCGGGATGAAGATTGTCAATAAATATAAACGTCCGGTTTTAAATAGGGTAGAAAAAGATAGATCAAACGCTTACTCGGAAATAATTTTTCACTTAAAAGAAAGATAAAATGGCGCTTACAAAGAAACAAAAAAGTAATATCGAAGACGTTATTAAAAAAAGTTTAAGAACAAAGTTTAAGGGATACAATCCGGAAACGAAATATATGCCTTTCCATCATCGGCTACTGGGACGAGATAGAATGGCTCTTTTTTCTTTTATTCATTCTTTAAACACTACTTTTGGAACTTCAATATTTGAACCTGTAGCAGAAACTATAGCTAGTTTAAACTTTGGGTTTTCTCAAAAGCAATACAAAGTCGGGGATAAAATAAGCGACCGCGCTCAATCGGAAATTCAGAAAATTATGAACGATTTGATTAACGGCAAGACCCAAATAAAGTAGAAGAAATTAAAAGGATAAGAAAAGTTTGCGATAAAGGCAAAATGAATAAATTGAAAACCGTAAAAGTTGATTTATGCTTGAAAAGCGGCGATGGAACGGTCCATTTATTCGACCTAAAAACGGCGAAACCAAATATTAGTAATTTTAAAGACTTTAAAAGAACGTTACTCGAATGGGTAGCCATTTATTTAGCGAAAAATCCAAAGGCAAAAGTTGAATCTTATATAGCTATTCCTTACAACCCATACGAACCAAAGCCTTATGAAAGATGGACTTTGAAAGGAATGCTTGATTTAGAAAAGGAACTAAAAGTAGCCGATGAATTATGGAACTTTTTTGGGGATGACGACGTTTACGAAGAGTTGTTATATTGTTTCGAAAGAGCGGGTATTGAGTTACGACCGGAAATCGACGACTACTTTTCAAAGTTTAAATAAAATCAAGCGGTATTGTTTAGAAAAACAACATTTCATAACAATTAAGTTATTGTACTTTTAGTGTCTGGTAGCGTGAAGTGTTTATACTGTTTTTGATTAATCTATTTTTTTTATCACTCGCTCGATTTTAAATCTGCCGAAATAATTACTTTCTTTACGATTCTTAAATCCTTACGTATAATTTCAAGGAAATAAGAGCCCGACGGCAAATCGCTAACGTTTGTTTGTCTTTGCGAAATTTCCTTTACTTTCTCGCCTATGCTATTGTAGAGCAGAATCTCCGCTTGGGGGTCTTCAATATATTCCGTGTCGATTATCAAATTTCCAGTCGATGGATTCGGATACACTTTGATTTCCGAGCTTTTGTCTTCTACGCTCGTCCCTTCCATAATCCAATCGATTATGGCTTCGTCGTCCGGGTCGGCTTGTGTCACAACTATTTTGTCAATCCCGCCTTCTTTGTTGATTAAATACTTCTGAAAATTCCAACTTACTTCGCTGTCGGCGAAGCCGTTAAGAGATTTCGTCGTCAACCACTTGTATATAGGGTGTTGATTGGCGCCCTTGACGTGAATTTTCGACATCATTTGGAAGGTAACGCCCTTGTTTTGGCAAAACTCCTTGATGTCTTCGTCGCTTCCGGGTTCCTGCGAACCGAAATCATTGCTAGGGAAGCCGACTATTTCGAAGTCGTATTGTTTGTATTGTTCGTAAACCGTTTGCAAGATTTCGTATTGGTAAGTGAAGCCGCAAAGTGAAGCGGTGTTTACAATCATTAATTTTTTGCCTTCGTAAACGGAAAAATCCAAAGTGTCGCCGTCGATAGTTTCGGCTTTGAAGTCGTGGAGAGTTTTCAAGGAATAAGCGCTAGTTGCCGCTAAAACTAAAGTTAATAATATAGGTAATATTTTTTTCATTTTTTTTCCTTATTTGAAATTTTAAAAAACCATTTGTCAAAAGACAAAAAAGCGGCG
>CAZDXB010000019.1:0-44810 GCA_964509335.1 uncultured Hyphomicrobiales bacterium | reverse complement strand
TTGATTTTCGTCGATTCCAACAACGGTTGGCTAGTCGGCTCCGTCGGTATAATAAACACTACCGACGGCGGAGGCGTTTGGACTTTACAAAATTCCGATTATCCCAACGCGAATAAAAGCGTTTATTTTACGGATTCAAATAACGGCTGGGCTGTCGGCGACAGCGGGTCGATTATATCCACCGGCGACGGCGGCTCCAGTTGGGCGGCGCAATCAAGCGGAACGAACGAAACTCTGCGCTCCGTCGTTTTTGCCGACGCGCAAAACGGCTGGGCGGCAGGCGATAATTCCACAATTATAGCCACTACCGACGGCGGTTCTTCTTGGACTTCGCAGTCTTCCGGCACTTATTCGGGTAATTTTCACGAAGCTAGTTTTATAAACTCGACTACCGGCATGATAGCGGGCGAGAACGGCGCTGTTTTTAAAACTACCGACGGCGGTTCCGTTTGGACTAGGCTTAATACCGGAACAAGCGACGAGTTATATTTTGTCTTTTTTCTAGACGCTAACAACGCTTGGGCGGGCGGAAAATTCGGAACTATTATTCATACGAGCGACGGCGGCGATAATTGGATTTTGCAAAGTTCGTCTATAGTTGTCCCTTTCTACGGAGTCCATTTTTCATCGGAGCGTATGGGGTGGACTGCCGGTATGCAAGGCGAGATATTGTACACTTTCAGCGGCGGGGAGTTTATTAGAGCCGATTTCGACGCCGAGCCGAAAACTGGAATCAATCCGCTTACAGTTCAATTCGAGGATAAATCGACCGGCAAGCCTACTTCCTATTTATGGAGTTTCGGCGACGGAGAAACTTCGACCGACGCAAATCCCGAACATACGTATAATACTTCCGGCTCTTTTACTATAACGTTGACGATTGAAAGCGGAACTTATACCGACGACGAAGCAAAATCTGATTATATATTCGTGGACGACGTTCTGACGGCTGATTTCGACGCCGAACAAAAATCCGGCTCTGCGACCTTCACCGTAGATTTTACTGACCAATCGACCAGCTCGCCCGACTCTTGGCTATGGGAGTTCGGCGACGGCGCCTCAAGCGCCTCCCAAAATCCCAGTCATACATACGAAACGCCGGGCTTTTACGACGTAACGTTAACGGTTGAAAACTACCAAGGCGAAAGCTCAACGACAAAAGAAGACTTTATTGAAGTTTACGAACCCGTTAACGCCAACTTTAGCGGTTCGCCGCGTTCGGGAGCGGCGCCGTTGGAGGTAAATTTCCAAGACGAATCCGCCGGCAGACCGGAAACTTGGAATTGGAATTTCGGCGACGGAAATTCGAGCGAAGAAAAGAATCCCGCTCATACTTATCAAAACTCGGGCACATATACCGTAACGCTAACCGTATCCGACGGAATAAACGAAGACAGCGAATCTAAACGCGCTTATATTAACGTAACCGACGATTTGAACGCGGATTTTACCGCTTCTCCGACTAGCGGCGAACTGCCTTTAAACGTATCCTTTACCGACCAATCCCGCGGCGGAGCTACTATGTGGTCTTGGAAGTTCGGCGACGGAGGAACAAGCACAGAGCAAAATCCCGTTTACACCTATGAATTGCCTGGAGAATACGACGTTGAATTAACTATTTCCGACGGCGGAAATAACGACAAAGAAACCAAATTCGCGTATATCACGGTAACGGGAACTCCTCAGGCGGTAGCGGAGTTTAGCGCCGCGCCGACGACCGGCGAGGCTCCTCTGACGGTTGATTTCACCGACGAATCCGCCGGCGGAATCGACGCTTGGAGCTGGGATTTCGGCGACGGCAACTCAAGCGACGAGCAAAATCCCACGCACATATACGCCGATTCGGGAACTTACGACGTCTCGCTCACTGTCTCTAACGGATACAACGAAGACCAGAAAATTAGAGAAGCGTATATTTACGTTTACATTGAAGATTCAGGAGAATTGATAGCAGACTTCGAGGCTGACCCCAGATTTGCTGAAGAACCGCCGCTGCACGTCGATTTTACGGACAAATCAACGGGCGAGCCCACTTCTTGGCGTTGGGATTTCGGCGACGAAAACGAAGAGACCACTAGAAATCCAATCCATTCCTATTGGAACTCGGGCACTTATACCGTAACCCTTACAGTTGAAAACGAAGACGGAGAAACCGACGAGGAAACAAAAGAGAACTATATAATAGTCGAAGAGCCGATTAGCGTTCAGGAGCCGGCAATGGGCTTGAAATACTTGAAAAACTATCCGAATCCGTTCTCAGGCTCTACCGTTATATCTTACAGTTTGGATAATAAAAGCCGAGTAAAGATAGATGTATTAGACGCTTTCGGGCGAAACGTAGCTTCTTTAATTGACGAAACTCAATCCGCCGGGGAATATTTCGTCGTTTGGAACGCCGACAACGAGCGAAACGAAGCGTTGCCTTCTGGAGCGTATTATTATAGACTTAGAATATCGTCGGGAGATAAATCTATTATTAAAACGGGCAAAATGTTGTTAATTGAATAGGGTTAACTATGAAGAAATATCTGATTTTTATTATTGTTTTCGCGTTTAGCCTCAGCGTATTCGCTAAATACGAAGGCGACGCTATTAAAGGTTACTGGTACACAAAAAACAAAATCGCGAAAATAAAAATCTACAAAAAAAGAGGAAAATACCACGGCAAGATTGTGTGGTTGCTGCAACCAAAATATAAGAACGGCAAGAAAAAAATTGACAGGCACAACCCCGACCCGAAAAAGCGAAAACGCCCGTTAATAGGATTAGTCATACTAAAGAATTTAGAGTATGACGGAGATTACGAGTGGGAAGACGGCGAAATATACGACCCCAATAACGGGAAGAGCTATAGCTGCGAAGTCTCTTTGGAAGACAACGGCGACAAATTAAAGGTTCGCGGCTATATAGGCATTTCCTTAATCGGAAGGACGCAAATTTGGACTAAAGCTGAATAGATTTTATTATCGGCGGAAAGAACTTACGGGTTATGTCGAAAGACAACCCTAAATCCCAAACGGGAAAACGCTGATTCCCACAAAAGCGTTCCATTTTTTCCAATTTTGGGATTGTATCGTTTCGCTTACGGGGAAGCGCAATCCGACTTTTGGAACGGCGTAAGCGCCCGTTCCTAAATTCAAATCGTATCCTAAATAAAGGGAAGGAGTAAAAACGAATCGAGACAAATCGGGCGTTTCGCCGTAAATTTCTCTTTCGTTCCAATACCAATCTTCTCGCGATAAAACTCGTTCGAAATACTGATTCTCGCTAGAAAACAGATACGCCGCTTTTGCGGAGACAGCTATGTTTAAATGCGTAGAGCCGACTTTATATTTAGCGCCGATTTCAACGAACAAGTAGGAGGCTTTAGAGGAATATTCGTATTCGGTAACCAAATCTTTTCCGTCGGCTACCGGTATCGGCTCCGATTCTACGATAAAGTTGGCGGGCGAAAACTCGTAGCCGAACTTCGCGAATGCGGCGAGTTTGGGGGCGAACCAATTCTCAACCTCGGTTCCGGCGGAAAATCCGACCCCGTCGCCGTTCTGAAATGAGCAGCATTTAATATAACTTTCGTTGAAGTTGAACGCGCCGCGATGTAAAAGATAATTACCCTCGCCGAAAACGCCGACAAAGGTTGTGGGAACTTTGAACGGCAGTCTCGAAGAGTACTGCCAATCGAACCCCTGCGCTTGAGCCAAAGCGTAGTTTAGAATTAAAAGCAATATGACGCTCGTTTTCTTTAGCATCTCACCTCTGTATCGCTACTTTTTTCGTTTTTGAAAACCCGCCGCATACGAACTCGATGAAATACGCTCCCGGCGGAAAGCGCGAACAATCGACCGTATTTTTATGCTCGCCCGGCTCGAACTCCCTTTCAACCGCGTAAAGCGCCGTTCCGCGTTCGTCGTAAATGGTTATCTTCATAGCGGTTTCGTATTTGAGCGAAAAATTAATGTCGAAAAAATTCGAAGCGGGATTCGGCGATATATTATTTATACTGAACGCCCACGCTCCCGACGGCAGGAGTTTATAAGGCAACCCGCAAATCGAGTCGATAGTAAACAAGCCGGCGCTGTCTTTCGGCAACAACACTTTATCGCAAACTCCGTCGCCTAAAATCGGATTGACGAAAGAAATCGGCGTCGAGATGCTTTTGCCGAGATAGGACGCGAAATTGATTTTAATCAATGTATCCCTATTCAAAAAGTAAGTCTCCGCGCTGGGCGTTTCCACGTAAACCGATAGCCTACCCCCGTCGTTCTTGGGAACGATGGATATTTGGCTTTCGTCGGCTTTTTCCGCCGCCGTTCCTAATTTATTGTATGAGGAATAGCGCAATAGCGTTTTATCGAAAGTTAATTCGCAGGAGAATACTCTCGCGTTCGAAATCAAGCTATTTTCGACTAAAATCGGCATAGCAATCATTCTGCCCGGTTTAGACTTAATATCTTTAGGCGCTTTGAGGATAATATTCGACGGTTCTTTTCGAGAAGCGGTGATATATATAGAAAAAGTGTCTTGCGGCTGATTAGCGTTGGTTGTCAGTTGGATTTCTCCGAAATAGTCGTCTTGCAAATTAGGCGAAAACATCAACTTCACCGAATCTTTACTTTTTGCCTCGATAAACGACGGGAGCGTTTCTCCGAAAGGCTCTAAAGAAAACGGAGCTTTTGTGCTCCAGCCGTAAATTTGCAGTCTCGCGTTGCCGTCGTTCCTGATTCTTATGATTTTCGATTTCGCGCTGGGGCAATCCGGGTGCCACACCACTGTTCCAAATTTAACCGTGTCTTCGTTGACTTCGACGAAAGGTTCTACCCCTTCGCCCTTTAAGTAAACAAGCTCTCTGACGTCGTCTATCGTCGTTCCGCTTACTCTTTCCGCCAAATTGGTTTCGATTTCGTAACGCGCAATATATTCGCCGCGCCTTTGCGGAGCGAATTTTAATCTTACCGTATCGCCTCGTTGCAAGTGCAGATAAGAGTTTTCTTTTAATCCCTTGTTTATAAAAAAATCTTCCGCCGGCGAGTCGTCTTCGAGATTTTTTATTGATTGAGAACGCGCCAAGATAGGACAATTTCCGGAATTGCCTAAAACCGCGTATATCTCCCTCGAATCGTTTACCCAGACTTTGCCGAAATCGAGCGTGTCCGCTGCGTAATCTACGGCGTTCGAAGACGACACCGTAAGACTTTGCTCTACACCGACTCCTTTTATTAGAAAGCTAACCGTATCGACCGAATCTTTATAGCTGTATTCCAAAGAATACAGGGCTTCGTCAACGCCTTTGTTTTTAGGGAAATAAGAGACTTTCCAGTTCAACGGACCGCTTTTTGGCGGGAAAACCGCGGGTGTCTCGCCTTCGACTTTAATTTCTTCTGGATACAAAGGAGGACTGTTCCATTGTAGGAATTCGTCGGTAACGGTTATGTCGTAATTCGAAGCGTTGGATACTTTTAATGTAAATTCCGAAGATTTCGCCGGATTAACGTAAACGGAGTCGAAGTCGATTACGTTATTATATCCGCTTAAGTAATGTCTTGCCTTTCTGGCGATAAGAATGCATTCCTCGTAAGCGACAAATTGGGAAGTGTCGTTTGGAGGCATAGCCGCTTCGTCGTCGTATATGCCTATTTTTAATTTTGCAATTTTTAAACCGAACGGATAAGTGTTTGTGTCTCGCTCGGCGACGTATGAAATTTCTATCTTTCCGGTGTCGTTCGGTTGAACTGTTAAAATTTTTTCCACTCCTAAATTGTCCCTGAACTCCTCGTGGTCGAATTCGTGTCCGCCGCCGCCCGTTTGCTCTATCGAGAACGAGGGACTTATAGGTCCTACTTTTAAGGCTTTGTCTCCGGAATTGATAATATAAACGCTTTTCGCTATTTCATCGCCAACAATGCAAATGCCGTAATCCACAGTGTCAACGTAAGCGTCCTTGAATACAATAGAGCCGCTTAATTCAGCTTTCCCCTCTAAAGCGAAAAGACAAACCAGCGCCGATAAAATAACGGCTGTCTTTATGCGTTCTATTGATTGTATTTTCATTTTTAAATTTATTATGTCAAAAATATAAAGATAGCAAATAACAGTTAATATTTATTGATTAACAATAATTTTTATAAATTTGCAAAGTGAAAATACAAATGTGTATGTTATAATGAAAGGCAGATTATGAAGAAAGTGTTATATTTATCGCTGACGGCATTGCTTTTAGCGGCGACAGCGCTGATTTCAAAGCCGGAGTTGAAAATCGAAGGCGGCGACGCTTATGATTGGGGAGAGGTAAAACCGGGCGATTCGCCTTTGAAAGCCAAAATAAAGATAAAGAACGTTGGCGACGAACTATTGAAAATAACCAACGTCAAACCCGGTTGCGGTTGCACGACCGCTCCATTGGATAAAAATGAAATTAAGCCCGGCGAACACGCCACTTTGAGCGTCAGCTTGAGAGTCGGAGGATATAGCGGACAAGTTAGAAAATCGATACGAATTACTTCGAACGACGCTGAAAAACAGACCCGCTTGCTCTGGTTAAAAGCCAAAGTTGTTAGGCATTTGCAAGTATCGCCTAGAAAGTATTTTTATTTTAGAAATCTTGAAGTGGGAGTTGAAAAGCGAGTTAAACTTACTATAAAAAACAATTGGGAAAAGCCTATAAAGCTATCTGATTTTGAAACTCCCAACGACCAACTGGAAGTAAATTTAAAAGACGAAGTCGAATTAGAACCGGGAGAAACGGTCGATATAGTCGCCAGTGTAACTCCTAAAGAACCGGGTTCTTATAGAGGATGGGTGAAAATGAAGACAACCGATCCCGAAAACAAAACATTATCGCTCTCCGTTTTCGGAAGAGTCAAAAAATCGAAAATCTTCAACAACGAATCCGAGGGGAATAAATAAAACTTAGTCGAATAGGATTTTATCGAGGCTGTCTCAAAACGCTGTTATAGAATTACAGTTTTTGAGACAGCCAGTAATCATTTAAAAAGCACAATAGTTGGCTCGAAGCTAATTTAGAAAATTTTACAAATCCGCTTTAACGATAAGGTATTGCGTTTAGCTATAGCGGAAAAAACAAAAAGTCCGCGCTTAAAATAAACTTTTCTGTTCAATAGGCTGAGGTCTAAAATCTCCAATAATAACGAAAGGATTAGGCGCGACGAAACAGTTGCCTTTCAATGATTTTACGCCTGTAAAACATATTTTGTTCGATTTTGAATTATTATTGAAGAAGCGGACCTTACTTCTCGTACCAACCAACAAGTTTTGCCGCTTCGTAAACGCCTTTTGGCTCTTTGGGCTTTTTGCCGCGGTTTGTCGCTTTTATCAACTCTAAACTGTCTTTTATTTCGTCTCTCTCGAACTCTTTAACGTATTTCATAGCGTCTTCGCTGTCGTCGGCTATCGCGGTGTAAACCGTTCGAAACGGCTGTTTGACTTTTTCGTTGGCGTCCATATAATAATAATTGCCGGCTACTTGCAGTCGCAACAGAACCGCGTTGTCGGAAAACTCGTTGTTCGCTTCCCGTATTAGCCATAAAGCGCCCTTGTTCATTCGATTAAAATGAGCCGATTTGAGAGCGTATTCCTTATATATCTCAGGCGGCTCGTTCTTTTCCCAATGGGCGGAAGCCAATAGAAAGTATATATTGGAAATATCTTTGTCTCCATCTCCCAGAGGTTCCGTCGGCAATTTATTCAGCGCGCTTTGCGCTTCGTTTATTATTTCGTCGAATTTCTTTTCTTTTAATAGCTTAGCTAGCTTCTCCACCGTCTCCTTTTTCAGTTCGGCTTGTTCGTTTGTAAATTTCATAGCAAGCTTGCCTTCCGGCACAACTTTCTTCGCGCTCATTCTTCCTCTCTGATTATTTCTTTTTTATAAAAATTATCGGCATACATTTGCACTGCTGTTGAACTATGTGTTTCGCGTTATCCGCCGCTTCTTTCGTTTGATAAGAACCGATTACGACCGCGTACATCGTCTCGCCGTCTAGTTCTTTTTCTTTCACTTCCGCGAGCATTCTATATTTTTTATACTTTTCCAATTCTTTCTCAGCCGATTCGCGAGTAGAGTATATTCCCACTTGCAAACCGTATTTTCCTTTTGCTACCGGAGTTTCTTTTTCCGCGGCGGTTTCTTCGGCTTTTTCTTTTTCGTCAGGCGGTTTGGCTACAGGCGCGGGAATCATTTTTTCCTTTACTTCCGCTTCTTTCTTCTTAGGGCTTTTCTTCTTAGAACTTTTCTTCTCATAGCTCAACCTATTTACGTTTAAAGCCATTCTAACCAGCTCGTGAGCGGGAAGTAAAAATTCCGAATCAGGATATTTCTTTCGGAAATTCTTTAAGTGCATCAAGGCTTGCGTTGTGTCTCCCACTACGGAATAATATTGCACAACGCGCCAGTAGGCGTCGTCAGCCCACTCGCTTTCCGGATGCTCGGTTATTATGTTCATATACTTGTCTAACGCTGTATTAGCGTTCTCGATAACAGACGCGTGGAGCAACTGAACGCCCGGGTCGTTCGGATACTCCGCCAGCAAGTCGGGCAGAAGCTGTTTAGCTTCGACCGTCTTTCCTTCAGCGATATACTGCAAGCACTTCCGCACTTCGGCGTCTTGAGACTTGACCGCCGTCGTTAGCAATATCGCTATCGGCGCTAAAACTAATAATATTCGCTTCATTTCTATCCCCCCAGAATTAAAACAATTTTAAAATTACAAAATACAAATTTCAGCCGTTAAATAAAAGTATTAAGGTATAGTTTCGCGTATATTTTTTATTAAATTTGTATAAAAAATCAAATGAGCGAGCGGAATCTTAAAATATTAGTCGCCGCGGGAAGCACCGGAGGTCATTTATTTCCCGCCGTAGCCGTAGTAAAAGAACTGGAAAAAATTGCGAACCGCTCGCTCGAAGCTCTATTCATCGGAGTGGACGGCAAAATTGAATCGAGAATCGTTCCGAAACTTGGATACGACTTCCAATCTATACCTATAGTAGGATACTACGGACTAAAATCGCCTAAAACCTGGTCGCTTCCTTTCAAAATCTTTAAATCCTTGAAAATAGCGAGACGAGCGATACGAGCTTTCAAACCGAAATGCGCAATTTGCGCCGGCGCTTATATTAGCTATCCGGTGGGTTTAGCCGCTTACAAGGAAAAAATCCCGCTCGTTCTGATGGAATCGAACGTTAATCCCGGCAAAACTATTAAACTTCTAGCCCCAAAAGCCAATACAATACTAACTTCTTACGAAGAAACGGCGAATTTTTTCAAAGAAAAAGAGCGCGGCAAAATTTTCGTTTCGGGCAATCCGGTGCGCGAAGACATACTAAAACTGCCGCCGCAATCGAAGTCTCGAGAGCTTTTTGGGTTGAAGCCCGACAAGAGGACGGTACTCGTTTTTGGCGGAAGTTTGGGCGCTATGTCTATCAACAAAGCCATCGAGAAATCTCTTGGCTACTTTCAGGAAAACGACATTCAATTGATTTGGCAAACGGGCGACAAATTCGAGCCGAAACAAGAACACGTCAAAGGAACAATAATACTCAAATTTATCGAGAATATGGCGGCGGCGTATTCGGCGGCGGATTTGGCGGTCTCCCGCTCCGGCGCGACTACGGTCGCAGAGCTTACTGCCGCGGGCAAGCCCTCGATATTAATTCCGTATCCTTACGCTTCCACCAACGAACAAGAATACAACGCCAAAGAGCTAACTAAGAAAAACGCCGCTGTAATTATAGATAACTTTAAAGCTAAGAACGAATTGATTAAACGAATTGACGAATTGATAAAAGACGAAAAAAGATTGAAAGAAATGGGCGAAGCGGCAAAGAATATGGGCAAAGCGGACGCCGCGAAAATTTCGGCGAAAAAAATCATTGATTTAATCGCTTCGAAACCTTAATTTGTCGATAGAGTTTTGGTTTGATTTTTAAAAAAAGAAATGGATTCTGACAATTTAAATAAAGATAGCGCGAAAATCTTCCATAAACGTTTGGACTTCTACTGGAAGTTTATCGCTCTTTACGCCGTCGCTCTTATAGCTTACGCCTTGCTAAAAGGCTCGATCGCTGGATATACGATTACGCTCGTTTTGGTTGACCCGGTGGTGATGCTTTTGGCTTTGTTTATAGCCGCCGCGTTTTTCGCTCTGATTTACCAAACGATTACCAACAGAACTATTATAGTCGGCGAAGATTTTATTACGTTAAAAAGCCGGCGCAGAGAAAAGAAATACGTCAAAGAGATGATTCGTAGGGTGTCGATAGGAAAAGACAGAAAAGTCAGAATTTCCAGAGCGCCAAAAGTCATAAAAATCTGGCTCAACAATAGAAAAAAACCCGTCAAAATAAAGCCTTCAACATATTGGGACGAGCGAGAATTAGTCCAAGCCGTCTCGAATCTTAAGGATAATATCAACTAACGGAGCGGTATGAGAATTCTGTCTCTCATAATCTTCTTAATGTTTTTCGCTTTTATCGCGAAAGCAGGGGAATTATCCAGCAACTTCGATACGCTAGATTCTTTAGTCGGCGAAGTAGCGGAAGAAATCGGAGAGAGAGTCGCCTCTTCCGGGGTAACGGCGGCAAACCTAAAATTCAACGCGCACCAAGGCTTATGGCTTTTAAAGAGCGCCGTTATTAACTCTTGCGAAAAGCGCGACGTTAAGTTATTCGAAAAGGGAAAATCCGAGGACGCTCCCGAGTTATTCATCGCCGTAAAAAATCTCGGCGTAAATTACAAAAACGCAGATAATTCGGATACCTTGCGGCGTTTGATTCAAACGGACGTTTCGGCATATCTGAGACTACCCGAAGGCGAAATAAGCGCTTCTTGGGAAATATCGAGGGAGTATTCTGACCTTATCTCTCGAAAAGACGTTACGCTGGTCGAATGCTCCGGTCATACCATAGCGAGCGCGCCAGTCCCGATGGGAAAGAGAAGCTTGTTCGAAGAATTAGCCGAGCCGATTATAATAGTATCCTCGGCGA
This sequence comes from uncultured Hyphomicrobiales bacterium, assembly GCA_964509335.1. Lineage (GTDB taxonomy): Bacteria > Bacteroidota > Ignavibacteria > Kapaibacteriales > UBA2268 > CAZDXB01. The sequence continues at coordinate 33,812 of CAZDXB010000019.1, read as the reverse complement.
TAATTGTCGTTGTCCTGCTTTTCAGCATTAGGAGCGGATGAAGCGGTTTTTATTCATACGTTCCGCTCGAAGTAAACGCGCTTTGTTTCATTCTCACTTTTAAATTGTCCGCGTTTCCAATCGTAGCGCCGCACTTTTGGCATTTAACTTTAGCGCCGTCCCAATCGGCGTAGTCCTCAATTATCCTTTTCTTCCAACACCTAAGGACTCGTCCCTTGCCGATTTTCCTGTATTTAAATATCTTCGCCTTGCACTTAGCGCACTTTATTGCCAGCATAACGCTTCAAATAATCGTTTTCAATAAAATGAATATACCGAAAAACTATTGGAAAGAAAAACGAGCGATTTTTAGCGCTCAATAGCCTCGTCCTTTAGGGCGGGGAATGGGTTTTTCCTCCTTTCGAAATTTTAATTTTGGAAGGAGAAAGAGAGTTTATTGAGATTTATTCCGACCGAAATCGGAGTTTCGGTCGGAGGGGGGGGACTCACTATCGGGTTTTTTATTTGTCTCTTCGCTCAGGCAAGGATGCTCAGGCAGGGATGCCTGAGCTACGAACCTCACGCTTAATTTAATTTTTGGAACAATAGTTGATTTAAATTCATTCGAGAAGTTTCATTTAGGGAATAGATATGCCGGAAAACGATTTGTTCAGGGAGATTAGCTCGCTTAGGACTGAGCGCGGGAATCCGCGTACGAAGAATATCGACATCGCCTCGACGCGGGAGATATTGGAAATGATAAACCGTGAAGACGAAATCCCGCAAAAGGCTGTCAAGAAAGAGATAGGCAATATAGAAAAAGCAACGAATATTATAATAGACGCTTTCAAGAAAAGCGGACGGCTTTTTTACGTTGGAGCAGGCACCAGCGGCAGACTCGGCATAGTTGACGCCTCCGAATGCCCGCCTACTTTCGGCAGCGCTCCTGAAATGGTGCAGGGCATAATCGCCGGCGGCAGGGAGGCGGTCTTCCGAGCGCAAGAGGGAGCCGAAGATTACCCGGAGAACGGCGCTAAAGAAATACGCGAGCGGGGCGTTAAACCGCCGGACGTCGTTTGCGGAATTGCCGCCTCCGGCAGAACGCCGTTCGTTAAGGGCGCGGTCGGAGAGGCGAAAAAGCTGGGTTGCGCTACGATATTCGTTACCACAACCTCGCGAGAGCAAGCGCGAGAGCTGGGTGTCGAAGCGGACGTAATGATTTGCCCGGACGTCGGTCCCGAAGCTATCGCCGGCTCTACGCGTATGAAGTCCGGCACGGCGCAAAAGCTCGTTCTGAATATGCTCACGACCGCCTCTATGGTAAAGCTCGGCAAGACATACGGCAACGTGATGGTCGATTTGCAACTCACCAACAAAAAGTTGGTCGAGCGCTCGAAGAAAATAATTATGTCGCTTACGGGAGTTAGCTACGACGAAGCGGCGGACTACCTAGACAAAAGCGCCGGAAACGTTAAAACGGCGCTCGTTATGATTATGGCGAAAACCGACGCCGCCAAAGCGCGAAACTTGTTAAAACGCGCCGACGGCTTCGTTCGAAAAGCCGCGGAAATTGGAAAGTAGTGAGAATCAAATAAACGCCGTATATAAATAATTGCTTCAAAAATATTCCTTGACTGCTAGCCTTAAAAACGATATATTTGAAACTAATAATAGGTCATATAACCTATAAAGTAGGTCGGATATGTTAGAGAGTTTATTCGGTTCAATTAATCGCGAGCGAGCGTTGTTATTTATTAACGCTCGCGGCGAAGGCTACGCGAGAGAAATCGCAAGATTTTTCGACGCGGCTTTAAGTCCGATTCAGAAGCAATTGGATAAATTGGAAGCGGGGAATATATTGGCTTCTAAAGAGCGCGGCAGAACCCGTATTTATTCATTTAATCCGCGTTATCCTTTTTTGAAGGAACTGAAAGAGCTGTTGAATAAAGCCATAGTCTTTCTACCCGAAAACGAAAGAAAACGACTGGAATATAGTAGAAGGAGGCCCAGAAGGCGGGGGAAGCCGCTGTGAAAGAAATTAAAGATATGGATTTGATAGAATTAGCGGCTTTTATTTGCTCTTACCTTAAAGATTACGATATTGAATGCGTATTAACAGGCGGAGCTTGTGTTAGCGTTTACACCGACAATAAATATCAATCTTTAGATTTAGATTTTATTGAAATAGGTTATGTCCCCAAAAGAAAGCTTGAAGAAATATTGAGTAAAATTGGCTTTTATAAAGAGCGCCGTTATTTTACTTGCCAAGATTCGAAATATTTTATAGAGTTCCCCTCGGGACCTTTGTCGATAGGCTCTGAGCCGGTAAAGGATGTAAACGAAATTCTATTTGAAACAGGAACTCTCAGGTTGTTGTCTCCAACAGATAGCGTTAAAGATAGATTGGCGGCTTATTTTTATTGGGACGATAAACAATCTTTAGAACAAGCGATAATGATAGCGGATGAAAACAAGATAGATATCAAGGAAATCGAACGATGGAGCCGAACGGAAGGATTATCTGAAGAATTTGAAAAAATAAGGAACCATTTAATTGATTATTCAACTTAAAAACGATATATTTGAAACTAATAATGATTTACGGCTTACAGCCTATTTCATTTAATTATGTGATTCAAGTTATATTAACTTATTTGAGCCGATGCCTAAAAGCGCAGATTACGTCGAACTTGAAAAGCTAAAGAAAAGTTTGGAGAAGCCTTTCTGGAAGGAAATTTTAATATTCTTTATTATTCTTTCAGCAACGGGGCTTTTAGCCAACTTTATCTTTGGAGACAAAGTCGAAATAACTTTGGTTGACGCGTTAGGCGACTTGGTCATTTCCGTAATTATATACATTATAACGAGAGCCGCGAGGAAGGAAAAATATAAAAATAAGATAAAAGAAATGAAGAAGAAGGGGTTAAACATTCAAACTTTTGGAGATATAAAAAATAAGTTGTAAATTTACCTAGATTGATATTTAAGTTAGAATCAAAATAATAATAGAGAATGGAGAAAGGAAATGATAAATAAAAAGATTGAAAATTGTTCAATAGTGATAGCTGGATTTTGGAATTCAAAAATTTTTACTCCTCAATGGATATCAAACGGAAGATTAACTAACTCAGAAAAAATACAAATAGAAGTAGCCGTGGATAATCCAGATCTGCCAATGAGAATTATGTTTGACGATATATTTTTAAGGATTTCGGATAGACGCTTGATACTTAATCCTTCTAACGATGAAACCACACAGTTTGAAAAGATAGAAAATGTAGCTATAAAAATATTAGAAGATTTGCCACATACTCCAATAAAAGCGGTTGGAGTAAATTTTCAATACATCAATAAAGAACCTAATGAAAAAGATTCGAATATTTTTAATATCTATGATAACGACTTGTTATCGGATTTTGGTATAGAGATCAAGGCGACTACAATTAAAAGGACTATTTTTAAAGACGAACAATTAATAAATCTAGAAATCACATTTGATGAAGACAATAACATAGTTTATAGTTTTAATTTTCATAGAGATTTGAAAGACACGAAAAAAGCAATTGAATATTTAAGAGAAAACGTCGTTAAATTTAACGAGGAAGCGGAAAATATTCTTAATAAAATTTATAAACAAGAAACTGAAGAAGAGGCAGAAAATGTTTAGTTCATCAACGTCAGATATTACAAACACAAAAAACCGTGATACAGAAATAGAAGAAAATGAAGAATACCAAAAAGTTGGCACGATAATCGAGGGGGAAACCCACACTCAGAGCGAAAAAGAGAATGAAATTTACAAAAAAATAAAAAAAATCAATAGCGAATTATATATAATAGAAATTGATTTAGAAAAAATACGAGATTTTGAAATAAGAAAGAAGATAAAGAAATACTTAGAGAAGTAATTAGTAAGTATGCACTTTACTTATGATGAAATAGATAATTCTTCTTTGCATCAAGGCGATATTATAAAGCGTTCTAGAAGTGTAGAAGATATATTAAAAAATATTCATCCTCACTATTTTAATAACAAGGATTATAAGTATTTTATGGTAATTACTCAATCTTGCGATCTTGTAAGAAGAAATGGAATGTGTTCGTCAAGATACATTACTATTGCCGCAATTAGACCTTTACAAGAAGCCGTGCGGAGAGAAATAGATAAAATACAATACAGTCAAATAGAGCAGAAACTGGATATATGTAACGAGGCTAAACGATTTAAGATAGAACAATTTTTGGAAAGGTTAACAAATAATAATGAGCAGGAATATTTTTTCTTATACAAAGAACCAGCTTGTGGATTAGATGAAAATTGTTGCGCATTCCTTAGATTATCTATAGCTTTGAAGTCAAAATTACATTACGAAACTCTTCTAAAATCAAAAATTTTGCAATTGAAAGAATCATTCCAACACAAACTTGGCTATCTCGTTGGCAATTCTTATGCGAGGGTAGGAACCGAGGATTGGTTGAGCAACGATAAATCGAAAAAGCAAAGAAGTTTAATAAAAGAATCTATAGACCAAAATGAAAAAGTTATTTGGTTAAGCAAAGATGACCACAAATATATTTTAAAGGAGATGAAAAACTTACCTGTTTCTGATCAAAACATAAATAAATTGAATAATTTATTGAAAAATAAGGGAAAAGAGAAATCGAAAAATCAAAATGAAATTATTAAGATAATATGTAATGAACTAGAAAAGTTAAGAATAGACGATGAATTGATTAAAAAAGCGGAAAAGAGAATAAAAAACAAACCAAGTTTTCGAGCTCTTATCAAATAAAGACAATTGACGTAGCAATAAAGATTAATAAAGAAAATATTGAAAGGCTGCTATGACGAATATCTTTGCGGATTATATAGTTCAAATAGAGGTCTTGAGCCAGCTGTTTTTATCGATGATGCTCGGCGCTATAATCGGTTTGGACAGAGAACTCGCCAAAAAGCCGGCTGGTATGAGAACTATGATGCTGGTTTCAGGCTCTGCCACTCTGCTCGTTCGGCTGTCGGAATTTCTCGTGCATTACTTCAAAGGCGCAATTCTTATATCCGCTCTGCAAGCCGACCCGATTAGAATAACGGTGGCGATTGTAACCGGCGTAAGTTTTATCGGCGCGGGAACGATTATAAGGAGCGACAATAGGAACGTCGAAGGCGTAACAACCGCCGCTACTCTGCTGTTTTCCGCCGCTCTCGGAATCGCCGTAGCGCTTTCGTATTACATTTTAGCGATAGGAGCGGCTCTGCTTGCCGTATTGATTTTGTTTCTATTTAAGAAAATCGAAAATTTAATTGAGAGGAAGCAAGACGAGGGGTGATTTGCGCTAAAGCTCTATAAATTGAAATAGCGCGTCGGATTTGCAATGAGCGGAAACCGACGGCGTTGCATTTTTGAAATGAGGAAACGTCTTTCCGCTCAAGCGGAATTTAAAGACTAAGAACAAAGCGCCGTCGTCAAAATAGATTATGAAGCTGAGTTTGTATAATATCGGGTGTAAGTTGAATTACGCCGAGACGCTTGAAATCGGCAAGCAATTCAAGCAAAATGGGTTCAAGATAGTCGATTTTGGCGAAGAAGCGGACGTAGTTTTAATTAACACTTGCACCGTAACTAGCAGAGCCGACGCCGACTGCAGGAAAATCATCCGCCGGGCTCGCAGGCAAAATCCTAACGCTTTCGTAGGCGTTATGGGGTGTTACGCTCAGCTGAAGCACAAAGAAGCCGCCAGTATAGAAAGCGTGGACGCTATTTTCGGCTCTCAAAATAAATACGATATACTTAAATTAATAGAAGATTTCAAAAAAAGAAAGTCGCCGGAGGTTTTTATCGCCAATCCCGACGACGCGCCGTTTCACGCGGCTCTTTCGGATATTTCGAACAATCGAGCGAGAGCTATATTCAAAATACAGGACGGCTGCGATTATCGTTGCTCTTACTGCGCGGTGCCTTTGGCGAGAGGCGGCAGTCGCTCTATGCCCTTCGATTCGCTTAGGGACGCTTTGATAAAGTTCAACGAGACCGATTTTAACGAACTCATATTATCCGGCGTTAATATCGGCGAATACAAAGCGGCGAGCGGCGAGAGGTTTATCGACGTAGTGAATTTAATAAACGAACTCGATTTGAATTTTCGCGTCCGAATATCTTCAATCGAACCGAATTTAATTAACGACAAACTTATAGAAGCGGTTAAAACTTCCGAAACGTTTTGCCGACATTTCCATATTCCTCTGCAGAGCGGTTCGCCGAAGATTTTAAAGCTTATGAAGCGGCGGTATTCGGCGGACGTTTTTGAAGAGGTCGTCGGGAAAATAAAAACCGAGATTCCCGACTGTTGCGTCGGCGCCGACGTCATAGAAGGCTTCCCGGGCGAGGGCGACAAGGAATTCGCCGAAACGTACGATTTGCTACAACGCTTACCCGCTTCATATTTACATGTTTTTACCTTTTCCGAGCGCGAAGGAACTCCCGCGGCGGAATTTCCTAATGCTGTTCATTCAAAAATCAGAAAAGAAAGAACGAGAAGGCTGAGAGAGTTGTCGAACGAGAAAAGAGAGGAATTTTACTCGTTGCAAATTGGAAAGGAAGGCGTCGTAATCCCCGAGAAAATAATAGAGGAAAAAGGAGAGAAATTCCTTAAGGGATGGACGGATAACTACGTAAAAACAATTTTTTGCGACGAGGATTTTTCTTTTAATCCGACGCCGGTTAGAATTAAAGAAAGCGATAAAGACTGCGTTATTGGAGAAAAACGCAAACTATAACGACTTAAAACCGCCGGCTAGTTTTTGATTTACTTTTACCGTCATATTAAAGTTCTCTTTTATAATGGCTTAGAGAATCCGAAATCCTGATAATTGAAAGTTATTTACAAGAGGTTTTGTCCGCTCGAATATTTATTCTCTCCTCTTTTTTTATTGTCTTGCAAACTCGATTTTGTTATATTCTATCAATGGAACAGAAGAAAACAAAACAAAAGCCGCTTAAAAAAGAATTCGGTCTGCTTGGCGTTTTCGCTATAGCGGCTGGGACTACGCTAAGCGCGGGCTTTTTCCTTTTGCCCGGGCTGGCGGCAAGGCAGGCGGGGTCGGCTATCGTTTTGTCTTATCTAATCGCCGCTATTCCAATGATTCCCGCTATGTTGAGTATGGTTGAGCTATCGACCGCTATGCCGCGAGCCGGGGGGATGTATTTCTTTCTCGATAGAGCTTTGGGTCCGATGTTCGGAACAATCGGCGGCGTAGGCGCTTGGCTGGCGCTTATTCTCAAAGTCTCCTTCGCTCTAATCGGGATGGGAGCTTATATAGCGATTTTTCTTCCGAGCGTCAATATACAACCGCTTGCTATTATACTGGCTGTTATTCTCGGAGCGGTGAATCTCTTTAGCGTAAAAAAAAGCGGCAAACTCCAAGTCTTTTTAGTTCTCGGGCTGTTAGCTTTTCTGGTTGCGTTTATAGCGGGCGGCATTCCGAGTATTGAATGGAACAGCTTCGATGGAATTTTCGACTCTGGTTCGGCGAGTATAATTTCCACCGCAGGTATGGTTTATATAAGTTACGTCGGCATAACGAACGTCGCTTCAATGTCGGAGGAAATCGACCAACCGGAAAGAAATCTTCCTCTTGGAGTAATCTTAGCTTTAGCGGCGGCTATTGTCATTTATTTTCTCGGCGTTTCGATTATGGTCGGGACGTTGCCGATGGACGAACTAACCGGCACTTTAACGCCTGTCGCCGATTCGGCGCGCGAAATCTTTGGTTATGTCGGAGCGGTTTTGTTGTCAATCGCCGCGATAATAGCTTTTATATCCGTAGCCAACGCCGGCGCGATGAGCGCTTCTAGGTATCCGCTGGCGATGAGCCGCGATTTTATTTTCCCGCATCCATTTAAGAAAATCAACAAATTCGGAACGCCGACCTTTTCAATAACTCTTACTACTTTTCTTATTCTCGTAGTTCTGTTATTTTTAAATCCGACAAAAATCGCCAAGCTGGCGAGCGCGTTCCAGCTTTTATTATACGGAACGACTTGCTTAGCGGTTATAATTATGAGGGAAAGCCGTATAGAATCCTACGACCCGGGTTTCCGTTCGCCGCTTTATCCTTGGATGCAGATAGCAGGCATTTTAAGCTCCTTGTGGCTAATCGGCGAAATGGGGCTGTTTTCAATACTTTTCTCTACGGGACTTGTCGTCTCCGGTTTTCTCTGGTATTGGTTCTACGCCCGCGATAAAGTTACCAGAAGCGGCGCGATTTACCATATATTCGAACGGTTAGGCAAGTCCCGATACGAAGCTCTCGACGTCGAGCTTAGAGAAATACTAAAAGAAAAAGGCGTTAGAGAAGACGATTCGTTCGAAGAAATCGTCGCCAGAAGCATAGCCACAGAGTTAGAACCGGATTTATGCCATAAAGACGCCGTCGAAAAAGTCTCTTCGATTCTCGCTCATACGGTAAACATACCCAAAGACGAAATTTGCGAAAAATTTTTAGAAGGAGCTAGATTGGGAGCTACGCCGGTAATTAGAGGAGTGGCGCTGCCGCATTTTAGGACGTCGAAAGTCGATAAACCCGTAATGGCGTTGGCTCGCTCAAAACAAGGCGTTCAAATTAAATGCGAAAATCCAGTTTTATCCGGCGGCGAGCCGTTTCACAACGTAAAAGTTATGTTTTTCTTAATTAGTCCCGAAGCTAAATCAGGTCAGCATCTTAGGGTATTGGCGCAAATCGCCGGTAGGGTAGAGGAAGAATCCTTCCAAGAGGCTTGGCTAAAGGCGAAAAACGAGCAGGAGTTGAAAGAAGCTCTGTTAAAAGACGATAAATTCGTTTCCTTAAAAATTAAAAAAGGAACTAAATCCGAGGCGTTAATCGACAGTCAATTACGACAAGTTTACACGCCGGTCGGCGCTTTGGTCGCGTTAATACGAAGAGGCGGCAAAATTATAACGCCGCACGGCAACACAACATTACGAGAAGGCGACAGGCTAACTATTATTGGCTCTAAAAAAGGACTTGACGAATGCAGGAGGCTTTATGTCGGCAAACAAAACGACTCTTAAAATTGACGAAAAACTTTATTTGTTAAATTCATATTTACAAAAGTTTATACTGCTTTTAGCGGGTTTTTTTGTTTTGCTGTTTTTCTTTGTCGCCTCTTACCGCGCTTCGTATCCTTTCGATATTGAATGGATGGAAGGCGGTATGGTCGAGCACGTCTCGCGCGTTGTAAGCGGCGAAGGGATTTACGTCGAGCCGAGCCTCGATTTTGTGCCTTATATTTATACGCCCGTTTACTTTTACGCTTCCGCCGCTTTCGCTAAAGTTTTCGGCGCCGGATACTTCCCTCTGCGATTGGTTTCAATTATATCGACTTTCTTTATTTTTCTTTTTATATTTTTAATCGTCAAAAAAGAAACGAAATCGTCAAAGTTAGGGCTTATTTCCACTGGGCTGTTCGCCGCCTGCTTCTCGATTAGCGGATTTTGGTACGATTTGGCGAGAGTCGATTCTATGTTCATAGCTTTTTTTATCGCCTCGATTTTTTTTCTGCGGCGCGAACACAATCCTTTACTATTGATACTATCGGGCGCCTTAGCGGCTCTCTCTTTCCTTACAAAGCAAACGGCGGCGATTTTAATATTGCCGCTAATTGTCTATTTGCCGTTCAAAATTAAGTTCAAGAGCTTGTATTACATTTTTCCGACGTTGATTATTACAATCGGAGCGTCCTTTTATTTCAATCAAATATCGAAAGGTTGGCATTTCTTTTGGCTTTATGGAATTCCGTCGGGGCATATTTGGCTTTACCAAAAGATTTTCTCGTTCTGGATTTTAGATTTATTCGTTCCGCTGTTTTTCGCGCTCGGCATAGCGGCGTTTTACTTTTACGCTAAACGTTTTGTTGGCGGTTATAGCCAAGCGGCGTTTTACTTAGTCTGCGCAGTCGGTATGTTTGGGGTTTCTTGGCTCTCCAGAATTCACTTGGGCGGTTATTTTAATGTTTTAATTCCCGCGTTCGCCGCCGCCGCTATATTATTCGGCTTGGGACTGAGCGAACTCTTTAAAGTATTGGCTGAGTCTAAATCCAATGGCGTCAATATTGTTAAGTTCGTCGTTTTATTGGGCATTGCCGCGCAATTCTTCGTTTTGCTTTATAATCCAATACCACAAATGCCGACGTCGAAAGATTACGAATACGCCGATAAATTTTATTCAGAATTAAAAAATATCGAGGGAGAAGTCTTTATTCCAGACCATCAATACGTTCCCAAGTATAGCGGCAAAAAGTCGCGAGCGCATTATTACGTCCTGAGAGATTTGATTAACAGCGACGCCGACGTTTCAAAAAAAATAAATACGCTTTACGAAAGGAGTTTATCCGGAGGAAAATTCTCGGCTGTTATACTAGACAAGATGAGAGCTTACCCCGAAATTGAAAAACATTATAGATTTGAAAGAGCTATTTTCCCCGCGGACGACTTCCTTAAGTGCAAGACTGGCGGAAGGAAAACGCGCCCGAATTTTATTTACGTTCCGAAAAAGTAAGAAAAAAATAGACTCCATTCGAATGTATGCGCCTTCTCAAAACTCAATGGAATCGATATTTTCTTCTTTTCTAAAGTTTAAACTCAAAATAATCGTTTTCTCTGGATTCCCAGTCAAGCTGGGAATGACTGCCATGAATCGTTTCTTTTACTTTAATATCCAAATTTTTTAATTGAAAAGCAAAATCATCAAACAATTCTACAATCGCTCTTCCACGTATTGCTTGATTTTCGCCGGATAGTTCGTCCCAAGCGCGGCTACTTCGAACTTCATAGCGTAGTTGAATTCGCTTTTATTGTCAACTTCGTAAACGCCTAAGAATATATTGTCGGCTTTAGCGTCGCTCGCCATTTTTTTGTTTATCTCGCCCAAAGAGCAAATAATCGCTTCGCAACCTGTTTCCTCGACAATTTGAGGGACGTTTTTATCTTCGAAAGCGTTGTATATCGCCGCTATATGAATATCCGAATCGATTTTGTGAATTTTCTTAAGTAGATTGTAGTCGAAAGAGGAAACCATTGAGCTCTCTTTAATTCCTTTATCGTAAATAGCCGATATTACATTTTCAATCCTTTTGTCGGTTATGGAGGAGTCGTCCCCCTTTATTTCCAAATTCAAATAAGCTCTGTCTTTAACTAATCCGGTTATTTCTTTTAAAGAAGGGATTTTTTCGCCGGCGAATTTCGGGCTGAACCAAGCTCCGACGTCGATTTCTCCGAGGTTTTCCAAAGACAAGGGCTTATTGGCGCCTTTAAACTTCAAATGCCGCCGGTCGTGGAAAGCCACCGCGACGTCCTCGACGGTAAATTGCAAATCCGCCTCTATCATATTGGCGCCTTGCTTTAACCCCAACTTAAAAGCCGCCATAGTGTTTTCGGGAGCCTCGCCGGAAGCTCCTCTATGCGCCGCTATCAAAATATTCTTTTCTTCTACAAATTGCTTTAGCGTCTTCATTTGCTTCTTACGTTAATTCGTATATAAATATATGAATACTTAGCGTAAGAATAAAGAAATTTTAGTCGGTAGATTATTTTTCTTTTTGTCAAAGAGCCGGTTTTTCTCTGAAACGAAGCGGCGAATTAACGATTTGGTCGTCGATTAAAGGAAAGTAGGGGCTGAAAATCTTCAGCCCCTACTAATCATTACCTCTAATTCATTTTTTCGTAAAGCTATTTTTTATAAATTGATAATAATTGAACGCGAAACTTTATATAAAATTGAGGTTATCAAAATGAAACGAATGATTTTAATCGTACTTCTACTCGCTATTCAAGACGCGATTTGCGAAACCTATACGGCGAATCCGAACAATTATCTCGACTTACGAGACAACTTGGCTCCGGGCGACACATTGCTATTAACGCCCGGAAATTACGCAGACGGTTTGCGTTTGAAGAATATCCACGGAGCCGAAGACGCTTGGATTGTCGTCAAATCGGCGGAACCGCATCGAGCTGTTCTTTTAGCTTGCGATTACGCCAATACGATGGACATACAAAACGCGTCATATATAAAAGTGGAAGGATTGAAGTTCGACGGTAAAGATTACAAATACATCGACGCGATAAAAGCCGGCGGCGGCAGCGGCTATTCGCATCATATTTGGATAGACAACAACTATATTGTCGGACACGGAAACGGTCAGCAGACCGTCGGAATATCGACTAAAATAACTTGCTGGGATTGGATTATCAGCCGCAATATAGTAGAAGAAGCGGGAACTGGCTTGTATCTGGGGGATTCCGACGGTAGCGCGCCGTTTATCCGCGGCGTAATCGAATTTAACCTAGTAACTAATCCTCACGGCTATTGTATGCAAATTAAGCATCAGAACGGGCGACCTGATTTGAAGGGCATACCGAAAGAGCCTTCATCGACGATAATAAGACACAACGTTTTCGTCAAAGACGCTCGCCCCTCCCCGAGCGGCAACCGACCAAATCTGCTGGTAGGCGGTCAGCCATTCGAAGGAAGCGGAAAAGACGACATAGTGGAAATTTACGGCAATTTTATATACAATAATCCGCGGGAATACCTCTTTCAAGGAACGGGCAATATATCTTTCCACGATAATATCCTCGTCGGCTCGAAATCGGGCGGCGCTAACTTTCAGATTCACAATAGCAGAAAGCCGAAAGAAATAAGCGTTTACAATAACTCGATATATACGGAAGGCAAAGGCGTTAAGTTGTATTCGCCAAACGAAGAATACGAGCAAACGATAATCGCCAATGCCGTTTTCGCCGACGTTCCTGTTCAGGGCTTCGACGGAAACGACAATCTCCTCGGCGAGATAAGCGAAGCGGGGGATTATTTCATCTCTCCCGCGTTCGAGCTTGCCAATATTGATTTATTTCCGAAGACAGGATGCGAAAAGTCATCTTTCGACTTGTCGGCGTTCGACTCGGACGTCGATTGGAATAAGGATTTCAACGGAAACGCGAAAAGCTTCGAGTATTACGGCGCTTACTCCGGCGAAGGCGAAAACGACGGATGGCGACTAGATTCGAGCGTAAAAGTGATTAATATATCCTCGGTCGTAGAAAGCTCTTATTCAAATAATTCGGTAATTACAGTTCGCCCGAATCCTTGCTCGGAAACTCTATTTATCGATTTTCATTCAGCTGTTAGCGGCAAAGCCGATATATTTATTATGGATTTAAATGGAAAAACTCTGCGGAAATTTTTGGATGGCGGATTTAATAAAATGGGGCGTGAAATCAATTTGCGCGGTATTCCAAGCGGAAGTTACATTGTTATCGTAAGAACGGAAAAACGGACATACGTAAACAAAATAATGAAATTTGATTAAAAGAAAAGGCTGTCTCATAGTTGGAGTTTAAGTTTCATCGAGGTTGACGAATTTTTCCAAAAACGCGTCGGTTTTATTATGATTTAGTCAAGCTTTAGGGTTGCCAGAACGGATTTCAGTCAGATGAAATTGAATTTATGAGACAGCCTTGATTAGATTACTTATCGTCGCTTCCTTTATTTTCTTTTCCTTTCTGAGGGGAAAACCCCTTCATCATTTTGCCCAGATTTGACATTTGGTTCAAATCCAAATCTCCTTTCATCCATACGACCGTTTGCTTATCGTCTTCGGACACTAAAATAAGATATTCGCTTACTTTTTCTTTATTCCCTTTATATAACATATTAACTTTAGTTCCCTCGTTTTTTACTTCGAGAAACTTCTTGTATTTTTCGGTTGGGAACACTTTAAGAGCGTCTTCATAAATATTAACGTCCAGGGCGACCTCGGCGTCTTCAGTCGTTAAAACCCTCATTGTTTCTATTCCTTTCATCATCTTGCCGGCTTCTTTCATCCCCGAGGCTCCGCTCGCCTGCTCCATCAATTCGGGCGTCGGCGTCAAGTTAACGTATGTTACGCCTTTCACTTCCGAATACTTTTCGAAAAAAGCTTCGATTTTGTCGTTCTTCGCCAATACCGTTAACGGTATAAACGCTATCGCTAATGCCGTGATTAATAATGCTTTCTTCATTGTTCTTCTCCCAGATATTTTAATACATATGAATTATAATACTTGTCTATTAATGATACTTTTTCCAACTTTTGAAACGCTTGGTCGAGCGTCGAAAGATTCTCCATACCTTCCCGGGTTTTATTTAAAGCGTCCCCCGTTATAGCTAAAGCGTTAAGCGCTTGCTTTGCCGCTAGTATTTCTTCGTCGCTGTAGGTTTTCTTCCAAAAGTCAAGTCTTCCGGCGTCCACGGTTAAGTATATACCAACGGCTATAACTATGGTAGCCGCAGCGGATATTATCTTTAACGTAAGGGACCTAGCTCCGAAGACTTTTCCTTTTGCGTCTTCCGAAGCGACTTTATTCATAACTTCAACGTCGAAATTCTCGTTCGTTATTTTTTCTCGGTCGCTCTTCTCAAAATATTGGAAGAGGCTTTCGTACTCTTTAAGCTCGGGCGGAGCGTTGCCTTCGGAAAAATAGTCTCTCAGCTTCTTTTCATCCAGAAGCGAGGTTTCGCCCGCTAAGTACTTCTCGATTAATTGTTTAATTTCTTTCATCTTTATAGCTGTATTGTTGAGTCAAATAGTTTCTTATTTGTTTTCTCGCTCTCGAAAGCAAAACTCTAACGTTTCCTCTTTCGATTTCCATTATTCGCGCTATCTCTTCGCTCGAGTAGCCTTCTATGTCTCTCAAATGAACGACCAGCTTCTGTCTGTCCGGCAACATATCAATCGCTTTTTCCACCAGCGACATTGCCTCGTTGTTTTCGTATTCCGCGTCCGGCGTTTTAATATTGCCGCCGGTCGTTTCTTCGTTTATTTGCAATTTTTCTGTTTTGTTTTTTCTTAGCGTATCTATGCACATATTTTTTGTCGCCGTTATTGCAATCGCCTCCAAACTTTCATACTTGCTTAGCGAATCCCTTTTTTGCCAAAGCTTTATCAAAACTTCTTGAGCGGCGTCTTCGGCTTCGCTCTCGTCTTTTAAAAATCTTTTCGCCGTTCTGAAAATTTTGTTCTTAAGCGGCAAAGCCTTCAATTTGAATTCGTAAACGTCCATCGTCCTTTCTTTCTTATTTTTTCTACTTAAAAGACGTAATTTTTAAGCGAGCGTTACGCTATAAAATAAAATAATTCCCAAAAAATATTTTTCATATATACTAAACTTAGCCTTTCTATGAAATTAACAATAAAATTATTATATTTGTGCGTCGTTTATATTTTAGTTATTGTTTTATTTTGTAATTTTGTAGAAAAAAAAAGAGAGGCGCGGAGTTCAATAAACGGAACAACACCGACGACGAGCTGGGGCGAGCTATTAAAAGAAGACAAAGAATCTCGCTCAACGAAAGAGTGCTAATATTGAACCAAAGCTACGAACCGATTAGCGTCTGTTCTGGCAAAAAAGCCGTCTTGCTTCTATTCTTAACTAAAGCTGAAATTGTAACAAAACGCGACGGGCTTCTCTTAAGGTCTATCAGCGCGTCGCTGCCTTATCCAAGCGTTATACGTTTGCTTCGATTCGTTCATATTCCTTACAAGAGAATCGAGCTTACCAGGAAGAATATTCACTATCGGGACGAGTCTCGTTGCCAGTATTGCGGCGCGAAAACCAAAGACCTTACGATTGACCACGTAGTTCCCAAATCTAGAGGCGGAGTTGACACTTGGGAGAACCTAGTAACCGCTTGCAAAAAATGCAACAATAAAAAAGGCAACAGAATGCCCAAAGAAGCGGGAATGAAGCTAATAAACGCTCCTTACCGTCCGAATCACCTAATGTTCCTAAAAAAATTCATCAATAAAGAGCGCGAAGACTGGAAGCAGTTTTTGTTTATGTAGAGTTTTGTCGCGTCTTTGCTGCAAGTTACAATTTCGCTTTCGGCAGCGTGAAGATGAATTTGCTTCCTTTTTCTCTTTCGACGTCCGCCCATATCTCCCCCCCGTTTATTCTAACGAATTCGTCGCATAATATTAAGCCTAATCCAGTTCCGCGTTCCCCGCTTGTGCCTTTTTCCGAACTTATTTCCCCTAAATCAAACAGATTTTCGGTTTTTTGTTTCGCCAAACCTATTCCGAAATCCTCGACGGATATCGATATGAAGTCGTCCTTGATTTCGTTTTTTATTATAACTTCGCCGTTTTCATAGGAGAATTTGATTGCGTTTGAAATTAGATTTCTGATAATAGTTTCCGTCATAAACGAGTCGGCGTAGGCTTGAATGTCGTCGTCAATTTGATTGTTGATTGTTACGGACTTGTTCTCGGCGTTAGTCCTATACGAACTGGCGCAAACAGTTGCTATATCGTTCAAATTTACGTTCTTAGGACTGAACTTGATGTCTCCTCGTTGGACTTCCGCCCACTGCAGCAAATTTTCGAGAAGTTTGTATAACGACTCTGCCGAAATCCGCAAAGAGCCGAACATCTCTTGGAGTTCTTTTGGCGAAAGTTCCAGAGCTTCTTCCGATAGCGTTTTGCTCAAACCAAGGAAGGCTATCAAGGGAGTCCTTAAATCGTGAGCCAATATTGAGAAATATCTGTCTTTGCTGGTGTTAGCTTCTTTAAGGGCGCGTTCGTTTCGTTTGATTTTTTCTTCTTTTTGCAAACGCTTGCTGATATTTCTAGCGGAAACAATTATTAATTTTTCCCCGCGCAATTCAATTTTACTGGGGAAAACCTCCACGGGAAATACGGCGCCGTTCTTATCGACGTGTTTTTTAATAACGCCTTCTTCCTTGTTCGACTCTAAAAATTCGTCCGTGTTTTCCGGTTGAAGGCAAATTTGATTAGCTCTTAATTTTTTGAATTCTTCGTCGGCGTAACCATACATTTCTTGAGCTTTAGCGTTGGCGTCTCTAATTTTCATTGTTTCTGCGTCTATTATTAGCAAGGCGTTGGCGTTTGATTCAAATAAAGCTTCGTATTTCTTTAGCGTTTCTTGGAATTTTTCCTGCTTTATCTTAAACTCCGTAATATCTCTAGCGATTCCAATCAAGGATTTCACTTCTCCCTTTTCGTTGAACTGAAAAACGCTGATTTGCTCCACCCACATTAAAGAACCGTCGTCCCGACTCAGCTTAATGTCAACTGGTTTTTTGTGATATTTTTTTGGTTTTTGGGCGATATCTCTTACTACCCAAAAATATTCGGGATGAACGATTTTTAATAAGATAAAAGGATTTAAATACGCCTCTTTTAATCTACGGTTCATTACGCTTTTTATCGAAGGGCTAATATAAACTAATTTTAAGCAAGGTATGAAATCTAGTTTGTAAATTATATCGACGCTCTCGTTCAGAATCTCGTTATAAAACGAGCTTTCCAAATCGGCTTTACTCAGATTTAGGCGTGTTTTTTCTAAATCCTTTTCTAGCGAGCGGATTCGACTTTTCAATTCTCCTATATTTTGTTCTTTGCTTTTCATTGTTTTATATAAAACAATTTTTTGTTTAGCGGAAACTAAAACAAATATTATTTTCGGCAATAAGTAAAATTTCGTAATTTACACATAGCGAATACAGAAAAAGGAAATATTTATGATATAAATTGGATAAGACCGCTTTATTTCATAAATTTTACGAACGTAGAATAAAAGATAAATGATGCAAACAAGCCAAATGACAGACGAAAGACAAAGTAAAGCGCCTATTGCTCGCAACGAAGGTTCGGGCAGAAATAAATCAAGGCTAAGCAAGTTATTGCCTAAGGCAAATATATAAATTAGTGTCGGCTAAAATCGAAATGATGAACAATAGTTTGTTCGTTTAACATAATAATTAATTAATAAGTACAATTATTGAAGCGAGGCGCGTATGTCAATCTTAAAAGAAAAACTAGCGGGAAAGTTCGAAAAGGAAAGAACGGAAATCAAAGCGTTTGTCAAGGAAAACGCGGACAAAGAAGTATCAAAAGTTACTTTAGCTCAGGCTTACGGAGGTTTAAGAGGCGTTAAAGGTCTTGTTTGCGACACTTCCGAAGTGCCTCCCCAAAAAGGTTTAATTATCAGGGGAATTGAATTAAAAGAGTTATTCGACAAAAAACCCGAAGAAATTCTTTGGTTGCTTTTAACCGGCGATTTGCCGAACGATAAAGAACTCGGCGAGTTGCACGAGGAGTTCAAGAAAAGAGAAGACGTTCCGGAGTATGTATGGAAAACGTTAGAGGCGATGCCCGCCGATTCGCATCCTATGACGATGTTCAACACCGGCATCTTGGCAATGCAGCACGAATCGGAATTCGCTAAAAAGTACGCCGAAGGAATGAAGAAAACGGATTATTGGGAGCCAACTTTGGAAGACGCTCTTAATATTCTAGCGAAACTACCGGCTCTCGGCGCTTTTGTTTATCGCAAGAGATATAACAAAGGCGACAGGATTCCGCCGGACAAGGACGCCGACTGGGCGAAGAATTTCGCTATTATGCTCGGATTGCCGGATCCCAACGAAGAGTT
This sequence comes from uncultured Hyphomicrobiales bacterium, assembly GCA_964509335.1. GTDB lineage: Bacteria > Bacteroidota > Ignavibacteria > Kapaibacteriales > UBA2268 > CAZDXB01. The sequence continues at coordinate 15,341 of CAZDXB010000019.1, read as the reverse complement.
GACTAAACTAATGAGATTATATCTAACTCTTCACTCCGACCACGAAGGCGGCAACGTATCGGCTTTCTCCGCCGCTACGATTAACTCGGCGCTTTCCGACTTGTATTACGCATTGTCGGGCGGATTGAACGGTTTAGCCGGTCCGCTTCACGGATTAGCCAACCAAGAGTGTTTGGACTGGGTTCTCAAATTAATGGACCAATTCGACGGCGCCCCGACTAAAGAGCAAATTGACAAATACACTTGGGACACATTGAATTCAGGTAAAGTTATTCCGGGTTACGGTCACGCTGTGTTAAGAGTAACCGACCCGAGATATACGGCGTTCTTAGACTTCGGCAAAACCTATTGCCCGGACAGCCCGGTATTCAAGACAGTCGCCAGAGTTTACGAAGTGGTGCCTGAAGTCTTGAAACAAATCAAGAAAATCAAGAATCCGTATCCAAACGTGGATGCCGGTTCAGGTTCGCTCTTGTATAACTACGGACTGAAAGAATTCAGCTATTACACCGTGCTGTTCAGCATCTCAAGAGCGCTTGGCATCTGCTCGCAAGCGGTAGTTGCCAGAGCTATGGGATATCCCATAACGCGACCGAAATCATTGCCGACAGGAAAATTCAAAGAAATCGTCGGCGCAAAATAATTATCTATATCGTTCGAGGGGCGCAAAGCCCCTCGAATACTATTTTAAGGAATATTTAAAACAAATTCGAAGGGATTGTTATGAAGATAACAGTAATAGGCGCCGGACACGTTGGAGAAACAACGGCGCAATTGCTCGCCAACGACGAATTAGCCTCTGAAGTAATCTTATTAGATATATTGGAAGGCATTCCTCAAGGAAAAGCTCTCGATATGTACGAATCGATGCCAATCAGAGGCTCCGAAACCAAAATTATCGGAACTAACGATTATGAAGACACAAAAGACTCGGATATTGTTATTCAAACAGCTGGATTGCCGAGGAAACCAGGTATGAGTAGGGACGACCTCTTAGTCAAAAACGCCAACATCGTCAAGGGATGTATCGACCAAGCTTACGAAAAATCGCCGAACGCGTATTTCTTAATCGTTTCCAATCCGTTGGACGTTATGACTTACGTCGCTTACGAAGCGACTAAACTGCCAAGAAGCAGGGTGTTCGGTATGGCTGGAATTCTCGACACCGGGCGTTATCGTTCGTTTATTTCGATGGAAACCGGCTACGCTATGCAAGACATTCAAGCGTTGTTGCTCGGCGGACACGGCGACACAATGGTTCCTCTACCAAGATATACAACTGTCGCCGGCATTCCTTTAAGGGACTTGCTACCGAAAGATAAAATCGACGCTATCGTTGAAAGAACCGCAAAAGGCGGCGGCGAAATCGTCAAGTATCTGAAGACGGGAAGCGCTTACTACGCTCCTTCCTCAGCCGTCGCGGAAATGGTCGAAGCTATGACCAGAGACCAGAAAAGAATACTGCCTTGCTCGGTTAAGTTGCAAGGCGAATACGGTTACAAAGACATCGTTCTGGGAATGCCCGTTAAATTAGGCAAAGAAGGCGTCGAAGAAGTAATTGAATTGAACTTGAACGACGAAGAGAAAAAATCGCTTAAGAAATCCGCCGACCACGTAGAGAAAACTATAGAGGAAGCGAAGAAACTTCTCAACCTCTAAACGATTAAATAGCTTAAAACGTAAAAAAGGGGAATTCTAAAAAAAGAATTCCCCTTTTCTTATTTATTGAACCGTTATTAATACGGAGTTTTACTTAATCTCCCACCAATCGTCGCCTCTCATCAAATCTACCAAGTCGTAAGCTCCCGGGTCGTCTTTGTGTTGTTCTATTTGATGAACTATTTTGTCTTCGTAAGTGGGTTTTTCAAGAGATAAAAACACTCCGTAAGGTCTTGGAACGTGAGAATGATAAGACATATTAGCTAAAACAAACGCTAAGGTGGAATCCTTTTCGTCGTGAACCAACAAATCGTCTTTGCTATACTTGCCGTCTTTCAAAGAAACAACTTTTGGTTTGAAGCCGTCCATAATGATTCCTTTATCGTCTTCATCGCCGAACACCAAAGGTTGTCCGTGCTGTAAATGAACGGTATGCTCTTTTCTCGTATCTTTTCTAGTGTATAAATCGAAAGCTCCGTCGTTATAAATAACGCAATTAGCGTAAGTTTCCACGAAAGAGAATCCTTTGTGTTGATGCGCCCTCTCGAACAAGTCCGTCATTGTTTTGGGGTCTCTATCGAAAGCTCTAGCTACGAAGGTAGCGTTAGAACCAAGCGCGAGAGAAACGGGATTAAAAGGATAATCCAAAACGCCCAAAGGCGAAGATTTAGTTACTTGACCTTCTTCCGAAGTGGGCGAATATTGCCCTTTTGTTAAGCTATAAACGGCGTTGTTGAACAACAAAACTTGCAGGTCTAGATTTCTTCTGGCGGCGTGAATGAAGTGATTGCCGCCGATGCTTAATCCGTCGCCGTCGCCTGTAGCTATCCAGACGGACAAATCGGGTCTGGCGATTTTTACTCCCGATGCTACGGCAATCGCTCTGCCGTGGGTTGTGTGCATAGCGTAAACGTCCACGTAATAAGGGAATCGGCTCGAGCAACCTATTCCCGAAACAAATACGAATTTCTCTTTTGGTACGTTTACTTTGGACAGAACTTTTTTGACTTGCGCTAAAACTGAGTAACTGCCGCATCCGGGACACCATCTTACGTCTATCGGAGTGTTGAACTCTTTAGACTTTGTTTGCACCGGACCTTCGTGCTCGTGCGTCATTATATTATCTATTATTGTATTCATATTAATTACCCCCCGATAACAATTCGTCAATTTTATTTTTAACTTCGTCGGATTTTAGAGGCAATCCCTGCACTTTGTTAAGACCTAGCATCGGTCTCAAGTATATAGATTCGAAAATATGTCTCAAATGTCCTAAATTAAGTTCTGGAATTAGTATCCTGTCAAAACTATCGACAATTTCTCTCATATTTTTCGGCAAAGGATTGATATGAGTTAAATGGCAGTAAGAGACTGTTTTCCCTTCGGCTCTGGCGGCTTCTACGGCGTCCTTGATGGCTCCGTAAGTGCCTCCCCAACCGACTATTAACAAATCTCCGCTCTTGTCTCCGTCAATCTCCGCTAAAGGAACGTCTTGAACTATCCCTTCAATTTTATCTCGCCTGAGTTCCACCATTCTTTGATGATTTAGCGGTTCTTGCGACACGTTTCCTGTAATATCCTCTTTTTCTAACCCGCCGATTCTATGCTCGAAACCTTGCATCCCTGGAACCGCCCATTTTCTGGCAAGCGTTTCCTTGTCGCGTTTGTAAGACAAGTATTCCTCGCCTTCTTCCGGATAATTCGGATGGATGTCGGGCAACTCTTCCAGCGTCGGAACTCTAAACGGGCTGGTGCCTTGAGCCAAATATCCGTCCGTCAATAAAATAACGGGCGTCATATATTTAACAGCAAGCCGCCCCGCTTCTATCGTTTGATGGAAGCAGTCCGCGGAACTTCTCGCGGCTACGATAGGAACCGGCGCTTCGCCGTGTCTGCCGTACATAGCCATTAATAAATCTGATTGTTCGGGTTTGGTGGGCAAGCCCGTGCTAGGTCCGCCTCTTTGAACGTCGATTATTACGAGAGGCAGCTCTAAAATAACAGCCAATCCAACCGATTCGACTTTTAAGGAAAGCCCGGGACCGCTGGTTGTGGTTCCCGCGAAATATCCGGCGAATGACGCGCCAATAGCGCTCGTAATGCCGCCGATTTCGTCTTCGGCTTGAAGAAGCTTAACGCCGTATTTTTTATATCCCGAAATGAAATGCAATATTTCGCTCGCCGGCGTAATCGGATAAGAACCGACGAATAACGGCAATTTTGCTTTTCGCGCCGCGACCGTAAGACCTATGGCGCAAGCTTCGTTGCCGGTCAAGTTTCTGTAAACGCCCGGTTTCATTTTCGCTTTTTCGATTTTATATTGAACGGGGAATAACTCCGATTCTTTAGCGAAATTGTAACCCTCGAGCATTACTTTGATATTCGCGTCTTGGATGTCTTGCTTCTTTGAGAATTTCTTTTTGAGCCAATTGATAGTAGGTTCCGTGTCTCTGTCGAACAACCAATAGGTCAATCCCAACGCGAAGAAGTTCTTTGTTCGTTCGACGTTCTTTTTCGTCAATTCAAAATCCGATAAAATTTCTTTTACCATTTCCGTCATATCAATTTGCACTACCTGATAATCGGTAAGCGAACCGTTTTCGAGCGGATTTACTTCGTACTCCGCTAGTTTTAAGTTCTTTTTGTCAAAACCCGCGGCGTTAGCTATAATTATTCCGCCTTTCTTTAACTTAGGCAAATTAACTTTCAACGAAGAAGCATTCATCGCTACCAAAACGTTGATTTTATCTCCAAAAGTGTGTATCGGTTCGGAAGCGAACTGTAACTGGTAGGCGCTGACTCCGTATAAAGTGCCTTCGGGAGCGCGGATTTCCGAAGGATAATCGGGAAATGTGTTTACTTCGTTTCCTAAAGTTCCCGACGTCAAAGAAAATTGGGTTCCCGTAATCTGCATTCCGTCGCCGGAATCTCCGGCAAAGCGCACGGTCGCCCGTTCGAGAGGCTCTGTTTTTTTATCCATAATCGATGTATCATATTAATATATAAAAATACTTAAGGGGCTTCATATTTATATCTCGTCCGTTTTTTCTTAATCTTTTTTTAACTTAGCAAAGTTAAAATCAAAATTCAATCCTTAAGTTAAAATTAATTCATACTGTAACTAAAGTGTTTTTTCTATACGAATTATAGACAAAAAAATTGCCGACTTAGTTACTAAGTCGGCAAATAAATGAAAAAAACTAACTTTCCTAATAAGTTATTAAAATGTTTAAAACTTATAGTTAGACAAAGCCTTCATATATTGAGCTCTCTCAAAAGAACTTGGGTCGGGAGTCTTTTCTTGACTCATACTGCCCTGCAACTGCTCGACCGATTCGTATTCTTTCTTTTCCATCCATTTAACTAATTCGTTCTCGACTGTTTTGAAATGTCCTACGCCGTTTTTGAGCAGAGCCGAAGCCATCATAACGACGTTGGCTCCCACTAGCAACATTTTCGCGGCGTCTTCGCCGGTGTGATTGCCTCCGGTGGCGGCAAAATCGGCGTTGATTCTTCCTTTCAAAAGCGCTATCCATCGCATTGTTACTCTATTCAAGCCGGCATGGCTAAGCGAAGCCTCCGGCGAGATTTCCAGCGCTTCCAAGTCAATGTCAGGTTGCATAAATCTATTGAATAGAACCAAAGCGTCCGCGCCCGCTTCTTTTGTTTTTAACGCGACGTTAGCCATATTAGTAAAGTATGGGCTTAGTTTCACCGCTAAGGGAACTTTTACAGCCGAACGAACCGCTTTAACGATATCGACGTAATCGCGCTCGATTTCGGCGGCTGTTAAACTCAAGTTCGTCGGGATGTTATATATATTTAATTCTATCGCGTCCGCCCCGGCTTCCTCCATATTCTTGGCGTATTCTGTCCATCCGCCAATGTTAGAGCCGTTAATACTGGCGATAATCGGAATATCTACGGCGTCTTTAGCTTTTTTAATGTGTTCGAGATACTCGTCCGGTCCGAAAACGTAGCCGTAAGGTTCCGGAAAGAACGATTGGGCTTCCGCTGAAACGTGTTGAGTGGCTGTGAGATAATAGTCCAAATCCTTTTGTTCCGCTATGACCTGCTCTTGAAACAAAGAATGCAATACAGCCGCCGCCGCTCCGTTATCTTCCATCTTTTTTATATTGTCAACCTTTTCGGAAACTGGCGAAGCCGAAGCGACTAAAGGCGATTTTAAGTCAAAGCCTAAATATTTGGTTTTTAAATTCATTTTCTTCTCCGATTGTTTATTAATATTAGTATATTTCTTTCGTTAATCGCTGGTTAGGCGGCGGAGCCGAATATTAAGCCGGCTCCGCTCCTAAAAACGCTTTGGTTTTATTTGCCGTTGCCGTTGAATTTTCTATCCGCTAAATACTTATAGTATTCATATCTTCTTTCAACAAGCTCTTGGGCTTCTTTGTAATACATTTTAGCGGCATCCGGATTCGTTTTCTTGAGGATTCTGAATCTCGTTTCCGCGTCCATATATTCAGATACGGGCATTTTTATTTTTTTGGTGTCGAGCGTTAACGGATTTTTGCCTTGTTTCCAATTTTCCGGATTGTAGCGATACAACAGCCATTTTCCAGAATCGACCGCCATTTTTTGATGAGCGTTTGGTTTTTCCATATCGATTCCGTGGGCTATACAATGACTGTAAGCTAAGATTATTGAAGGTCCGTTGTATGCTTCCGCTTCTATAAACGTTTTCAATGTTTGCATATCGTTAGCGCCCATTGCGACCGAACCGACATAAACGTTGCCGTAAGCCATCGCCATTAGACCCAAATCTTTCTTTTCGACGGGCTTGCCGTCGGAGGCGAATTTAGCAACGGCGCTCAAAGGCGTCGCTTTTGAGGATTGACCGCCGGTGTTAGAATAAACTTCTGTATCGAGAACTAGCAAGTTAACGTCCCGACCAAGCGCGATAACGTGGTCTAAACCTCCGTAGCCGATGTCGTAAGCCCAGCCGTCTCCGCCGACAATCCAAACGCTTTTCTTTACTAAATAGTCGGCGACCGCCGTTAGCCTTCTGGCTTCTAATGTATTCATATCCTTGATTTTATCTTTCAAGGCGGCTACTCGTTCTCTTTGCTTAGCTATCCCTTCTTCGTCCGACTGGTCGGCTTCGATTAATTCTTTGACTAAGTCGTCGCCGATAGTCGATGCAAGTCTTTGCAGCATATTATAAGCGACTTCTTTTTGTTTGTCGATAGCTAATCTAAATCCGAAACCGAATTCGGCGTTGTCTTCGAAAAGAGAATTAGACCAAGTCGGTCCTCTGTCGTTATCGTCTTTAGCCCAAGGATTGGTTGGCAAGTTTCCTCCGTAAATTGAAGAGCAACCAGTCGCGTTCGCTATGATGGCTCTGTCGCCGAAAAGCTGAGACATTAATTTTACGTATGGAGTTTCGCCGCATCCCGCGCAAGCGCCGGAAAATTCAAACAAGGGCCTTTGCAATTGTTGATGTTGAATTTTCGTAACTTTTAGTTTCGAACGGTCGATATCCGGCAGTTTAAGGAAGAAGTCCCAATTCTCCGCTTCTTGTTCTCTAAGCGGCATCTGCGGCTCCATATTTAAAGCTTTTCTGCTCGGTTCTTTTTTATCTTTCGCCGGGCAAATTTCGACGCAAACTCCGCAACCGGTGCAGTCTTCCGGCGCCACTTGAATAGCGTATTTCATTCCCTTCCAAGCTTTGTCGCGAGCGTCCATCGCCTTGAAAGTAGGCGGCGCGTCTTCCATATATTTCGGGTCGAAAACTTTGGTTCGCAAGGTGGCGTGCGGGCAAACCAAAGCGCATTTTCCGCATTGGATGCATAAATCGGGTTCCAAGACAGGAAGTTCGAGAGCGATGTTTCGTTTTTCGTATTGAGTCGTCGCCGTTGGGAAAGTTCCGTCGCAAGGGAACGCGCTAACAGGCAGTTCGTCGCCTCTGAAAGCTATGATTTCGCCTAAAACGTCTTTTACGTAATCAGGCGCGTAATCCGGGACAGGCGGTTTGATATCGAAATCAGCCGATACGCTATCGGGGACTTTGACTTCGTGCAAGTGTTCCAAAGTATTGTTTACGGCGGTGATATTCATTTTTACCACTTCGTCGCCTTTTCTGGCGTAGGTTTTCTTTATTGCGTCTTTAATTTGCTCTATGGCTTCGTCTCTCGGCAGAACGCCGGAAATAGCGAAGAAGCAAGTTTGCATTATCGTGTTGATTCTTCTACCCATTCCGCTCTTCTCGGCGACTTCTTGGGCGTCGATAGTATATAATTTCGCTTTCTTTTCTATTAATTGTTTTTGAACCGTCTTCGGCAATTTATCCCAAAGTTCGTCCGGCGCGAAAGGAGCGTTTACCAAGAAAACGCCGCCGTCGGCGAGGTTTTTGAGCATATCGTATTTTTCTAGAAATACCGTTTGGTGGCAGCCGACGAAGTTAGCTTTGGAAACCAAGTAAGTTGATTTAATCGGCTTCGGTCCGAATCTTAAGTGCGATACGGTCAAAGCGCCGGCTTTCTTCGAGTCGTAAACAAAGTAGCCTTGTGCGTAATTGTCGGTATTTTCTCCGATAATTTTTATCGAGTTCTTGTTGGCTCCAACGGTTCCGTCGGCGCCGAGTCCGTAGAATAGCGCTCTTATTACGTCGTCGGATTCGGTGTGGAAATCCTTGTCGAAATCCAAACTAGTGTCGCTAACGTCGTCTTTAATTCCAACCGTGAAATGGTTCTTAGGTTTTTCATTGTCTAAGTTGTCGAATACGGATTTAATCATTGCCGGAGTAAACTCGAATGAAGATAATCCGTAACGACCGCCGACGATTTTCGGCATAGTCTTAAGTTCGCCGTAGCCTTCTAATAGACCTTCGTTCAAAGCGTTAACGCAGTCCAAGTATAAAGGTTCGCCCGGCGCTCCGGGTTCTTTCGTTCTATCTAGAACGGCTACGGATTTCGTAGTCGCCGGCAAAGCTTCCATAAAGCGTTTTATACTAAACGGTCTGAACAATCTTACCTTGAGAACGCCGACTTTTTCGCCTTTATCGACTAAATAATCTACTGTTTCGTGCGCCGTTTCGACGCCGGAAGTCATCAATACGATTACTCTCTCCGCTTCGGGATGTCCTTCGTATTGGAATAGTTTGTATTCCCTGCCCGTCAGTTCTTTGAACTTCTTCATTACTTTTTCTACGATGTCGGGGCAGGCTTCGTAAAATTTATTTATTGTTTCGCGATTTTGGAAGAAGTGGTCGGGATTTTGCGCGGTGCCTCTTAATACCGGTCTGTCCGGCGTCAAAGCCCTTTTTCTGTGCGCTTCGACGAGTTCGTCGCTAACCATTTCTTTCATAACTTCGTCGGAAAGCATCTCGATTTTCGAGACTTCGCTAGAAGTTCTGAAGCCGTCGAAAAAGTTGACGAAAGGTATTCTCGATTCCAAGCTAGCCGCTTGGGCGATTAAACTTATGTCCATAACTTCCTGAACCGAACCGCCGGCAAGAAACCCGAATCCGGTGCTTCTGGCAGCCATAACGTCGGAGTGGTCGCCGAATATCGATAAAGCGTGCGTCGCTAAGGTTCTCGCGCTTATATTAAATACCGTCGGCGTTAATTCGCCGGCTATTTTGAACATATTAGGTATTTTAAGAAGCAATCCTTGAGAAGCGGTAAAAGTGGTTGTTAAAGCTCCCGCTTGCAAAGAGCCGTGAACCGCTCCGGCGGCGCCTCCTTCGCTCTGCATCTCTGTTACGTTCGGAACAGTTCCGAAAATATTTTTTACGCCTTTAGCCGCCCATTCGTCAGCCAACTCTCCCATCGACGACGAAGGAGTAATCGGATAAATTGCGCAAACTTCGTTTGTTCGATACGCCACGTATGACGCGGCTTCGTTTCCATCGATTGTTGCAAATCTCTTCTCACTCATAAAGTCTCTCCCATATCTATTATATAAAACGTAAATGCTTTTTCGTAGAAAAAGTTAGAATTACAAATTTAATAAGAATTTTGTAAAATTACGAATTGACGCGAGCGTTTTTTGCGTTCGTATTGTTTTAACTTTATTATTATATTATTTTTAGGCGAAATGAAATATCTTGCTGTTTTTCTTCACAACTCGCTAGTTTACTGCTCATCCCGAAATAGATTTCTCCTCATTCCGAAATTACAATTTCGGAATGAGCCAAAGGAATGAGTTTAGCGTTCAATTTAGATTTGCTTTAAAAAATTTATATTTCGTAAATTTAAACGTTTGTTGAATCATATTTAACGAAGACTTATGAAAAAATCGTACGTTATCTCGCTGACGCTGTTACTAAATTTCCTCTGCGCCTTCGCTCAAGACCTAGATGTTTATCTCGACAAAAAAATAGAATCTCAAGACGGAATTGAGTTAAGCGCGGACGTTTATCTGCCGTCCGGTTTAGAGCGTAAAGTCCCTACTATATTCGCTTTTACGCCCTACACAAGCGACGGAGTTTACAACGACGCTAGGTTCTTTGCCAGTAACGGCTACGCGGTAGTTATAGCCAATTGCCGCGGTAGAGGCGATTCTGAAGGCGAGTTCGAACCGTTCGTTAACGACGGAAAGGACGGTTACGCCATTTGTCAATGGATAGCTAAGCAAGATTGGAGCGACGGGAGAGTCGGTATGTTCGGCGGCTCATACGTCGGAATGGTTCAATGGCTGATATTAAAAGAAAATCCGCCGTCGCTGAAAACGGCGGTTCCAACGGCTACAGTTTGCCCGGGAGTCGATTTCCCGATGCAGAACAATATATTTTACACCTATAATACCCAATGGCTTACTTATACGGACGGAAACGCTATCAGAAGAAATATGTTCGTTGATTTTGATTACTGGAATTGCATATTCGAAAAGATATTCTACGGCGAAGTCCCATACTGCAAATTGGATTCTATATCGGGTCTCGGGAACGACCCGAATTTTCAGAATTGGATTAGCCATACGAAGTTTGACGAATTTTATAAATCTATTCTTCCCGATAAAAGCGACTACGCGAATATCAACCTTCCTTTGCTGATTATCACGGGGCATTTCGACGACGACCAGCGCGGAACGCTACATTACTATGAAAACTATATCAAATACGCTTCCGAAGATGCTAAAGACAAACTATACTTCGTAGCGGGTCCTTGGAATCACGGCGGCACGAGGAGACCGAAGCTACAATATCAAAATATGACATTCGACGAAAGCTCGAAGCTCGATATGAACGAATTGCATTTGCAATGGTTCGACTGGATTTTCAAAGGCGCCGACCGCCCCGCGTTTCTTAAAGACAAGGTTGCTTGCTACGAAATGCAGAGCGACGAGTGGATTTATTCGCCGAGTTTAAAAGACTTATCTAAATCGAGCGAGGAGTTTTATCTGAGTTCCGAAAATTCTAAGGCGAGCGACGTTTTTAACTCGGGTTTTTTGGGAAGCGAACAACCCAAAAACGAAACGCCCGACAGATTTGTTTACGACCCATTGGACAAGACATATTCGGAGTATAGATTATTAGACCAGATGATAGATTTCTCTTGGCGCGAAGAATCGGAATCTTTCGCGCCGGATAAGCTGGTTTATCACTCGGCTCCACTGAAAAACGATTTATGTTTTACGGGGAAAGCAAAATTGGAAGCTTATATATCTATGAACGTTCCCGACGCCGACTTCGAAGCGATTCTTTACGAAATACGCCCGAACGGCGAATGCTTGTATCTAACTTCGGCTTTTTTGAGAGCGCGATTTAGAAATTCTCTGGAGAAAGCCGAACTAGTAAGAAGCGGCGAGGTGGATTTATACGAATTCGACACTTTCCATTTCACTTCGAGAAAAATTTTGAAAGGGAGCAGAATAAGGCTCGTTGTAGGCGCTTTAAATTCTCCCTACTTCCAAAAGAACTACTGTTCTGGCGGCGACGTTTCTTACGAAACGCCCGAGGAAGCTAAAAAGGCGGAAGTCCAGTTGTGGCATAACTCGGATTATCCTTCAAAACTTACGATACCGACTAGAAAGAAATGATCATAATAGACGAAGTTGGTTTAACTTCTTTATATCAATTGATTTATTGTTAGTTTTAGTTTTCGGTTGCGAACAATGATTATCTTGAGTTACTAAGCGGTCAATAATTACGACGGCGATTTTTTTACTTAAGACGCTCGTAGCCGCAGACAAACTCATGCCGTTAATATTTGGAAACTTAATGGCTGCGCCTCGTTATATAAAAACGACCCCCTAAATAAATACTATGTTAAAACGTTAATTTATACTATTGCATATTCTTGAAAACGACTAAATAATCTTTGAGACGTTTTAACGTTTAATGTGTCTATCTAGTTAAGGTTCAAATAAGGAAATGATTTGTTCTTAAAGTTGTAATAAAAAAGGGATATAAAATAAAAAATATTATTAAATTAAAGATAACAGATGTCATCATTTACAAACATTTAATACTGACGAACGTTTTTATAAATAAATTATGGGGGTTTTAGGGAGAAATAATATAGGAACGCGCTTACCAAGCGCGAAAAAATTTTGAATTATTTAAATTGCTAATGGATTTAAAAGCCAAAGTTCCGGACTCAAATTTGGAGTTTCGCGTCGCTAACGTACAAATTTTAAATATAGTCAAACAATTAATGTAAAGAGGAGTATTAAAATGAAATACTTAAAACTTATTCTAGTAACGACGGCGCTTCTGCTAGGAAGCTTAGCCGCTAATTCTCAAACTCTCTACGAAATAGAGATGGACGAAAAAGACGGAACGTGGGAATCGATATCTGGAACTTACTTAACCAGAGGCGACGATAATACCCGTAGGCTTAATTTTCCTTTTACTTTTCAATTGGATAACCAAAACTTCACTTACTGTTACGTAAACTGCAACGGGTATATGACTTTGGGATATAGAGGATATTATCTTAATCCAACCCCGGGTTATTATTACACTGGATACAACACGATTGGTTGGTATTCGCGCGACGGTTATACTCGCGGAGGTATATATTACGAGGTCCAAGGCTCGGCGCCAAGCCGCGTATTAGTAATTCAATGGAACGGTTATACCTCTCGTTACTATCAGAGCCATCCACAAATTGACGGACAGATTCGACTCCACGAGTCTTCAAACAAAATCGAGATTATCTACGGTCCTCGGGAGTCCGGCAGTTGGGCTAGCGGTCGAGCTTTCATAGGCGGCCATAGAGTAAGATACTACGGGCCTTATATCCAAATACAACCCGGCAATCCGTCTCAATTCCATTATGGAAGTCACAGGAATAATTATTATATCAATCCAAGCAGAGGCGATATTCCTGTAGGTAAAACATTTATTTACGGTAAAGGCGACCCGGAACTAATGGGTTCGTATCCTTCCGGCGGCGAGATATTCCGCAAAGGCGCCGTTTACGGCGGAGCGGGCGACGAAGAGCGCCATCCGGCGTTATTTATTACGCGCGACGGCGGAATGCCCGATATTTTATTGACATACAGAATTTACGGACCCTCGTCCGACCAAAATCCCGAAACTATTTACAGAGCTACCGACGGCACTTCCAACGGTTTTCAAGTTGACCCGGGCGATTTCACCGGCGATTCGGCAAGATATGATTTTACTGTTGGAACAGGCGTTTGTTTTGGCAACGACGGAACATTAGATTTACAAACAAATTACGACGACTTTGACGCAGGCGAATATATTGTTGACGCTTCGCTAATAATCGACGAAGTCGGCACAGTAAATTTAGACGACACTAGATTCAACATCGCTTTGCCTTACGATATTGCCATTACGGATATCAAGAAACCTAAAAGAAAGCATCTGAAAAAGTATCCTTTGGTTCCAATTGAATTTGAAATCGAAGTGTCGAATTTAGGATTAAATTCAATCACGAATTTCAGCGTTGACGTGGAAGTTTACGATATGGACGACAATTTGTTAATGGAAGGCGGCGACGAATGGGAAGACACCGACGATTCATTGAAATCTGCCGGTTCTATCGTCTTAAGCGATTTTGGATATTATTATCCTCAATCGGTAGGCGATTATAAATTAAAAGCTAGTTTAGAGTTGTTGGACGCGACGGACCAGGCTTTGGCGAACAATATAGTTCCGAGAAGCGGCGGCGACGACTACTTGTTTAATATAGCTAAGGAAGTGGACCTAAGAGCCGTTTGCGTAGTATTCCCAACCGATAGCGACGAAGTTGTCGCCGGAAGACCTATTAATCCGATGGGAAGATTCACAAATAAAGGCGTTAACGACGTTGACAACGATTCTATATTCTATAAGATAACTTACGACGAAACCGGCGAGGTAGTATTCAGAGATACTGTTTTGAATTACGTATTAGCCGCCGGAGCGAGATACGACACTACGGACGTAGTGAGCGATACGAAATTCGTTCCTCCTTACACTGGAGATTATACGATTTGCACAAGAGTTGTTTCTCCTTACGACGATAATCCGGAATCAATGAGGAAGGTTTGCCAGACATTCTCGGTTGACCGAGGATTGATTGGCGCTTACACGATAGGCGAAACCGGTAGCGGCGACAGGAATTTTGAAACTATACAGGAAGCCGTTGACGAACTCTACCATTACGGAGTAGCCGGCGACGTTATATTCGAATTTACCGATAGAGAATACACAATAGGCGACCTTTATAATCCCGACGATCCGGCTCTTGATTTATCTTCATACATATCGGGAATGAGCGACAGCGCCACCGTTACATTCAAACCTTCCAGCGACAGAGCCGTTGAGAGAGGCGGAGAGAACGGCGGCGTTACTATTAACATTCAAACCGGCAGCGGGATTGGAATTTTGTTCGGACAGAATTTCCATCCAAGCAATATGAACGCTATTGTTTTATCCGTTCCTCCAAGCCAGCTTAATAAATACTCAAAATCGAACGGTTATTTCATATTCGACGGCGGAATAAATAGGTCGATAAGATTTGTTTTGAAGACGCCGACCGACGACGAACTGTATTTCCATAACGCTATTTATATGAAACAAGGCGCGAAGAACATCGCTATCAAGAACTGTATCTTTGAGAATGATTACAAAGACGCTACTGGCAGCGACTTGACTCCTCACGTTTATATTCCGGGCGCGCGCACCGTCGGCACGCAGGTTCAATTCGCAGAAGACGACGACGAACCGGGGACCGGATACAGCTCCGCTATAGTTATGCGAGCGCGACCTCCAAAGGGCAAAGAAGGCACGAATATGAATAATTTAGACACCATACCTTGCCACAACAACGTGATAGAAGGCAACGAGATAAGCGGCTTCGGATACGGCGTTGTAGATATTGGAATGGGCGCTTTGTTAAGACAGATGCATAACGAATGGTTCAGATATTATAACTCCAATAATGTTATAAAGAATAACAAAATCTACGACGTAAGCCGAGCCGGCGTATATTTAGGTTTCACTGAGGACGAGGGAGTAACGGGCAACAGAATATACAACGTAACCGGCGACGGAGCATATACATATACCGGCGGCGAGTCGATGGGCAGAAAAGGCGAAGGCAGCCAAGCGGGAACGCCCGCAACTATTGACGCCGGCGGTATAATCGCGGGCGGCAACGACGCCGGAACGGACATCGGCTATCATAACATCAATTTAAAGATATCCGGCAACGAAATAAGCGCGGTAAATTCCGATTTTGTAGCATACGGCGTAAAAGTCG